>NZ_QREV01000023.1 GCF_003363715.1 Parabacteroides acidifaciens
TTAATCTTTGTTATGTAAATTGAGTTTAGTTATAATTGTTTAATCTGTAAACTGATTTCAGGAAAGGTCAGTTACGGTTGTATTCTTTCCATCTCACAACTGTCTTCCTTCTATGTTACAGTTGGATTTCTTTTGTTTCACGGCTGTGACATGAATAGCGGGTAGGTACGGAGGGGGCACACATCCCGCATTGTTCATTCTATCTGCCGGGTTATTCATTCCTTTACGGCACTATAGCTTCATGAAGTACTGCACTTGTTGACACGGAGGGCGGTTCGCGAACCGCCCCTACGAGGTCTGTTTGTTTCGTATCTGTCAAAAACTGAATCGGGCACCGGCATAGTAAGTACGCGGACTTCCCGGGCCGTAAATATAGCCGGAATCACGTGTCGCTCCCCTGTCGAAATCGCTTTGATAGGAATTGAACATATTCTGTACGCCGGCATTTAACTGTAAGGTCATGTTAGCGGTCAGTTTGAAGTCGTAACTCAGTTTAGCTCCCAATTCAAAGAAATCCGGACTCTTTACCAAAACATCTGCCTTCCCGTCTACCTGCGACAACAGGTGGGGCACATACATCCGTCCGGTGTAATTCCCGTTCAGGGCAATCGTAAAGGGTTTTACCGGTGTATAGGAAGCTGTAAAATAACCATACAAATTGGGGGTACGCAGGATCTTGTCACTGTTGCGTTCGGCATCCGTCAGATGCGCTTTGTCGGCGCTCCACTCTTCCGGGTTGTCGTACAGGCTGCGTTGAACCGTGATACCGGCTTGTAGCTGTGCCTTGTTCCGGTAAGCGATCTTACCTTCCAGAGTCCCTCCATAGACTTTGGCGCCCGAACCGTTAGTGCGGGTCTGCACCAGTGATCCGTTGTCTGCCTCCACCGGGGCGGAAAGGACAAAAGGATCATTCAGTTTGGTGTAAAAGCCTTCAAATAAAAGGTTCAACTGGAAGTCCCCGAAGAAGTGATACCAATCCACCGAGCCGTTCACACTCCGCGAACGCTCTTCCTTCAGGTCCGGGGAGCGGACAATGGAAACGCGGTCGCCCCCGACGTTGCTGATATGCAGGTCTTCATCGAAAGCCTGCGGGGCGCGGAATCCTTCGGCATAGCTCAACCGCAGGTTTATGTCGTGTGTCGGATTATAACGCACATTGGCGCGCGGGCTGAAGATGGCTTTATCCATGATGCTGTTCTTATCGATACGTCCTCCGATCAGGAAACTCCACTTTTCGTTCTTCCATTCGTTCTGTGCATACGCACTCCAGATATTGATGATCTGGTGCAAGGGTACCGGCGTGTATTTATCGATCAGTTCCTGCAGGTGCTGTCCCGTTGCCGTCGGGTCTTCAGCCAGAGCGGCATCACGGTATTTCTGCATATCGGTCGCACGGTCGTCCAGATCGTCATGGCTGAACTCGATACCCCCGGTCAGATCGGCCGGCATGAACAGGCATTTGTCGGAGCTATAGATATATTGAGCCCCCAACACTCCGGTGAAATCCGTTGTCCGGCCATAGGCACTGTAATAGCTGTCGCGGTGGATGTGTTGCCCGGAAGCGTATAGGCTGATGTTGTGTTTCTGGTTCGGAGTGAAGATGTTATACTTCAAGCTTTCCGTATTGATGGAATGTTGCAGTTGTTCGACAAGGCCGGCTTCACCTGTCCCGTTCAGGCCGGCATCTTCAGCGATGTGCGGCGGCAAATCCATACCGCTGCCGCCCCGGCGGAATTCTTCCATGTGATGATATTCCAGATTGAGCTTGGAATAGGCGCTGGTTTTATAGAAACCGTTGAACCCGATTGTCTGGTTCTTCAACTTAGGCAGTTCGGAGAAGCCGTCCCCATTCGAATCCCAAGCCGAACGATAGCGGTTTTGCCCGTATATGTAAGCACCCATTTTGTTGTCGGAAGAGACCCACGACAAGTTGAGCGTCGTGTTATTGTCATAAGCCCCGGAACCGTCCATATTGGAGATCGTATGTCCGAAGGTGCCGGAGTTGCGGATCGGTTCCTTTGTGATAATATTGATCGTACCGGCAATGGCGGATGAGCCGAACAAGGCAGAACCGCCTCCACGTATCACTTCGACGCGCTCGATCATATTCGCTGGAATCTGTTCCAGCCCGTACACGCCTGCCAAAGCGGAAAAGATCGGACGGGAGTCGATCAGTATCTGTGTGTACTTCCCTTCCATACCGTTGATGCGAACCTGCGAGTAACCGCAATTTTGGCAATCGTTTTCAACACGTACGCCCGGTTGGAAGACCAGCCCTTGTGCTAATGTCGTGGAGTTCGTCTTCTCGAACATGGTCGGGCTGAGCACCTTGACCAAGGTGGGGGCGAGGCGGCGTTTCGTCTCGTTTCTGTTTGCCGAAACGACTACGCCTTCCAGCGAGATCAGGTCCTCTTCGAGTTCGAAGTTCAATTCCTGTGTTTTGCCTTTTTGTGTCTTCACTTTCTTCGTTACCGTCTTGAAGCCGATAAAGGAAACCTCGACTGTAAATTCGCCTTCCGGCAGGTTCTTCAACATATAATGTCCGGAATCATCGGTCGCCGTGCCGATGGTCGTTCCTTTCAATATGATCGTGATTCCCGGCATATGTTCACCGGTCGACTTATCGACCACATGCCCGAAAATATTGGCATCTGTCGGGTTCATCACTTCTTTATCAATCGCATAGCTGTTGTTTGGCATCACTGCCGAAACGGCACAGCAAAGGCATAAGAAAAGTATAATAATCTTATTCATTGAGTTGTCTTTTAAAATGATTTGTAGTAATAATAGAAAAGGATAAATGCAGATTTATCGGTAAGACGCTACGTTTGTATTACCGGACGCAGATTTCGCAGACGACGCAGAGGAACGCAGATCATTAATTGTTTTAAAAGAAAATAAATCTGCGTTCCTCTGCGTAATCTGCGCCCGTCTGCGTCCGGTAAATACGAGCAAACCACCGCTAAATCATCAAAAGACAAAAGGCGGCGCCCTCAACGAAACCCTCCCTAAGACAGGGCGGAGGTGAGCCGGATAGACCGGACGGTTGGTAAGAATACAATAGGCGGTCGGAAGTGCCGCAATCAGCACGTGGGCAAAGGCTGCCCCGCTGATCTGAATAGTCGAAAGCTGGTGCAATAACTGGAACTCGGCATAATTATGTTCTTCCTTGGGAGTTCCGTCGTCATTTTTCTGATAGGGATGGGAATGGACAATCGTTACCCCGTTCACAATATGGACGTGGGTAAAAGCGATCAGACACCCCAAGTACGAAATGAAAAGTACCGGAAGCGCAATCCTCAAATATGTCCTTAATTTATCCATGTATCGCCAACTATACGATATAACAACTATTCAGGTTGCAAAGTTCGTATATTAAGCGATGATATACAATCCCTATTTGTAGGTATATTATACTTCATTCTTACAACATATTTCCGTTTTAATCCCGCCTTCTTGCAAGAACAGACTTTTTTCGTACCTTTGCCGCAGTTTTGGTTTCACAGCTCCCAACTGTTACGGGAGCGTGATGAAAAGGGAATCAGGTGCAAATCCTGAACAGACCCGCTGCTGTAAGTTCCTTCCAAATCTTTGAATACGCTATAGCCACTGGCGAGAAATCGCTGGGAAGGCATTCAAAGACGGAACAAGTCAGAAGACCTGCCAATACAGATATAGTTTTAATGCTTTCGGGGAATAAAGCAGCAAAACATCGAGCCTGATCAGTCTTTATCCTGCGTAAAGAAATCGTTCTCTTTGTGTGCATTCTCCCCTGGGCAAGTCATGAATCACTATAACAAGGGGCTACATGAAAGTCTTTGTACACATTTTATTCCTGTTTCTCTGTCTCCCGCCATTCGTTTCGGCACAAAACGAAATCACTTTGTCGGGAAAAGTGACAGACACACAAGGGACATCACTGCCACTGGTCACAATCGCAGTCGAAAATACGACAAACGGTACTTATTCCGACGATAAAGGCCGTTACTCGCTGAAAGTCACACGCGGCAAGCAGACACTCGTTATCTCGTCTGTCGGCTACGAAACAATCCGGACAACTCTTAATGTACAGGTGAACCGGACGCTTGACTTCACATTAAAAGAAAGTGCTGTTGACCTCAACACCGTCGAAGTGTACGGGAAGACAAAGACACAACAACTGAAAGAAGGCGCTTTCGCAGTGAACGCACTTGACATTAAACCGATCGTCAACTCGCTGAACAACCTCAATAACCTGGTGAACCGGGCTGCAGGTATCAAAGTGCGCGAAGAGGGTGGTGTAGGTTCGGACTTCGACCTTTCCATCAACGGATTGTCCGGCAATTCCGTCCGCTACTTCATCGATGGCGTCCCGTTGGACAGCAAAGGAAATGACGTGACGCTTGCCAACCTGCCAGTCAACCTGGTCGACCGGGTGGAAATTTATAAAGGGGTGGTGCCGGCCTCGTTGGGAACGGATGCATTGGGCGGCGCTGTCAATATCATCACCAAGGCAGAAAAGACGAACTTTTTGGATGTTTCTTACAGTATCGGTTCTTTCCATACGCACCGCGCCGACCTGAACGCGCAGTTTGTGGAGCGGCATACGGGATTGATCGTGCGCCCTACTATCGGTGTCAACTATTCGAAGAACGACTACCGGATGAAGGACGTGGAGATGCGTGATGAAACAGGCGACCGGTTCATCACCGGCAACCCTAAACGTTTCCATGACGGCTATTTCTCGTTATTGACGCAGATAGAAGCTGGAATTGTCAATAAGTCGTGGGCAGACGAGTTCTTTGTTTCCGCCTCCTACTCCAAAACTGATAAAGAGTTGCAGACCGGGTCCGTACAGACCAAAGTCTACGGTATGGCAGAGCGTAATTCGGATGCCTGGAACGTGTCGGCGCGCTACGGCAAATGTAACTTCCTCACGGAAGGTATGACACTGAAGGCAACCTTGTCGCACACATGGGACCATTCCATCACCGTCGATACGGCCTATCGCAAATATTATTGGGACGGGGGCTACATCGTGAGCCAACGCAACGAAATCCGTGGCGGCGAACCCTCCATGCGCCATTATAAACGTCCGCTGACCATCGCGCGTGCCAATCTGGATTACCGCCTGAACGGACATCACAGTTTTAACCTGAACTACCATCTGAGCCGCACCGGGAATGACCGCTATGACGATTTGGACCAGAGCTTCGTCCCGTCGAACGACGCCGTGACCAAACACATCATCGGCCTGACCTACAGCCAGTCGTTTTTCGACGGGAGGATGCAGAACGTATTCTTCGCCAAAGACTACGTGAACCATCCCAATATCCGGCAGACCGACCAGTCCACCGTGACAGGCTCGAACAAGGTGCAAGGTTCTACAACCAAGAACTATTTCGGATACGGAACCGGACTGCGTTATATGTTCTTCGAACCGTTGGCCGTAAAGGTTTCATACGAGCATAGCGTGCGCCTGCCCATCGCCCGCGAACTGTTGGGCAACGGAACCACCATTTATGCCAACGTTGCGCTCGAACCGGAGAAAAGCAACAACGCCAACCTCGCCGTCTTCGGCACCTGGCGTCCGGCCGACAGGCATACCGTTTATTACGAAGCAAACGGTTTCCTGCGCTATGTAGACAACTACATACAAACCTCCGTTATCGAAAAGGAAGGCATGATGCAGTATGTCAACGATCCCGCCGTCCATATCAAGGGCGTGGAAGGCGAAGTGCGCTATGACTGGGACGGGCGGCTGCAACTCATGGCCAACGTCAGCTATCAGGATGCACGCGACCAGCAAGAGTTTAAAGAAGACGGAAAACCATCCGCCACCTATAAGAACCATGTCCCCAACCGCCCCTGGCTGTTCGGCAGTGCGGAGGCGAGCTATACTTTCCGCAATCTCCTGCAAAAGGACAGCAAGCTGCGTTTAGGTTGTACGCTTCAGTGGGTGCATTGGTATTTCCTGACCTGGGAAGCCTATGGAAACCGCGATACCAAGGCGCGCATCCCTTCGCAACACATCTGCAATGCCAATGTCACGTATTCATGGATGCACGACCGCTACAACATAGCATTGGAGTGTGATAATTTTCTCGACGAAACGGCCTACGACAACTATAAGCTGCAAAAGCCGGGACGCGCTTTCTTTGCCAAATTCAGAGTATTCATTCATTAATTATCCATATTTAAAAACAAGAAAAATGAAGAAGTTCAAATTCGCATTACTGGCCTTCATGACAGCCTTGGTCACTTTTGGTTTCACGGCTTGTTCAGATGATGACGACGAAGTAAAAGACGTTCCGGTAACCGGTATAACCGTAAGCCCTACTACGTTAGCACTGAAAACAGGAACGACCGGGACACTGACGGCAACCATCGTTCCGGGAGATGCAAGTAATACAACCGTTACATGGAGCAGTTCGGCTGAAAGCGTCGCAACAGTAGACAAAGGCGTTGTCACAGCTGTTGCCGAAGGTACGGCAACGATCACTGTAAAGACGGATGACGGAAGTTTTACGGCCACCTGTGATGTTACGGTGACAAGCGATGCACCTGCCTTCGACGAAAGCAAATACCATTTCGACCTCTTCCTCACAGTCGGGAAACATGGCGGCATGAGCAGCAAGAACACAACAATCGTCAACAGCATCAGCAAGCTGACAGCCGATATGGGAACCATCACCGTCAAAGGGGAAGGGACCGAACTGGGAGACTATTCTATGGAAAGCATCTCGAGGGGTAAATATTACTACCAGATTCCTTCAAGCAACGATGCTTTCGTGAAGTATCAGATTAAGGAAAATAAGGTCGTGGAGACAGCCAAAGTCCCGTTCAAGACAAATACCTATAAGGTACGTTCTTATACTCACGCTTGGATCGATGACAATACGCTCGTTATCATGGCTGCCAATGGCGATGCAAGCAAAGTCCTCTGGACAAAGCTGAACGCCGGTAATATGTCGATTATTGAAGAAGGTACATTAGATATCCTGCTGCCGGAATCCGAAGTAGAAGGTGAAGTGACAAAGAAGTTCACCACATCGGGCATCTTGACTTATAATGAAAAGGCAGGAAAGCTCTACTACTTCTATTTTGGTAAAAACGGCCTTTCGGGCAAGAGCGGTAAGACGACAACCGCTTTCTACACAGCCGTTCTCGATCCCTCCACGTTGGCTGTAGAAAGCAATAAACGTAACTCGCTTGTACAGGAAATGGCCGGAAGTGCCTACGGAGAGCTGATGCAAAACTGCATTATGTATGACGAAAACGGCAACCTCTACCTTGCCGCGTTCAGCGATAAAAATGATATCGAAGAAGGACACCTCTTGCGTATCAATAACGGCGAGACTGATTTCGACCCCACTTACGAAGGATACCCGAATGCAGACGGCAAACTGCTCACCCTTCAGTACCTGGGCAACGGTAAGGCTCTTGCTTATGCACGCAATGACGCATCCGGCACGGCGATCGACAGCTACAGCCATTATTACAGCATCATCGACCTTGCCACAGGCGAAAGGACACGCTTAAGTTATAACGGCAAAGAATTGGCATACAGTGGTGGTCGTTTCTCACAGCGTTCTGTTCTCTTCAACGAGAAGGCATACTTTGGTGTAAATACGGAAGCTGACGCCAATGCCGTCATCTACATCTACGACACCAAGACCGGAACCGTAGAGAAAGGTGCGGAAGTGGCCGGCGAATTTTACTTCGACATGATCCGTGTGATCGAAAACGATTGATCCGGTTACAATAATCCGAGGATTGTCTCATGTATCGCCCCGTTGCTTGCCACGACTTGTTCGGCGGAAGGCCAGGTGTCGCCGCCGGAGAAGTCGGTCAGTTTACCGCCGGCTTGCATCAGGATCAGACCGCCCGCAGCGACATCCCAAGGGCCGAGGTAGGCTTCGATGCGCGCTTCAAAACGGCCGCAGGCGACATAGCAGAGTTCTGCGGCGGCAGCTCCCATCAAGCGGGTCCCGCCGGCAAAGCCGTATAGCCTGTCTACCAGTTTAAGGGCGACCGGGCGGTAACGGTCCGAATCGTAGGGGAAACCGAGGGCGATGAACGCTTTGTCGAGCACGGCGATGTCGCTCACATGGATTTCTTCGCCATTGAGATAAGCTTTGCTTCCTTTCCAGGCGTAGAAACATTCGTCGCGGCAGACTTCATAGACGACACCCAGTAATAGTTCCTCCCTATTGCGTAAAGCGATGCTGACGCAATAGGGAGCGATATTATGAATATAATTGGAGGTCCCGTCCAGCGGGTCGACCAACCAGCAGTATTCTTCGCCGGCGAGGCTGCCCGTGCCTTCTTCTGCAATAAAACCGGAGCCGGGCAGCAGGGCGGAGAGCTGTTTGATCAGCCGGCGTTCCGATTCTTTATCCACATACGAGACGTAGTTATGCGCACTCTTTTCTTCCACCCGCCCGCGGTTGAATTTACGCCGCTCATCCCGCAGGAAAGCGCCGGCCGTGCGGGCTATTTGCTGTACTTCCGTACAAAGATTTTCCAGATTCAACATGACTTTATGTTTTATTCCGGGACAAATGTAAGACGTTTATTGGTTTTCCTTTATTTTTCTCCTATTTTTGTTAACGGAATGTCAAACAAAACATCCCTTTTAACCGTTATGAGTATAACGAAAACACACAAGAAAGATA
Organism: Parabacteroides acidifaciens; assembly: GCF_003363715.1. Lineage (GTDB taxonomy): Bacteria > Bacteroidota > Bacteroidia > Bacteroidales > Tannerellaceae > Parabacteroides > Parabacteroides acidifaciens. The sequence goes on from NZ_QREV01000023.1 coordinate 8,658, forward strand.
CATGAGACGCTGGATGAAACGGATAGGAATCGTATGTTTAATACCAGTTGTATTGGTCATACTGATTTCCGTTCTTTTATATATACCTCCTTTTCAGAATTTCGCTGTGCGGTTAGCTACCAAATATGCCAGCGAAGCTACCGGTATGGACATAGGTATCGGACAGATACGCCTTTCCTTCCCGTTGAACCTGACTGTACGGGATGTGCAGGTAGTGGCTTCGCCCGATACGTTATTATTGCTGGAAAGCTTTCAGGTCAATATCCGCCCGATGCCCCTGTTGAAGAAAGAAGTGTTGGTGGATGCCATCGACCTGCGGGGTGTGAAAGTGAACAGCGGCAAACTGATTGAAGGAATGGAGATCAAAGGTGTATTAGGCAAACTCTACGCAAAGGCCGACCGCATCGACCTCGGCAAAGAAACGGCGAGACTGAATAAAATAGACCTTTCGGACACGGCCATCACCTTGATGATGAACGATACGACAACGAAAGAAGATACCGCTTCGACCGCTGTCAACTGGAAACTGCTGTTGGACGAAATCAATCTCGATCGTGTAGCTTTCGCCATGCAGATGCCGGACGATTCGTTGCGCCTTTCCACCTATATCGATAAGGCGGGGCTGACCGAAGGGTTGGTAGACCTGGGTTTGGCGCGCTACAGTGCCGCCCGCTTCCTTCTGTCCGGTTCTTCCCTGGGGTATGACGGCAGCTACGGCGATCCGACACCGGGTTTTGATCCGTCGCACATAGCGCTTAGCGATGTGAATATAAAAATTGACTCTCTCCTGTATGGAGGGAGGGATATCAGCGCACAGATCAAAGAGTTTTCGGCTAACGACCGTTCCGGCCTGGTGCTCAGTTCGCTGACCGGTAATATTCACAGCGACAGCACGACGATACAGGTGCCGGGGCTTCTCCTTAAGACCCCTTATTCGGATGTCCGCCTGTTGGCAACTATCCCGTGGAGCACGTTTGACGAAAAGCCGGGTGGCAGCCTGCATACTATGCTGACGGCTTCTGTCGGGAAGGAGGATGTGTTTATCTTTGCCGGTCCACTGCCGGATGATTTCAAGCAAGCCTATCCGAAAGAAAGTATCAGCTTGACCGCCGGTGTGGAAGGAAACCTCGCAGCACTCCGCCTGCGCCAGCTGAAAGGGAAACTGCCGGGTGTGTTTGATCTGAATGCCACAGGCGAGGTGAAGGCCGTCACGGACAGTATCCGCCGGAACGGGAAACTACAGTTGAATGCGGAAACCGGCAATCTCGATTTTATCCTCACTATGCTGCCTGCCTCCGAACGCTCGCGTTATAACCTTCCCGTCATGAAACTGACAGGTGAGGCTGCCTTGCAGAACCAGGAGTACAAGGCCGACCTTTTACTGACACAGGATCAGGGAAAAGTGAAACTGGCGGCACGCTATAATCCGGTGCGCGAATCGTATGAAGCAGACCTTCAGGTCGACAGCTTGAAGCCGACCGATTTCCTGCCTAAGGACTCTCTTTATTATCTGGCCGCCACTATCCGGGCAGAGGGAAAAGGATATGATCCGTTCCTCGCGTCGACCTGGGCGAAAGTGGACGGGAAGATCAGCAATATAGAATACGGAACGTATGCCGTTTCGGATGTCAAGCTGGACGGTTCGTTGGAAAAGAACCTCCTGAAGTTCGACCTGCTCAGCCATTATCCGTTGGCCAAGATGGATATGTCGCTGAACGCCACGCTTCACAAGAAAAAGGTCGAAGCCATGCTGATCGCCGATGTACAAAACTTCGACTTGTACGGCATGCACCTGATGAACGATTCGCTTGCCACCTCCTTCCAGCTTTTTGCCGAAGCGGAAACGGATATGGGCAAGAATAACCTGCTGGATGTAACTCTCGGTAACTGGGAACTGGTCAGCCCGACTGGTAAATTCCATCCGAAGACACTGACGCTGCATGCCCGTAGCGATAAAGATACGACCCGTGTTTCTTTCCACGCCGGCGACCTTGGGATCATGTTGACCGGTAATGCGGATATCGAAACGATGGCGGATAAATTCACTAAGATAAACGAAGGGTTGACCCGGCAACTGGAGCGCGATTCGATGATCGACATCCCCGCTTTCCAGCCGCTCCTTCCGGATATGAACCTGAAGATAACGGCAGGCAAGGACAATCCGATCTACAATATCCTGCAACAATATACCATCAGTTTCGACGACCTGAACATCGAGGCCAGTACTTCGCCTGAACAGGGCTTCTTCCTCGATGCCGACCTCGCCAACTTGATGCAGGATACGACGCGCATCGACACGATTTGCTTGATCGTGCATCAGGATTCATTGGGCTTGCTCTATGACACCCGTGTCATCAAGACGAAGTACAGGAAGCAACAACCGTTTACCGCAGGTCTGAAGGGACAGATACGGAATACGTTCGCCGACGCCGAACTGCGCTATACGGACGGGCAGGGCAAGACCGGCATCCTCTTGGGGGCACGCATCGACAAGGAGCGCGAAGGCTTCCGCTTGCATCTCTTCCCCGAAGAGCCGATTCTGGCATTCCGCCCGTTCAAACTGAATGCGGACAACTATGTTCTGTACAGGAACATCAAGGATATTGCAGCCAACGTCCGGCTGACAGGAGAGAACAATGCTTCCCTCTGGATCCATTCGCTTGCCGGAGGAGACGGGATGCAAGAGATACATGCCGAACTGAGCCAGATCGATCTGGATGCCATTACCAAAGGTTTCCCGGACCTGCCCTCCATGCGGGGAATGCTAAGCGCCGACTTGCAATATGCACCGTCGGACAGCAGCTTTATGGTAGTGGCGGACGCCCACATCGACAGCCTGTTCTATGAAGACGGACGGGTCGGCGAACTGATGTTCAACACCGTTTACCTGCCGTTGAGCGACAAGGAGCATCAGGTCGATATACATCTTTTCCGCGACCGGGAGGAAATAGCGGCCATCAATGCTTATTACAGGATGGGAAAGACGGACTATTTAGACGGGAATATGGACATCACGGCATTGCCGTTGGATATGGTGAATCCGTTCATTCCGGAAAATATGGCGAAACTGACAGGAGACTTGCAGGGGGAACTGGCCATAACCGGAAGCACCTCTGCCCCTGAAGTCAATGGGTATATACGGATGGACAGCTCTTCCGTCTTTGTCACGGCTGTCGGTTCATCTTTCCGTTTCGACAAACAGGAGATCAAGATAAAGGATAACCTGATCAGTTTCAACCAGTATAATATCTATGCTTCGGGAACGAACCCGTTCGTTATCGACGGGACGATCGACATTCATAATCCTTCCCGGATGATGGCGAACCTGAAACTGTCGGCCCACGATATGCAATTGTTGAATGTGAAACGCAACAAAGAAAGCATGGTCTACGGCAAACTGCTCGTCAACCTCAACTCGACGGTTAAAGGGCCGCTCGACGCTTTGGTTATGCGGGGTGATTTGCAACTGTTGGGAGGGACAAACGTCACCTATGTGATGCAGGACTCTCCGCTTACGGCGCAGGACCGGTTGGCAGACCTTGTCACTTTCACTGACTTCTCCGATACGTTGATGATGCGCCGCCACCGGACGGAAGCGCCTCTTCCCATCGGTAGCCTGGATATGTTGATGACGATCCGTATCGACCAGGCCGTACGTCTGAACGCAGATATCACACCGGACCAGTCGAGCCGCGTAGAGCTGGAAGGCGGTGGCGACCTATCGTTCCAATATACGACACAGGGCGAAATGATCCTGAACGGACGCTATACGCTTTCGGGCGGTATGGTGAAATATGCCATGCCGATCATTCCGTTGAAAGAGTTCACGATACAGGACGGCAGCTATGTCCAATGGAGCGGCAACCCGATGGACCCGATGCTGAACCTGACAGCTACCGAACGGATGCGGGCTTCGGTCACACAGGACGACGGCAGTTCGCGCCTTGTCACCTTTAATGTCGGTGTGGCAATCAAGCAGACATTAGAGAATCTGCAACTGCAATTTATTCTCTCCGCCCCGGAAGACCAGTCCATGCAGCAGGAGTTGGATAAGATGGACGAAGGGCAACGGTCGCAGATCGCCGTCACGATGCTTGTCACAGGTATGTACCTCAATATGAGTGATGTCGGCGGCGGAGGCAAGAAGCCGAGCCTCGACATGGGAGCCGCGCTCAACAGTTTCCTGCAGAGCGAAATCAACAACATTGCCGGCAGCGCCCTCAAATCGGTCGATATCACATTGGGCATGGAGCAGTACGACCAGAATGGCACCGGAGCAGGCGGTGAACGTACGGACTTCTCTTTCCGCTTCGCGAAACGGTTCTATAACGACAGGATCAGCATCATACTGGGCGGACGCGTTTCCACCGGTCAGGATGTCAACGCCGGGCAGTCGCAGCAGTTCATCGACAATGTCTCGATCGAATACCGTCTCGACGGCAGCGGAACACGTTACATCAAGCTCTTCCACGACAAGAACTACGAGAGCCTGTTAGAGGGCGAGATCACGGAAACAGGCGCCGGTATCGTCCTCCGTAAAAAGATGCTTCACCTCCGTGAACTCTTCATCTTCAAAAAGAACAAACCCAAACCGGTAGCGGAAGAGAAACATTGAACCCTGTAAGGGCGGCAGATCATAGCCCGGGGTGTAAACCCCGGGTATAGTAAAGATATAATTAATTTAAGCCCTGTAAGGGCGACACAAAACGATAATGCATTCATGAGAAAAGATATTGTATGGATTAATAATTGGTATCGCCCTTGCAGGGCTCTATTTTATAGGGGAGGCCCCTTTTACCCAAGGCTTACGCCTTGGGCTGAGATCTGCCGCCCTTACAGGGCTTGGAAAATACGAGTTAATAACCCTGATAACAGTATTATAATGGAACGGTATTTCCCTTTTGCTTGGAAAATACAGGTTTGATAGCCCTGTAAGGGCGGCAGATCTCAGCCCAGGGTGTAAACCCTGGGTACATAAGAAAACATTTTTATTATTTAAGCCCTGTAAGGGCGATACCAGCATCAACTATAAATCGATATGTCACAATCGCTCACTAAAATATATATTCACTTGGTATTCTCGACCAAAGATCGGTTTCCTTTCATCACTCGTGAATGGAGAAACGGATTACATCGATACATAGGTGGAATTCTAAATCAGACAGATAACGCCCCGGTCTGCATAGGCGGAATCCATGACCATGTGCATATCTTGTTCATTCAGTCCAAATCATGCAGTCTGGCAGATATTATCCGGACAGTTAAAAGTAATTCAAGCAGTTGGATGCAAGAGCAAGGTTGCAGCAAGTTCTGTTGGCAAGGTGGATATGCTGCGTTTTCAGTCAGTTCTTCAAGAAAGGATGCAGTCGAGGAATATATATTAAATCAGGAAGAACATCATCGAAAGGTTACGTTTGCGGAAGAGATACAAGCTTTTTGCAAAGCCTATAATATAGATAATTATGAGGAAAGATATTTCATGGATTGATACGATGTTTCGCCCTTACAGGGCTCTGGATAAGGGGAGGACTACTTTTTACCCAGGGTTTACACCCTGGGCTGAGATCTGCCGCCCTTACAGGGCTTTGAGAGCGATTACTTTTATGGGGCTTTTGATGCTTTTACTGGCATCCTGTTCCACCACCAAGAACTTGCCGGAAGGGGAAGTGCTGTACACGGGGATTAAGAAGATCGAGGTGACGGACGAAGACAAGAGTAAGGAAGGGGAAGAGGCGCTGACGGAAGTGGAGGCTGCCTTGGCCTATCCGCCCAACAATGCGCTGCTGGGAAGTTCGTCTATCCGCGTCCCTTTCCCGTTCGGACTGTGGGTGTATAACGCGTTTGTCAACAAGAAAGGGAAGATCGGCAAGTGGATATTCAACAAACTCGCCGCCAAACCCGTTTTCATCAATACCGTGAATCCGGAAGTCCGGACAAAGGTGGCCTATAACCTGCTACGCGAATACGGCTACTTCAACGGGGCGACCGCTTATGAAGTGGAACCGGACCCCAAGAACCCTAAAAAGGCAAAGATCAACTACATGGTGACGATGAACAATGCCTATACATACGACAGTATCGCCTACGTCCGCCTGCGCCACCGGATCGATACGCTGATACAGCGGAACATCGGTGAACGGCTTTTGCACGACGGCGACAACTTTAATGTCACGCAACTCGAAGCCGAGCGGCAACGTATCTCTTCCTTGCTCCGCAACAACGGATATTATTATTTCCGTCCTGAGTTCATCAACTACCAGGCGGACACGATCATGAATCCCGGAAAGGTAGCGCTCCGCATCTCCACCCGGCCGGGACTGCCCCGTAACGTGCTGCGCCCCTGGAAGATCGGCGATATATCGGTCAACCTGAGCGGATATAACAACGAACCGCCGACAGACTCTGTCAAATATAAGGATATGACCATCTTTTACGAAGGGAAACTGCGCGTCCGCCCTGCCGTTTTATACAACCGGCTGAAATTCCGTCCCGGCGACATCTATTCGCAGCAACAGCAGGAAAAGACACAGACAAACTTCTCCCGCTTGGGTATCTTCCGCTATTCTGAAATGCAATATACGCCGCGCGACACATCCCGCCGTTGCGATACGCTGAACCTGCAAATTAACACAGTCTACGATCTGCCGCTGGACGGTGAACTGGAGCTGAATGTAACGACCAAAAGCAACGATCAGACAGGTCCCGGTGCAGTCTTCAGCGTCACAAAACGAAACGTGTTCGGAGGAGGGGAGACATTCGGCGTCAGTATGCGCGGTTCTTACGAGTGGCAGACCGGTAAGCGGGTGGCGGGCAACAGCTCGACCATCAACAGCTGGGAGTTCGGCGTCAGCGGGACATTGACTTTCCCGCAGGTACTCTTCCCCAGCCTGTTCAAGGATGACATGAAATATCCGTCCAGCACCTCTTTCCGTATTTATGCGGACCAGCTGAACCGTGCCAAGTTCTTCAAAATGTTAGCCTTCGGAGGAAGCGCCTCGTATGACTTCCAGCCCTCGGCTACCAGCCATCACTCGGTGACGCCGTTCAAGCTGACTTATTCGCTGCTGCAACGAAGAACAGCCGAGTTTGACACCATAACCCAGGACAACCCGGCCTTGGGACGAAGCCTTGAGAACCAGTTTGTCCCCTCTATGGGATATACTTATACCTATGACGATGCATCCATCACGACTAAGCGGAACCATCTCTGGTGGCAATCGTCCGTCACGCAGGCCGGTCTTATCATTGATGCCGCCTATGCCATCGCCGGAAAGAATTTCAACGAGCGGGAAAAGCATTTATTAGGAAACAAGTTCGCCCAGTTTGTCAAGGTCACCAGCGAGATACGCTACAACTACGACTTGGGGCATAGGCAACACCTCGTCGGCCGCTTGATGGGAGGAGTCGCCTATAGTTACGGAAACGCAATCACGACTCCTTATAGCGAACAGTTCTATATCGGCGGCGCCAACAGTATCCGCGCTTTCACGATCCGTAGCATCGGGCCGGGCAGTTACCACCCGACGGACTCGAAATACGGCTACCTGGATCAGACGGGGGACATCAAGTTCGAAGCCAACCTGGAATACCGTTTCCCGATCTTGGGCGACCTGCACGGGGCTACCTTCCTGGATGCCGGTAACGTATGGCTGCTCCGCTACGACGAGAGCCGCCCCGGTGGACAGTTGAAATGGGGCCGCTTCCTGAAGGACCTGGCTTTGGGCACAGGTGTCGGGTTGCGCTACGACCTGACTTTCCTCGTTATCCGCCTGGATTGGGGTATCGGCTTGCACGTTCCGTATGATACCGGCAAAAAAGGTTACTACAACATCACAAACTTTAAGGATGGCATGGGTGTCCATCTGGCAATCGGCTATCCGTTCTAAGGAATCCTCCAGTTCGTGGGCGATGCCGACTTTACACCCCTTTCTTGCCGATTTCTCTTGGCTCTCGGAAGGGGTGTACTACTGAAAAATTATACAATATCCCCCCTTTTGGACCGTTTTTCTATTTCGTCCGAAATCTTGATCGATTTTGGATTGACTCTTTTCACGGTTTAAACTCCTCTTTCTGACAATAGGAAAAATGAGGTGCGCAGTCCGTTTCGAAAAGCGTGCAAATTGATTACCGAAAGATGGAAACACCGACAAAGTGATAAAGCTTAACTTCCGGAGAATCGAATATTTGAAAATAAAACGGACGGTGTCCCAAATATCCCAAGGAAATTCAGGTGCTTTTTTGCCCTTATGACGGTCCTCTTTCTAATTACGACCGTCCAAATCGCCATTACGACCGTGCTAATCTTCGCGAGGTGCCGAGTGCACTACACATTAGCACGGTCGTAATGGCAAAGAGGACGGTCGTAATGGCTGGAAACACTCAAAAAAGCGGAAAAAGTCCCTTTTTGAGGCTCAAAAATCGGATTAACATTTGTTTTGTTTCGGATGCCTTTCGAGCCTAAAAAATGCGTTTTATACAATAAGCCCTCCCGAAATAGTTGAAAGTTAAGAGTCGAAAATTGAAAATTAGGTTTGTTTTTGCTACCTTTGCGCCCGGATAATGGTGTAACCGCGTTTGCTTCCGCAGGCGGTTAGTAAAAGGGAATCCGGTGTAAGTCCGGAGCTGTACCCGTAGCTGTAAGTTCTGTAAAACCCTGGCAAATCTTGTTGCCACTGATTAAATTCGGGAAGGTAGCCGTAAAAAGGGGAGAACAAGCCAGAAAACCTGCCACTATTCAATATATTCGAGCCCTCGGGTAAAGGGTGCGATGAACCGATTAAGATATGCAGAATTCATTTACCAAACGCTTTTTAGAGCTGTTATGTGTTTGTCTGTTTCCGTTTGCCGTTTTGCATGCGCAAGTGGACACGACGACTTTTCACCAACTTTCGGGTGTTGAAATATTGGGAAAGGTGCGCCCTTCCACCACGCGCGAGAGCACACCGCTCCAGGTGATGGACAAAGCCGGCATCGAGCGTCTCGGCGTGCAAGACCTGTCGGAAGCCGTGAAACGCTTTTCGGGTGTGACCGTGCAGGACTACGGGGGGATAGGCGGTTTGAAAACAGTCTCCGTCCGCAGCCTCGGCGCCAAACATACGGCTGTCAGCTACGACGGCGTGACGATTACAGATGCACAGAGCGGACAGGTGGATATCAGCCGCTTTACACTGGACAACGTCGATATGATCTCCCTGTCGATCGGGCAGGCGGACGATATCTTCCAGACGGCGCGGATGTATGCGTCGGCGGGGGCGTTGAACATAAAGACGGCTCGACCGGTGTTTGCCGACCGGCCGTTCCATGTGAAAGCACAGGTCAAGGTCGGTTCGTTTGGTATGGTGAATCCTTATTTGCGCTATGAGCAGAAGTTGGGTAAACACTTCGCGGCGACGGGTCAGGTCGATTGGTTGCGCGCAGACGGGAATTACCCTTATGTTATTCAGAACGAGCAGCAAGAAGAATCGGGGAAGCGGAAGAACAGCGATATCCGGACTTTACGCACTGAATTGAATCTGTTTGGCGATCTTGGCAAAGGTAGCGAACTTGCAGTGAAAGGTTATTATTTCGATTCGGAACGGGGATTGCCCGGTTCAGTGATCCTCTATAACGATTATGCAAAGGAAAGGCTTTGGGACAAGAATTATTTCGTACAGGGACATTATAAGAAACAATTCGATACCCGCTTTTCTTTAAAGGCGCAGGGTAAGTATAATTACTCCTGGAATAAGTACATCGACTTTAATAACAACTATGAGACAGGAAAGCAGGAGGACCGGCATACGCAACGGGAGTATTATTTCTCTGCCGGAGGTTTATATACACCGGCCGAATACCTGTCGTTTTCTCTGACAACAGACTTTTCTGTTAATACATTAAAGAACAACCTGCCGGATTGTCCTTTCCCAACCCGCTACACCTCCTTGTCGGTACTGGCGGCTCAATATAAAGACAGCCGGTTGACGGCAACCGCCAGTTTGCTGAATACGTTTATTTCCGAGAAGGTGGAAAAAGGAGATAAACCGTCCGACCGGAAACGACTGTCGCCGAGCATAAGTGCTTCGTGGCGGATTTTGCCGGAGCAGAATGTACGGGTGCGTGCTTCTTTCAAGGATATATTCAGGGTGCCGACTTTTAATGATATGTATTATTTGAGGATAGGCAACACGAACCTGAAGCCGGAGCGGGCGACTCAATACAATCTTGGGGTGACATGGGGCGAACAGCCTTCTTCTTTCCTCTCTTATTTGAATTTGTCGGTCGATGGTTATTATAACCGGGTACGGGATAAGATTGTCGCTCTTCCTACCCTTTATATCTGGAAAATGATGAATATGGGAGAAGTGGCGATCAGTGGAATCGACGCGAATGCGTCTGCCGAAATTACCTGTTCGGAATCATTCAGCTTCTTGCTGCAAGGCAATTATACCTGGCAGAAAGCGATTGACATAACCAAAGAAACGGCAAAGAATTACCGGGATCAAATACCCTACACACCCAGACATTCCGGTACGGCATCCTTGTCTGTACAAAATAAATGGTTAAACGTCTCTTATCTGCTGACGTGTGCCGGCGACCGCTATTCCTTGCCCCAGAATATAAAGGAGAATAGGATCGACCGGTATGTGGAACAGACTGTTTCTGTAAACCGGGAGTTTCAACTGCATAATTGTAGACTTCGTTTGCAAGGCGAAGTGCTGAATGTAGGAAATCTTAATTATGAGATTATAAAGTATTATCCGATGCCCGGGCGTTCATTCCGGGTGTCAGTCTCTTGTTCTTTCTAAATAATTAATATATAAGTGGAATGAAAAAGAAGTATTTATTATTTGCATTATGCTCTTTGATGGCAGTGCCGTTTGTTTCTTGTGATAACGATGATGATCCGAAGCCGGATGTCCCGGCTGAAACTTCTACGACTGGCGTTTATCTTTTGAATGCCGGTAAGATGAATAGTAATAATGCTACTCTGGATTATTATAATCCGGAGACAAAAGAACTGACGACTAAAGTCTTTGCTGCAGCGAATGGGCGTGGCCTTGGCGATACGGCTAACGATATGCTTATTTACGGTTCTAAGATGTATATCGCAGTGAACACCTCTGCAACAATTGAAGTTACAGATTTGTCCGGCAAGTCTTTAAAAACAATCAGCCCGAAGGATGAGTCTAACCAGCCGCAGCAGCCCCGTATGCTTACTGCTGCCGGCGGAAAGGTCTATGTAACATTGTTCGACGGGCATCTGGCTTGTATCGATACTACTTCTATGGAGATCGTGAAGAAAGTGAAAGTCGGTCCTAACCCGGAAGGTGTTTGCGAATTGAATGGAAAGTTGTATGTCGCAAATTCAGGAGGATATAATGAGGTGCAGGATTCTACTTTATCTGTAGTAGACGCAAATACATTTGAAGTAACAGGTTCTATTGTTGTTACAATCAATCCGAAGACTGTACAGAAGGATGACGAAGGCAATTTATATGTTCTTTCTTTAGGTAACTATGGAAATATCGGTAATGAATTGCAGCGTCTGAATGTGGCAACCGGTGACTCGAAGGTGATCGAAAAGAATAGTCAGCTTGTTTCTACCGTATGTGGTGATAAAATCTATATTTATAGTGCCAAACAGGAGAACTGGGTGGTGACAGATTATGATTTTAAAGTGTATGACATTAAAAAGGGCAACCTGGAAGATAAAAGCTTTATCACAGACGGGACAAAATTGGACAATACATATTGTATGAGCTCTGATCCTGTGACCGGTAATGTTTATATTGGAACTTCTGATTATACCAGTACAGGAGATATGTTTATCTTTTCTTCTGAAGGAAAGTTGATCAATCAATTGGCTTTGTCTGGCTTGAACCCGATGGGAGCTTACTTTTTAACTGAACAGAAATAAGATATTTTCCAATGAGGAATCTTGTTTGCTTCTTATTGACTTTTTGGGTTGTGGCTTGTTCGCAACCCAAAAAGCCTCACACGGAAGAATCCCTTTCCTCCGACACCATCCGCTACGCCCAGGGCTTTACCGTTCATCATTTCAACGATTATACCTCGGTTGATGTGCGTGATCCTTGGGACAGTACACGCCTGTTGCAGCGTTACCTGCTGGTAGACCGGGAGAAACCTGTTCCCGGGAATCTTCCGAAAGGAACAGTCGTGCAAGTACCGGTGCAGAATATAGTGGTCTACACATCCGTGCATGCTGCGGTTATCGACCAGTTGGGAGAAACCGGGCGGATTATCGGTGTCTGTGAACCCCGCTATATGGATACGCCCTCTATCCAGGAAGGGTTGAAAGTGGGACGGATTGCCGACATGGGAGAGGCGACGGCACCGAATGTTGAGCTGATGATCGATAAAGGAGCGGAGCTTGTCCTTGTTTCCCCTTTCCAGAATAGCGGTTATGGTCCTGTCGAGAAGTTGGGTATTCCCATTATCGAAGGCGCCGATTATATGGAATCACTGCCGTTGGGACGTACCGAGTGGATTCGTTTCTACGGAATGTTGTTCGGTAAGGAGGCAAAGGCGGATTCTATCTTCCGGGTTACCGAGAAAAGTTATCTCGACCTGAAAGAGCTGGTGACGGCGGATATGCCTCGTCCAAGCGTTATCTCCGAAAAGAAATTCGGCTCTTCCTGGTTTATGCCTTCCGGGGAAAGCTATGTTGCCAATTTGTATAAGGACGCCGGAGCCGATTATATATTTACCGATCTTCCCGGAGCCGGAAGCACGCCGTTAGCTTTCGAGACGGTGCTCGACCGGGCGATACATGCCGATCTATGGTTGATTAAATATAACCAGTCCAAAGATATGACCTATGGGGACTTGCGTTCCGAATATACGCCTTACGAGAACTTTGATGCGTTTAAGAACCGCCGGATTTATGCTTGCAATACAGGTGTAGTGCCTTATTACGAAGAGTTTCCCCTACATCCCGATTATTTGCTGAAAGACTTGATTTGGGTGTTTCATCCGGAACTGTTGCCGGACTATACGCCCCGGTATTATCATAAGATGCAGGAAGAATAAACGCTTTTGTTTATTCTTCCTGTATATTTGTTTCACAAGGTACCCATGCCCAGAATGTAGAGCCGGTACCGGGAGTCGAACTGAAACTGATTGAACCTCCCGCCGTTTCGACAATTGCTTTGGAAATAGCCAATCCGAGCCCTGTCCCCTGCACAAATTCATTGATCTTCTCAAACCGGGCAAACACTTTGTCGTGCGATTCCTGCGGAATGCCGATGCCGGTGTCTTCAACATATATCCGGACACCATTCCCTTCAATGGAATATCCCATCTTGATATGTCCGGACTTCGTGTATTTTATCGCATTGGTGAGGAAGTTCATCCATACTTGGATGAGGCGGTTCCTGTCTAATGTAACCCAGCAACTTGCCTCGGCTTTATCCTGGCAGAGCTTAACACCCGGATTTGTTATTTTCGGCAGAACACAGGCATATAGTTCGTCTGAAACGGTTGCCAGGTTGAACCTTTCGATTTTACGTTCGAGTATTCCTGCTTCTATTTTGGAAAGGTCAAGGATATCATTGATCAATCTCAACAATAACTCGTTGTTGGACTTTATGATGTTTATGTACATGTTTTTTTCTTCCGGATCGTTGCATGATGTCATCAGCTCGGAAAAACCGACGATCGCATTCAGCGGAGTGCGTATCTCATGGCTCATGTTGGCAAGGAAAGCAGACTTAAGCCGGTCGGAAAGTTCCGCCTTTTCTTTCAGCTCTTTCAGCTCTTTGATCATTTCTTGCTGTTCCCTGTTCAACTTCTGAAGTTGCGGGATGTTTTGCCGGAAGCCGGTGAAATGTGTGATATAGCCATTCTCGTCTTTCTCGAAAGGAACTGCGGTAAAGTCGCAGTATTGCCATGACTTGTCGTATTTGGTCTGCATACGGCATGTGAAATAGACTGTCAGGTCTTTCCCTTCCAACATAGGCGCTATTGCGTCACTAAAAGAGGTACGGTCTTCCGGATGTATGACATCCAGATATTCCGACAGGGTTAATAGTCTGTTGGAAGTATAATCGTTTATGGGATCATTGTAAGATTCGAATTTTTGGGTTTTTACGTCGAAGTCCCAATGGACGATATTACTGACTTTCATGGTCAGCTCACGCTTGGCAATCAGATCCTGTGTCTTTTTTGCCATTCGTACCTTCTCTGTTACATCTAACTGTGTGCCGACAACCTGCAGTTTCCCCCAATGCTCGGTGGACAATCGCATCATGCTCTCGTAATAGCGGTATTGCTGTTCCTGTGCGTTGTAAAAACGTACCGTTATCTGCTGCCGTTCGATTTTCTTGTTGATTAGCAGCGTAAGGCTTTGCATTAACAGCTGATGATCCTGAGGATGTAGTATCAATAAAAGTTCTTCGATTGGTGTTGTGCCTTTTATTACCGTATCGCCGTATAATGGCTCGAATACCTTTTTGTGCACATCATATACCCAGGAAGACATATTGGCCGTATTCATGGCCAGCTCTAAGTCTTTTTTAGTCTCTTCCGTATGGAATTCCGCGTCTTTTATAGCTGTGACATCGTTGGATAAGAGTATATGCCCGATAACCGCCCCGTTCTTACTTAGGATGGGAATTATCCGGACATCGTAAATCATCGTGTCCTGGTTGTTGGTGGCAAAGTAGGCATTGTTCTTTATCCGTTCGAAATCATATTCGAACTCGAGCCTGACAATTTCTTTGCCGCTTTGTATCTTAGCTCTTAGCTGGTCATCGACATAGGGACTCTTGAAAAGATTGACAAAGTTAACAACCGTGTTCCGGTCCTCGACTCCATACATATGTAACGCATGGTCGTTTATGCTGCGTAAAACACCGTTGGCATCATAAACCTCAATGCTTATAGGCAGTCTGTTGTATATGCTTTCCGTGAACAGGAGCTGCTCTTGTATGAGTTTGGATATCTCTTCCTCAAAGGATGCATTATCTTCATTAGAGGAGGTCTCCTTATCTTGTTCCATGATTCCCTATTTTTATTGACAATAAAATTACTTATGTAATAGCTATCGGATGTATTTGCCCAAAGCGTTTAAATATTACATATATTTAAATCTTTCGACAAATGTATGCAAAAAAAAGAAACAATGATCGGCTTTGTGACTTTGAAACTAAAGGGATTGTCTATTAATTATTGATTTTTAATGAAAAAACAAGACAGGGTATTATAAAATTCCCCCGGACTCTTACAAGCGAGCCGGGGGACTTTCAGTTTGGCATTTTATTATAGGGAGTTGTTTTTGGTTGTCAAGCCCATCCGTTCAACATTCCATAGAAATACATGGGTTTCAGGAAATAAACTTTCAACAGCCATGCTGCCCAAAGTTCTTTTGACGGATTCATCATGGAGAACGGGAATGAACTTTCCTGTTCTTTTTTATAGTTGAACTCGCAGAGCAGGACGTGTCCGTAGTCTGTTACGATCGGGCAAGCTGCGTAGCCGTCGTACTTTTCTACGGGTTCCTTGCCTTCCATCAGCGAGATCAGGTTCTTGGCTGCAATAGGCACTTGCTTGCGGACTGCGGCGGATGTCTTACTGGTCGGGATTCCGGCTACGTCTCCGAGGGAAACGATATTCGGATATGTCTTGTGTACCAGCGTCTCTTTGTCCACCATGACCCAACCGTCGGCAGCTAATTTGCCTTCTGTCCATCCCAAGCCGGCTTCTTTTACGAAATCCGGGGCTGACATTGGCGGTGTGAAATGCAGGAAATCGTAGTCTTCAACAAACGGTGTGTAGACCTTCTGGTCGCCAACCGTCTCTATCTTCTCGAAATGGACCTGTTTAGCGGATGTATCCACCCCTTTTACACGTACGTTCAGGTTGATAGGGACATTGCGTTCCTTATAAATTTCCAGCAGGCGGGGGGTGAAGTAGGGAATATCATATAACTCTTTGGAAGCTGTATAATAGTTCAAATCCACTTTATCGCGTGTTCCCTGCTTGCGGTTATAGTGTTCTGTCAACAGACAAATCTTTTTCGGAGCGCCTCCGCATTTATGTTTCGTATAAGTGTCTGTAAAGATACCGCGTCCGCCGGTCTTGGAGAATTCCTGCAGACCTTTCCATGTTTTCTGTGCACCTTCGAAGTCGTAAATGCTATATGCGTTGCCTTGTCCTAACGTATCGTGCGTGATACCTTCCACCTTTTCCCAGTTTGTCTGGATTCCGGGGGTCAGGACCAGAAAGTCGTAGGCGATCTTTCCGTTATTTTGAGTTGTTACCTGGTTCCATACCGGATCGACGGCGGTAACAGAGTCTTTAATCCATTTGATATCGCTGGGCATACAGTCTTCCTGCTTTTTCCAGACATCGTTAGGTTGGTAAACGCCTGATGCGATCAGGGTGAAACCCGGCTGATAAAACTGACGGTCACTGGGATCGATCAATGTGATATCCGGCTTGTCCAGCCAGCTCTTTAAACGGGCAGCCATGCTGATACCGGCAGCACCGCCACCGATAATAACAATTTTACCTTTCGCATTGCTTGAGAATGCTTTTGCTTTTTGTGTACTTGCAGCAGTCAGTAATCCGGCCATTGCCATTAGTTTGAAAAAATGCCGGCGGTCGATACCTTTTTTCTCAAACGCCTTTAGTTGATCTTCCAGTTCGTGTTTCATCATGTCTAAAAAATTAGATTTTGGATGCAAAGGAAAGATAATTATATAAGCGCGTACAAAAAAGGGCTACTACACTGCTTGCGCAAGCTTTTTGAGAGGGGTGAAATAGTACTACAACACTTTCTCATTACCTTTCTTGTCATGCTTAATTATTTAATATATAATTAAATACGGGAAAGGCTTTTCTGAGATTATATTTTTAGAAATTCATTAGAAAATCAACGAGATTCGTGTCTCCTTCCAATCCTAAACGCTTTCTGAGGCGATAACGCCGCAGTTCAATCGCCCGTATGGACACATTCATAAGGGAGGCGATCTCCTTTGTGGAAAGATTCATGCGAAGCAGGCAGCAGATACGGAGGTCGCCGACCGTGATGTCTGCATATTGTTGGCGCAGGCGGTCCATGAAGTTTTGGTGTGCGCTGTTGAAATAGCTTTCAAACAGGACCCAGTCCGCCTGGTCGTTCAGCGTTTCTTCCATTAAGGTTTTCATCCGGCTGTAGAGTTTGTTTGGATAGCGTTCGCCTAATACCTCCTTTTGTTTCTCGAGTTCTTCCAGCAGGGTTTGGACAGCCTGGTTGCGTTTGACAAGGGCTGTTGTCTGCAACGTCAGTTCGTAGTTTTTGTTCTGAAGTTCGGCCTCGAGCATCCGGTTTTTCATTTCCTGCATCCTTTGCTGCTCGGCCTGGCGTTCGGCTTCGACTTTTTCCTGTTCTTCCTTGTGCAGGTTCTTCAGGTTGTAACGGAGCGCAGTTTGCACGATAGCCCAGACTAAAGCAATATAGAGCAGCCATGCCCATACCGTATTGTACCAGGGAGGGCGGACTTCTATCGACAGGGATAGCTCCGGATACGGACCTTTGATGACATACTTACGCACTTTCAGTTGGTAATGCCCTTCCGGCAGCTGCAAGAAAGAGATTCTTCCGTCGTGTTGCCAGGCCGACCAATCGGACGATACGCCTTCGATCTTGTAGCTGATCTGGTGGTTGGAAGTGAATATGGTAGTCCCGATCCAGACATTAAGTTCCTGGAAGTTATACGGGAGTGATATCTTTTGGGAAGAGAGCGGCAAATTATGGCTCCCGGACGAATCGATATATTCCAGTTGGGAAACAGACAGGGGCGCACTGCTGAGACTGTTCCCGATCAGTTCCCGGATGTTAATGAGCAAAGTCCCTTGCATGGCGGAAACCAATACCAGCGAATCATTCAAGGGGATGATCCGCCTGCCTCGTGTGACAAGGTTCATGTTGTAGTTGTCGAAGAGAAGGCGGCATTTTAGTGTGCCGATGCCGTCCGCCACATGGAACAGCGCGGCTTCGTTGTCAATCGATAACCAGTAAAGATCGTCGCCAGCCGGATAGACATGTTCGGCCTGTGCAAATATGCCCAACGCTTCCGTATCGCGGAATAGCTGTTTGATCGTGGGAATGGGCGCCTTTTCTGTTTTGAGATAAGGCAGTGCTTCTGTTTCGCTGATCGGGGTGAATACATTTCCCGCTATCAGCGGACGTTTGAAGTAGCCGAGATTGGTTTGGATATACAGCTCTTCCCCGTCGAGACCGGCGTTGGTCAGTTTGCCTATCGAACTTCTTTTACCCAACAACGCGATTGGGGGCTCGAAGGTGATTTGGGTCAATCCGTTATCTAAGGCTACCCAGATTTGCCGGGAATCCTGTACACAGATAAAACGGACGATATTGTCTTGCAACTGGTTCTGCAAAGATAAATGTTGGAGAATTGTCCCGTCGGGCGAGGTGATAAACAGCCCTTGCGTCAGGGTGCCGATAAAGAAGTATGTTCCGTTCGTCGCAAAAGCACTGGGATGTGCGTCCTCGATTTCTTTCGGTAACGTAAAAGGTATTTCGACTGGCGGAGGGTCGAACCGGATTTCCGGCGGAACGGTGGTCAGCAGATGATAATGAAGGATACCGTCCGTGTCGCGTGTCCAGCCGCCTAACATGGTCGCATTGCGTGTATAGATCGTATCGTTGTAATAGGTTACACCGGTCACCTCTTCCTGCCCGGGCAAGGAATACAGTTTCCATGTATTTCCGTCGAACGCAAGCAATCCGGAGTTATTGGCAGCATACAGCATACCGTCCGGCGTCAGCGAAAAGCCCCAGTTCTGGCAGCTTGCCTTATAATCGTCGACCGTATAGTTCTTGACAAAAACATAGGGAATAGCTACTGAAGCGCACACGGCATGAGCCGTGAACAGCATAACAATAAGGATGTTCAGTAGTCTATACATTGCAGTCTAAACGAGTTTTATATTTTGTAGAGAATTAAAAGGGCTGTAAGCACGATCGCATACAGCCCTTTGTATCCGCTTTTCAGCGGCAAATATAGTTAAAATCTCTATTATTTGTATTCCTGCCAGCTCTTAATCTGGATGTCTTTTTCTCCCATATTGCAGAAAGCTCCGATGAAGGCGCTTGCCAGGCGGGCGTTGGTGATCAACGGGATGTTATGATCGATCGCTGCACGACGGATCTTATAGCCATTGGTCAGCTCGCGCTTGCTGTGGTCTTTCGGGATATTTACAACCAGTTCGAACACGTGCTGGCTGAACATATCCATGATGTTCAGGTCGCCCTGTTCGTCCGGCCAGCAGACTGCAGTTGCAGGGATGCCGTTTTCGTTCAGGAATTTAGCTGTTCCGTCTGTTCCGTAGATATGATAACCTTTGGCGGCCAGCATATGGCACGGTTCCAGCAGTTCGGCTTTGCTCTTGGCAGCCCCTGAAGAAACGAGTACGTTCTTTTGCGGGATCTTGTTGCCGACAGCCATCATGGCGGAAAGCAATGCTTCGTCGAAATCGTCGCCGATGCAACCGACTTCACCGGTAGAACTCATATCCACGCCCAATACAGGGTCAGCCTTGTGCAGACGGGCGAATGAGAACTGGGATGCTTTGACGCCGATCCAGTCGATGTCGAACGCGCTCTTGTCCGGTTTGGTATATGGAGCGTCCAGCATGATACGGGTTGCCGTTTCGATAAAGTTGCGTTTCAGCACCTTCGATACGAACGGGAAGCTGCGGGATGCACGCAGGTTACATTCGATAACCTTCACATCGTTGTTCTTTGCTAAGAACTGGATGTTGAACGGTCCGCTGATGTTCAACTCTTTTGCGATCATCTTGCTGACCTTCTTGATACGGCGGGCTGTCTCGAAGTAAATCTTCTGGGCCGGGAATACCAGTGTAGCATCACCGGAGTGGACACCGGCAAACTCGATATGTTCGGAGATTGCATATTCGACCACTTCGCCGTTCATGGCTACCGCGTCGAATTCGATTTCTTTTGCTCCCTGCAGGAATTCGGAAACGACAACCGGATATTCTTTCGATACCTTGGCTGCCAGATCCAGGAATTCGATCATCTGTTCCTTGCTGTGACATACGTTCATGGCAGCGCCTGACAATACGTAAGACGGACGGATCAGGATCGGGAAGCCCACCTTTTCGATGAACCCGTCGATCTCTTCCATACTCGTCAGCTCGGCCCAACGCGGCTGGTCGATACCTAACGTATCGAGCATAGCGGAGAACTTGTGGCGGTTTTCAGCACGGTCGATCGACAGCGGGGAAGTTCCCAAGATAGGCACGTTCTGACGGTGCAGCTTCATGGCAAGGTTGTTCGGAATCTGGCCGCCAACCGATACGATTACGCCTTTCGGAAGTTCCAGGTCCATCACGTCGAGTACGCGTTCGAACGAGAGTTCGTCGAAGTACAGGCGGTCGCACATGTCGTAGTCCGTTGAAACCGTTTCCGGGTTATAGTTGATCATGATAGACTTGTAACCCAACTTGCGGGCCGTCTGTGCCGCATTAACCGAACACCAGTCGAACTCTACGGACGAACCGATACGGTATGCACCCGAACCTAAGATAACGACGCTCTTGTCGTTCGGATAGTAAGCGATGTCGTGTTCGCTGCCGTCGTATGTCATATACAGGTAGTTGGTCAGTTCCGGATGTTCGGAAGCGATCGTGTTGATACGTTTCACGCTCGGCAGGATGCCCATCTTCTTACGCAGGTTGCGCACGCGGATGTTTTCTTTTTCCATATTGCCTTCCGGATGCTCCACATAACGGGCGATCTGGAAGTCGGAGAAGCCCAGGCGTTTTGCTTCTTTCAGTACCTCTTCGGGCAGGTCTTCGATCTTATTATAGGAAGACAGTACTTTCGTATAGTCTACGATATTCTTCAAGCCGTTCAGGAACCACATCGTGATCTTGGACAGTTCGTGGATGCGTTCTACCGTGTAACCTTCTTCCAGTGCCTTGGCAACGGCGAAGATACGCAGGTCGGTCGGGTTGGCCAGTGCATCGTCCAGGTTGTCGAATGTGATGTCGTTGTTGCCCACGAAACCGTGCATTCCCTGTCCGATCATACGCAGACCCTTCTGCATGATCTCTTCGAAGCTCTTTCCGATCGACATGATTTCGCCTACCGATTTCATGCTCGAACCGATCTGGCGGCTGACACCTACGAACTTCGTCAAGTCCCAACGCGGGATCTTCACGATCATATAATCGACTTCCGGTGCTTTATAGGCAGAGTTCGGTGTACCCATTTCGCCGATTTCGTCAAGGCTGTAGCCCAATGCCAACTTGGCAGCTACGAACGCCAACGGATAACCGCTTGCCTTGGATGCCAATGCCGAAGAGCGGCTCAGACGGGCGTTCACCTCGATCACACGATAGTCGAATGTATCGGAGTTGAAAGCATATTGGATGTTACATTCGCCGACGATACCCAAGTGGCGGATCGTCTTCGTCGAAAGTTCTTTCAGCAGGTCCAGTTCCTTCTCAGTCAGTGAGCAAGTCGGAGCGACCACGATACTTTCACCGGTATGTACACCTAACGGATCGACGTTTTCCATGCTTACCACCGTGAAGCAATGGTCGTTCTTGTCGCGGATCACTTCGAACTCGATTTCCTTCCAGCCCTTCAGTGATTCTTCGACCAATACCTGCGGAGAGTAGGCGAAGGCGCTTTCTGCAAGCGCGCGCAGTTCAGCTTCGTCTTTACAGATACCGCTACCCATGCCGCCTAAAGCATAAGCCGAACGGATCATGACCGGAAAACCAATCTTGTAGGCCGCTTTTACTACGTCTTCCAGGTTTTCGCAAGCCTGGCTGATAGGAGTCTTTACTTCTATCTCGTTAAGTTTCTTTACAAACAGGTCGCGGTCTTCCGTGTACATAATCGCTTCTACGGAAGTACCTAATACTTTTACTCCGTATTTGGCCAGCGTTCCGCTGGTGTACAGTTCAGTTCCGCAGTTCAGGGCAGTCTGTCCGCCGAAAGCCAGCAGGATACCGTCCGGTTGTTCTTTTTTGATAACTTCTTCAACAAAGTAAGGAGTGATAGGCAGGAAATATACCTTATCGGCCACCCCTTCCGATGTTTGAATAGTTGCAATGTTCGGATTGAGCAATACTGTGCTGATTCCTTCTTCCTTCAGCGCTTTCAATGCTTGTGAACCGGAGTAGTCAAACTCGCCGGCCTGTCCGATTTTCAGGGCACCCGAGCCCAGAACAATCACCTTTTTGATACCACTTTTCGACATAGTAATTTGGGTTGTTTAATTTATTGATTTTATAGAATGTTATACCGCCTTATCAGATTATGAGGCACAAAAAAAATGCGTTAGTAAAAATAACTAACGCATCTTATATTACCAAACGATAATCCTTAGAAATGAAGAAATGAGCTTCATTGTCCGACATATAACCGGAAAAGTACGCTGGATTGTCCTTATGTGCTTTCTGTGCCATGAACCTCTGTCTTCAAAATTTCGGCAAAGATAAGTCTTATATTTCAAACGTGCAAGATAATGATTGGTTCTTTTTGGTTATTGACCGCCAGGCTCCTGTTAAACATAAAATAGCTTCCTCGGTGATGCGTTGCTTTTACCCTCTTTTTTTGCTCCCGTCCGAAAAAAAACCGCCCTTGTCCGAAAAAATATGGGACAGGAGCGGAAAAATACGGGACGGGAGCCCGAGGTGATTCGTTTTTATTTTTATTTTTGTTTCCTATAATAACATTTAAGACCATGAACAAAACATTATTTCTTCTTGCAACCTGCCTGCTTTTGTGCCTGGGTATGCATTCCGTTGCTCAAACGTTCGATTACAGTCGCGTGGAGAGTCATCCCCGCCTGTTGATGAAACAAGGCGAGGAGCAGGATATACGGAAAAGCCTGGAGGGGAATCCCGAAATGCAGCGTGTCTATAACCAGATTGTCGGAGAAGCCGACCGGTTGATGATCAAACCGACACTTACCTATAAGAAGGAAGGCCGCCGCCTGCTGGCCGTTTCCCGGGAAGCCTTGAAACGTATTTTCGATCTTTCGTTTGTGTACAGGATGACAGGCGAGGACAAATACCGGCTGCGTGCCGAACAGGAGATCGTTTCCGTTTGCTCGTTCGACGACTGGAACCCGTCGCACTTTTTGGATGTAGGCGAGATGACGATGGCCGTTGCAATCGGTTACGACTGGCTGTATGACCGGTTGTCGCCCGAGACGAAGAAACTGGCGCGGGAAGCGATCCTGCAGAAAGGTTTCGCCCCGTCGAACGACGAACAATATAACTGGTTCCTGAAAGCCGAGAACAACTGGAACCAGGTTTGCAATACCGGATTGGTCTATGGCGCCCTTGCTCTTTTGGAGTCGGACTCAAAGGTGGCGACGGGGATTATCGAACGGGCCATGTCGTCTGTTCCTCTGTCAATGAAGGTGTATGCTCCCGACGGCAATTATCCGGAAGGATATAATTATTGGGGATATGGGACGAGCTTCAATGCCATGCTGATTGCCGCGTTGGAGTCGGCGCTCGGTTCGGACGGCGGATTGTGTGCGACCGAAGGTTTTATGCCTTCCGCCCGTTTTATGCAGTATATGGCGGGTACGACGGGGCTCGCTTTCAATTTCAGCGATGCGCGTGAGACGACTCAGTCTTTTCCGGCGATGTTCTGGTATGCTTCCAAGCTGAACGACCCTTCTTTGCTGTGGAACGAAAAGATATTCCTGACGCGTGGAGATACTCATTTTACGGCTGAGGAAGAACGTTTCCTGCCTATCATCCTGATCTACGGATCGCATTTCAATATGGAAGAGGTGACGCCACCGGTATCGAAAATATGGGTCGGACACGGAAAGGTGCCTGTTGCCCTGATCCGTACCGGATGGAATGAGGGAGAAGGTTTTTATGTCGGGATCAAGGGGGGTACGGCTTCTGCCAACCATGCCCATATGGACGCCGGTTCTTTCGTGTTCGAGGCTTTGGGCGTACGCTGGGCGCAGGATTTGGGGATGCAGGAATACTATTCGCTTGAAAAGGAGAATGTGCGCCTCTGGAATAGCAATCAGGACGGACAGCGCTGGGATGTGTTCCGCTATAACAACTTTGTCCACAACACGCTGACGGTAAACGGTGAGAAGCATCAGGTGAAAGGGACGGTCCCTATCCTGGCAACCTACACGAAGGATGCCAAGTTAGGAGCCAGCCTGGATATGACTTCCCTGTTCGGGGATGATCTGAAAAAGGCAACCCGCGAGGTGGCCCTAATCAAAGAGCAATATTTGCAGGTGACGGACCGTGTACAGGCTGCCGGTAAGCCGGCCTCTGTCCGGTGGACGATGGTGACATCCGCCACTCCGAAACAGATCGATGCCCATACGATGGAACTGACGAAAGAAGGGAAAAAGCTGCATTTGGTTCTTGACAGTCCTTCTTCCGCTTCTTTCTCGGTGATCGATAATGTACCGTCACACAGCTACGACGCCCCGAATCCCGGTTCCGTCCGCATCATTTTCGATGCCGACCTGAAAGCCGGTCAGAAGGAGACGCTGAAAGTACGGTTCGTTCCGGTTACTCGATAGAGGTATTTTCGTGTTTCAGGATTTGGATGATTTCCTCTTTCATCTCTTTTGTGATATTGTTTTGCGCACTTGGCTGGATGGTTAGGACCCTTTTGGCTGCTATCCGGAATTTATCCGGATGGCAGAAAGAAGGTTCTGCGTATAGTTTTGCCAGCAGGAAATAGGTATATCCCTGTTCGGGCAGGATCCGGTTGACATCCAGTAAGTATTGCTCGGCAGACTCATATTGTTGGAGCGCTTCTTTGTTTTGGGCGATCGCGTAATATAGCTGTGGTTCTGCACTTAGCTGCAAGGCTCTTTTTAACCAGATGATGGCAATGTCATGGCGCCCTGTCTGGCTGAAACATTCCGCTCCTTCATACAAAAAGTCGACTTGGTGATACAGCTGCTGGTATAGGTTGGCATATTGATCGGCCGCTTGCTCGTACGCTTTGTTTTGATATAGCTCTTTAAGCGTTTTCCATTCTTTATAGGTATAGTAGCAATCTTTCTGCCCATAAAAAAGGACGCAGGCAATGATGGCAGCAAGAGCTCCGATATAAGGGGTGTTTCTTTGCTCGCGTTGTTCGTTCTGTTTCGGGTTGGTTGCGCAGATCACTGCCAGGAACATGAGTAAGACCCAGTATGCAGGCAGTTGGAGCGGATAGGAAAATAACGCAAATATTCCGAGTGCCAATACGCCTCCGGATGCTCCTATTTGCCGGTGCTTGATGCCGTAATACAGGGAGAAAGCCAGCCAAAGGGCAAACAGGAGCAATCCCGTTATTCCCAGCTCAACACCGATTTGCAAGTATTCGTTATAAGCATACCGGGGACAGATTGCCGTTTGTTTTTCTATAGGGGAAGCGATTTCCGTGTCGAAGTAATTTGCCTGGGCATGGGCGAACGTTGTCGGGAAGCCTCCTATTCCTGTTCCGCTCATCGGATGCTCCATAATTGCTTTGGTCGTGATGTTCCAGATCAGAAGCCGGCGATCGCCAGTCTGGGACTTTTGAATGTTGCCGGCCAGTATGATTGCTGTGATGATTACGAACAGAACGATAGAAAAGATGGCGAAAAGTTTGTTATGTAGTTGTATGGTCTCTTTTGTCTGTCTCCACCCGATCATTCTCATCCAGCAAACCCAGATGCCCGAAAGAATAGCGACTATCCATGCCGGGTGATTCGTGTTGGAGAATAAGGCTATTGTGATAAAGATTGCCCCAAAGGCGGAAAAGTAGAACAGAAATGTGCGGGATTCCCACCAGGCGAACTTATCACAGTCTTTAAACCGGAGTACAGTGCTCAGGCAGATAGGGAAGATGACTGCGATATAACCGAAAAACGGTTCCGCCTTTAAAGATATCTGGAGTAGCCTGAAAACAGGGTGTGTGGAGGGTTCGTTGTTCCCGAAACTACAGATTCCCCATATGGCCGGAACGATCCCCGTAAATATGATGATTGTGATGAAAAAGGGACGGAGTTCCTGATGTGCCAGCAACGTACTCCTGAGCATAAACCAGAGTGTAATGAGCTGGGCTATAAAAAGGAAACGTTCCGGTTGCAGGTTCCTGTCTTTGTCGTAAGTGATTAAGACAATACCGAACAGAAGTAATAGCAGCGCATCCGGTAAAGAGAATATAAAACGGCTTTTTCGGGTGGTAAACTCCATAAGTAGTACACTTCCGGCCAATAATAATGCGGTAAAATGAAACCAGCATATCCTTCCGGAGAAAGTCCCGTTGGCCAGTTCAGGATTAATTGCAAAAATTGTGCATAAAAGCAACATTCCGCTCGTCGCGAGCAGAAATAACCGAAGGTAGTAAAGTGAATTGTTCATGTTCTTTTTTATATTTAAATTGGTAACAAACTATCCGCAATCTATGGGTAAAACGGGCAGGAATTTTCTCATAGTCAATCTGTCAGGCTATTGCCAGGCAGATAACAGGAAGTGGAGTGAACAAATATACCCTATAAAACAAAAAGGGGAGCTTGTGAGTTTCCCTTTTGAAAAAAAAGATTAATCGAAGTGGCAAAAGTAGGTTTTACTTTGTTCCAATGCGGAGGTCTGGATGTGACATTTTGTTGACAATTTATAAATAATAGGAACACAAATATTTGGAGGATAAACCACTGTTGTTTTTTTTAAATGGAAGTCAAGGCTTCGGTTGTTTTTTCAAAGTGAAGATCGGCAAGTAGAGGAAAATGCCCAGAATAGACATGATAAGTCCCCCGATTGTCCCGGCGGCCAACGGAAACCAGAAGGCTTCTTTGCCTTCACCTAACATGAACGGTATAAAGCCTAAAATGGTGGAAACGACTGTCAGGAAGATCGGAGTGATCTTCGCATTCCATGCTTTCAGATAGGCTTTATAAGGTGACATCAACGGCTTGCGCAGTTGTATCTGGTTGTATTCGTTCAGGATATAGATACTGGCATTCACTGTAATACCGCATAGCAGGACGAAGGAGGCAAATCCTCCCTGGTCGAAATTCAGCTTGAACCAGTAGAATGTGAGGAACACGCCGATATAAGAGATCGGTATCACGAAGATAACGGCCAACGGTTGTTTCAGCGAGTTGAACAGGATACTGGTCGTGAAAAAGATAATGACGATGATAAGCAGCAGCAACAGGTATTGCTTGTTGTCTTTCTTGTCCCAGTACCAGTAAGCGCTATCCGATTTAGCCGTGTAGCCCATTGGCAGGATGGCATTGAACTCTTTCAATTCCCGTTCCTGTATCTTATTCCCTTGGTTTCCGGCACCGATATACTCGTATTGCAGGCAAAGGCGGTATTGTTGGTTTACCTTGGCAACCTTTTGCGGCATCTGTCCTTTTTCGACGGTTGCCAGTTCGGCCAGCTTGTAAGGCTTGCCTTTGATGCTTTGCGGGACGTTCTGCATACTCCATACATCGTATTCCTGCGACTGGCGGGAGGTGAGTTTCAGCTTTTCCGTTTCATCTTTCATCACGATCGTCCCGCTATAAATGTCTTTCCCGAAGACCGGGTTCAAAGAGGCGAACAACTCGATCGGCTGTATGTTTTCCTGCGCCAGGCGGGCTTTGTCCAGATTGAAGTAGAACTCTTGGTAATCGTCTTTCCACCAGGAAAATTCCGAATTGATCAGGACTTCCTTGATACGGCGGTAGGTGAGCAATCTGGCCTTCAACTGTTCGGCCCATTCGTAAAGCTCATCGTAGTTGTAGCCGTACATCTCGATGCGGAAAGAACCGGCCCCTTCCCGTACGTCGTTGCTGAATCCCTGGTCTTGCAATCCCCATACATTCCAACTACCGCCACCCAATTCGAGGGCCTTGCTGATAATCTTACTTTTCAGGGTATAGGGGAAGCCGCTCCGTTCGCTTTCTTTCGTAAAGTAGATGCTGATGCCGCCTTGGCGGGCGCTGTAGACGCTTGTCTGGAACTGGCGTATCTCTTTGAACGTACTCAGGTAGGCTTCCATACGGCTCATCAGGTTATTCATCTGGGCCAGAGTCGTTCCGTTCGGAAGCGAGGCGCTGACGCTCAATACAGTCTCTTCGTTCCGCGTAAAATAGCTTCCCTCATATACTTTTTGGACAAACAGGCGCAAGGTTCCTCCTAATGCTTTGTCGATAATCGGTTTGACTTTTTCTTTATAGGTTTCGTTAGCCGCGAACTTGTTGTAGTTCTCGATCATCATGGAATCGGTCGCTGTGTACACTTTCTTTTTATCTTTCGTGTCGTATTCTATTTTCTCCGGCAGCAGGAAGACCGGAAGACCGAATGCCAACAGCAGGACGAAACAGGCGAGCTTCTTCCAGTTGCAAAGAAAATTGATTAGCCATTGGTAGCAGCGGTTGTAATAGACCGGGAAGCGTTTGAGGAAACGGTTTGTCCCTTTTCTGAGTCGGTGCATAAAGCTGTTTGGGGAACCGGAAGTCCTTGTTTGAATCTCCTTATGCTGGCTTCCTTTTTTCCATTCCAGGTTCATCTTGTCGATCAGGGCGGGAACCAGGAACAGGGCAATCGACAAAGAAACACCCAGATTAATGATAACAACCGCTGCGAAATCCTGCAGGTTAAGACGTATCTTTTCATCCAGGAAGAAGATGATAACCAGTGCCCCCATCGTTGTCAGCGTAGCGGTCAGAATGGACAGGATTGCTTTCCGGTTATGCCGGTTCCGGATATGTTCCGTCATAACGATCGTGTTGTCTATCACAAGGCTGAGCGAGATCGTGACGCCGGCCAACGAATAGAGCTGCATTTCCAACCCCAGCAAGTAGTAGAGGATAACGGCGATACAAAGGTTGATCGAAAGGCTGATCACGATCAATAGCAAATATTTAAGTTCTCGTGTGATCAGCAGGACAAAGATCAGCAGGATCAAGACCGTAAGTCCCGTACGGATATAAATTTTGTTCAACTCGTCCTGGATAAATTCGGTTGCGTCATAGCTGGTATGTATTTCATATCCGGGAGGCAGCAGGGCGCGGATGTGCTCCATTTCCGCTTTGACCTGTTTGGCCAGTTCGAGCTGATTGGCCGTCTCTTCGGCCCGGATGGACAGGTAGATGGAGTTTAGCCCGTTAATACGATAGTATCTTTGTGGAGCCTCTTCCTGGCGGGTTACTTTCAGGAGTTGGTCCAGACGGATCAGTTTGCCGTCTTTATTCATGACGGTGATAAGCGACGGCTCGAACCCGTCCTTTTCGCTCTCCGGGATCAGGGCGAGGCGAATCCATGAGGTCATCAATTCGGTTTTTACGTTGCCGGTCCCTAAGAATTCCTTTTGGTAATATTGGCTGATAGCCCTTTGTATATCTGCAATACTGATGCCTAATGTTGCCAGCTGGCGACTGTCATATTCAAGTCTCCATTCCATGGGCGTAGCCCCGCTGACATCTATCCGGTAAATACCGGGAATACCGCTGAGGCGGGGTTTTATCTGGTCTTCCGCAAAACGCTGGATGAAAATAGGAGTGGCAGCGGCGTTTAGCGTATAGCTCATAAACGGGCGCACTTCCTTATCGTCCGGGCGACTCATCTCCAAGACCGGATAGCTCAATCCGTCCGGCAGGCTGGGCCATGTCTGGCGGATGATGGTCGACGCTTCGAAACGGGCGGCGTCTATATTGGTGTGTTTGTCCAGTTCGAGCGTGACATATCCCCAACCGTTTCCGGATGTGGAATTGATCTCCTTGATCCCTTTGATACGCGCCAGCATGGCTTCCAGACGCGAAGTCACCTCCATCTCTATCACGCGTGCCGAGTTTCCCGGCATATTATAGCTGATGGTCAATTGCGGCAAGGTGCGCGATGGCGACAGCTTGATCGGCAATAGTGGTATAAAGGCAATCCCCGCCATTGCCACACAAAGGAAGGTGACGATGATGGTAAAAGAGGATATTTTAGGAGATGCGCTCATTCTTTTCTTTTATTTACAACCCATTCTTATAGTCGAACTCGTTCGCAAGTGAAATGCCCGTCTCAAAATCATGCAAGGTCAGCTTCCTGATCTTATAATAGCTCAACCAGTAGTTTTGCAAAGCTGAAATGTAATTGCGCTGTGCTTCCTGCTGGCGGTTCAGTGAAAGGGTGAGGCTGTTTATATCCGCCTTCCCGATCATAAAACGCTGTTTGGTTTCGCTATAAGCCGTTTCGGCCAGATCCACCGCTTCTTCGGCGCTTGCGATCAGGGCTTGCTGGATATTGAAGTCGCCGACGGTCATGATCACATCTTCCTCGACGGTCAGTTCCTGCTGCTTGGCGGAGGTTTCTGTCACAAGCAGGTTGTTTTTGGCAACATTATGTTTCCCTTTCCTGACACCCCAGTCCACGAGAGGAATCGAAACAGACAGGGAGACTATCTCCTGTTGTTGCAGGTTCTTATAAGCATCCTGGATCTTACTGGAGACCTGGTTGAAGCCGACACTGGCGTTGATCTGGGCGTTGAACATCGCTTCTTTCTTGGTCTTGTCGACCTGTTGCTGTGCTTCCAGTATCTGTTGGCGGAGGTCCAGGAAAGTCGGGTTGTTCTCGCGTGCCAGTTCAAGTGCCTTGTCTACCGATATTTCCATATCGCGCGGGCGGCTCGGCAGGCGCAGGCGTATTTCCGTGTTTTTGTCGAAGTTCAGATAAGACGCCAGGCTGAACATGGCGCGCTTCAATGCAATTTCAGCATTTTTCAAGGTATTGCGGGCATTTACGGCATCGAGTTTCAATGTCAGCAGGTCCGCCTGGCTGATGGAAGCGATTTTGTGGCGTTCCTGCCCTGTCCGGTACAGCGTATCCGTAGTGGCAACGTTCTCTTTGGCCAGGTCGTATTCTACTTGCGCCATCGCTAAGGCGAAGAAATAGGTTGTAGCCTGCTCGCTCATCTGTTCCACGTTATAAAGAAGTTCTTTCTTTACTTTCTCGTATTTCAGCGGCTCGATTTTCCGTTCCCACTTGAAGGCGTTGTAGCCTAACAAGTCTTGCTGGTAACCTAAGCGTACGGGGACAGTCGAGAACTGGTTGTAGGTTTCGTTACCGAAATAACGCATATAATCCAGATCCGTATCCAGGTAGAACGTACCGCCCAGGAGGTCGAAGTTCTGTTGAACCTCCAATTGGCCGCCGGCATAGAGCGATTGCTGTTTTCTATACACGTCGATATCGTTTTCCGAATCGTATCGTTGTGTAAAATACCGCCGGTACTGTGCCGGTGTCAGGTTCAGAGTTAGACTCGGCAAACGTCCCGCCTTATAGGTCCGGTATTGCCAGTACCCTGCCAGATACATGTTCTTATAGCGGAAAGCATCCAGCGAACTGTCTGCCGCTAACGTTATTGTCCGTTCCAGTGTCAGCGTAAGCTGTGCCTTTCCCGGAAGCATACATAAAAGCATTAACAATGTGATTATGTATTTATACCTGTGTACAAACTTGTTGTTCATAACTTTTAATTTTCAATTTTCAACTTTCAACTGTTCTCACATCGTGTTTGCGGTAAATGAACCAATAGATTAACGGGATAACGAAAAGGCTGACTGCCGTACCGATGAACATGGCCGAGATCATGGCAATGGAGAGCGGTTTTTGCAGTTCGCTACCCATGTCGAAGGTGAAGAGCAGCGGTACCATTCCGAATATGGTTGTTAATGATGTCATGATGATGGGACGCAAACGTCGACGCCCGGCCTCATGTATGGCCTCCATGAGCGGAACCCCGCCTTTCCTGAGCTCGTTGATGGCATCCAGTTTCAGGATGGAGTCGTTGATGATGATACCGCAGGTAACAACGATACCGATGGCACTCATCAGGTTCATGGTATGCCCGCATATCCAGAGCACCAGCAAGGATGCGGCCACGTCGATCGGGATTTCCAGCAATACGATCAGTGGTTGCAGGAAACTTTCGAACTGCGCCGCCAAGATAAAATACATCAGGAGGATCGAGATGAAAAGGATTACCACCAACTCGTTCAACATCTGCTGGTTGGAGAAGAAACTTCCGGAGAAGTCTATATCCCAGTTTTTCTCAACTTCTTTCTTGACACCGTCCATCAGTTGGTCTGCCTTATTGACATCATAGAAACTGAACGGAATATATTCCCCGTTCTTTCCGGCAGTGATTGTTTTCAAATCTTCACCAGGAGTGACGTGTACCAATGATTGCAACGGTACGTATCTTACATTTCCATCCGCATCGGGAACCGTGTGGACCAGTGTTTTTTGCAAAACCTCGTTTACCGTCTGTCCCTCTCCGGCGAGTGCGATCGGCAGATATTGCTGGTAGGAGCGGAGCGTCGCCACCTCATTCTCTTTGAATGCCGTCTTCAATAACCGGTACACCTCATTATAGTCGACATTGTAAAGCAAGAGTTTTTGTCTGTCTATCGTGATGTTCAGCTGGTTGTCGAAAGCAATACCGACAGGAGCGTATCCGGTTCTCGCCTCTATCTGCCGTTCTATCTTACGGAGCACGGATGCGTCCGGAGCCTCAGTCTTGTTGTGTGAATAAAGCTCGGCAACAATATCCGCCTCCCCGGTGACAAATAGCTTTTCAAAGACCGTGACAGGCGGGGAGAACGAGATTACCGCCATCGGATAATGCGTCTTGATCCATTGTTCGACGGATTTCTGCAAGGGAGCGATCCCTTCCGGTTTTTCCGTCTTGAAATACATTTCGCTTTCCGAAGCCGACATTTCCTGGTCACGGTTCAACAGGAACTGCTGTTGTCCCACGTAGGCTGTATGTTCTGTCACCCTGTCATTGACGGATGACGTCAACTGGTTTATCCGGCTCCTGTTTTCGTCAATATGGATGTTTTCGTTCCATTCCACATGGGCGATCAATTCGTTCTGGTCGATCTCCGGCATACGGCTTTTGGGAATTTCGTAGAACAGGAGGCCGCAAAGCGGTATTGTAATGGCAGTAAGAATCAGGGCAACCTTCTTGTGGCGGAATATGAAATCGACTCCGCCGTCATAGAAGCGGTCCAATGTATGTTCTTTGACCAGGTTGTTGATCCGCATATTGAATCCCTTGTGTTTGATATCCGGGATACTATATACCAGTTTGTAAAGCACCGGCAACAACATGATTCCCGTAAAATAGGAAACCATCAGTCCGACTGTTACGGCAAAAGCCTGGTCGAAGAAGATCGCTCCGGCTATTCCGCTCATAAAAACCAACGGGACGAATACGGCGATTGTCGTAAAGGTCGAACTCAGCATCGGCGTGATCACTTCGGTTGTTCCTTTTTGGCAAGCCTCTTCTAATGAATCTCCGCGTGCCCTGTACTGCATGATGTTTTCGGTTACAATAATCGAACTGTCGATCATCATACCCAAAGCCAGGATCAGACCGGAAATGGAGATGATATTCAGGGACATCTTGCACAGATAGAAGAACAGGAAACTGATAATCAAACTCACGACCATACTCAACCCGATTACCGCCGGACTCTTGATGTCCCCCAGGAACAGGATTGCCACGATACAAATGAACAGGAAACCTAATGATAAGTTCTGCTTCAGGTTCGAGATGGTATAGTCCAACAGTTCCGTCTGGTTACGGCTCACATTGAATTCGATATCCGGATAGACCGTAGCAAAATAATCCGTCACCTCTTTCAGCGCCTCTTTCATATTGTCCATATTCTCGTCCGCCTGTTTGATCACAGCCAGCGTAACCGCCCGTTTCCCGTTGGAAAGGGATGCGCCGGTCTCTTTCTCCGGAACGACAGATATGCGTGCCAGGTCTTTTAACTGGTAAATATGGTTGTTCTTGCGTATATAGATGTTTTCCACATCTTCGGGTGTACGCAGCAGGGTCGAGAATTTAATGTTGTATTCGTAATACCCGTCACGTACGGTCATGCTGCCCGGTTCGATATTATTGGAAGTCAACGCAGTCTCCAGGTCGTCAAGTGTGATCTCTGACATTTTCAGCAGCTTCATATCCGGAACGATCTGCAACTGCCGTTTCAGGATACCGGTCACATCGACCATCGCCACTTCGGGCAACTGCTCGATCCGCCGTTTGATAACCGTTTCAGCAAACTGGCAGAGATCGAGGAAAGCTTGTTCATTTTCACCTTTCACCTTTCCACTTTCCCCTTTTAAAGTCAGGTTCAGGCAGAACACCGGAATATCGGTTGCACTTGCCTTGATTACCCGCGGACGTTCCACTTCACGCGGCAGGTAGTTCATGGCAGCGTCTATCTTTTCGTTTACCTCGATAAAAGCCAGATCCGTATTGGTCCCGAAATCGAAGTTGAGGCGTATGATGGCAGCTCCGTCGCGTGTCTCACTGTGGATATCGCGCAGGCTGGCAACCTGCATCAACTGTTGGCGGATGGTTTTTACTACTGTGTTTTCCAACTCGCGTGCCGATGTATTCTGTCCGGATACCTGTACGGTAATTTCCGGGATTGCAATATCAGGCAACAACGACACCGGAATGGTGAAGTAGGTAACCAACCCCACGATAAAGCAAGCCGTGAAAGCCATCAGTACCGCGATAGGACGTTGTAGTAGAAACTTTATCATGTATTAGAATTATGAATTGTAGATTATGAACTTTCAACTCTCAACTTTCAACTCTCAATTTTCAACTCTCAATTGTCGACCACCTTCACCGGTGCCTCGTGTGCCAAGTTGATATTTCCGCTTGTGATTACGATATCGCCCTCTTTCAGCCCGTCAACTATCGTGTAGCTGTCAGCATTTTCCAAACCGGTATGTACATAATTCCAATACGCCTTGTTGTCAGTCAATGTGAATACGACCTGTTTTCCGGAGCGGAGTACTACGGCGCTTTTCGGAACAACCAGCTGTTTTCCTAACGAGCGATGAATGCTTACCCGTACATTCATTCCTTCGAACAGTTTACCTTTGTCGCTTACGGCAGCTTTCACCTGTACCATTCCGTCTTTATCCACCAACGGATTTATCTCGGAAATACGTCCTTCCGCCATGATTTCGGACAGGGCAAAAGGTACGACTTCCACCCGGTCGCCCGCTTTGATAAGCGGCAGTTCGCTTTCCAGAACGGTGAAGGCCGCTTCCAGTGTGCGGGTGTCTATAATGGAGCAGAAAACATCGGATGTCGAAGCCGTATTGAATTGTTTAGCGAACAGATTGGCCACAATGCCGTCGAACGGAGCAGTCAAGACAGCATTGCGCTGTTCATATTCGGCAAGCTGATAGCTGATCAAGGCCTGGTCATATCCGCTTTTCACCCTGACCAGTTGCATGGTTGCAGGCGGCACTTTGGTTGAATCTTCCAACTTGTATCCCTGCCCGATCAATACGTCCTGCAGTTCCAGTTTGGCACGTTCGAGCGCGTCTTTGGCCTGTGCCGTTTTGTTTGCGAGACGGAAGGTCGACAGTTCCGCTAACTTTTGCCCTTTGGTCACGCGGTCGCCATTCTTCACATAGATGGCAGCGATCGGTTCCGCCGATTCGAATTTCACGTCGACAAAGCCGCGTGCGGACAGTTTGCCGTTACTGATCAGCTCGTGGTTGAAATCGGTCGTTTTCAGCGGCATCACGGTTACTTCGTTCGGCTCGTCCGGCAAAACCGTTTCCACGTTTTCTCCGGCATCCTTTTCTTTCTTTTCACCGGAGCAAGCCATCATTCCGGCCAGAATCAGTATCGCAAACAATTTGTAGTATTTCATATATCTTCTCGTTTTTATCAAAGTTGTCGTTTCGCAAATATACAAACATATTTTAATTACGAGCGATTCGTAATTACTTTTTTTCTAATATCTTTTTTATTTCTTCTCTCATCTCCATAATTGCCCTGCTTTCGACCTTCGGTTCTTTGGTCAGAACGGCGTAGGCGGCAGCCTGAAGTTTGTCCGGCTGATAGAAATCCGGTTCTGCATATAACTTGGCCAGCAGATAGTATGGATACAGCCTTTCGGGCAGTATTTCGATTGCGTGCAACAGCTCTTTTTCAGCCTCTTGGAACTCTTTGGCCGCCTGCCTGTTTTTCGCGATCATATAGCGGATCATCGGATCTCCGCTGAGTCGTTTCGCCCGTTCCAACACCTGTACGGCAGCTGCATATTGCCCCGTCTTATTCAGGCATTGCGCCTCCTCAAACAGAAATTCCGGCTTATGCTTCAGTCTGTCATGCAAGGCCGCATAATCTTCCGCCACCGATTCGTAGGCTCTATTATTGTAAAGCATCTGCATCCGTCCCCATTGTTTGTAAACCTCGTATTGTCCCTTTTGTATGGAGAAAATAATGATACCCGCCAATGCTATAATCACGATTCCCGCTTTTATCAATAGTATTTGGTAGTATCTTTTTCCCTCTCGAGAAGGAGCAGGGCGTGTGTTATTTTTCGTCGCACATATCGCCCCCAAGAACACCGCAACCACCCAAAACGACGGTAACTGCAACGGATACGACGACACCGCAAATACCGCCAGTGCGAGTATCCCGCCGACCGCCCCGTTTTGTCCGCTTTTTATCCCGCAATAGCAAATACTCCCCAGCAATAACACAAACACGATCAATCCCTCGATCCCCTGTTCCAGTCCGATCTGCAAATACTCGTTGAACGCATATTCCGGACATCCGGCCACCAGTCTCTCTTTGTCTGTCGCCGCTCCCGTTCCGAAATATTCCGCCTGTGTCCCGGCATAAGCCGCCGGGAAGCTGCCCAATCCCGTGCCGCCCGGATGTTCGGCTATCGCTTTTCCTGTTATTTTCCACATCAATAACCGCCCGTCCGCCGAGTCCTGTTTCATCCCGTAAACGCCGATCACAGCACTGCCGGCCAGGATGGCAACAATTATAATAAATGGAACAGCAGCCTTTCGATACGTTATATATACGGCTTTTGTCTTTTCCCATCCGATCCGTTCCACCCAATAAACCCATCCGCACGCCACAATTGCCGCCATCCACGCCGACCGGCTCATCCCGGCAGGTAAAACAATCAAGATCGCTCCGACACATATCCAGGCAAAATAGTGTATCAGCCGTTGAAACCGCAATGCCGCCCACAGGCAAACCGGCAATACGACCGTGATATATCCGGAGTAGGGACCCGGATTAAAGAAAGAACCTGTCAGCCGGAAAAGCGAATGGTTGGAATAGCTGTAACCGTGCAATTGCTGCATTCCCCAGACCGCTTCGGTCAATCCGGTAAGCATCAGCACAAACAGAAAATAGAATTTCAGGGAAGGATATTCCGTCAGAAAATAACGCAGCAGGAACCACAAGACCAATAACTGCCCACCGAAGAACAGCTTTTCCGGTTCGGGATTCAGCTGCCAGTCGTATGTCGCTAACGTTATTCCCGCAAAAACGATCAGCAGTCCGTCCGGCAATGAGAACGAAAGCGCTTTTTTGCTTTTTATCCAAACCGTCCCGATCGTACAAACCGCCATAAACAGCATAACAAGATGAAACCAAAACACTTTTCCCATCACCAACCCGTTTGCCAGTCCGCCGTCGGCAACCAATGGCGTACACAACAGCATCGCCCCACAAACGGATGCCAGTGCAATCGGAATTTCATGCCTATGGAATTTCAGTTTCATGCTCATGTATTTTATTTTCATGCAAGTCCGTTTTTTATTCGATCTTTTTCAGAAAACGGTCCCATCTGAACTTATTTGTATAGGGGTCGACAGACTTCCAGATGAGGCTGGCTTTTCCTACGATATACTCTTCCGGCAACAAACCCCAGTAGCGTGAATCTTGCGAATTTGCACTTTTATCCCCTGCCATAAAGTAATAGTTCTTTTGGAAACGATATGATTCAATCGTTTTCCCGTTTAGAAAGACAGCCGAATCCCGGTATTTAAGCGAACCTTTCTGTTCCCATTCGATCAGTTTGCGATATAAGAGATAGTTTGTCCGGTTCATCGGCAACTCGTCACCCGCTTTCGGGATATAGAGCGGACCGAAGTTTTGAATGTTCCAGCCGATAATGGAGTCGAACGGAAAACTTTTATACACTCCGTCGGGAAATTCTCCCGGCAAAGTCTGTCCGACTCTTCGTTGCGAGTCGATATTTCCTAATGGCGTATCGACCCCGCAGACTTGGAACATCCCGTTCCGGATCGACAAAGTGTCTCCCGGTAATCCGATGCACCGTTTAATATAATATTTCATGATGTGCATCTCGATCTTATCCCATCCGTTAGGATGAGGAAAATTGAAAACCAGCACATCATTCCTATTAACTTTCCGGAATCCGGGCACACGGTGAATATCGACCTGTTTAAGCTGCATGGTCGCTTGCAGGTTAAAAAGCCGTGCCCCCAATACCGGTTTCCAGATCAATATGGCATCTCCTTCTATCAGTTCCGGTTCCATCGAATCGCTGGGGATGCGGAAGGAGGTGAAGAGGAAGACTTGGCAAAAAAGCCAAAGGGCGGCAAGAGTGAAACTTATCAATAATAAGTTTATTCCCCAGTTGAATATGTTCTTTATAAATGTCATTGCTACGATTTATCTTTATTCTCTATTACCACCAAACCTGTTTCCCGTTTTCATAAGTAAACGGTCTGTGCTCCTTTCCTCTGGTGTGGTTATGTATGCGGAATAAAGCATTTTTTCGTATGTCGTGGTATGTCAGCTTGTTTTCTTTTGCATATTGCTGTCCTAATGAAATCCATTTCTTGTCCCAATAGAATAATTCATATAATTCTCCCGTAACAATTCTATTATCGTCGCTTCTTGGGTAAAACTCTACTTTTTCGATTTTGCGGGGTTCTCCAAAATCGAAAACGATGTACTGTTGTTTCTCGAATTTGTTAGGCTGATAGAACGAAACTCTGTCTCTGTCTATTGCGTTTTCAAGTTTGTTTTCACTTATTCCTTTTGTCCCGGTCAATTTTCCTTCTATTAATTGTTGGTTTTCTCCCCAAACTTTTATTTCCGCAATGGAATAAGGGTCTTGAAAGGTTGGCGTGTTTTGAAAGTCACACACTAAGTAACGGTACTTAGTGTGTGTCGGGATTTTGAAACTATCTTCATAGAATGGAAGTTTATCAATTGTATAAACGCGTAGGCTGTCAGACAAATCTTTTCTGTTACAGACTGAAAAACAAGTTCCCAATGTCCCGGCTGCTTGTAAGGCTGTATGCAGGCGGTATGGCGTTTTTGAGTAGAATGTCATTGACGGCTCTATCTCATTAGTGTTATGTGGAAAATGTTTTATTTCGCCTTCTGCTGTCAGGATAAAAGCATCTCCTGCCGGTATAATTGTTCCGTTTTCATAATAGGCAGGTAAGTAAAGGACATTGACGCCGACTTTTGGAAATAAAGCCCGTTTTTTTCTTGGAAGGCTCCAGCATACCGGAATCCAATTGTTATCATCATAACAGCATAAATAAACATATTTTTTTTTGTGCTTGCCTTCCCAAAGAGGCACTTCAATGTCTCTGCATACAATATATTTGTCTGTAATATCTTCTACTCCCGGATTCTTGAAGAAATCAGGAATTTCCTCTTTCGCCTGAAGCGCTAAACTGTTTTGTTGTATCTCATAATTGATCCTGTACACTTTAGGAATAGTTCTGCAATACTGTATCGAAGCGTATGGAGGTATGTCTTTTAAGGTTGGACTGTAGGTGTTTTTCCAAAATATATTATCTACTAAGATATCACTTTTTGAAATGTATGGCCTTTGTGTGTTGTCATACAGCTTGTCTATATGTTCGTCTCCAATTATTTCAGTCCAGAAATGGGAGGAATTAGCATTGCCCCAATTGGGAAAAGTATTCAATGCAGCTGGAATGCCATTTGCCCGCAATGCAGCAATTTTATAAATGTTTGCTTCTAAACAGGTTCCAATCTGTGCTGTTGCTAAATTCTTGAAAGTTGTAGGAAGCAGTCCTTTATGTTTTTGAGAAAAAAGGACCCAGTTTTGAACAAATGTTTTGTCTATATCTTCAGAGATAATCTCACCAATTTCTTTGTATGATTTATGAGAGACCGTATCTCTTAGTGTTGCATATTTCTGTTCAAAAAAGTCTGAAGCCTGTTCCCAATAACAGTTGCTGGTGGTGTAAGGAAGAATATATTTACAGAATGTATCAAAGTCAATGTCTTTACACCACGGATATTCTTGCCATACATGGAAACAATAGTCGATGTGATGGATAAGAAAGTCGGAAGATATGTGCTGAAGGTCCAACAGATATAGAGGACGTGACTCTGCATCGGGATATAATTGTTTGATGCTATCGCAAATTATATATTGGATATCGTTTTTGTATCGTCCTTGGTTATTAAAGTATATGGTAAAAGCATCAAAATATAGTTGAGATTTATTTATAGAACCATTGTCTATCTTTTGCTTGCCAATCATATTTTGAATTAGAAATTTGGTGGCTGTTAGTTTTGGTGACTGATTAATATTGTGCAATAAAGTTTGTTTCAAATTTTGCTTATTCTTATCTGATAGTTTGAGGGCATATTCTATTTGCCTGTCGTCATTGTTATATGAACAGGCGGAAAATGAAATTGCTATCAAAATTAAAAGTATAGTGTTCATTTAGAATTTATATTAAATCATTTAATTCAAAATAAGCAAATTGAATGTCATCATTTAAACACATAATTACTCTATTATTATCCTTGTCGTAACAAAAATCTTCTATTTTGTAACCTGTTTCCAGTGTTTTGATATAATCTCCATTTTTATTGAATATAATAAGGCTTGTAGGATAAAATTCTTTAGAGAAATTATCCCTTCCAAAGGATGATGATGCTATTATATTATCTTTACAAAAGACAATATTACTGTAATATAAAACCTTGTTTGTTTTCTTGCTATTCCATTGAGGACCATATATGTTATATAATAGGTCTCCATTGAAATCACATATCGTTATTAGGTCATGGTGGTAATAGGATTCAGCGTAAATTTTATTTTCAGAAGAAATAGCTATGCAAATACGCTTTTTTTCGATCTCTGGATGACTATAGTTCATTAGGTCGATTTTGCCTGTTGTTATATTCCATTTGGCAACATATTGATCGTATCCTGAATGTCCAGTTGGTTTAATTACAGAACCTATAGATAATGTATCATTTATATAATGATATTCATTAGGAAATAATTCTATATTAATATTTGCTTTTATATGGGGTTGGTATGATTGGTTAATTAATATGCTGTCGATATTATAACTGAATATTTTCTGTTTCCCATGATCCGTGATGTAGAGGTTGTGATTGTCTTCATTAATAGCAATATGTCCCATATTTGTGATTTCATTAGGTCCTTCCCCTTTATGAATGCAACTGGCTATATATTTGAAATTACTTTTGTCAAATATATGTATGAGATTATCAAATGATTTATAATCTCGTATGATTAAGTAATTATTAATTGTACTTAAACGTGTTCTTCCTCCGATAAGGACGCTTTCAACGTTAATCTCTTTTATTTTGTTCTTGATGTTGATTATATTATCTCTTTTCTGCTGAAACTTTTCAGTAGTGTTATTGTTTGTGCAACTTAGCAAGAATATGAAGAATATAAAATATGATAGTTTATTCATGATGTGAGATTGTTGAATTATAACGAGTTACATTTGATGTTTTCTTATTAATTTATGGCTCTTCGTTCAGGATGTTTTCCTGGATTCTGGTGATTCCCAACCTTTTTTGCTTTAAATTTACTACTTTTCCCATTACCACCAAACCTGTTTCCCGTTTTCATAAGTAAACGGTCTGTGTTCTTTTCCTCTGGTGTGATTATGTATGCGGAATAAAGCATTTTTTCGTATGTCGTGGTATGTCAGCTTGTTTTCTTTTGCATATTGCTGTCCTAATGAAATCCATTTCTTGTCCCAATAGAATAATTCATATAATTCTCCTGTGACAATTCTGTTGTCGTCACTTCTCGGATAGAATTCGACTTTTTCGATTTTGCAGGGTTGCTTCATTTCAAATATGATTTGTTGCTGCTTTTCTTGCGTGTCTGGTTGATAATATGAGACTCTGTCTTCATCCGTAATCATATCAAGCGTGCAATTAGGAGCGTTTTTTGTTCCGCTCCACTCGCCTGCAACTAATTTATTATTGTTTTCATATACTTTTATTTCAGCTATGCCAAAAGGATGTCCCATCGATTTCACATTTTTGAAATCGCATATTAAATAGCGGTATTTTTTATTGTCGGGAATGTTGAAACTATCCACATAAAAAGGTATTTTATTTATTGTATGAACAAGCGCACTATCTGATAAATCTTTTCTGTTGCAGACATAAAAACGAGTGCCTACTGCGTTGGCAGCCTGAAGTACTGTACGTATGCGATAGGGCGTTTTGGTATAAAATGTAGCAGAAGGCTCGGTTCCGTTTTCTTGCGATGAGAAAAATTTTAACTCTCCATTTGCAGTCAGAATAAAAGCCTCTCCTGCCGGTATAATTGTTCCGTTTTCATAATAGGCGGGTAAATAAAGCATATTGACACCCATTTTTTCAAAGAATACCCGTTTCCCTTTCGGACAGCTCCAACTTACCGGAATCCAATTGTCAGCATCGTAGCTGCATAAATAAATATGCTTTTTCGGATGTCGGTCGCTCCACAAGGGAACTTCAATATTTTTACATACTATGTATTTGTCTGTAATATCCTCAATACCTGGATTTTTAAAGAAATCCGGTATTTCCTCTTCTGTCGAGAGAGCTAAACTATTTTTTATCAATTCATAGTTGATTCGATATACTTTGGGGACAGTCCTACAATGTTGAATAGAAATAAATGGCACTATATCCTCTTTTACCAATGGGTTGTAAGCATTTACCCAGAACATATTAGTAATTAACGCATCTTTCTCGGAAAAATAAGGTCTTTGTGTGTTATCATATAATTTTTCAATTTGTTTATCTCCAATGATTTCAGTCCAAAAGTGAGGAAAATCTGAATTACCCCATCCCGGATGCATATTCAATACAGCAGGTATCCCATTCATTCGTAATGCGGCTATTTTATATATATTTTCTTCTAAGCAAGTTCCTATTTGTGAGGATGCTATATTTTTGAATGTTGTAGGAAGCAATCCTTTATATTTGTCTCTGAAAATAGTCCATTCTCGAAGAAAATTTCTATCGATATCGTTGGATATGAGTTCCCCTACTTCCTTATAGGATTTATCCCTGACTGTATCTCTCAACAATGCGTATTTTTCGGAAAAGAAATCGAATGCCTGTTCCCAATAGCTATTGT
Source organism: Parabacteroides acidifaciens (assembly GCF_003363715.1). GTDB lineage: Bacteria > Bacteroidota > Bacteroidia > Bacteroidales > Tannerellaceae > Parabacteroides > Parabacteroides acidifaciens. The sequence continues at coordinate 51,881 of NZ_QREV01000023.1, forward strand.
TAGTCGTATAAGGAAGAATGTATTTTTGGAAAGTTTCAGTATCAATATTCTTACACCAAGGATATTCGTTCCATATATGAAAACAATTATCAATGTGATGTATTAGGAAGTTGGAAGATAATATTTGTAGATCCTGAAGATATAGAGGGTGTGATCCTATATTTGGATATTGTTGATTGATGCTATCGTAAATGATGTATTGTATGTCGTTTTTATATGAACCATGTTGTTTAATATAATTACTAAAAGCATCAAAGAATGGCTGCTTTTTACTGATTGAATTACTGTCAAGAACCTGTTTGCCAATCATATTTCGGATAAGAAAATGAGTGGCAAATATTTTTTCAGGATCATCTTGATAATATTCCAATACTTTATTTAACTCCTGTCTGTTCTCTTTGGCAAATTCAAGAGCATATTCTAATTGCTTGTCTTCGTATGTGGAACAAGATAAAAGTGTGACAAATATTAAAAAAGAAAGAATTTTATATCTCATATTGTTGTTCTCTTAGAGTGATTAAGGCCATTCATATATTACTGAGACTAAGTTTGGATTGACAGTGATGGCAGATATCGTATTGCTTTTGTGTCTGTTACGATTCGTAAAATCTTTTTATGAGATTATTATTTACAATTTAATATTGAAACCTGATAATCACCGGGTCCGGTTGTTCGGAAAGCCCATAAATACACTTTTCTACTGGATCTACAGAAAAGAAAGTAATCGGTGTATCCAATTCGTAGTGTCGTAGCGGTGTTCCCTGATAGTCAAAAACGAATAGAGTACGCTGCATTTCTTCTCCTTTTTGGGGGGATATGCCATAATATAAAGCCCAGATTTCAGAATCAGTCAATACGCCGAATAGATATGAAAATTTGGTCTGTTCAGGAATAATGTATGCGAAATCATGATCATCTACTTTTCGGTTTCCTAAAACAGGGATAAAATTATCAGGTCCTTGTATACGCTGTATAAGCTGCATATCAGAATTGTATATTTCAATGAGATCGGAATAAGTATAAAAAATAACGATTTTATCATTGTGAGGGTTATAATATATCCTGTTTTCCCAAAAACGTTTTTTTAGATTATCCGGTATATTGTTTGTCGACACTTCCGGGAATTTCGTTTGTAATTGATTGTCTTTATTTCCAGAGGCATCAAAACGTGTCACCAAATTATTTGAATCGCTTAAATCCGAGCATAAAAAAGATCCATCGGGCAATACGGCAACACTGGTTGGCGCACCATTCTTAAATTTAACCGATTGAATTGGTGAAATATGTTTTCTATTGAGGAAATCGGGAATACTATATGCCTCCATTTTAGCCTGTTGCATATCGAACGCCCAAACCTTATCCGGATAAAATTGTAAAGACCAACAATTTAGTAATTCCCCTGGGCCGATTCCTCGTGGAATGTTTTCAGTTGTTTTACGACCACTCTTCTTATCATAGATTTGTGCAAAATAGTCACAATACATATCAACACTCACTAAAGAGGAATCGCATACCCAAATTCGAATGGGTTTCCAAAGAGTATCTATACTCAATATTTCACCTTTCAAAGAAGTCGTTTGCTTAAAATCATCTTTCGTGAAGAGGACTGTTTCCTTGACTGTTCCGGACTCTTTTTTGCAAGAGCATATTAATAAGATCGGAAGAATTGCTATATAGAATCTTATTCTCATTTCTCTTTTAATTGGTAAGTTAGTATTTTGAAAGAAGTTGTTTGGGATAATAATTCTTTCAGAATCGCCTCTTCTTTTTTTATGTCAAATTCTTGTAGAGTTGTTATTTTATCCAATGTCTTTTGTCCTATATAATCTTCTTTTGGTGCAAATAATATGATGGGAGCAACTTTCTCCTTCATTTTGGGAAGGGATTTAATTATATAGGGGGCGATTTGAGTATTTGATTTTAAAGGATGAACTGAAAAAAACTTTCCAATGAAATTGCAACATATCTCTATCTGGTTATTCTTATTATATTTGATTATAAGATCGACCCTCGGATTTTCTTTTATATCCAATGACTCATGAAAAATAACAGTCTTATTTATATTTTCAATGTTATCTTGAAAGCTCCATAACGTAACTTCCAAAGTCGTACTCTTAGAGAAGTGACTAAATTCAAAATGAGCAATATTTTCTTTCTCAGTCGGTTGAAACGGAAAGCTTGACATGGAACCATATCCGGCAACTTTGATACTGTCTTGAGCACTACAATAGAAAGATAAAAATAAGAATAATGAATAAATAAGACTTTTCATATGATTAATTTTGTGGAGGTGCCAGTCTATATGCACCTCCGTGTTTTGAATATAATATTTTTATTATCGAGGAAATTTCTCCATACAATAGATATACGATGTAGAGGTTTCCAAAACGCAGTATGTACTTGGCCAATAATAACAAAGCCTTTCACAATGTGAACTACTTTCATTGTCAGCTAATGCATTTATGTTTGCTAAAGCCAAATCTGACAGTTCAACTTCTTGTTTATTTTGCTGGTAATTCCAGCCAGCCGCTACGGCGATTGCAGCAAAAGCGATAGCGCCGATAATTTTCTTTCCCATTTCCGTATTATTTTAATGGAATTATTGAATCTTATTAATTTGTGGATCTTTGTTCAGGATGTTTTCCTGATATCAGGTGATACCAAACCCTTTTTTGTTTGCTTCAAATTTACTACTTTTGCTGTCACCTCCTTCTTTATTTGTTATTGAATGAGGAAAAGTCCGGGAGTTTCTGCTGAAGTTTGTAAGGCTATGCGCAGAAACTCCTTTCTTTTTTCCGTTCAGCAGTTCCGACAAAATCGTTCTTGAAGCTTTTGAATCGTTTTAAACGACAAGTACATTTGTGGCAACAATAACATTTGACGGTTGGTTCTACTGTTTAAAATCGAAAATCAAAAGCAATGGATTATCATCTTCTCGGGTTGTATTGATTATACTTTCAAATGGCTTAGATGGTGTGTGTGTATTCCGCCATTCAACTACAGAATAGGCTTCCACCGGAACAACGATAGAACCGCTCTTATTTGCATGATAAATAAATTGAGAAATAGGGATCGTTAAACCTTTGAAACAAACATCATCTTTAATTGTACCGAAAGTATTAGATGATTTATTTTTATGATCGAACAAGGTTAATTTTTTCTTTTGCTGATAAAAGCTACCAAACATCGTGAATCGTTCATCTCTTATAAAACTATAAATACCATAAGCATAAGACTTCTTATGCAAATTGTCGAAAAAATCTTTAACATTTTCATATTTCTTATCACTGAAAAAAGAGGCTGGTATATTTTTTCCTTTAAAATCGATGTAGAGAAGCGGATTCATACTTCCGCCGTCAACAGACTTGTAAATAGTATCATTGATCGGTTGAAAGAAATAAATAGAGTCATGATCTTGATAAAAATTGTGATGAGCAAATATGAACAAATATCCTGTCTGGTTCTTATCGACTTCCAAAAATACGGAATCTTCTTTCCAATTTCTAATCCGATGCAATTTGTGACCAGCGTCAAATCCGTTATATAAAAAAAATGTATTATTCACTATCGGTGAAATAGCTTGTGCATAGTATTCGAGATGAAATGTTGAAATATTGTTTCCTGAATGATCATACGTTATTGTTTTTTGTTGATTCCTATCCAATATAATAATATCTTCACCGTTTATCACGAAATCCGAAATCCCAGAATATTCATCTGGTGCTTCACCTCTTTTCTCAAAGCAAGAGACTAATTTTCCTTCTTCGGAGAAAACAAAAAGAGTTAGTCCATCAGAAATATAAATTTTATTATTTTCACACTTTACATTTCTTATTTCCCCCATAAGGGTATCTGTCGGAAGCTTAAGCATTCGAAAATTTTCAAAGTATTCTGACAATTTCAACTCTGCATCTGATGCTATGTCTACTTCTATGGCAGGAATGGATGCAAGTCTCTGTCCCTTCGGATGGCAACCGAATGCGATAAAGATCCAACAAACAAGAAGCCAAACTCTTTGTTGATTATGAAAAAAAATATACTTTCCCATTTGAAATAAATTGATGATTAGAGGTATTCTAAAAGATATGCCAAAATTATATCTTATAAGACATTTCTTGCGAATTAAATTTTGACATATCTCCTATATTTACTTTCTAACAAGCCGGTGATTGAGTACAGTTATTACCGTCTAAAGGTGTACAACAATATTCTCCATTCGACTTTTGAGCCAATGCCTTATTGTTCTTCCCGCTTTCATCTCTTGCCAAAGCCTCGACATTAGCCAAAGCCAAATCTGACAGTTCAACTTCCTGTTTATTTTGTTGGTAATTCCAACCAGCCGCTACGGCGATTGCAGCAAAAGCGATAACGCCGATAATTTTCTTTCCCATTGTTGTATTGTTTTAATGGAATTATTGAATCTTATTAATTTGTGGATCTTTGTTTAGAATGTTTTCCTGATATCAGGTGATACCAAACCTTTTTTGTTTGCTTCAAATTTACTACATTTGTGCGGTTACCTCCTTCTTTATTTATTATTGAATGAGGAAAAGTCGGGGAGTTTCTGCTAAAGTTTGTGAGGCTGTGTGCAGGAACTCCTTTCTTTTCCCGTTATTATTTCTCGATCACTGTCCCGATAAAATTCAGAGTCAGTGATTTATTTGGTATATTCCCATAAATATCGACTGTCCGTAGAAAATCTCCCGGTTGCTCTGCTTTGTAGCTAACTGTAATTATTCCGTTTTCTCCCGGTTGCAACTCTTTCCATTCGCAAGTTGCTTCGGTGCAATCACAAGAGGTGGTAAAATCTTTCAGTTTAAAAACGTTTGTTCCCACATTCCGTATTGTGACCGTTTGTTCTTTGGTTGTCCCGTTTAGAACTGTTCCTAAATCATATTCGGTCTTTTCCGGCTCAAGAGTTGTTACCGTTAATGTTTCTTTGTTTTGTATTCCCGTGATCTGTTTTAGGTAAAGGTCCTTTACCGCTAAATTGTGTATTGGATTTCCAATTACCACTACTCTGTTGTCCTTATCTAACAGGAATGTCTGGAAAGTGATATTTTGAGGAAAGTGATTTAGCTTGTCCAACTCATTATTTCGATCAATGCATACCGGACGGTTAAAATTATCCCGTTTCAGAATATAACGCAATTCTTTGTCGTCTTTTGACTGGAAAAAGAATAAGAATGGAATATTATTTCCTGTAACCGAATCTGTATAAGCAATCAATTCTTTCCATTTTGGGAGTTGTAGCTTACAACTGGTACAGCCAGTGGAATCGACATAAATTAGAACTTTGTAATCGGATTGCGGGATCTGATAATCTACAGTATCAGTTACAAACTGGGTGAAAGTGATATTTTTCGGAAAAACAATCTCTTTCCCTTGCCATTCCTGTACCAGTCGGGCAACTTCTTCTTTTTTGTTTTCTTTGCAAGAGGTTAACAAAAAGAGTATAGATAATAGGTATAACAGTGATTTCATCTATCGTTATATTTTAAATTCCATGATTGGTTCATCGCTTTCTACACAAGTGGCGATGATCGTTTTTGTTTTTTCGTCTACATCAATACCGTATATGGGTTTATCTAATATATATTTTTGTATAGGATTTCCTTTTAGGTCGAATACATATATGTAACGCCCTCCGTCTTCCGGTTTTTTGCCTTGTTGGTAAGATGCTAATTTGTCTTTGAACCGGACGCCCTGGAATACGCTGTAGATATGTTCGTCGGTGATAACGATGTCGCTGAATCCCATAATTCCGGTGGGAAAACCTTCTCCTTTGACACTTTTAAATTGGGGTTCACCATTCGGACCGTATAATACGGTATGGGTGTTCTCTTTGGTGTTATAGATTTCAATGGATTCTCCTAATTGAGTGACCATTGCAAATATGCCATTATGCGGGTTGTAATCAATAAAGCTGCGCCATGCTTGAGCCAATGCTGGACGGATTTCTTGTGTGAAATCTGTTTCAGAAGGGATTTTACCAATGCTTTTGATTGGTTTACCGCTGTAGTCGACTTGCCAATAGCGATGTTCTCCTAAATAATCAGGGATTAGAAAACAGGAATCTGTCGCATAAAAATCTAAAGAACGGACCAGACTTTTATCTAATTGTATCACCTCTTGTCTTATTGCCGAATAATTTTCAGCAGAGACAGCCCAACGCGATATTTGCATTTTGTTTGCATCGAGGGCATATATCGAATCGGGCGAGTTAAACTGGAATGTTTCCGCTGAAAGCATCTCTTCCGGTCCTTCCCCGCGCTTGCCGAAAGAAACGATATGTTTCCAGTTGGGATAGGTGAACGCGTGAAAAAAATAGTCAGTGTTATGCAAATCCATTACAATAGCTATACTGTCTTTGACCGCTACCCGGAATGGGTAGCGGAAAAAAACAGTATCCAGGTCGATAACCCGCGCACTTATTGCCTTTTCATTGGGAAAAGTTGAATAGCGGGGATAGCGAGTACCGGGGGAATCGGTACAGGAGATTATCGCACTGATACCTATTAATAATATATATGCAAAACGTTTCACGATTAGTTTTTAATCTAAGCTGAAGTTTGTGACTTTGTATTCGACTTTAACTGTCCGGCAATCAATAGAACCATAACCAAGGCAATAGGCATTATCGTCATTTTCACCACTGGCCAGTGCTTCAATGTTCTGAAATGCTAACTTGTTTAAAGTTGTCGTTTCATGGTTATTCAACAGACTGTAGGTTGCCAATAAACAGCTTGCTGTGAAAATCAATTTTAATAGTGTCTTCTTTTTCATAACTGCTTTTTTCTGCAAAAGTAATCTATCGATTTAAAACAGCCTATGAAATTTGGAAACACTTTAATGTTTCCACTTAATGTTTCCAGAATGTTTCCAGTGTACTGATTCTGATTGCTTATTTTTACTACTTTTGTTCTATAAATGAAGCGGAGATGAAAAAGAACAGGTCAATTATTACTCTTTTAGTAATGCTGATTTTAACAGTGCTGGTTGTCTTTTTGTCTTGTCGGTATGCAGCGCAAGTCAAAAATGGGCAGATTTTAAAAGCTGTTTATTTATTTAGTCAGGCTGTAAATAATGAAAAAGAACTTATGCATCCTGGATTAATCTTTTTCCCTGAATCAAGAACAGAGATTCACTCAGACTCTACTGTTATCGAGACTGAAAAAGGGAAAGCCATATATAAAAGGAGTAAGGAGACGGACAGCCTTGCTTTGTCTTACAGAAGAGAGTGGCTTTTCCAGATGTACTTAGCCTTTAAAAATCCTAATCGCGCCTTTACTCTCGACAGTCTTTTTCAAGAGGAATTAAAAAGTGAGGGTATAGTGGCTCAGACTGCTGTCTCTTTTTTTCAGGGCGATAGTCTCGTTAGTTGTTCGAATAAAATGTTATGTCAAGCAGGGATAGCCTTGGACCCTGTTGTTTTTGGAGTAGAGCATGATCCGAAACAAATAAAATTACAGGCGTATGTCTCGTTCTCCCGTTCCTATTTAATTAGTCAGATGCCTTTAATCTGGGGGGTGATTATATTGTGGATTGTTCCTGGTATATTTATATTAATGTATATATGGCTACGGCGTAAAAAGGTAGAATATAAGGACGTCATTAATCCTGTTCCACCCATATCGGCTCTGATTTCCTTGGATGCATCAGAGTGGAAAGAGATAACGCCGGGCATCTTTTTTAATGAGAAAACAGGAGTATTGAAGAAACAGGATCATGAGGTTTGCCTGAAAAAAAATCGTTTACGCGCTTTTTCTCGTTTTTTAGGAGTTTCGGATCATACTATCAGTTACTCTGATTTTTGTAAAAATGTGTTGGAGCGACCTTTGAACGAAGACGAATCGAACGAAAAAAATAAGGAATTGAACCAAGCGATAAAGAAATCTATGACGCAAACAATACAGCGTTTGCGAGATGATTTAAAGGATTTCCCGGAGTTGTCTATTGACAATATACCTAATTCAGGCTATCAGCTAAATATTGAAACCGTTTTGTCCGAATCTGATATGCATTCTATTTCCGGTGGAAGCTGTTCAAAACTTCCTTTTGATGAGAATGAGGGTTACAGCATTGCTTTGAGTAATTCCTCTGTTTGTAAAGAATAGCTATATATTACACGTTTGTCTTCATCAATTGCAAATGTATAAATAGGTTCTTTTAAAACATACTGTTTTTTCGGTTCTCCATCCCAGGAGAAAACATGAATTTCAGTTCCATTAGCCCAATCTTTTTCATTTCGTTTACAACCGGAAAATAGTAAATAAATGGCATTCTTTGTGACGTAGCTGTTTACATATGCTTTACGTGTCTTTTGAGTTTTAGCCATACGTGAATGACCCTTAGCCTTTACCGCTTGAAACTCTATATCAAAGCACTTAGGACCTTGTAAAGCATATTTTATTTCTCCTTCAGAATTGTATATTTCTATCATATCTGTATAACGATATGATAGAAGAATATCTTTTGTTGCTGGATTGACATTGATATAACAACTGCTTGCATCTATTAATGCTTCTAAAGCAATACTCTGATCCAGATATGCGTATTTACCTCGACTTGTCACTGAATTTGTATTGATGTTGACATAAGCTATCTTCGAATCTTTGCTCATATCATTTGTTCCAAGCATGATGGAATCATTTAGCATAGCAGTGTTATAATAATGAGCATTTGTTTTATGTTGGATAATGTTGGGAGTGTCCAACAATAATGAATCAATAGGTATAAATCCAATTCGCTTCTTGCTTATATCATATAGCCATAGTTTATTATTCACCATATCTATATCACAACTTAACATCTCATCTGGCCCTTCACCATATTTAATAATTTCATTTACAATTCGGTTCTCGGGCAAAGAATAAATAGCAATATGTTTGTCTTTGGCCTTACAAAATGTTTCAATAATCATCTTGTCTCCTTGTAACAACATTTTAGAAGGTTCTTCTAAGAGTTGATTTGATATGGCAACAAATTTCAACGTATCGGTCGACGGAAAAGATGAAAATTGCACAACGGAATCATTAAGCTTTATTTTAATATCTTTTGCACATCCGATGTACAAAAATATAGATATAATCAGATATATATATTTCATGACTGTTTTTTACAAAAGTAACCTATTGGCTAAAGACAACCAAATGAATTTGGAAATATTTAGTCGCTTTCGCTAAATGTTTCAAGGCGTTGACTCTGATTGCGGTTTTTTGTTTTTTCATTTTGTATGTTTGTTATCAAATATTTTCGATAAATCGAAAGAGTATAGATTAAAATCGTTTTCCCATCCCAGAGCTATAAGTTCTTTATCATTATCTGTTACGCACAGATTGAATAATTCGACATCAGAAACTAATCGGCAGATACACTCTCCCTCCCAATTATAGACAAAGATATTGTTGGTGAGCCTTGCGTTCATCATGCCTCCATTACTATATTCACTCAATTTTTTTCCGGAATATAATGTATAAATATATTTATGGGTTGCATAAATATCAGTATATCCTATTATATTGTCTTTTCCATGTGTGATACTATTGTACCCTGGATGACTATCGTCCATATATATTGGAAATATGTCATGGTAGCTCTTTATTAAATAAGGAGTTGTATCTATTTGGTATAGCTCAAATATAGCACCAGAGGTACAAGCTGTAGCAAATCTATTCAGAATTGGATTGTAAACCATATAGTTTTGGTATGCAAGTACTTTGCTCTTAATACCTGTTTTGTTCTTGTCATTAGGAAAATCTCCAAAAGATTTTACATATTCGCCATCATTGTTTAATATAGCATATCTTTTGTTATCATTCTCATTTCTATCCATGAGTCCCGATACTATATACTTATCTTGTACTTGTATGATTGATAAGGGCATACATTTTAAATTTAAAGTATTAGATGTGTGTCCCGTTAAATCTTTTGTAATGATCTGCTTTTTTTGAATATCTAATACATTAACACTTGACTGATCTTTTTTTTGCATTAAGCGGAGCGTGATGTATTCATCAGGTCCTGTACCCATTTGGGCAAAAGAAAAGAGACTGTCTTTTGTATAATATATTTTGTCTAAAAGAGATTCTCCTATATAGTTTTCTTTAATTATGCACTGCTGTTCCTCAAATAGTATTATTTTGCCAAAAGAATTTATTTTGTAAGTATCTACGTTGAGTTTTTGTGATTTTATATTAAACATTTGTCCGAAGTGTTCTTTCGGGTCTTTTTTACTATGGCTGCAAGAAAAGGCCGACATAATAATAAGCACGATTATTATATTCTTCATATTTCTTCAATTATCCACTGTTGTACAAACCCTTCTTTCACCTCCCGGTTAGGGAAACCTAATTGGTATATGCCAAACCTTTCGTCATAACTTTTGATCGTCAGATATCCGCTCTGGTAAATGACAGGAATAGGATTCGATGAATCTGCATAAATACTGTTTAATACATCTGCACTGGTCTCTTCATTAGCCATGCGCTCCAGATTGTAATGGCTTCGTTTTAACAGTTCTACCAAATAGGTGGGTGTGCCTGTCTCAAACCAATAGTTGCTGAACTTATTATATTTGAATGTATTGAGCAGGCTGAACGGATTGTAGATACCTATTGTGTTTTCTGCAAAGTGATAGCCATCGTAATACTCTTTGAGTTTGGCACATGTTTCTTCATATGTCATTGCTTGCGCATTTGCCAACTCGTGAAGCTCTTCTTCCAGATTGTCGTGTATCTCCTGTTCGGAGACGCCGCAGATGTTGACATAAGGTTCGCGCATGGAGATATCGTCCAGATTGTTCAGGTCGCTGAATACGCTGATTTTGCCAAATTTGGTTACTCCCGTCAACATGGCGAACTGGATGTAGCCGTCCATTGATTTCATTACGCCATAGAAAGCTTTTAAAGTTTCACGATATTCATTTTGTAAAGCAGTATTCTCTATGGTTTGCAGCAAAGGTTTATCATATTCGTCTACCAGAATGACCACTTTTTGCCCCGTCTTTTCATAAGCCTTCCGGATGAGTGTGACAAAACGGTCGTCTATCGTTTCGTCTGATGGGGAAGATCCATATTTCTCTTCATAGATGAGAAACTGGCGATCTATAAGGCGAAGCAAATCGTCTGTTGTATCAAATTTTTTAGCATTCAGGTCTAAATGCAGGATGGGATACTTGATCCAGTCTTTTTCCAACTTTTCCATGGCAAGCCCCTCGAATAGCTCTTTTTTGCCTTGAAAGTAAGCCTCAAGCGTAGATATGAGCAAGCTTTTACCAAAGCGGCGCGGGCGGCTCAGGAAATAGTAGCTACCGGTTTTAACAATACGGTAGATCAGTTCGGTTTTATCGATATAGAAATAACCGCTACTGCGAAGCTTTTCAAAGTTCTGTATTCCGATAGGATAAATCTTGTTGCTCATAGCTGTCTTTTTTGTTGTTTGCCGGAATGATGCATTCGGTCCGTAATACAACAAAGATAGTAATGTTTCTTTGAAAATAAGTGGTCAGTCTCCCTAATTATGTTCCAAATGAAAAAGTTCAAATGTCATAAAGTCTTCAGACTGATCAAAATCAATCTGATAATCCCGGCTGATATATAATCCGTCTTTATGTACAAAAAACACATAAGAATTATAGATCCCCTCTGGAAATAACGTTTCTCCTATGATATTAAAGTCCTTATCCAATATAATAACAGAAAACTTTTTTCTTCCATAGACTGCTCTCCCGAACCATTGAATCTTGTCATCCAAATTAGTCGAGGGGTATGTGAATCGGTAATAAACATCCCGATATTTGTCGTAGAGCAAGTCTCCATAACGTGCAGTTTCAAGATTTAATTTTGCTCCTAATTTGAAATCTTCCGGGATTTTTTCTATCGGGATTTTATCTATATATTTACTTTTGATGCAAAATCTATTTGTTTTAATATGATCAACATCCGTCACTAATATATTTTCATCTCCATAAAATGAATAGATAAATAAACCGTCATTATAGATTCGGCTGAAACTTGTCTCGTTTGCTTGTATTACTTTGTCGTCTAATATGTTGTATGTAATAGGCAACTGATGATATGTTTTATTTACAGTGTCGATCCTAACGGAAAGAGGAGTTTCTGTAACCGGAAAAATATGATTTGCCGCTTGTTGAGTGATATAGATGTTTTTGTCGACTATGATTGGTGAGACAAGGGGATGAGATGAAGGCGTGTAAGAAGGAACGATCCTGTAACCCTTATCGGTCGTGCCGTAAGGTATTTTTTGTATAATGCATTTAGCGGTGTCAACCTTGATTAACCCTGCGTAATCATATGAAGATATATAGATATTATTGAAATCCTGAATGTAAAAACCGGAAATCATGCTTACTCCATTGGGACCTTCTTGGTCTATTTCTAATTTGGAAAGATAGTTGCATGTCTCTAAATCATAGAATAAAATCTGATTAGTTCGATAATTTAAAAAGGATAAATATTCTTTCCCCTTTTCATCTTTGAATGTGTATAAATAAAATGCATTATATTTCGTGCTTGTATCTAAGTTGTAACTTTTTATCTTTCCGGATGGCACTAAGTTATATTTATATTTAGCCGTTTTATTATTTAAGTCCTTTTCTCTCTTACATGAAAAAGACAAGGTTATCAAAACTGAAAATAGTATATAAGGTAACAATTTGTTCATGACTTTATTGTTTTAATGTTGTCATTTGCAAATATACGAATATTATTTAATTACGAGTGGTTCGTAGTGCGCTTAATTTGTACACCAACAAATTATCTTCGGGATCTCCGTCTTCTCCTGTTCCATAGAGTGTAAAAGTTTTTTCGTCCACAGCAAAATAAACAGGGCGTCTTCCTTCTAAATGGTATCTGACTATGGGGTTTCCATCTAAATCAAATACTTCAAGAAAAGTCCCGCGAGTAGAGTTTGCTCTATTTTCCTTCCATGATGTTCCGAAATACAGTGCATATAAATAGTGTTTACCCAAATAACTGTAAACGTAGCTGACTTTAACATCTCCTTGATTCTCTGAATTGATGATGGTCGGACCATTAAATTTGAATTTCACCCTCTTGATGAGATTAAAGTTGGTGTCCATAAAATCAATCTGTTTCTTATAACCATAACAAAATACAATACGTTTTTCATTAGCATATGCGAGTCCCATATCCGGGTCAGCAAAATAATCTATCATATCCGGATTCCTATATTTCCATGATTTCTTTGGCAATTCATCTTGCATGGATAACAGATGCAGGTATGGGCCTGTATACATGGCATCTACTACAAATAGTGAGTCGTTGATAAAAGAGGATTCATGTATTGCATTTGTATATTTAGGCTCTTTAGTACCAATAAATATAGGTATCCCTTCTTTATTGATGTTGAATTGATGAAACTTGTTTTCATCTGCAATTAGAAGATCTGATAATTGTGTTTGCATTAACCATGGAAGCGTAAACTCATCCGGACCTTCTCCTGTTTTACCGAAGGTGTTTTTCAGCTTATGGCTGTTAAGATCGTAAATATGGAATATTCCTTCATTCAGCTTAATATTTTGAAGTATTAGAAAAGGATGTTTTATCTCCACCCTTATAGGATTGGTAATCCCTTGTAAAGGCATTAATTCCTCAGCTAAAGTCTCTTCTCGGGGAAAATTAGGTTCTACGGAATTGCATGCTGCGAGCAAGCAGCTACATAATATTTGTATGAAAGGAATAATTCGCATGTCTGTTGTTTTTTATATTATATCTGTTAAATCTAAATAAGCGAACTGTATCTCGTCGTTTAAATTTATAATGAGCCTGTTGTTTTCTTTGTCATAACAAAAATCGGTTATCATATATCCGGTTTCCAGGGTTTTGAGATAATTGCCATTTAAATCGAAAACCAAAAATTTTGTGGGATAATAGGCATCTGTACGATGGTCACTACCCGAATAAAGTGCCACTATCTTATCTTTGCAAAATGTAGCGCTGAGAGCATAGTGCTGTGTCTGTGTTATTTCAGCATTCCATTTAGGGCCATGGATGTTACAGATTAAATTCCCGTCGAAGTCGCAGATTGTCATCAGGTCATATTGGCTATAACATTGAACATACCGTTTGTGCTCTGCGGATGCGGCGTATATGAATCGGACTCTTTTCAGATCAGGATATTCGTACTTCATTGGCACTATTTCTTCGGTGGTCATGTTCCATCTGGCAACAGATGGGCGATAGTCGCTGTTTCCGATCGGTTCTATAATTCTGGCAATACAAAGTGTGTCATTCAAATATAAATATCGGTCGGGAAACTGTCTTTCTTTCATATTCATTTTAACTTCCGGCTGATAATCAGGGTTGGCTAAAACGCTATCAAGGTCGTAACTGAATATTTTCAGTTTACCGTGATCCGAGACGAAAAACCTGCGGTGTGCTTCATCTGTTCCCACGTGGCCGATAATCGTAATTTCTCCGGGGCCTTGTCCCTGATAAGTGGTGCTGGCTAAATGGTTGAAATAATTTTTGTCAAATAGGTGTATAAGTTTGTCTGGCACATTATATTCGGTGATAATTAGATAATCGCTGAGCAAGTACACTCTCGAAATTCGACCGATTAAAACGTCTTGTGTCGAGAACTCTTTCATTTTGTCCCGCACGTTAATCACATGATCCCGCTTACTTTGATATTTCTCGGTTTCAGAATCTCGGCTACAGCTCCAGCAGGATATAATTAGTAAAAGGTATAACAATTTGTTCATGACTTTATTGTTTTAGGATGCTGACATAACGCAAATATACGAATATATTTTGGTTACGAATGGTTCGTAGCTTAGTTGTCTCGTGATTTTATCGATTTGTGGAGATTCGGAAAAGGGTACTTATTGTATAAAACGGATTTTTCAAGCTCGGAAGAAGCCTTGATGCAAACAAATGTTAATCCACTTTTTTGCTCTCAAAAAAGGACTTTTTCCGCTTTTTTGAGCGTTTCCAGCATTTACGACCGTCCTCTTTGCCATTATGACCGTGCTAATGTGTAGTGCACTCGGCACCTCGCGAAGATTAGCACGGTCG
>NZ_QREV01000024.1 GCF_003363715.1 Parabacteroides acidifaciens
GAACGTTTTTTTTAGTCATTTTTCAAGTAAATTTTTGCTTTGCAAATATGCTTTGATATTCAAAAGATAATAGCATTTGCAGTAAAACACTTACATTTTTGAAAGAAAAGCTGCCGAGGGTTTTCTAAATGTATTTTTACAAAATACACTTTTCCAAGAGGGTTTTCCGCACGTTCCGCAACTTCCATACTACACACGTTTATCGTTGTAATTTTATTGATTTTCAATGCATTATACCAACACTTACCACTCGTGATTCGTAAGATCAGCACCTTTTTACACTAACGTATAAGAGCTGATTCAACTGATCTTTTTCCATTCCGAGAATATGGCCTTTGTCGAAGGCTTCTTTTATTGTAAAATTTTCACCTAATTAGAAAAAAAGTCACTCGCTGACGAACGGGTTCAAGATCGGATTAATTACAATAACCCCCATTTCGGCCGTTTTTCTATTTCGTCTGAAATTTTGGTCGATTTTGGTTTGACTTTTTTCATTGATTATCCCTTCCTGTCTGACAACAGATGAAGTGAGATGCGCAGCCCATTCCAAAAGGCATTCTTTTTGATTGTCGAAAACCAGAAACGCCGTCAAAGTGATAAAGCTTAACTCCTGGAGAATCGCCTGTAGCAAAATAAAACGGACGGCGTTCCAAATATCCCAAGGAAATTTTAGCGGTTTTTAGGCATGAGGACGGTCGTTTTTCAAAAGAAGACGGTCATAACCGCCATTACGACCGTCCTAATGGGTAATGCACTCGGCACCTCGCAAAGATTAGCACGGTCGCAATGGCGAAGAGGACGGTCGTGATGGCAAAAAACTCCCGGAAAAGGGAAAAAAGTGCATTTTTGACGGCTGAAAAGTGGATTAACATTTATTTTATTTCGTGCGTCTTCCGAACCTGAAAAATGCGTTTTTTACAATAAGTCCCCCTCGAATAGTTGAAAGTCACACGAACTTCTCCCTCTTTTGCAAGTTCAACAGGCCGATGAGCATCCAGACGATACTGGCGACGAGGAGGAAGATGCGGCTTTTGATGATGATGCCTTCCCAGATGATCGGCAGGAAATTGCGGGGGATGGAGAAGGGGTTGAGCATGATGTTCCAGAAGGAACGCTCGATCAGGGGGGTATTGCTGAAGATCAGGAGGACGATACCGATGACGATCATCAGGACAGCCGTTCCGTTACCGCTGCGGGTAATGGTGGAAAACATGAAGGCGAGGTTGCCGAAGAAAAGGATCGGGAACATCAGCTGCGTGGCCATCTCGAGGGGATTGACAGGATAGAGCAACAGCGTTGCCAACCACGAGAAGGCGATCAGGATCACGAAGATCGCCACGTAGATCATCAACAGACGGATGCCCCATACCTTATATTTATAGTTGGGGATGCCGAAAAGTATCTCCAATATCCGGCTGTCCTCATCGTTCTGGATGCCGAACACGGCGGGATAGAACACTAACAGGACGCAGGGGAACATCAGGAGGTTATAGATCAGCCCTTCGTTGATCTCCGCCCGGTTCCAGGCACTCTGGAACATGAACAGGCCGAAGAAGAGGAACGCCGCCAGCAGGAACCAGATGAATTTCCCGGCAAAGATGATCTTCAGGTTATACTTAACCAGGCGGGGCAAGAGGGATATGAGTTGTTTCAGTGTCATCCTATAATCCTTTTAATAAACATAAATATGCATCTTCCAGGTTCGGCTCGACTTGCACTGCGCCTTCGTAGGGGAAGGCGGCGGAAAGATAGCGAACCCGGATCCGGTCGTCTTTCTGGATATGGTTGACGATACGGGATTTATCTAATGCTTGTTCAAACGCTGTCTTGTCGATATCGAACTGCCAGACTTTACCGGCGGCCATACCGACCATATCGACCGGGTCACCGAAGTAACGCAGGGCGCCCTTGTTGATCACGACAACCTGGCTGCACGAGCTGGATATATCTTCGATGATATGGGTGGAGAAGATGACGATACGGTCCTTACTCAACTCGACCAGCAAGTTACGGAAGCGGATACGTTCGCGCGGATCGAGTCCGGCTGTCGGTTCGTCGACCACTAAGATGCGCGGCAGGTGCAACAGGATCAAGGCGATACCGATACGCTGTTTCATACCGCCGGAGAAAGAGCCGATCTTCTCGTCCTTTCGGTCGTACATGTGGACGGCTTTGAGGACATATTCGAGGCGCTCACGGCGGACAGCACCGTCGACAAGGCCTTTCAGGATCGCCTGGTAGTCGAGGAACTCCCACGACGACATATTCTCGTACGTCCCGAACTCCTGCGGCAGAAAGCCGATGAGACTCTGCAGCTCTTCCCGGTAGATGCGGGTGTCGAGTCCGTTGATCCAGATGCTTCCGTAACTCTGCTCCAGGATGCCGCAGATGATGCGCATCAGGGTGGATTTACCCGCTCCGTTAGGTCCTAACAAGCCGAACATACCGGTACGGATCTCGAACGACACGCCCCGGAGCGCCTTGAACGGGCGGCGGCGTTTGCCGATCAGCGGGATGCCTTTCACCAGCCGGAACCACGAACGGCGGAGTCCGGCAAAGCGTCCCTTCACACGCTCGATATTGATCTCCTTCTCAAACAGGTAACCGGCAGTCACGTAAACGGCGATACAGAACGCCCACAGCAACCCGACGGTACTGACGAGGTTCGGATTGTCCAACCTGCGGAACAGGGCGAAGAGGATCAGCGGCGGGATGCTCCAGAAGATGACACGGTTGAGAATCCTCACCGTACGGCTTCCGGCAAAACGCCAGTAGAGGTATTCGCGCACCTTCCTCCACAGATAGAGCGTGGCGGCATAGATTGCGAAGGAAAGGATAAAGATCCACAGCCTGCTCCCGATAAAGAACCAGGTGAACCAGATGGCGAAGCCTAAGAGGGCGAACTGCCAGCTCAGTTCCATAAAGAACCCTCTTTCCCGCGCTTGACGCGGGATCGCAGAGGTACTGGCGGTGTCTGCATCATCAGAAGAGGGATCGGGGTTGTTCTTTTGCGATCCCGCGTCAAGCGCGGGAACGAGGTAGCTTTTCTCCAAGCCCAACCGACGGCGGATCAACAGACCGCTCCGCCACTGGCGGCTGACACGTCCCGGCCAGTCGTATATCTTCACTAAGTTGCGGACGGAGATATGGATGTCCGCCTCCGGGTCGATCACCTTCGAACGGGCACGGCGCAAGCTGGTCTGCATAAAATAAGTCATGCCCGGAGTACCGGCCAGCAACACCACTCCATAGATAGATTGCCACAACAGGCTGCCGCCATAGAGATAGATGCAGCTCATGCCTGCAACAAGGAGCACGCCGTGCAACACCCATACCTTCGGCGACAGGCCCCGGTACCACTGCAACGTATTTTCCAGCCCCATGCAGACAGTCGGGATCAGTATCAATGTCAGCAATGCCGAGAAGGACAGGCCGCCGATCACGGTAATGGCGAAAGGCGCACCGATCGCACCGGCATACTCGTCATTGCCCATCGCCATCGGGAACATGGCGACAATCGTCGTAATGGAGGTAATCAGGATCGGACGGATACGCGACAGCCCTGCCGTCATCAACGCCCGGTTACGGCGATAGCCACGCCGCCGCAGGATATTGGCATAGTCGATCAGGATAATACCATTGTTCACCACGACGCCTAACAGGATCAGGAAGCCGATCATCACATTCGCATTATTCAGCAGACTGTTGCCCGTCAGCAGCAGCGCTAACAAAGAACCGATAGCCGCTAACGGAATGGAGAACAGCAGGACGAACGGTGTCGCAAGGGATTCGAACACCGAGGCAAGGATCATAAAGATCAGGATAAAGGCTGCCAGCAGGAGGAACTTGAAGTCAGCAAAAGTATCTTCCTCATGG
The DNA here is from genome assembly GCF_003363715.1 of Parabacteroides acidifaciens. Taxonomy (GTDB): domain Bacteria; phylum Bacteroidota; class Bacteroidia; order Bacteroidales; family Tannerellaceae; genus Parabacteroides; species Parabacteroides acidifaciens. The sequence goes on from NZ_QREV01000024.1 coordinate 3,877, forward strand.
AACACCTCGACCGCCACACCCGACGGGAGATTATAGCCCGCCACCAACTGGTCGATATCCGAGCGGTAGCCTTCGAGAAGGTCTTTGGAATCTTCCACGTCGCGCGAGAAGGAGTAGAACAGTTCGATCTGCTTGTCCTGGTTCACACGGGTGATGCGGGCACGTCCCCGTCCATAGTCGATCGTGGCGATGTCTTCAAGGCGGTGCAGTCCGCCGGATGCATTCGGGATGCGTACTTCGCGGAGGTCGTCGACCGTCTTGTCCTGCTTCTTTTCGGCTTCTAATTCTTCTTCCGTCCGGTTCTCCCGGTTACGGATGATGATGTCGTAGGTGTCTTCGCCAACCTTAAAGGAGGTTCCGGAAGACATCTCCGGGTTCAGCGAGGCGAGGCCGGAGGATATATTTTGGCGGGAGATATCGAAGGAGGTGAGCAGGATCGGGTCGAAGCCGAGACGGACCTCCGGCTGGCGGCGGTTGTAGGAGACACGGGTGTTGCGGATGAACTCCTGCTCGTCGAGGTAGTAACGGAAGTCTTCCGCCACACGCTGCATACGGTCGAAGTCGGAACCCTTGATAACGATCCGTTCACGGTTCTCACCCATTCCGAGGAGGCGCATGAAACCGCCCATACCGGACATATCGCTACCTCCCCCAAAGGCTCCGCCCTGACCTCCGCCCGAAGGGGAAGATAAGGATATCTCGGCGCCGTTAATGGCCCGGAGGCGGGTTTGCACATCGGACTTGATATCGGAGATCTTGCGTTTTCCGATCTTCTGGTAATCTTCTTTGAGGACAAACGTCAGCTCGGCATCCGTCTCGCGGATGCGGCTGATCAGGTCTTGCTTCTCAGGGAACTCGGCGAGGCGTTCTTCAATGACGCGGACCACCTGGTCGGCATTCTCTAACGTGCTGCCTGTAGGCATGGTCACATAGATACTGAAACGATCGTTCTCCACCTCTTTACGGTCCTGTATATTGAGAGAGATCGAGAGGATCAGGGAGACGAAGAGCAGGATGACAGCCCCGAATATTGTCACACCCGGATTCCGCATACAAGTCTTCAGCAGCACTAAGTATATCTGCACAGGCCGCTGCGTCACGGACACCTTCTCGTAGAAGACAGTGTCCCCTCCACGCATTACCGGACGCAGATGACGCATGAAAAGTCTGCGTCCTTCTGCGTTATCTGCGTCATCTGCGTCCGATAATTCCGTTTGTTTACGCCTCAACACCGTATAGGTCGCCATCGGGATGAAGAGGAGGGCGACGATGAGGGAGATTGTCAGAGTAGAGATGATCGAGACGCCGATATGGTGCCCCATAAGCTTGATCAGGAAGTTATCGGAAAAGACGAAAGGCAGGAAGACCGTAACTGTCGTCAGCGTAGCCGCTAAGATAGAGCGCCAGACCTCTCGCGTACCTTGCGTCACCGACTGTTCGGGACTCTTACCGGCGGCCGAGAGACGGTATATGTTCTCTAAGACGACCACACTATTATCCAGCAGCATACCGATCGCTAACGCCATACCGACCAGCGTCAGGCTGTTAATCGAGATCCCCGCCCCGTAGAAGAAGTTGAACGCCGTATAGACCGAAATCGGAATAGAAAGGGCGATGAAGAACACCAGCCGGAGATTCTTCAGGAACAGCCAGAGAATAAGAACGGCAAGCAGGCCGCCGACGAGGGCAAGGTGGATAATCTGGTCGATATTGTCTTCCATCGTCTCTGCCTGGTTGCTCTCCACCACGATTGAGAGATCGAGCGGCGCAAGCTGTTCGTTCAGGCGGCCGATGACGGCTGTCGTACGGTGGGACAGTTGAATCAGGTTCGCCTGCGAGTCGGCAAGCAGGGAGACAGAGACAGCGTCTTTCCCGTTCACACGGCTATAGCTGGTCTCCTCCTTCTTGTCGAAAAAGATCGTGGCGATGTCTTTCAGCAGGATAGGGCCGGGAGCGACGACGATGTTCTCGAGGTCCGACACTTCGGCGTAGGGCGAGTCGACGTGTACGAAATACTTCCCGTCAGGCTCTGTGGCGTATCCGACAAAGGCTTTCTCCTGCGTATTCTGCGTCAGGATGCTGCTGATAGTGGAAGGTGTCAGGTTAAGCGCCTTGCAGGCATCGGGGTCGAGCTGCACTTCGATCGCCTTCTCACGGCCTCCGTAGACGTTGACCGAGGCGATCCCGTCGATATTTTCCAGGTCGGGACGTATCTCCTTCTCCACGAGGTTACGGACACGGTCGGTACCGCCCGAACCGCGCACCTGCAACAACATGAAGCCGCCGCTAAGCATAGAGACGTCTATCTTCTGTATCTGTACCGTGAAACCTTCGGGCAGGGTCGAGGCTGTCTCGTTGATCTTCTCCTGCAGCTTGAGGGCGGTGATCTTGAAGTTTACGTTCGGCTTGAAGTCTATCTTGATAGAGGATTGGCGGCTGTCGACCTGCGATTCGATCTGTTCCACACCGCCTATCGTGCCGATCGCACCTTCGAGCGGGATGATGACCTCCGACTCCACATACGACGGGTCCATATCCTGCCGGGCAGAAACCTGCACGAAGAGCATCGGCAGCTCCGCATTGGGCAACAACTCGACGGGCAACTGCTTATACGAGACATAGCCGAGGCCTGTCAGGGCTATAAACAGCATGCAAATCGCAATCCTTCTATGTAGTAAAAAGTTCATACTTATCTTCTTTTCATCTTCTCAAACACGTAATAAACACACGGTATCACCACTAAACTCATGACCGTCGAGGTGACAAGCCCCCCGATCACCGCTATCGCCATAGGCGAACGGAGCGATGCGCCTTCCCCGAAACCGAACGTCATCGGCAGGAGGGCAAGGATCGTCGTAAGCGTGGTCATCAGGATCGGACGGATACGCTGGCTGCCGGCCTCCACAATCGCATCGTCGAGCGGCATACCGGCCTGGATCAACTGGTTGATACGGTCGACCAGGATAATCGAATTGTTCACCGCTATACCGACCAGCATCACGATACCGATCACACCCATCATGTTGATCGTCGTCCCGGTCAGGAAGAACAACAGGATCGCCCCTACGACCGCCAACGGAATCGTCAGCAGGATCGTGAAAGGATGCAACAGCGACTCGAACTGCGAAGCAAGCACCATATAGACCAGGATAACCGAGAGGGCAAGGGCAAACAGGAGGCTGTTCATGGACTCCTGGCGTTTCTCTTCTTCTCCGGTGACGGTGATCGAATAGTTGTTCGGCAGGTCGATATCTTTCACGGCAAGCCGTATATCGGCGGCAACACGGTCGAGCGAATGCCCGGCGTCGAGACTGGCGGTCACCTTACTGATACGGTTCTGGTTGCGGCGGAAGATCTCCTTCGGCGCCTGTGAATGGGTGATCGTGGCGATCTCCTGCAGGCGGAATTCCTTCTCGCCGCTCCGTATGACGAGCGTACCGAGGTCACGCAGGGTGATGTCGGGCACTTTGATCAGGATGTCGCGCATCTCTCCCCTGTACTCCATCTTGCCGGATTCCAGGCCGGTGAGCTGCTGCTTCAACTGCTCGATAACGGTTGAGACGCTTACGTTATTGATACCGGCAACCGTGCGGTCGACGGAGATAGTCACCTCGGGGGCGCCGTCTTCGACGGACGACTGGATGTTATAGATGCCCCTGACATCCCCGAGACGCTGCTTCACCTCATCCGTAAGGGCGGCGATCTCGTCCAGTTCCTCTCCCTTCACCTCTACGACAATGGGAGCGCCTTCGCTGCCTAAGAGGGAGCTGAGGGAGTTCTCTTCCTGCTTCAGGGTGATTTCCAATCCTTCGGTGTTTTCAGTGGTCTGCACGAACTGTTCCATGACCACCTCCGGCGGGACAGGGCAGGAAGGCGAGAGGATCACTTTCATTACGGCAGTATTCTCTCCCTCGAATATATCATTCTCCGAGCCGCTCCCCGACCCGATATGGCTGTAGATCGTACAAAGCGAATCCTGAGAAATCGTGTGCATCAATGTTTCTAAGTTCCCGACGGCCGAAGCGGTACGTTCTAACGGAGTCCCTTCCGGCAGCTTGATAACAGCCGTGAAAGCCCGGCTCTCTGCCCGGGGCATAAACTCCGTCCCGATAAAAGGCACCAGCAAACCCGCCAGCGCAATCAACCCCACGGCACAGCCGATCACCACCCAACGGTGCCGTAAGAGGGCACGCAGGAAGGGGGCGTAGGCGGTAATCCGAATGCCAATTACCGTCTGCGTTGTATCCACCGTCGTCGTTTCGACCGTAGAGACGCACGGCCGTGCGTCTCTACATACGCCACCCACGCCATCACCATTATCCCGTCGTCCGGTAATCCGGTCATATAACATCGGGATCACCAACACCGCCACAAACAGCGACGACACTAACGAGAAGGTCACCGTCCAGGCCTGGTCCTTAAACAACTCTCCGGAGGCGCCATGCAGGTAGACGATCGGCAGGAACACGACGATCGTCGTCAACGTCGAGGCGATAACAGCCCCCGCCACTTCGGACGTTCCCGTAATGGCAGCTTCGCGCACCGTCATCCCTTTCTCCTGGTTACGGAAGATACTCTCGATCACTACGATCGCATTGTCGACCAGCATACCCGCCCCGAGGGCCAGACCGCCGAGTGTCATAATGTTCAGGGTAAGATGATTGAAGAACATCAGGTTGAACGTGGCAACGATCGAGATCGGGATCGCCAGACTGACAATCAGCGTCGTCCCCAATCGTCGGAGGAAAACGAAGATAATGATCACCGCCAGGATAATACCTAACACGGCACTGTTCTTCACCTCCCCGATCGCATTCTTGATAAAAGTCCCCTGGTTGGTAATCACCTGGAAACGGTAGCCGGGCAACGCCTGTTCGATCATCCCCAACTGGCGGATCACGCCGTCTACCACCTTTATGGTATTAAACCGCATCTCCTTATAGACCGACAGCCCGATGCTGCGCTCGCCATTGATACGGACAATATTCTCAGGCCGTGCATTCTCGAACCGGACATCGGCAACTTCTTTCAAAAAGATCGGCGCCTTATCGACACTTCCTGCCGTCGTGCTACCGGCTGTTGCCGAAGCGCCTTCCTCCACCTTGACCGCCTTATAGCCGACGATCAGATTCTCGAAATCGCTTTCCGTAGCAAAGAGGCTCGAACTCTTTACCAGGTATTGCAATCCCAACTCGCTGACTCGGCCACCGGAGATGCTCTGATTGTTGGCTTCTATCTTGGAGGAAATATCATTAACGGTCAGCTTAAAGGCATCTAACTTATAGGGATCGGTACGGATCGTCAGCGTACTGACCTCATCGCCGGACAGCGTGACATCGGCAACACCTTCCAGGCGGATCAGTTCGTTACGGATATAGCTCTCGGCCACCTTGCGGAGCTCCGCCATATCGGTAATGCTGCGGTGCGAGAGGCCGATCAGGACGACGGGCGACTGGTTCGGGTCGTGCTGCGTGATCTTCAGTTCGGTGATATCCTTGTTCTGGGCATACGGATTCATCGCTTTCTGCAAATCGAGGAAAGCCTCGTCCATATCCTTCTTCCAGGTATATTCGACGGTGATACGGGCAGAACCGGCACGGATCACGGACGACACCTGCGTCACATCGCTCTGGCGTATTGCCATCGATTCGATGTTCTTGACGAACTGCTTCTCTATCTCCTCCGGCGGACGTTCGCCTGCCTTCAGCTCGATAAAGAGCCGGGGGTTATTCAGGTCGGGCAGCAGGTCGACAGCCAACTGGTCATAGGATATCTTGCCCAACAGCAGGATCGCCAGTACGAGCATGCAGATAGTGACCGGGTTGCTTACTGCAAATTTGATAATGCTTTTCATATTAATAATGTGCTGATGTGCTAATATGCCAATGTGCCAATGAAATGTACCAATTCATTCGCATATTTAGCGAAGCGCCACATTGGCATATTGGCACATTATTTTTGTACTTTTACCTTCGCATTCTCCTTCAACGTCTCGAAGCCTTTCACCACCAGGTTGTCGTTTTCCTTCAGGCCTTCCAGAACCTGGATGTTCTTGTCGTCTTCGAGGCCGGTCTTCAGTTCCCGAAGCAGGGCGGTGTTCTTTTCAACGATATAAACGTATTTGGTACGGCGGTTGGACTGGATCACATCTTTCGGGATGATAATGGCGCTGTCCGCCTTGTTGACGATGATATCCGCCTTGACGAACATTCCAGGACGGAGTTTGAGACCGTCGTTCTGGATCAGTATCTTTCCCTTGAAAGTACGCGTCTCGGAGCTGATAGCCGGCGACAGTTCGCTGATCACCCCTTTGATCGTATCTTCCGGCAAAGTATAGTGGGTGATACGGACCGGCTGATCCGCCTTCACATATCCGATAGCGCTTTCCGGCAGGTTGATGTCCATATACATGCGGGCATAGTCCATGATGCCGACAACCGGTTTCCCCTGCTCGATCCGGACATCGGACGTATAATGCGGCAGGTCGACAATCACACCGTCGAAGGGAGCCGTGATGTTCATCTTTTCCAGATTGAGCTTGCCGTTCTCGAAGTCGTAGCGGGCGTTCGTCACCTTTACCTCCGTGTTACGCATCTCGCTAAGTGTCACGCCACCCTTTTCGTAAAGGGCTTTCTGCTTCACCTGCTCCTGCTCGGCTATTTCGAGGCTCAGTTCTTTGGCGTCGATCGCAATGCCGTTCTCATACTCTTTGTCTTCGAGGCGGACGATCAGTTGCCCTTTGGAAACGAGATCACCCAACTTAAAGGGCTTACCGGTACGCGGGTTCGTCTGTAACTTATACAGGCCGCTCATCTCGGAATTGAGGGTGACGCCGTAGGTGGGCTGTGCCGTCCCGGTAGTATTGACCAACTTGCTGATAGAACCTTTCTTGAGTTCCATCACGGAGACAGGGGTTGCAATATCGTTCTGCGTATTTTGAGGCTGATTGTTACAACCGGCCAGTAAAACAGCTGACAGCGAAAGAGAAACAAGGATGGTATTATAGTGCTTCATAACCGTTTATTTTTTCGTTATTAAATCTTTCATCGGAACAACAGCCACATCGTGCTCGAAGTCGTAGAGGGAAAGTATTTTGAGGTTCAACAATTCGATTTTATAGTTGATAAGCGATTGCGTGTAGGCAATCTTCTTATTGGAAAGCTGCGTCTGGAACTGGTTCATGTCCATACCGGTGATATCGCCTTCGCGGTAGCGGGTCAGGTTCAGGTCGTAGGTACGCTGGGCGTTCAGTACGTTCTGTTCGGCGATCTTGATCTGCGAAAGCAGGTTCTCCAAGCTGCGCCAGGTCTGACGGATATTCAGCTCGATGCTCACCTTGTCTTCGTGAAATTCCAGTTGGTTGATCTTCTGGGCTACCTCCTGCGCCTTGACACGGGCTTTCTTTTCTCCCCAGTCGAAGATAGGAACAGAGAATGTAATCGCGACGCGGGGGTTCTGCGTCGGGTTGTTATAGATCTGGTCCAGGTGGCGGTTATCACCGATCAGACCGAACGAGAGCGAAATGTCGCCCTTAAATTCGTTCAACGCCTTTGTCTTGATCATGTCAAAAGCCAGTTCCTTGCTCTCGATCTCCCGCTGGCGAAGTTCGAGGCGCGACTCGAGGCCATGCTGGATCGCCTTTTCCAGGTTCACCTCCACCGGCTTGATCTGCACTTCGGCAAAGACCATCAGGTCTTCGTCCAGGTTCATCCCCAACGTCTGCTTCAGCTGGTCTTTCGCGTTTTCGAGCGAAACTTGCTGCTCTTCCATAGAGGAACGGGCGGATGCTAAGTTTACCTCCGCCTGGAACAGTTCATCGCGGGCGGCCAGGTCGGCTTCGACCTTATTCTTGATGATATCATAGCTCTGCTGTGCGTTGGTCAGTTCTTCCTTCGTAATGGCCAGCTGGCTTTGCGCCATATAAACGGAATAGAACTGCTGGGTGATGTCTTTCTCCGTATTGAGCCGTTGCAGGGCATAGCTGATATTGGCATTCTCGTAGTCATATTCGATCTGTTGCAGTTCCATCTTACGCTTGTTATAGGTAAAGATAGGCTGCGAGAGTTGCAGATAGAGGTCGTTACTGAAAGCCTTGTTGCTGGTCTTCGTCCCGTCTATATTGGAGTTGTTGTCCTGCCATCCGAAACGGTTGATCAGCGAAAGGACACCATCCGTCCACAAGATCGGCTGGTCGACCTGGAACGTCCCGCTCGTACTGAACCTCTCATTCGTGTACCATTGCGACAAACGGTTGTCGAAACTACGGCTCTTGCTATAGTCCACCGGATTAAGGTTCAGCGAGAACCTCGATTTCAGGGAGGCCCGCTGTGCAACCAGGTTCTGCTGGTAGCGTTCCAGGTTCATGTGGGAACGACGCAGGGAAGGGCTGTTCTCTTCCGCAATATCCATCGCCTTCTCGATCGTCAGCGCGATCTGCCCGTAGGAAGGGACCGACAGGCTCAAGCAGGCAAGGCCTGTCAGCAGCATCTTTTTCATGGATAGTAACTCTCTTTGCATCATGTATCGTAATCTACTAATTAATATCGTTTTACTATTTTGACCGCATCGGCCGTAACACTCCGGAGCTTGCACTCGTTCGTGAGGGTGATCCGGATCGTATCGCCGCTGAAGTAGTAAGCCCCTAAAGGCTCCCACCCTTCATTCGCCTTCTTCAAATCTATATACGCATCTTCGCTCTCCTCATCATAGGCCACCTTGAAGTGGTATTCCCCGCCGGCCTGCTTATTATATTTCAATTCGTTATCCTTGGAAACATAATAATAGACATCATATTGCCCGGCAGCCGGGACAGGCACTTTCCAGGTAGCCGTCTGGTTCCCGTTGCCACTCTTGATGACATAGGCGGAACGGATATAGCGGCCGTAGTAAGCCGCATTCGTCGTCGCCGTCCACTGAAGCGGAGCGCGCCAGGGAGAAACGCCGGCATACTTGAAGGAGGTGTCTTCCACCTTATCGAGCCATTTAGGCAGCAGCCCGACAACGGCCGGTTCGGACAGGGAGAAAAGCGCATCTTCATTATCGACGATCACCTCCCCCTCCGCCTCGGGAGAAAAGTTTTGTACGATGAAATCTCCTTCCGGATCGACCGTACGCTCCCGTTCTTCCGGGATATTGGTGATAGGCAGGTTCAGCACATTCGGCAGGTTACCGGATATCAGCGTATTGACATCCACCTGAAGAGGCGCATCCTCCCAAACGGTTACCAACAGCTTGGTCTGATGGGCGGCAAGCGGCAGTTTCCGGCTGGTGCGCGGATCGATATCCGGACCATTGCCCCTGGCCTGTATATCGAGCTGGAGCATCCCGTCGTAATCTGAATTATTGCTCACCAACTGTTTCAACACAAAACTCTCCTGCCCCTTATTCGTTACCTTCGTCACCCCGGGCTGTCCGATCGTATAGAACGGAAGCGGCGTCGGACGTTCCCAAGCAGAGATACCCGAACGGATATCGGACCGGCTGATCATCCCTAACGTATCGAGCAGAGACTCGAAACGAATGTTTTTAAACTCATTCCGTTTCAGCACGGCATACAGGGAATCGCGGAACAGGCTGACCCCGATATTTACCTCGGCAGGGGCAAACAGGCTGTAGCCTTTCAGACTGATAATATTGTTCAGCAAGTCACGATGTTCGACATCGGACAGCAGCTCCTTAAACGACTGCTTCTCCATCAGCAGGTTCGCCTTCTCGTTATTACTGATGCCGTTAATCTCCCGCTCCCAACCGTTGTTATCGGCTTTCTTTTGCAGGTAAAGCTCGATGATACGGTTCGTAACGGGCCATGCGGATGAATAGATATTGTACCGGAAATTATAAAGCTCGGGAAACAACAGATAAGGATTGCTCTGGGAAGAGATATTGAACTTGCCCCGGCTGCCGGAAGAGAAGTTATAATTACCCTCCGTCTGCGAGAATATCCACAGGAAACTGTTCAACGTCCGTATCTCAGCCTCCTCCTCGCTAATCTCCCGCCCTCCGCGTTTCGCCCATCTCAACTGGTTTTTCTTGCTCCTGACGAAGTCCATCTGGTTGAACATACACCCCATTTCGGGGAAAAGAACCATCTCCGGCTGCACAACCTCCTGCGCCTGCGACCAGGAACGGACATAGCTATAGAACTGTGCGGGGACCTCCACCACCGAGAAGCGGTCGAACGGATAGCTCAACTTATAAGTGCGTTCCAGATTATCCCGCAGGTTCCGGACAAGTCCCGGAATCGTATCGCGGATCGAATCGAAAGCCGCCTGATAATAGTCATGCCCTTTTATATGCCAGACACTATAGAGCGTACTGTCGCTCTCGAAGCTCTTCTGCTCATACCGCCCGATAATCAGCGAGACTGACTGATAGGGGGCATTACCCGACTGCGAAACGGCAACCAGCCCGGGCAGTGGCTTCACATCCAGCCGGAAACGGCTGAAATAGGTCTGCTGCCAGTCCGGACTCACATCGCTGTATGCTGTGCCGGGACGGGGATACCAATATGTCTCGGGTGTAAACAGCACATAGTCGGGTGTCTGGAAACTATATTTCTTATCTATCTTCAGTAGTTCCTTCTCATACGGTTCCTGCAAGACCTCGGCCGGAATATCCAGGTAACAGAAGTTATCCGCTATCCGTCCCGCATAGCGTACCGAAAGCGAAACCGTGTCCCCCTCCTCTATCTTCCTACCGAAATCCACCAGCAGGATCTGTTTGTCCCGTTTAAAATCGAGCGCCTTCTCCCCTTCCCTTACCTCTTCCACCTTCAATCCCGGATTCAGGCAGAAGGTAAAGACATCGGATGCGGCAAGGGCCGCCCCTTTCATCGTGACGACCGATTCGATCGATTCAGGCTTCTGTTCCACCGAAATATCATAGCAGTCGATCACCATCTTAGGCGTATGGACATATTTATTGTTGATGCTTGTGTATAAAGCCCGCACCTCTCCTTCCTCCAGGATAAGGCGTATATGCCGGAAACCCGCCGTCCCCGCCACCCCGAACATACAGAGGGAAAGGAACAACCAGGGATAATGACTCCGCCGGGCATTAGGCAACCGCTTGAACAGAAAGATCGTAAAGAAGATAAATCCCAATCCGGCAAAAAGGTAGATAGCCCGGTGATTCAACATCAACTCCGGACTGCTAAACCCGACAATCGTCGATTTGAACAACGGCAGGTTATACGCCATATAATCGAACAGGTAACAAAACTTATCCTGTATATAGAACAACGTCAACCCGATATACCCCAACAACAGGATAAAGGTCAACGCCTGGTTCTTCAACAACAACATCAGGAAAATGGAAAGCCCGATAATAAAAATAAGCGTCGGCAGGCTGACCAGGAAGAAATAGATGAAATAGGCCTGCCAGTCGACCGCAATACCGGGCGCCATAAAGTTTAAAGCCATCACAATCCCCAATATCAGCACATTCAGAAGCAGGAACACACGCAGGTTTCCCCATATCTTCCCGACCACATATTCCGCATTGCTGAGCGGACGGACATAAAAGACTTCGGACGTATCGAGCTTCTTATCCCGCTTCAGGAACTCGGACGAGAGGAAGACAGCCACCACCGCCTGCCCCGTGTTCAACAGCAACAGACTAAAATAAGGTATATTGGAAGCAACCGATTTCTCGAACCAAAGCCCCCCGCTATCCTCCATCAACAGCATAGCAAAGTTGAAGAACCCTAAAAAGGCGACGGCAAGCAGCGTGAAGATCCGGAAGAACCAGCTTCGCACCAGTATCTTGCTTTCGTATTTAGCAACGGATTGTATGTTTGTGATAAATGACATCTCGCAGGCAACCTCCTTTAATCGTTTCTCCACCGGTTCAACTTATTCTCCATATAATAGACGTAGGCATGTTCCAGGTTAGGTGTATAAGACTCCGCCTCATACCCCCGCACCTCATCGGCCACCACCTGCACTTCCCAACCCGTACCGGAAGGAATGGTCGAGATAACAGGGTACTGTTTGTCCACCTCATGCAGTTCGTCACTACTCACCCGTATGCGCCACACCTTCCCTTCCGCCTGCTTCAGCATATCCTGCGGAGAACCGAAAAACGACACTTCCCCCTTATTCATCAGCGCCATGCAGTTGCAGGTACTCGAAATATCCCCCACGATATGCGTCGACAGGATAATCGTCACGTCATTCTCACTGACTTCCGACAGCAGGTTACGGAAACGGATGCGCTCTTCCGGGTCGAGCCCCGTAGTCGGCTCGTCCACGATAATCACCTTCGGATGATGGATCAACGCCTGCGCAATCCCCAAACGGCGCTTCATACCTCCCGACAGCTTGTTGGCATAGCGGTCGCGCACATCGAAAAGCCCCACGTTCTCCAACATCTCATCCACCGCTTTCTTCCGGAAAGACTTACGGTTTATTCCGGAAAGACGCGCAGCGTAGTCCAAAAACTCGTACGTTTTATATTTGGCAAAGAAACGGAAGTCCTGCGGAAGATACCCCAATATGCCCCGTATCTCTTTCCGCTGCTTCATCAGGTCGTAGCCGCAGATATCGACTTCACCGGAGGTCGGTTCCATAAGTGCGACAAGGATACGCATCAGGGTAGACTTACCTGCGCCATTCGGCCCCAACAGCCCGAACATACCGGTCGGTATTTCCAGATTGACATCTTTTAGTGCGTGGTTTCCATTCGGATACACTTTATTGAGATTTCTTATCGATATGCTCATCAACAGGTAAATTCTGATTCATATAAATAGTCGGGCTAAAGATAGAGTTTATTTCATAAAAAACGCTCCCTTACAACATAATATTGTAAGGGAGCGCCCTAATTTAAAAACTAATAAGATAATTAATAGTTCTGTTTCATCGGTTCGAAATAAGCCTGCGGGTGAGCACATGCCGGACATTTCATCGGAGCCTTCTTGCCTTCGAATACGAAACCGCAGTTACGGCACTGCCACATGATAGCTTCGTCTTTTTCGAATACCTTGTTTGCTTCCACGTTAGCCAACAGCTTGCGGTAACGTCTTTCGTGTTCAGCTTCCACCTTTGCGATCATACGGAAAACGACAGCGATTTCCTTGAAGCCTTCTTCGTCTGCGATATCAGCAAAAGCCGGATAAAGGTCTGCCCATTCTTCGTTTTCGCCAGCAGCAGCGGCAGCCAGATTTTCAGCAGTTGTTCCGATCACGCCAGCCGGATAAGAAGCTGTAATTTCAACCATTCCACCTTCCAGGAATTTGAAGAAACGCTTTGCATGTTCCTTTTCCTGTTCAGCTGTTTCCATAAACACACCTGCAATTTGTTCGTAACCTTCTTTTTTAGCTACACTTGCAAAAAATGTGTAACGACTTCTTGCCTGAGATTCTCCGGCAAATGATTTCAGCAGATTCTGCTCGGTACGAGTACCCTTAATACTTTTTTCCATAACGCTAATATATGTAAGATAATTATGAGTTTGTCTAATCGCCTATAAATAATAACGCTCAAAGGTATGAAAATGTTTAAGGGGATTACTAATTTAGATGATAAAAATATTTCTATATACTGATAGATGAGATTTATTATATGACTTTCTCGCATTGCAACACCCAACCTGAATTTCTGAACTTTTTAATGACTCTAACTCTCTCCCAACCAAATCCTACCTTTTTATGTAACGCAAATTCATCTGTAGAATACACACGCTTTATATTTCCTGATTCGTAAGGCTTAATTTGCCGAGGGACAAATGTCGGTATATTTCCATACTGTTTACAAGTCGCCGAAAGATGAATATCCTCTCCATTATTACGAAATAAAGGACTTTCCAGTAAAAACATATCAATCCATTCTTTCTTGAAGAACCACGAGTTATTGCCAAAGTCAACTTCTTTGTCAACAGTGCAGAAACTATGTTGGAATTCATAACCATCCCCAACAAATACTTCTGTCTGATTATTCCTGATATTCAACAATCGCCCATTTGGACAAACAATTGCATTTAACCGTTTACTTGTCTCCAATGCTTTTTCCAGAAAGCCAGGACCGGGAATAATATCATCGTCTATTATATATACATACGAAGTCGTAACATCCTTTACTGATTCGAAACGCCCGAATACCCCCGGATTATCCTCCCAACAAATATACTTTATATGATCCCGATATTTAGAAACAACACTATCCACATTGACATGATGTTGAGTTTGCTGTACCCAAATAACCTGCGGAGATAAGGTCTGTCCCAACAATGCCAAAAGTTGTTCTTCCAGATGATCCCGTTTCCAAACAGTAAGAATTGCAGTTATAGTATTATCCATAAATATTTATATATTACTCCATAAAACAAATTCTTCTCCTTCTTTTGCAATTGAGGTAAAAGAAAATCGGCTCCTCTTTTTTACTTTTAAACCTTTTACCCAACCGAATAAACTCAAAAAAACAGAATCATTAATTTCAATTGGTTCCGGAATAGTCGCCTCATGATAATGAACATGCATCAAAAATCTACAATCAGGTTTTGCCACACGTTGTAGTTCTTTCGCCACTTTTTCCAAATTATCAACGTGATCAATTGCATTTACCGATAAAATAACATCAAAAAAATTATCTTCTATTGGTATTTCTTCACCCCCAGATGCCATAAAATGTACATTCGGATAGAAACATAATGGGAATCCAGCCTTTTCATAATTTGAAATCAACGGGTCTACACCATAAATTTCAGCTTGCTCAAAACATGTTGCACTTGGAATAGGACCACACCCAACATCTAAAACTCTTTTCCCCAAAAAACTATTTCCAGCAACGTCTAAGTCTTTTAAATATTTCGGCTTCTGATGCAATTCAGTCCATGTCAGAATAGCAGATTGTAAAAGATTGTTCCCGACGATTTTTTGTTCCGGAGAAGGACACGGAGTATTATACAATATTGGCAGATTACCATCATACCAAGCTAAATAAGATTGAATCTCCGATTTCCAAAATGCAATTTCTGCATTATGTTTGATCTCTATATTCTGTTCATTAAATAATTTCAATATATCAAGAATAAAGCCATTCCGTTGCAAATAAGATAAACCGGACTTCATCTCATTCATAACAAACTGCTGTTGTTCTATCGATAAAGACTTAACATATCCAAGCACTTTATATGCAAGCTGTTCTGCTATTTTAGTCCAGAACCGACTATTTAACAGCTTGCCACAATGGCAATAAAATATGATTTCACCTATTACGGGATGCCGCATATCCTCACTTTCCGGCATATCATTTTCCAATGACTTGAATCTCCGTATCATTTCCAACTGGTATTTTTGCCGGATTTCACGGGCATATTTTTTTTGCTCCAGTCGATACACACTCGATATCTGAGTCTTATGTATACGATATTGCATTAAGACATCCGGCATATTGACAATTTCGCCTTTTAACGCCAATCGGCAAGCCAAATCATAATCAGAAGAGTATCTATACCTCTCATCATATCCTCCCAACTCTTTTAACACAGTTGTCCTAATAAATAAAGACGGATGCAGAAAACGATTATCTTTTAATAACTGAAGCTGTATATCACAATTTTTCAGCGGTTTCGGATATGTATTATCCATTCCTATACAAATAAACTGGGATCCGCATGCTAACACACCCGGATGTCGCTCCATGTATTCAAATTGTTTTTCTATTCTATCAGGGAATGCTATATCATCCGCATCCATTACACAAATATATTTTCCTTTCGCCACACGCATCCCTTTATTACGGGAAGGATAGTTTCCGATGTTTTCTATATTTCGAAGGCAAACCAGACGTGAATCAAAATAAGTACATAATACGTCCCAACTCCGATCCGTAGAAGCATCATCTACCACGATCAGTTCAAAGTTTTCAAATGACTGCCCCAATATGCTATCAACCGCTTCTTCCAAATATGATTCCATATTATATACGGGCATTATAACAGATACTTCCGGTTTCATGATACAAGTATTTTATATAGTTGTGACATTGTTATTGATGGTTCGAAACTCATTGCCTTTATTCCCGCTAAAACAGATAGCTCATTTCGTAACGAACAATTCAGAATCAACTGCTTTAATTCGACATATATAGACTCTTGGTCCCAATCGGCCAACACTCCATATTTACCCCCTTCTAATATTTCATCAGCCCCTCCGGAACGTGTAGCCAATACAGGACGTTGCAGACATAAAGCCTCGCAAAGAACCAATGGAGCACCTTCAACCTGTGATGTCGAAACAAAAATATCTGCTGCCTTTATATAGGGATACGGATTTTTCAAAAAGCCTTTCAAACTAACATAATGCTCCAGTCGATGTTCACCAATATATTGTAACAAACTTTCACGCAAATATCCCTCTCCCAAAATCCACACCTGAAAATCCAGTCCTTCCAAAACCAACCTATCAACCACCTGTAACAACAGCATATATCCTTTTTCCGGATTTAAACGTCCAACACAACAAACAACCAGTTTCTCCTTTATAGGCACATCCACTTCAGCCTGACGGCAAATGAAATTCCGATCAATCAAATTAGGCAAGACATGCTGCTCAGACTGAATATCCGGATATAACTTCCCGAACTGTTTTTTCGTATACATAGAGACGAATACAAGTTTATGCATGGTATTAAAACATCTCTTTTCCTCTTCTTTATTCCGATAGAATTGTTTACACCAATGTAACTTATACAAATCCGTATGTATCCAAGCTATCTTCAATGCATTACTTTTCCGGTAAGCAACATATTTAACAGCGACACCTTCTAAAAATGCAATCTCTACGTCATACTGCTTCCTGCGTAATGGATGATTCTTATCTTTAAGCCCTGCTAACCAAGTAACCTGTTGAGGTATATCATTCCGGTAAATTCCCCGATCAAAAAGGATCAAAAGCGAAACGTTATATAGTTCATAATCAAATCGTTTCAAGATTTCAATTAATAGATGTTCCGCTCCTCCTCCTTCCAAAGAATCGATACAAAAAAGTATGCTTTTCTTTTTTTCCATAACCTAATCCCTCCATGTCCATGAATGAATATATTGATATAACTCAAGTTGTGTCATTCCACAAATTTTCAGAAACTCTTTTCGGTTCGACACTTCCAGTTCGGGAGTGGCAAAACCGGAATTTTCATTCCTCGGATGATGTAAATGGAATAAGCAACCAGTAGCCCGATAAACCGGCAAGCCCAATATTTTAATTCTCCGGAATCTCTCGAGGTCTTCCGGCCCCCAACCATAAAAATTTTCATTTTCTCCTCCAGCATTTAAATACATATATTTATTAACCAGAAAAGCGCCTCCTACAGAATAATCACCAGCCGGCAATTGGAAATCACCAATATGTCCGATTAATTCCGAGACCATCCCATTATCCGTAAAGTCAATACTTTGGGCTTCTGTAAGTGCACAAAACCGTCCGTCATAAGGATAAGCCATCACGGCCTTTCCTGAATGAATCCGTTTTACAGCATCCATGATCTGATATTCCGGTATAATAACATCCGTATCCCAAATTCCAACTATAGGACTATGCGCCATTTGTAATAATTGATTCAGATAACGGGTTCGATAAAACACGGGGTCATCATCTTGCACAAATACATATCGAACACAAGGATTATCTATTTTCAACTTATACCGAGCTGTCTCATCTGCTTCCAACAAGATAATCTCCTTAAACTTCATTTTACACAAACCTGAAAGCAATACATCCAAATTTCTTACCCTCTCAGGAGAATCAATACGTAACGGAATTACAATAGAAACATCCGAACCTATTTCTAACAAACATGCAGTCTGTTCCGGGCAAACCCGTTCCGCCTGCAATCTTTTTAGTTCTTCAATAATACTATCGGGAAAAGTAGTTCCTTCCTCTTGATATTTATTCAATTTATCCAAGACAAGTATCAGATTTTGTTTGTTATTCAACTCATTTACCATATCCTTATCCCGGACGGACATACCTACCCGATTTCTAAGATAATATATTAATACAGCCAACTGACCGACATCCTGCTTCAATATATCAGGAAAAAAACGATAAATGGCAGAATCCAACATGCGAAATAACATTTCGACAGTCCCCTTCAGCCTTTCTTTCCTATATAATGACAATAAAACGCTTCCCAAACGAACAAGCACATTCGCTTCCCCGTCAGTTTTCTCGCCAACCACTTCTTCAAACTCTGTCAACAACTTTACCGTATGCCGCTCATAACGCTTGTCTTGCTTTGTACATGCCAAAACATAACAATAGAGAATTCTTTTTACATCCAACCATGAAAGATCCGTTCCTGTTATTTCCAATTCAATATTATTCATATCTTTCTCTCCTTCTGTAAGCCATATAAACAGACAAAAAAATAGGAACTGTACTCTTTATCGAATGATATTGATAAAGAATATTCGTAACCAACAGAGATATCATAGCCGTGAACATTCCAAGCCAGCCATTTGGCCAACACATCCATCCGGCTAATCCTGCATTCAACAACAACAATGTTTTTACCCGTAGTCCTACAATCTTTTTTACTTCTTCTATAAACTCAAGTTCTAAACTACTTTTTCCGGAAAAATGTAACTCTTGTCGTGACCGATACTGCCAAATACCATAGATCGTTAATGGTATATATAATACATACACAAGTAATAAAAAAGAACTCTGATACAAAGTATAACTAATACCCCCCAAATACAAAACAAAAGCCAGAAATATTTTAATAACCATCTGGGGGTATTTTTCCATCGCAAAGTACAATTGAGCCTGTTCGCCATAATTGACACGATTCATCATTATTCTCCAAAAACGGTTAAAACGCTCCGCTACAAATTGTTTCCATTTCAAATAGGCAACAGAAAAAATGTAATATCCTCCACAAATCAATAATAGAAATCCTAAAAGCATAAAAAAGTTAGAATACCAAAACCAAATTCCCCAAGCTACTCCTATAGCCAAAACAATACCACACAAGAAAACTATGAAATACTTCCAATCAGACTTTAAATAGAACCTTATATATCTGTTTATACGTTTTTCCTGATCCTCTTCCCGTTCAAAAGTATCATCCGGGAACACCATCATACAAATACCCTTTATCCACATCAGATCCATTTCATCCGGCCAATATTGCATTAGCCCCCATGAAGTATCGCCTACGATAAAACGATCGCCATCAAAACCATAATAAACTACAAAATCCTTTTTCCCCTGCTCTGTATCAAAAAATAAAATCGTCGGCGTATAAATACAACGCAATTTTTCTAACGTCATCTGCATTACTTGACAGTTGAAACCAGATCGCACAAAAGCATTTTTGAGTCCCTTTAAAGAGACCGTTCCGTTTTTCACATCGCTCCAGCGTTCTAACACCCATATTTCAGGTTTTCCTCCATAAAACCGATTCACAGAAAGTAAGCAAGCGACTCCTGTAGAACAATGGTCAGCCAAAGTAAATGTTTGTTTTATGTATTCGTAATCTACCATTATACTATCGAATTTATATAAGGAGTTAACGTATCCGGAGTTTCCTCCATTCTTTGCTTCATTTTCTGAAGATTCTCTTTATACATAAGATAAGAAGAACATATCTTCTTTATTTTTTGGTAGATTGTAATCGGAGAATCCTTGGATATATTGCCTTTCAAACCTAATTTATGAAAAACAACACGGGCTGCATTCCCCGGTTGGTCCCAATTACGGTTTAAAGGATATACCAACATGGGAACTTGCCGATAGATACACTCAGTTATACTGTTCATTCCCCCATGAGTAATCATTAAATCACAATATTGAAGTAAATGGAATTGAGGAACCTGTCTAAGAATCAACATGTTTTCAGGAAGTGGCAACAAAGAATTATGCAAGAACATCTTTCCTACGGAACAAACAAAGAATAAACTACTGTCAGTAAATGCTACTTTTCTAATTTTACTAAAAAAACGGATCACTTTTTTCTTATCCGTATCCCCCAATGTTCCTAAAGAGCAATAAATCACAAATACTTTACCTTCTACACGCAAAAATTGTAGTCTTTCTGTCAAAGCAGAATAGCGAGGAACAAACAAATGAATATCCCGATTCTCTTTTGCAGGAGAAAAAAAAGTTAACAAGTTTCGTTCTATAGATGGAAAATCGAAAACAATCGGAGAAATAATAAGCTCCGTATATCCACTTAATTCCACACGAGAGACTGTATATCGGTTGCTTTCAATATATTTAGAAAGCGGATAATGACTTAAATTCGCTAATATGGTTACATTAGTAAAATAATTATTTGAAGAATAAAACAAACGCAGTATCCACTGATGAACATGATACCTAAGATGATACATTTTCCATAAAAGTTCACTTTTCAAAATACCTTTTCTCGTATAAGAAGGTAGACTTTCATAACAAACTGGTGCAATATAAGGATATTTATATGTACTTACCATCGATTGTAATCGAACTATATGATTACATATATCATTATATATTACAGTTTTATAAAAATGGTGTGAATCCAGTAAAATCAAATCCGGATGGAAAAGTTCACTTATTTGCTTATAACTCCGGAACATTTCCCTTAACAACCTTTTTCTTTTCAATACTGAAAAAGAGAAAATAGACGACCAAATACCGCTTAATCTCCTTTTTGCTTCAAACAATATCAAAGTATCAATATCAACTATATATGTTTCAAAACCACAACTTGCTATCATCTTTTGATAAGAGCCACCACATACATATATAACACGATTTTCTTTTGACAAATGCTTTGCCAAAAGAAAAGTCGCATTATAATGACTTATTGCCGGATAGATATCAAATATAATAGTAGCCATAACATACCTATCTGTTCATGTTAATAATACCGGCATCCGTATCTACATTGTTCAACTTCTTGTTTCCAGCTTTATGTTTCCGTCCGAAAGAAAAGTTATAAGCTAAACGAATATTCAACAATCGCTTGGACTCTTTAATATACTCCCAGGAAGTTACCGGTGCATCCTTACTCAAACGCTCATACCCTTGGCGGAAATTATTGGTAAAAGGAAACATCATGGCAACGCCAAGCTGGAGGTTGTTTTTCATCCAAAAAAGTCCCAGTGCAGACATATCCGTCCCGTTTTGTATTGTCTCACCATACAAACTGCTCTTATACCGTCTGTATTGTCCGATAAGCGACAAGTTCCGATACGTAAGCGAAGCATTGATATTGAAATAAAAATCATCGAACGTATGATCATAATTCCACCCCCTGCTCATATATTTAGAATAGCCGAAACCGGCATTAATGGACAGGAACCGCTTCAATGATCCAATAGTCAATCCATTTAAACCCAAATTCAGATCTACATCAAACTGCTGATAGTAATCCTGATTATTCTCCGTCAAAATGACTTTATTGCCTTCAATGAACACATCTTCCATAATGGGATTCTTGGAGTATTGATGGTTTAAATTCAAATATCCACGAAAGATTCCTTTGGAATAAGAATAATTCAAGTTATTCTTAAATACTTTATACGTTTTCAAATTGGGATTACCCCGTACAATCTGGATCGTATCCAGCAACACTTCGACATCTGTCAAAGATGAAAGTGAAGGGATCGACGGATTCATCTGGAATGAATAACGTAAGAAACTGTTTTTATGGGGCTGCCATCCCAACTTTACCGTCGGAGTAAATATCCAATACGTATTATCGATCTCCCCTTCTTTAAACCAGCTACGGTTCACCCCAACACCTGCCGAATAAGAAAACTTCTTCACCTTTCCGACAACTTCGGCAAAACCATACGTTTCAGATTGCATCATATCCGATAAAGTGCTTGTCGTCCCGGAATAGGTATTCTCCGTCTTCATCTGAGAATGTTTTAACCCGGCACTAAAATTAAATTTCTCGAATTCACGCGTGTAAATACCTTCCCCGATAAATGAATACTTCTTACCATCGATATTCGTCAGAATATTGCTAAAAGGATTATTCTGATCCACATATTCCAGATAAGTACGTTCACTATTCGTAGACATCAAAGTTCCCACAGCATTGAATTCAAGTGTTTGCTTTTTGGGCAGATTATACAGGAAATACAAGTCCAAGGAAGGTGTATAAGAATTATCTTCCTGTAAAACACGTGAATAAATAAAATCTTTCGTATTACTCCCATCATACAATTTATTGTAATAATTGTTATAAGGCGCATTTTTCAATGTATTACGGAAAATAGCATTAAAAACATACTTATCCGGATTATACAAATTGTAAGACAGGTTTATGTCATTCTTAAAGTTTTTAGATTTGTCATCCAATCCTTCCTGAATGCGTTCAATCGTTTTATCAGCAAAATGGTATTCTTCTTCCACATCTTTGTAACGATGCTTATACCCCCGATTCCCGTTTACAACACTTAATCCCCATTCCGAGCGACGGTTATTAAATTTCGCAGCCAAGAAGTTTTCCCCCCAAAGACGATTTGGAGCATCTGTTCCCTGAAAAGATACATATCCACCGGTTTCCCGACGGCGAGTTACAATATTAACTACCGCTCCTAACCCCGGTTCTCCGTAACGGCTCCCCGGATCCTCAATGAATTCGATACGGAGCACGTCCTTCGGCAAGATGGCCGCAAGCTCGTTTGCAGAAACTTTGATACCGTTTATTCGTGTCTGAATAGAACCTCCATTGCTAACCTCCATCGTCTTCATAATAGGATTCACGTACAAACGCGGGATATTCAAGTTATTCATCAAATCGTAAGCATCAGCAGAAATATCTACAGCTGATTTAATGGGTAATATAACTTGCCTGTCTACCCGGTTGATAATATTGGAAGCCGTCACTTCCACATTTCCAAGTTCAACCGATGATTCCCCCATCATAATATCACCTAAATCAATCGTTCCGGAAAGATTGTTTACGGCTATCGAAACAGTTTCATACCCGATAAACGATGCGGAAACAATGTAATTTCCCTTTGCCAACTTTTCCAATTGGAAAATACCTTTTGCGTCTGTTGCACAGCCACCCACAAAAGCAGAATCAGCCGTTAGCAAGGAAATAGAAACTGCCTCGACAGGAAGTTTCTTTTCACCTTGCGTTTCAACAACACGCCCCTTAATTTTTGCATTCTGTGCTTGTACACTTAAACAGAATGCAAAAAAGATAAATGTATATAAGTATGTTTTCATAAGATATAATATTAATTATCATTACATTTAGGACATAAAATATCAGGATAATACCACTTATCTTCCCCATATTTTTTTAGGATTTCTTTATAACAAACCTGTTTTACTGATCTACATTTCCTGAAAACATCACATGTAGAACATAAAGATTCTTTAGGAATATTTTTTTGATTAATATAAAACAAATCCAATGCCTTCTGAGAATTCCAAATTTCTTCTATGCTTTGATTCAAAATATTACCAACCAAAAAATGAGGATTCCAATATAGTTCTTCACAAATAGTTACCTGCCCATCCGGTAATATAAATAACCCCGAATAATTTGCAGAACAATTCGCACGATTGAAAAAATCATTCATACTTTTTGGTTTAGGCAAAAAAGATATATTCGTTGCTGGCTTAGGATTCCTTATCGCAAAATCAACATCTGAACGAACAGAATCAATAAAAAGGGTAATATCTGAAATATTATTTTGACGAGAAGCTATTCTTTCATAATCTTCTTTCAAATACATAGATTTACCAGCTGTATCTATTTTCCATTCCAGGAGATGACTATAATCTTTTATTGAATTAAATATCGATTTCATATCTTCCACACTATCATTTTTACAGGTTAAAACAGTATGAATAAAAAAGTTGATATCATGTTTCTCTAATAAATCAAGAGTATTCATTATCTTATTTACATAAGAATGTGTAACCCCTATCATAGATGAAAGATGATCTGTAATTAACGTGTCCAAAGATATTTGAATATCTTCTACTCCCAATCTTGTCAACTTTAACACATCGGACTCTTCCATTGGTTTCTTTGTAGATAGATAAGGATGATAACCTTGTGAGTATAAATATTCCACCAATTCAAACCAATACTCATACAAAAAAAACTCTCCCCCTATAACATCGATTGTTTTTACATCCAATTTTACAGCTTCATCTATCAACTCTTTCATTCGACTGAAAGGAATTTGGCAATCAATCTTATTTCTTCGATCTGCATAGCAATAAAAACAATTTGTATAACATCTGTTATTGACCATTAACGTCAGATTGGAAGGTGTAAAATAACGTCTATTTTTCAGATCTATAAAATCATATTTAAAAGACTTATAATCAAACCTATTAGTTAAATTATCTTCATTACTATCTACAATACAGAATGGAGGAAAAACCGAAACTCCGTCCTTTGATCGAATTGATAAAAACTTATCCTTGTTATATATTTTATAAATAAAATTTCTTATTAAATTTGGATCTATATTTAAAGAGATAGATGCATTCTGTATAGAGACTTCCATATCATCTCCATTAAAGAATGATAATATTTGAGCATATAATGGATGTATCAAAGCTTCAAAACTACTTATAACTCCCGCGGGCATCCGATTATCTCTACCATAATATCGAGCCAAAACAAGAACTCTACCCCCATCAGATTTTAAGGTATAATTCGTATTAAATATCACATTTTTCATATACATATAATATTATTATTAAAAAATTTGAAGTGGAGAAAAGAATTCTCCACTTCAAAAAATCACATAAAGCCACTGTAACAATTTATTGTACATGCAGCACAACCCATTCCACCTTCAACCTCTTCCATCTCATTTTCAAGTAATTCGGAAACATCCAAATCTTTTTCCTGAGGCTGATTGTTCAAATCTTGTGTATCCATAGTAGTACAAGAATTTATAAATTACCTACTCTATATGGTTTTCGGTATCCCCACTCGATTCTATATATAAATATTGCATAAGGAGCAATTTAGTGATAACAGCTATTATTTTCCGTAATAAATCATTTCTGTCAACGGATCTGTTAGCCTCCAATATATCCTCAACCAGCTCCATCCCCGTAAAAGACTGCCTTCCGTAACAAATCCGTATAAAGAAATCTGTCCATAAATTATAAGGTTCACAAAAGATGATCTTTTGTTCAGTATACAATGTCGAAAATGAAAATATCACATTTACTTTCTTCCTTTCCAACATCCCAACTAACCGCTCGTCTATTTCCAGATTATATATTTTGATAAAACTATTCACACGTAGCTTCACATTAAGCAGATAACTTTCAAAATCCCCTCTTTTCAACAGTGATAATGCTGTTTTCGCATTATTCTGCTCAAACAAACGATAAAAAGAGCTACACAAATTATCTATTTCCAGTCTGTATTGCTCAATAGCCTCATTAAGCATCTTCCGATCCAAATGGCAAAACTGTATGTTGCATCGTCCTTTCATATTATCTATTATTGAGGAATTTAACTATACGATCATAATACTCAGGATACTCATAATATAACCTCTGTCCCATCATATAGCAAAGCATACTATTTTGTTTATGGTACCCGATAACATGTATAAATTTACAAGAATGCGGTACAGAGCTAAACCTGACCAGTTCTTTAAAAGAATCGCTAATCCCATCCAACAAATACTCAACGGGACAAGATTTATTCTTTGCCAAAGAATAATAAATATATTGTTCAAAAACATTATTTACAATTGAAACTTCTTTCTTAGTTAATTGAGATATAATATCATAATTAACATCTATAAAACGAAACACTTTTTCAGTATAATCTTTAAAAAACTCTATGTTACAGCCACCAACTATACCTAAATTTGATTCATTAACAACCGAATCATTTTCCGGTTTCATAAAACTATCATATTTTATACCTCTTTCTATCAAATCAAAAAAAGATTTTCTATTATAGGAATAATTATATTCAAAATGTTGAGCAATAAGCTGAGATGATTCTATTCTATTAGGAAATTTATTCCAAATGAAAATATCATTATCTACATGGATAAAAGGTTCATTTTGCAAACTATATGTATAAATCTTACCTAATGCCCATAAACCTTCATCATAATGATCTATATCATTTAGACATACTTGAACCGATGTATAGGGAAGTCGTAATTTATTTATCAATAAATCATATCCAGCCCTATCGGTAACAAGCTCAACCTTATCATAAAATTCAAGCAGTTTCAGACAGCTAAGTGTCCAACTTATATAATGGAATACAGGATCATACCAACCTCCACTACCTTGAAATGGTTTCGACCAAAAACTTTGTATAATCTTCATTTTATATTCCTTTCATATTGTTATTGCAAATAAAGTATATATTAGTCCGAAAATACAAGATCGAAATTTATTTATATCAATAAATTACTAATAGCCTAAATTATTTATCATTTTAGGAGATATTAAACATCGAGGATCCGGAAAATCCCAATATTTTTTACCATATGCTTTTACAATATCACTCCAACATCTATTCCGATACTGGAAGCAGGAATTAAAAAGAGTACAATTTTTACAAGTACTCGTTTTTTGTATTTCTTTTTGAGACAAATTGACTAACCTGATAGAGCGGGGAGAGTTCCATATTTCCTTTAAGTAATCAATAGTAGCATCACCTATAATAAAAGATGGATGCCAATATAACTGTTCGCAGATAGTGGCCTGCCCATCCGGCAAAATAAACAAATGCGTATTCAAGGCTGAACAACTACTACCCTCGAAATAACGGCTTCCACCATCCGTCTGATGGAATTTTTGTTGCCGGAACGATTCATTCAACAATATAGTAAAAGGGGATGCCGGAATAATAAATTCCTGTATATAATCGAACAACCCGATAAGTTCCTCATAAGAAGGTTTGATTTTCTTCATTTCTCCAGGAGCCACATGCAAAGAATTGCTGACCGGAACAATCCGCCAGTCAGACAAATTTTCCAGCGTTAAAAGAAACCGAAACAAATCTGTCAGAACATGGCAGTTGCAATTATAAGTAGAAACGACTGTCGATACCTGATAATCAAAACCGCTTTGATCCAACAACCGCAGGCCATGTTCCATGTTTTGCCAATAAGTATCTGACACCCGTAGCGATTCTTGTAATACAGAAGATGAAACCGCATCAAGAGAAACCTGGATAATATGGCTGTAACCGGTCTTACGCAAGCGTTCCAATAACTCTGCTGTAAAAGGTATTTTAGTTGATAAATATCCCGGTGCAATATCCCGTCGGACAAGTTCCTTCAATATAACCTCCCAATCCGGACGCAAAAAAACTTCCCCTCCGATCAAAGCAACCTGTTGTACCTGCAAATCTGCCGCTTCCTGTATCAATGCCAATATACGAGAAGCCGGAAGCAAATGCCTTACTTTTGTTTTAGTATCCGCATAACAGTATTTACAATGTGTTACACATTGATTGGTCAACATAAATGTCAACAACAACGGACCAGAATAAAGACGCCGTGAAAACAAATCCAATTTTCCGCATACGAAATTATCCGGCTTCAACTGTATAAATTGAAAATCATTTCCTGCATCTTCCTTTCTAATCAGAATTTTTTTAGGAAATACTATTTTTTGCCCATTCCATACGGTATAAACCGGAGATTCATTTTCCAAATAAAGATCCAAAAGACGTTCCATATAGGTTACGTCCCGGTGAAAGAAATTAGCCAACGCCTCAATGTTTTCCTGCAAAGTCCTGTTATAGGTAAAAAAACTTAGCAAAATAGCTTGAAGAGGGTGAATAAAGGATTGCCAGTCTTTGGAACAGTCCACACCGTGTCGTATCCTGGAAAAAAGTATAATACGATATACATCGTTCCTCAACACATAACACGGATTCAAAACATATATATGATTCTTTCGCTGTACCATATCCGATAACCGGCTTTTTTATCCTAATATATTCCTCCCAAAAAACATCCTAACCCGCAATTCGCCAAATCTTCGTCATTCTCGATGCCACCTTGTATTTCCAGCAGTTCATCCAAATTCAGAAACTCTTCCACGGAATCTGCCGCTTTGTTGTCTGCCACCTTCGGCAGTTCTTCCTTAAACTGATTTTTTTTCATAACATTCAATTCTTTTATAATTAGACAAACTTTGTGCAAAACGATAAACCCAGACAAGACGATCATAGAACCAGTATCGTAACTCCCAGTCTTTTTCCTCCGTAAAGTTCTGTTGCATATATCCGTACAACTTGTCGGCTACATATAGCAAAGAATCGTAACGCTCCGGATTTTTCGAATGAGTTATAGAAGCATCATGCTGACGATAACCATAGAAATTAAAATCTATTACTTTCATACGTAGGGCAGAACAAACCACTATGGGCGACCATAACGCATCTTCATGAAAAATAGGAGCAAAACGAAATCGGTGCCTTCCGATAAATTCACGTCTGTACAAACATACCACTACCATCGGATTAAAAACATGTTGTTTACTCAACTCCAAAAAGCACTCCCTGCCTGTTAAGACCTCCTGAAAAACAGTTTTATCCCTCCATCTGAACGGATTTATTTTCCTCCCGTTTTCATATAAATAGACAAGACCTGCCATCAAGATATCCGTTTGATATTCTTCCGCTTCGGTTACCAGTCGTTCATAAGACTTATAGATTACCCAATCGTCACTATCGACAAAGGCTATATATTTACCGCATGCCACCTCCAAACCTGCATTCCTGGCATTTCCCAAACCTTTGTTAGCCTGACGAATAATCTTAAAACGGCTATCCCTGCAAGCAAAATCATCCATGATTTCCACAGAACTATCGGTCGAGCCGTCATCTACAATGATAAATTCCATATCATACAAGGTCTGCCCCATTAATGATTGCAGACACGTGGATAAATATGTCTCCGTATTATATACTGGAACGATAACAGACACCATGCACATATTTATTTTCGTTTAAAGATTTCATATAAGGGTGTGAATATCCGCTTCAAGACACTCTTACTTGCCATAATAATTTCAGCCTGACCAGACAACCCCGTTTCATAATCGATTGTCTCACCTACCGATGTTACCAACTTATCAGGAAAAGCGACCTCGACAGCATAACTCTTATTGTAAGGAACATAAGAGACAGACGCTATCTTCCCTACCACATATCCGTAAGTATGTACCGGAAACTTGGCCAGTTCCACCTGCACAAGATCTCCCTGTTCTATACCACCAACTTCACTCTCTGCCAAAAACAATCTTCCAATCGGTTTCCCTCTCGAACCGGAAACTACCGAACAGACTGTATCTCCTTTATGAACTACCGTCCTACGGCTCCAACTTTTACCCAACAGGAGTATACCATCCGTCTTACTTTTGATCATATATCTACTTTCCCAGGTTTTCAAACTGTTCACCATATTCTCATAAGCCAGTTCCAACATCCGGCGGTTCTTCTGTATTTCCATCTTATGTGTAATATCCAGTTCGAATAATTCTCTTTTAAGTTGAAGAATCGCCAATCCGTTTTTATCATCCAATTCCGTTTGCAACCTAAGTTCCTCCTGCAAAAACGCTTTTCTCTGCGGATACAGATCCAACTCCTGATAGGCCAGACAGGTACGAACAGCTTGGGTAAACTGTTCATAAGCACCAGACATTTCACCCATAATCAGGTCAAACGGATAATTTTTCAGATACCGGATATCATTCGTACGGTAATACCATTCTACGCAAGTCAATACCTGGCAAAACCGTTTTACATCTGTCAACGAAGCCGGATTTTGGATGATCCCCAGTGTATCATTCTTTTTTACAGAAGCGCGATCTTCCACAAAAAAACGATCGACCAACCCATCACTATTAGCTGTTATCCATTCCGCATTCGAACGGTCGTCGATAACAACAGAAGACTGTACTACATCCGGATATTCGAATAAAGCAGTTCCTACCAGCAAAAGCACAATCAACCCATATATGATATAACTTCCCGTATGGATAAGCCAACCCGGAGCATCCCCCAGTATATCGTTGTTTTCACGGCTATACAGTTCGATTTTGTCCGCTTCTGTTTTCTGTTCATATAAAACTTCCATCTTATACCGATATTAAGCGTTCAACTCCAATTGATTTCTTACCAGCCGGAAATAATCTCCTTGTTGGGCAATCAATTCCGCATGTGTTCCTTTCTCTGCTATAGTCCCGTCTTTCAGTACCACTATCTGATCGGCATTCTTCACCGTACTCAACCTGTGAGCGACAATTACAACCGTCCTATCATGAAAGAAACGATCCAGATTCGACTGTATCACCCTTTCATTATCAGTATCTAAAGCATTGGTCGCCTCATCAAAAAATAGATAATCAGGATTTCTGTAAATAGCTCGTGCTATCAAAAGCCGCTGCTTCTGTCCCTGGCTAAGTCCCTGTCCGGAACTTCCAATGCGGCTGTTATATTTCAAAGGTAAAGACTCTATAAAATCTTGTATATTTGCCATTTTTACAGCATACAACAGACGTTCCCGATCTATCTGTTCAGAACCCGGCGCAATATTGTTAGCAATCGTATCATTGAATATGAACCCTTCTTGCATCACAACTCCACAATGTTTACGCCAGTCTTTAAAACTCATGTTCTGTAACGAACAGTCTCCGATTCGTACCGTACCATCAGTCGGTGGATAAAATCCTAACATCAGTTTCAGTAAGGTTGTTTTTCCACTCCCGCTTAACCCAACAATAGCAGTCGTTTTCCCATAGGGAATATCCAATGTCAACTCCTTGATTATTTTCTTCGATTTACCGGAACCATATGCAAATGAAACAGCATCCAACCGGATCGGCTGTCGTAGTTGTAACTGGTCTGTAATCCCCATTTCCTGAACTTCCTCATCTGGCTTACCATGAATTTCCCCAAGACGTTCAATACTGAGCCTGGCATCCTGTGTCTGCTGTACAAATGAAACCATCTGTTCAATAGGTCCTTGCATCTGCCCGATAATATACTGAATAGAAAGCATAGCGCCCAATGTTATATTACCATCTAAGACTGCAGTAGCTGAAGTTACAGTAATCAGGATATTTTTGATTTCATTAATCAAGACCGCCCCTACTTGTTGCCACTGTCCCAGGTTCAATGAACTCATGTTGGTACGGAACAAGGTTGCCTGTATGTTTTCCCATTCCCAGCGCTTCTGTTGTTCACATCCCAACAGTTTTATATCCTGCATGCCGTAAATCATCTGCATAACGTTATCTTGGTTAACGGACATCTGCTCAAAATTCTTCCGGTTCAGATCAGCTCGTTTTTTCATAAACAGTTGTATCCACAAAAGATACAAGACACTGAAAAATAAAAAAACCAGAAATATTTTCCAATCATATATAGCCAATACGCTTCCGAATATCAGAATTGTGAGAGTAGCAAATAAAATACTCAGTACAGATTGCGTCAAAAACAATTCGATACGTTTATGATCTTCAATACGTCGGATCAAGTCTCCAGCCATTTTGCTATCGAAAAAGCGCATTGGCAAACGCATCAGTTTTGCCAGAAAGTCGGAAATTAACGCAATATTGACACGGCTACTGATATGTAAAAGAATAAAACGCCGGATCACTTCAATCAGTGTACGGCTAAAAATCAAAACTAATTGTGCAATCAGTATTAATTGAATAAAATTAAGGTTGCGGTGTCCTATTCCTTGATCTACAATCGTTTGGGTCAAAAACGGAAAAATCAGTTGCAAAACACTTCCTCCCAGCATCCCCAACAACAACTGGACAATCATCTTCCGGTAAGGACGTACATATTTCAACAGATACCACAGGGAAAGTTTGTCATATTCCGCCGGATCCGTACTATAAAATTGAGGAGTCACCTCCAACTGCATGGCAATTCCCTTTTCTATACCCCCCTGCCGGGTACTGATCCAGCACTTTTTAAATTCCTCTTCTTCATATTTAAGTAAACCATAGGCAGGATCGGCTATATAGAAATAACTTTTTCCTCTTTTAGTCCTGACACCATAAAGAACAACAAAATGTTGTTGATTCCAGTGCAGAATACAAGGAAACTTGGACTGCTCTTTCAGCTTTGCCAAAGTCGTACGTACACCCGTTGCACGCATTCCAATACTCTCGGCAGCCTCGCTAATACCTAACAGATTTACCCCTGTACGCTGTATAAAAGACTGGTCACGTAACTGCTGTACGGAAAAACTCTTCCCATAAAATTTAGCAATCATCCTAAGACAACTTGGTCCGCAGTCCATTGCATCCAATTGCCGATAAAAAGGAAAACGTTTCATATCATCCGTTCTTTTCTATTGACCAATTCTTCCAGCCAACTTATCACATAATGTACCTGTTTGCTTTTCCGGTTAAACAGTTCAGACATCCTGTTCATTTTAGCTGTTATATCGTCTTTATTTTGTAAAAGAGTTTGTATTTGGTTTCTAAAATCATCCACTGTACCGCATTTGCAGTCCATTTGCAATCCCAAACCATGATACACCATACGAGCAGTATTTTCAGCTTGTACTTTTGTAACCGGAAGTAATAAAACCGGCAAACTATGATAAATGCAACTGACCAGCATATCCAAATCGCCATTCGTAACCAGCAAATCCCCTGAAGCCGTCAACCGACGGGAAGTATCGGACAAATAAAACTGCATATTTACCGGTAAAGGAAAGAGCCGGTTAAGCCAGTCTTTACTGTTGGAACACACAATAATTTCATACTGTGGATATTGTAAACAAAAATCTTTCACCAACTCATAGAAATGAAAACCGATATTAATATTTTCCGTCATTTCCGTTACAATAAACAAGGATAGCTTCGAATTCTGTTTTTTATATCGGGACATACGTCCGGCCAATAATTCTTCTCTTTTCGATAGCACTTTCTCACTTATATTACCAATATCAAGCAATGGCCCGGCACACACCAACCAACCATCCGACTGATCCTGGTAATCAAGCGGTGAAGGTGCTAAAAACAACAATGGGAAATCCTTCGATACATTTTGTTTATCGCCAAACCATAAACCCAGGTAGATAATCCGGATATTCCGGTTCCTATAAAACCCAATCCGATTCTCCAAGCGTCTATCCAACAATACCAAGTCCGGTTTAAACCAACGGAAATCGCCTGGATAGAGCACACGCCCAATTCCTTTTTGCAGCAGATAAAAAGTAAATGCCGAATCAGATGAATCTGTATAATAAACTTCATGTCCTTCCTCATTCAACAGACAAGCAAGCTGTATGGTCAGTTTAACATCCGTATCGACGGGTAATATGTCAAAAAGGAATGAACTCATATAACTCAATTATCAGCCGATTCAAAACAATATTTTTCTTGACAAACGGAACAACGTTTGTTTCCCAGAATAGAACACAAGTCGTTGTCGCCATAATAATAAGTTTCCCGGTATTCATCATACCGTACATCCACCATTAATTCATTACGCAAATAAGCCAGATACTCAAAAAAAGTAGCTCTGGACAGTTCAAGCCTCCGGGCAAGTTTGCCCGGAGTACCTGTACATTCACGTTGGATCAAAGAATCCATATACAACAATTTCTTCAAATCAACGTACTTCATAATAATTGAAAATTAGTGAATTATAAATCAATCAGTCAATCTATTTGGCAAAATCACCATAAAGATACCCTCCCCACTGATTTCTTAGTTCAAGCGTATAGGTCCCTTTTTCCCAATCAACAACGGATATTCCGATATTAGCTGTCTGTGCAGCAGGAACGGTTTTTTCGTAAATAATACTTCCATTCTTTACTATAGTAATAGTAATGTCGGAACGAAGAGTCGAGCTTTGGACAAATAAGAGGTCGCTCGTAATATAAGCAGAAACAGGTACAATCAGAGAAATACTTCTTTCAGTTTCATTCCAATGACCTTCCACTTCTATTTTTACAGGAGTTTGTTCTGCATATCCCATAACCATTAATGTATTCAATACTGCTATAAGCATTACTCGTATGACCCATGTCATAATTGTCTTGTTTATTTCCATAATATTACTAATTTTTTAATGATTGATTCATACAGCAAAATTATCCGCATAGACTACAAAAAGCAAGAAAAAAGCCTGTACTACAAGTGGACACACACTTATAAAACAAAAATGGTAATATGCTAATAAATAGCGTATTACCATTTTAATAAAAACAAAGGAAGTGGACAATCGTTTTAGTACCCTTGCAACCACATATCTAACGAGCCATTTTCCTCTAAATCTAAACTCATGCGTTCCTTCATACGCTGCTTGCGCTTCGTCACGGAAGCGGGAGAAATTCCCGTTAAGGTAGCGATCGTACTATTATTCAAATGGAGTTTGATCAAAATACAAATTTGAATGTCACTCTCTGTCAAAGATGGATGTTGTTCACTCAAACGAATTGTATAATCATCATACAAAACATTTATCGCTTCAATAATATTTTCCCACTCACCTTGCGTTTTGATATATTTGGGAGACAAACGAAGTTCTTTCAAGATGGTTGTTTGCTTCATCAATCGATCACATAAGAACTTCTCTCTATCACGCAAACGAATATTTTCTTCCGTGAGTTTCTTATAATCTTCAAGCTCGCTATCTTTTTGTTGCAAAGACTGAGTGAATTGATCTATATTTTCCTGCAAACGCTTATTAGCTTCCAATAAACCTTTATTCTGATTGTGCAGGCTTTCTATTTCCGAAGATTGTTCCTTGACCGATTCTTCCAAATTGGCATGATTGGACATTTCACCGGACAATTCTTCTATACGTTCTTGATTTTTACGAATAGTCAAATCATTTTCACGCAGTTGTCTGGTATATTGTCGTAATAAATCCTTATCCCTCTGAATTGTACGCTCCTTTGTCAACAAACGACGTTGATAAACATAAACAAGTATTACTATGGTTAAAAGCAATAATGATAATATGAAAAGACTACTTTTGAAAAGTTGGCTCCTCTCCAATTCTAACACCATCTTCTCATTTTTAAGCTTCTCATAATTGTATTTAGCCTGTATTTCATCTATCGCATGGCTACGATTAACCTGATCCACAGAGTCACGACATTCCCAATAATAATTATTATATGCTATCGCTTTTTCATAATTATGAGTTTCTTTATTTATAAGATACAGATATTGATATGCATTTGTTTTTGTATATATATTTGTTGTAACCAATGACTTCTCTAAATAGAATCGTGCCGAATCATATTTTTCTAACATTTTATATACCTCTCCTAATACTAAATAAGTTTGTGATAAATCTCTTCCATTTTCCAATTTTTCTTTTTCAGCTCTTTTCAAATTAGCAAGAGCTTCTTTATATTTTCCTATAGAAAGATAAATACCACCTAA
Organism: Parabacteroides acidifaciens; assembly: GCF_003363715.1. Lineage (GTDB taxonomy): Bacteria > Bacteroidota > Bacteroidia > Bacteroidales > Tannerellaceae > Parabacteroides > Parabacteroides acidifaciens. The sequence continues at coordinate 39,218 of NZ_QREV01000024.1, forward strand.
TTCACCTAAAGCCGATCCTAAACTTCTATCATACTCACACTTTATTGGTTCTGAAACTACAATTGCTTGCTTATACGCAGATATAGACTTATCCCATTGCTCTGTTTTTCCATACATTCTTCCCAAATAGATTAAAGAAAAAGCAATATGGGAACTAACTTGGGATTGCTTTGCCAATTCATGCGCTTTCTGAAAAGCCAATAATCCTTCCTCATTAAGACCCCGATAAGCATAAATCATCCCCAAATTAGAATTTATCAAATACCCCAATCTATAATCCTCCGTCTTCTCCACCTCATCCGCTGCACGTAAATAAAACTCTGTTGCTTTCTCGATTTCCCCCAAGTCTTCATTTACTCGGCCTTCATAATTCAGAACCAAAGCCTTACGATTTAGATCTTCTTGTTTCATAAAATAATCGTAAGCAACATTAATCAGAGAATCGGATGTGTGTTCTATGTAGTTCTTATCTCGCGCCTGAACCAGCAACAAGCTATAGGTTGCATTCTGCAATTTATTAGAAGGTGAAGGAGGATTCATATTCTCCAACAGGGACAACGCACTGTCAGGATGATCATACATCAAAGACTCTGCACGGGTCAATTCCGGCAAAAGTTCTATTGTTTGGTGGTGGGTACATGCCAGTAGATAGACCAAAATCAATAATAGTAATATATAAAAGGCGTTTTTCATTTAAAAATAAAGTTTGTATTGCCAAAGATACTCAAATTTATATGAAGGCAAATGAAAATATGAAATTTCTATCATCTGGATAACTATTTTCACGCACACTTTCGGAAAGGAAATTACAATAACCCCCTTTTTGTCTGTTTTTCTATTTCATCCAAAATTTTGATCGATTTTGGATTGACTCTTTTCACGGTTTAAGCTCCCCTTTCTGACAATAGGAAAAACGAGGTGCGCAGCCCATTCCAAAAAGTGTACAATTTGATTACCGAAAGACGGAAACGCCGACAATGTGATAAAGCTTAACTCCCGGAGAATCGAATATTTGAAAATAAAACGGACGGCGTTCCAAATATCCAAAGGAAATTCAGGGGCTTTTTTGCCCTTATGACGGTCCTCTTTCCAATTACGACCGTCATAATCGCCATTACGACCGTCATAATCTTCGCGAGGTGCCGAGTGCACTACACATTAGCACGGTCATAATGGCAAAGAGGACGGTCGCAATGGCTGGAAACGCTCAAAAAAGAGGAAAAAGTCCCTTTTTGAGGTCAAAAAAAAGGATTAACATTTGTTTGGTTTCGGATGTCTTTCTGGAGTCAAAAATACGTTTTATACAATAAGTAGAGATGCACGACCGTGTATCTGAAGCCCGAACATCCATAACGAGATTTTATTTCCCAGTCCGATTTCTATCGTTATATATCTTTTTCTGTATACAGGAAATTAAACCTTTTCTCATTAAGAATATATTATACAATTCACTTTCTTTGTACCTTTGCAGCATTTTTAATCAATCAGGCAGAAAGATGAAGAACAGGTTTGATTTTCAGCCCAAGCTGTTATCGGCACTGAAAAATTATTCGAAGGAAAAATTTATGACCGACCTGATGGCCGGTATTATTGTCGGGATCGTGGCGCTCCCGCTTGCCATTGCTTTCGGTATTGCGTCGGGGGTTAGTCCGGAAAAGGGACTGATCACGGCTATTATCGGCGGGTTTATCGTATCGCTGTTGGGCGGCTGTAACGTGCAGATCGGCGGACCGACAGGGGCCTTTATCGTAATCGTATATGGGATTATTCAGAATTTCGGGATCGAAGGATTAGCCATTGCGACGGTGGTAGCCGGGATTATCCTGGTGATTATGGGGGCATTGAAATTAGGTACGGTTATCAAGTTTATCCCCTACCCGATTGTTGTCGGTTTCACCAGCGGTATCGCCCTGACGATTTTCACCACACAAATGAAAGACCTTTTCGGTCTGACGATAGACAAGGTACCGGCTGATTTTATATCCAAATGGATTGTTTACTTCGAACATTTCGATACGATGAACGTATGGTCTCTGTTGATCGGACTTGTCAGTATTGCGATTATAGCCTTCACACCTAAATTTTCCAAAAAGATTCCGGGCTCGCTGATCGCGATCATTGCCATGACAATCATCGTATATGTCATGCGGTATCATTTAGGTATAACAGGGATCGAAACGATCGGCGACCGTTTTACCATCAACGCTGCCCTGCCCGGTCCGGCATCTATCAGCTTCAATCCGGAAACAATAAACCTGTTACTTCCTTCCGCATTTACAATCGCCATGTTAGGAGCGATCGAATCACTGCTTTCCGCTACGGTGGCAGACGGTGTGACAGGTGATAAACATAATTCAAACACCGAACTGATCGCCCAAGGAGCAGCCAATATCATCGTGCCGATTTTCGGCGGTATCCCGGTGACAGGCGCGATTGCCCGTACCATGACGAATATCAATAACGGCGGACGTACTCCGGTGGCCGGTATCATCCATGCAATCGTATTGCTGTTGATCCTGCTTTTCCTGGGTCCGCTGACCAAACATATCCCGATGGCTTGTCTGGCAGGGGTGCTGATCATTGTCTCTTATAATATGAGTGAATGGCGAACGTTCCGTTCGTTGATGAAAAACCCGAAAAGCGACGTGTCTGTCTTGCTGGTGACGTTTTTCCTGACGGTTATCTTCGACCTGACGATTGCGATCGAGGTAGGATTGCTGATCGCCATGTTCCTTTTTATGAAACGTATGGCGGAAACCACCCGTGTGTCTGTCGTGAAAGATGAGATCGACCTTTCGGATGATGGGGAAATCCATCATGACGAAGAGGTTCTTTCATTGCCTAAAGGGGTGGAAGTGTATGAGATCGACGGACCGTTTTTCTTCGGTGTGGCGAGCAAATTCGATGACATTATGCACAATATGGGCGACAAGCCGAAGATACGTATTATCCGTATGCGTAAAGTTCCGTTCATGGATTCGACGGGACTGCACAACCTGGAAAGCCTGTTCCGCATGTCGCAAGCCGAACATATCCACATGATTCTTTCCGGTGTAAACGAACAGGTACGTAAGATACTTGTCAAGTCCGGCTTCGACAAAAAGATCGGAACGGAAAATATTTGCAGCAATATTAATGAGGCGGTTGCAAAAGCCTGGGAACAGGACAGGAGACAAAAAGGTAACTGATACTCTCTACATAAATGCAATATAAAGGTAACGATTGTCTAACCGGCAGTCGTTCTTTTTTGCTTCAAACACGGATTCTTTCGCAATTGTTTCCGCGTCTTCAAAACTAAATCCATTGTCCGGCTGGCTCCAATACCAAAGCTGCGGCATCTGTTTTTTACTTTTTGTTGATTCCATTGTCTTCAATTATTTATCTAACTTTTAATTATAAGACATGGAATTGACAAAAACCCCTATCCGGATCAGAAATAAATATTACATTTGCGAATTAGTACATCATAAATCAACGTACATTATGAATAAAAAGGCTCTCTTTCCGCTAATCAGCTTATTTCTGTTAGTAACAGGAATTATTTTGCCGGAATCTGTTCGTGCACAAATCAGTGAAGGCGGGATACCTGCCTCTTTCAAGTACTCAAACACATTAAAAAGTGATCTGCCGACCGTTCGGATCCCCGTTAATTTTAGCGTGGAAGACCTGAAAACAGTCGACGCCTGGCAGGTGAGCCAGGGGGCGCCGCTGAAAGTGGGAACTCTCATAAATACGGATCTGACAATAGATAAATCCGGTAATTGGACTACTTTACCGGACGGCAATAATATATGGCAACTGCGCTTACAGGCAAAAGATGCTATTGCGCTGATGCTTAGTTTCAACGATTTTTATATTCCTGAAAATGGTAAATTATTTGTTTATAATGCTGATAAAACACAGATAATTGGAGCTTTCACCCATCAGACCAACCCACCGACAAAAGAATATGCAACCGAGTTTCTGGCGGGCGATGATATTATCCTCGAATATGAAACAAGCAGCCGGGAAGGAGAACAACCCCGTATTTCGATAGATGCAATCGGCTATGGATATAATCATTTATATATTTCCCGCACTAAAGCAAATACAGGTCCCGGAGCTTCCGGCTCCTGCATGGTAAACATAAACTGCGAAGAAGGAGATGCCTGGCAAACAGAAAAGAATGGTGTTTGCCTGATGACGCTTATTATTGGTAAATATATTTATTACTGTTCGGGGGCATTGGTCAACAATACGGCAGAAGACCTGAAACCCTATATCCTTTCCGCTTATCATTGTATAGATATGGATGAAACTGTTACGCAGGCAGACTTAAACAAATATACTTTCTATTTTCATTTCGAACGCACAGGTTGCGAGAACACCTCAGGCATAGCTTCCTATAAAACAATAATAGGCTGTAAGAAAATGGCCGGAATACCACTGGATGGCGGATCAGACGGTTTATTATTATTGTTGAATCAAAATATTCCGGAAAATTATAATGTCTATTATAATGGTTGGGACAGAAGTAACACTTCTGCCAAATCAGGTGTAGGTATTCATCATCCGGCAGGAGATTATATGAAAATATCAACCTTCAGCAGAGAAGCAACCACTACTACCTGGTATGGTGTCGACACTGTAATCGGCGCAGCAAAAGCTCATTGGAACGTAATATTTGACCAAACAGCTAACGGACACAGTGTAACCGAGGGAGGTTCGTCCGGTTCTCCTCTGTTTAATCAAAATAAATTGATTGTCGGAACACTTAGCGGCGGTTCTTCTTCCTGTGAAAAACCTAATCAATCCAATACATACGGTAAACTATACAGTCATTGGGATCAATATAGTAAAGCCGATACGGCCCGTATGGACGTTTATCTGGATCCGGCCAGGACGGGAGTAACCCAGTTAGCCGGACGCTATGCTACTGCCCATAAAGCAGCTCCAACCGATCTGATTCTGTCATATAAAAACGGAGAAGTACAATTGAACTGGAAAGCTCCTGCTTCCACTTCAGAGAAGCCTTCCCAATATGCTGTCTACAGAAATAATACATTAATCGATTATACAACGTCTACTTCTTATGTAGATAATGACCCTGAAACAGGAACACAATTCTACAGCGTATCTGCTTTCTATGCCGATGGAAACGAGTCTCCTGTTATAGGTGAATTTATTTATATCTATGAGTTGAAGACACCTACAAACGTAACTGCTGCATCCAATGGCAATAACGTAACGATAAATTGGAAAGAACCTGTCTACCAACAGATGATTTATTGGGGAACCGGCTCTTCTTACATGATGGTCGGTTTTGGACAACCGTTCTATTTCGGACAGAAATGGGATAAAAACGACCTGGCTCCATTAAATAAAAACCTGATCAAATCCGTAATCTTCTTCCCTGTTGCAGGAGTCCCCTATTCACTGCTGATCATCCAGGGCAACCGGAAGTATACACAGGAACTGAATAATCTGTCTCCCCAAAAAACAAATACGATCGAATTGAAAGAGCCTTTCGTTATCGATGCTTCAAAAGAACTAATTATTGCTTTTTATGCCTCAACAAATAAAGTAACAGATTATCCGGCAGTTCTCGATGAAGGACCTGCTATAAATGGAAAAGGAAATCTTGTTTCTCTCGACGGCGAGAACTGGGAATATTTATACGAACCTTCGGAAAACGAAGAAGAAAATTATGACAACAATTTTATGTTGGCTGCTGTCGTCAGTTCTGAACAGAAAGAAATACCCGACACGAAAGCTACTGCATCGGATGGAAATATAATATTATCCAAATCATCGGTAACACCATCATTTACCAAAAGAACGGAAGCTAATTCATCACTTCGCAGTACCGAAGCCACTACATTTCCGGAAATAACCGGTTACAATATTTACCGTAATGATATAAAAGTAGGAAATGTATCCAATAAATCAATTACCGAATATACGGATAAACAAGTGCCTGCCGCTCGTTTTACCTATCAGGTTTCTACTTTGTATGAAAACAATAATGAAAGTAAAAAGAGTGAAGCAAGTGCGGAAGTCAGTGTAAACAACGAAAGCATACGTACTTCAGAGGTAACCGTTACACCTACTTCATTTTCCGACAAAATACAGTTGACAGGAAATGAAAAAGTTTATTTGCTGGAAGTAGTTTCGGCTGACGGCAAATTGGTTATAAAACAGAATAATCCAGAAGCTACTATTTATACAGGTTCACTTCCTTCCGGTATCTATTTCTTCCGTATCCATACGGACAAAGAAATAAAAGTGATAAAAGGCATCAGAATAAATTAAAAATTAAAAATGGAGAATTGAAAATTAGTTGGACTTTCTATAATTTTCAATTCTCCATTTTCAATTTTCAAGCAGATACCGTTACGTCGAACCCTTCACAGCGGGCGCGATCGGCAATTGCTTCCAGCTCTTCTTTGGTCACCTTTTTCAGGTTCTTGACAGGCGTTTCCCGGTCTATCGTATAGATCATGACCTGTTTCGGTTTGATTTGTTTGAGTGCTTCCAACCAGCCGGATATTTCATGTTCAGTTGTGTTGGTCACGCTCTCTCCGTCTATTTCTCCTTTCAGGAACATGGTTTGGATGATCAGATTGCCGTTGAAGCGGCAAAGCTGTTCCAACAGGCGGGAGAAGGTAAAGGCGGGAGAATTGGGTACGTTCAGTTGCCGGATACGGCTGTCCAGTATGGAATCGAGCTTCAGTATGTTATCTTCGATCTTATTCAATGCCTGGAAAACTTCTTCCTTATGAAGCATAGTCGAGTTGGAAAGGACAGCTATCTTGGCGTTCGGGAAAAAGCGGTTACGGGTCTCGATCGTATCGTCGATAATACCGGCAAATTCTGGATGCATGGTTGGTTCGCCATTCCCGGCGAAGGTAATCACATCGGGGGCCACACCTTCCGCTTGCATGGCCGATAGCTTTTGTATCAAAGCCTCTTTTACTTCTGCACGGGCAGGCAGTTTGCTGCGCGTACGGCGTTCTTCATTCAGTCCGCATTCACAATAAATACAATTGAACGAACAGAGCTTGCCATCCGTAGGAAGCAAGTTCATACCCAATGAAACACCTAACCGGCGACTGTGTATCGGTCCGAAGACTATTTTATCAAAAAGAATTGTCGACATAATGATTTATATTTGAGTACAAAGCTACGAAAGTTATCAGAATTTCCAGCGTAGTAACGTATATACATCTGCTTTGGTATGCCCTTCAATCTCTTCCAGGTCGGTACCGATCACGTCGCGATCGGCATAATAGGTATATCCGAACTTAGTTGAAAGGGAAAGACGTTTCATTATATTCCATCGAAAAGATACCGCTAACCGGACCCCCCTACCATAAAACGAAGGTATATTAAAGGCATACAGAATATTTTTTTCATAAGAGGATATCCGGCTCTGATAGTCATCCGTATGAAATCCGGCCACATAGAAATCTGCCTGAACAGGCGTATCAACAGGTTTCCAACCAATACTTTGTGCAACCATCCACCCCCTACTCTTCCCCTCAACCTCCGTGTAAAGAACACCGTCCACGGATGTCCGTAACGAAACGAACGAAGAAACGGCATATAAGGCTTGTAGCCGCAAACGTTGCTGATGGTAAGGAAACATATCCTGCTCTTTCTCCTTATACTTATAACGGATATAGGTTGACAAACTTCTGTTCGGCGTATAGTCCGCCTGAAGCATATACTCCTTCCCTGTCGAAGGTGCATCCATTCCATACTTCAACCAGGGAAAACGGAAAACATCGGCATAAGCAGATAATTTCCAATGCCTGAAAGGTGTCCACTGTATTCCCATATATAACCCCTGTTCATTCTGGATTGTTGAACCTTGTGAAAAGGCACTTCCGAAAAATGCCTGGTAGCGTTTATCATAATACCGGTATAATAACAGGAAAGAAAAATAAGAGGCAGGTGTCAGTTGCAAGGCATTCAGCGAAGCTATCGCCCCATTCCGGCTTAGAGCAGTCTCGCCGTAAAACTTAATCAACCTATTTTTCAACAGATAATCCACACTTACATTCAGATTCCGATTACCACGAAAATAGAACAGGTTATAAGGTTTAGCTTCCGGTTGTACGGAATAATCTCCGAAAGAATAGGAAAGAGCGGTCAGACCGATACACAAATCCGGCGTCGCATATCTGATATTTCCCCCATACGTCTGCATGGAAACCGTGTGCATCTTTTCCCTGTCGCGGACCAGCCGGTGCAAACCATCTGTTTTGAACGAGCGGACAATATTACTATCCACACCTGCATCCAGTTTCCTATATGAATAAAACAGGCTAATATCAAACTTATTCCAATTGACAGTTGCCGCCGCTCCCCGGAAGAAATCGTTTTCATTGGTTGAAAAATGGCGCCTGAATCCGTTCGTTCTTCTTTCCGCTTGTGAAACGAAAGCGTTCCGGCTGGGGGAAAAATCATTGCTAATCACCAATCCCTGTCCGAAAGAAACTTTATAATCACCTATGGCAAGACTTTTCAACCACTTATTCATTTCCTTTAAAAAGAGATGAACCGAATAATAATCATACCCTTTATGATATTCGTTCCAGAAAGGTTCCCCCGCATCTTTCTCCGCCACTGCTCCAAACTGAACACGTTCGTCAAAGGCATACGAATAGCGAAATGAATGGTAAAACGATTCACCCAGGTATTTACGGTTCGGATATTGTTGCAACACACTGTCAGGATATGAACCATAACCCTTCTTTTGTTGAAAACATCTGTCGTATCTGATTTGCAAATCATCAGAACTATATTTCAACAGGTTCTTCACAGTTATAGGTCGCTTATCAACCATTATTTCACCGATATGGACAAAAGGAATCAACAGGGAAATCGTCTCATAATCGAACGATTCTACATTTTTGAGTTCATAAAGCGTAACCATCTTACCATAATGCGAACGATATTCCAACAGCTTTTGTATCTGCAGATCGGAAAGGAAAGGCAGGCGGCGCAACTGTTCTTCCGTCACCGTATTCAGTTCGAAAGGGTGTTCGGCAAGGTAAGAAAGGTCGGTATAAAGTGTTTCGATACGTGCTTCATCTTCCGTTTCCGAAGCCATTTCCTCTATATATTCCATCCACTTATCAACAGAATATAATGTCTGGCTTTTAAGTTGATAACTGCTTATGAACAGGAATACCAACAGGTTTATAAACATTCGTTTCATAGTCTGATCTGATTAAAAGGAATAACTTAAACCAAGTCCGGTACTGACTCCCAAAACCGGATGATAAACAGTCGCTACATCAACAGTAAATCCCGACAGGCGGTATCCGACACCTAAAGTAGGCAATAGAGGAGTAGCTTGCATACCTGCCCGTATATGGAAGTCTTTGAACGGAGTATATTCGATCCCGGCATTACCGGTTAATGTATGCTCTTTATTGCTTTCGAGTGTTCCTACTATCAACAAGCTGTTCATTACTTCCCATTGAAAACCTATTTGAACAGAATAGCTTGTAAAATATTTGATTTCAGAATTTTGCTTATTAATCGCCACAGAAGGAAAATTCATTATCAACATTCCAATCAACAGCTTGTCAACGGGAACAAACAGGATTCCCACATCCGTAGACAATTGTTTCGGCACTTCCTCCAACAACTCTGTCTGTAACACGGCACACTGGAAGCTAACACCTATTCGCCACCGCTCATCCAATTGCTTTCCTAATGACAAACGGAAAAGTGTCTCCCTATACTTATCATACCCGAAAGAAGAGATATTAACACCTGCCGACAATCGTGAATCGGGATAAACAAAATTAATACCAACTGTTCCCAACTCTTTTACCCCATAGCGATTAAAGTATTCGATATGAACCACTTTATTACTATGCAATGTTACCAATGCAGGATTGAACAGTACGGATTGTGTAACCCCGTTCCCTCCCATTCCCACACTGCGCATATCAGTCAAGCGGAGGTTATCAACAGCATGTATGTTGACAGATACAAGAAATGCAACAAGTATATTTATTGATTTCATAGTAAGGTTTGATTTATTATCAGTTAGTAGAATTGTTTCGTTTCAAAACTTTCTTATCCTCATTTTCTATTCTCTTCTGAACTTTCTTAACATCTTCACCAGGCGATAACTGTTCAGGATGAATACCTCGTTTCAACAGCATATCCCGGACTGCTGAATTATTATCAACATGTTCTTTTTCTATAGGAGGTTGTCCATATAAATCTTTTGACTGTACATTAATATTAGTCATTTCAGCAGCTAAATCTTTAGCTTTTATGCTGATAGTCGGAAGAAAATCGGCAACCGGACGTCCGGAAGGAACTCCCATTTTCTTTTTTAACACCTGTGTATTCATATTAAACAAGGCTTGGTCACCTTTTGAACGAATAATTGCAAACCCTTTACTATCAATGCCACGCTCATATAATATACCAGATAGTTGTTTTTCTGTCCTGCTAAGCTTTTCACGAGCTTTTACCCGTTCATAATCAAGAAGCCGTTGCTCAATAATCTCTGCTTTACGAGTTTGTACAGCAAAATAAGTTTGTGCAAAAGCAACCTGAGGTTTTCTGCTATCTCCATTTTGAGCTATTAAATAGCATGCATAACGCGTTAATAAGATGTCATCTATTTGTTTTTCAACACCATATCCTATAGAAACCATTTTCCCGACGTCGGGAAAATGGTTTTGTATATCTTCTCCTGCATTCCTACATGCCTCTTTGGCTTTCACCACAACATTGTTGATAAAGTTATCCCACTTTGCATATCCTAATAAAGTTTGTAATTCTCTGGCACTCCAGCATTCTACTTCTTCTACAACATTTGCAGCCGCCTCAAACTTATCTAATAAGTTTTTGATTTCTTCTTTTTTCATAATACAAGTTTTTAAGTGATAATTATTTATATATTAAATATTTATGATTTATAAAGAATGGAAAGGAAGTCGGATATTTCATAGTCTGTTGATTTTAGTTGTTTGTACTGCTACAAATATAATGATTTATATAGAGTTGACAACATATTAACGACTTATTTATAAGATATCGTCTTATTATCAATAAATAGAACCATATAACTGATTAGTCAAATTCTGTAAAACAAGCAGATGCTATTCGTAAATCAACTACATTTGTACACGATGTTGAGACAAGGCAGGTATAAAATATTGATAATATTCATGTTGTGTATGATAGGGGCCAAAGCACAAACATTGAAGATTAATACCGTTCCTGAAGGATTACAAAGAGCTTATCTGGATGGAAAGGATACGGTACCTGTTGTCAATCTGCGGGAAATATTCATTTATCCACCGGTAAAGTTCAAAAACAAGCGTGAACAAGTCAAATACAATAAATTGGTTCGTGATGTGAAACGTACATTACCATATGCAAAAATGGTTTATGAAACACTGATTGAAACATATGAATATATGGAAACACTTCCGGACGATAAATCCCGTCAAGCTCATTTGAAACGAATGGAAAAAGAACTCTTCCAGGAGTATAAACCGGAACTGAAAAAGCTTACTTTCTCACAAGGTAAGTTGCTTATCAAATTGATTGACAGGGAATGTAACCAATCGAGCTACAATTTGTTGAAAGCCTACTTAGGAAGTTTCCGGGCGGGTTTCTGGAATATATTCGCTGGTATGTTCGGTGCCAGCCTGAAAACCGAATACGACCCGAAAGGAAAAGACGCTATGACGGAACGAGTAGTCGTACTCGTTGAAAACGGATTAATCTGACAACTGCTTAAAGAAATCCCAGATAATAATACCGGTAGTAACCGAAACATTCAGGGAATGTTTTGTTCCATACTGCGGTATTTCAATACACATATCACAGTTATCAACGACACATTGTTGAACGCCTTTTACTTCGTTTCCCATGACGACTGCATACTTCTTATCTTTGTCCAACAATAACTTATCCAACATTGTACTGCCTTCGGCCTGTTCCACTGCACAAACGATATACCCTTGTTGTTTCAGGTTATCAACAGCCTCCATCGTATCTTTAAAATATTTCCAGTCTACCGTCTCTTCCGCTCCTAAAGCAGTCTTATGGATTTCCGCATGAGGCGGACAAGCCGTAATGCCACACAGATAAATACTCTCCACCCTGAAAGCATCGGACGTACGGAACACGGATCCTACATTATTTAAGCTCCTTACATGATCCAACACGACCACCAACGGAATTTTTTTACTATCTTTGAATGCCTCCGGAGTCAGGCGGTTCAGTTCTGTTATTTTTAACTTGCGCATAGCTATCATTTCTTTGCTTGCAAAAATAGTCAATTAATGTGGATATGCCGTTGAAAAGGTATTGATAAGTGGTGGACACAAAATGAAAAATAATTCTTGCATTATCCAAATTGTTCGCTATACGTGCTCTCATTTCTTTTATGCAATAGAAATAACAAATTATTTACTACGCTCTGTCAACAGTGGTTGTACACGTATCAACAGCATTCAACCGCTATGAACTTTTACACACAAGTAGTTTTCAACCGGAAATTAATAAAGTCTGTAAAGTAAAGAATAACAGGATATAATAAGAAAAACAGTATGTTGGTATCTACTTAATAAGTAGTTTACATCGTTTAATAACTAATCAGGCAAGTAATGTAACGAAAATGTATTAACTGTTTCAACCGGATATTATATTCATCATATTTAGATTTAAAATAAAGAATAAATAAGAATATAATAATATGATTGTGGATAACTCGAGGAAGGGGGAAAAGTTCCGGATGAAAACAGTCGGCAGGTTTTTGGAGTTAGACGTACGTATTTTTGTGAAAACCTGCCGTTGTTCTTATGGTTTTATATATGTTTCCTATGCGAGAATCAATAAAGTTCTTACCTTTGCACAATATCAACAATAAGTTGATAAGTAGAGTAAAATAAAGATTATCAGTGATAAGAATAGATGATAACTTTGTTGACAGGCTGTGAATAGCAGTTTGTACTCGTTAGCGGTTATTGAATTTTAGAATCATTTAATACAGAAGTAACTATGTTGACAAACCAATCGATCGGATATATGGACGCCCCCATTCCAAAGGGTTTGGATTTGAAGGAAGAGATAAATAGAATGCGTAAAGAGAAAAACGCCGTTATCCTTGCTCATTATTATCAGACTGGTGATATCCAGGATATAGCGGATTTTGTAGGAGACAGCTTAGCATTGGCACAACAGGCAGCCAAAACGACAGCTGACATCATTGTTTTCTGTGGTGTCCATTTTATGGGAGAAACAGCTAAGGTGTTGTGCCCGGACAAGAAGGTATTGGTTCCCGATCTGAATGCCGGTTGTTCGCTGGCGGACAGTTGTCCGGCTCCTGACTTTGAAGCATTCGTCAGACAACATCCCGGTCATGTGGTTATTTCGTATGTAAATACGACAGCTGCAGTCAAGGCTGTGACAGATGTGGTGGTAACTTCCACCAATGCCCGTCAGATTGTGGAAAGTTTTCCGGAGGATACGAAGATTATCTTCGGACCGGACCGTAACTTAGGTAATTATATAAATGGCATTACCGGACGTAAGATGTTACTTTGGGACGGCGCTTGCCATGTACATGAACAGTTTTCATTGGAAAAGATATTGGAACTGAAGAAGCAGTACCCGGATGCGGAAGTCATTACCCACCCGGAATGTAAGCAGCCCGTTATACAGGTTTCAGACTTTGTTGGTTCGACCGCGGCTCTTCTGAAGCACACGGTTAAGTCTGACAAGAAACAATTCATTGTAGCGACGGAAAGTGGCGTTATTCACGAAATGCGCAAGCAAAGTCCCGACAAGGAGTTTATTCCGGCTCCTCCCAACGACAGCACTTGTGCTTGCAACGAATGTAATTTTATGCGTTTGAACACAATGGAAAAATTGTATAACTGCCTGAAATACGAATTACCTGAAATCTTTGTAGACGAAGAAGTCCAGGAAAAGGCAATCCGCCCGATTAAGAAGATGCTGGAGATATCGGAGAGGTTGGGGTTGTAGGTATGTTATTCAATTCGATTGAATTTTTAGTTTTTCTTCCGATTGTCTTTTTATCCTATTGGTTTCTTTTCAATAGGAGTGTGAAGTTACAGAACTTATTTGTAGTGGGAGTAAGCTATCTGTTTTATGGCTGGTGGGATGGACGTTTCCTGCTATTGATAGCTTTTACTTCCTTCTTCAGTTGGCTGAGCGGAATAGGTATTGAAAAAATTAGAAATACATCGGAAGACAATTTGAAATCGATGCGGCTGAAGTGTCGCTGGATAGCAGGCGGTAATATCGTTTTGAACCTGTTGATATTGGGATTCTTTAAATATTATAACTTCTTTATAGAGAGTTTTGTCAGTGCTTTTTCATTAGCAGGTATTACGTTGCATACTTCAACTCTTTATGTGATTCTTCCTGTAGGTATAAGTTTTTATACGTTTCAAGCATTAAGTTATACGATTGACGTATATAGAAAAAGACTTGAACCTACGCATGATATAGTTGCTTTCTTTGCATTTGTCAGTTTCTTTCCACAGCTGGTAGCGGGACCTATTGAAAGGGCTACGAATTTGTTGGTTCAATTTTATAAACCGCGTACTTTTATTTACGATAATGCTGTGGATGGAGTTCGACAGATGTTGTGGGGATTCTTTAAGAAGATCGTGATTGCTGATAACTGTGCTCTTGTCGTGAATGATGTATTTGGAAACTATGGTCATTATTCCGGCAGCACTTTGTTGATGGGAGCTATCTTATTCGCTTTTCAGATATACGGAGACTTTTCCGGATATTCGGATATTGCCATTGGTACGGCAAAGTTGTTCGGAGTTAATTTAAAACAGAATTTCAGATATCCTTATTTTTCTCTTAATATAATAGATTTTTGGCGTAGGTGGCATATCTCATTGAATACATGGTTCGTTGACTACGTATATATTCCTTTAGGAGGAAACCGGGTCGGAAGATTCAAGCATATCCGGAATATTTTGATTATATTCTTGTTAAGCGGACTTTGGCATGGGGCAAACTGGACGTTTATAGGTTGGGGATTATATCATGGGTTATTATTTATTTGTTTATTGCTGTTGAAAGGAAATAAACAACAGACACCTCGTTTATTAAAAATGTCAGTGACTTTTGCCTTTGTAACTTTAGGATGGATTTTGTTTCGTTCAGAAACAGTATCTATGGCTTTTGCATATATAACAGATATGTTTTCTTCCTCTTTGTTGAAAGTACCTAAAGTTAGCGGTATTAATAATGTTATTGCTCTTATTTCTTTATTTTTCATTGCATTGATGTTATGTATAGAATGGAAAAACAGAGATAAACTTTTTGGGTTGGATTTATCTGCTGTACGAAGTATATGGATAAGATATAGTTTGTATATGGTTATTCTCGTCTCCATCTATTTTTTCGGTAACAATTCATCTGACTTTATATATTTTCAATTCTAAATGTATGAAACCAACCAGGAAACAGTTTAATAATATCATATGTTTCATAGTTTTTATATTGGGTCTGATTTATATATTGAATTTTGTGACTCCTTATTTATACAGGTGGTTGCCTAATGACTATATACGTACTCATCTTATTATTGAAACATTGGCTGATACAGCTCAGACACCGGATGTAGTTATTTTTGGAAATAGTCGGGGAATGAGTGGTATAAATGGTTATATGCTGGAAGAAAAGATGAAAGGAAATCCTACCGTTTATAGCTTAACATCGACAGGACAGCAAGTCAGTGAAAGCGCTTTATATTATACATCTTTACCAAGTTCAGTGAAAGTAGTTTTACAATGTGTAGATATCGATCAATTGTCTAAACCGATAGATATGGATACACCCAACCGGGTAGCTTTGCATATGTATGGGTATGAGATGGACGCATTGACTGAAAAAATTGTTCCTTCTTTATCTGAAAAATTAGACATTTCTCCTTTCTATTATAATTATGAAGCCAGAAATTGTTTATTTACCGGTTTATCAATTGTTTTACGTAATCTACTGGATGATGATGTAATTCAGGATGCTACCGCAAAAGAACTTCGTTATCCAACTTCTAAAACCTCAGATAGGAATGACATAACTTATCAACGTGATGTTGATGAACAGAATCTAAATAATAAATTCGTGGATTATGAGATAATTCCTGAATGGAAGCAACTTTTGGAAGATTCTTATTTATATTTTCAAAAACGGGATATTATGTATTGTTTGATAATTATGCCTTATAATCCGGATATTAAGTCTTCGACTTTCCAGGAAAAGCAGAACGCTTTGGAATTAGTCAAAGAGACGTTTCAAAATATTCCGATGATTGATTGTTTTAGTTTGCTCGAGGCTTCTGATTTTTACGATGCTATTCATCCTAATAGTAAAGGAGCAAAAAAGATTACAGAACGGGTTATATTACAATTACCGTAATTTTTTTGGTTTATACAGACAAGGTTTCTCTACGTATTTCCAGGATAATGTTCCCAAATAAGTACAAATGGCAGTTGTCAATGCCAATGTCAGAACCAAACTGTATTTATTTAATCCGAAATGGATGAAGGTTTGTATGATGGGAAAATGGAGTAAAAATATACCATAAGAAAAGTTTCCCATACGATTAAAGAAGTGTAACCATTTAAAACTATAGGCTACCGATATGATAATAGAAGCCAATGCGATCGGTTCGAATATACTGAGAAACAGAACATTTCTAAATATAAATAGCAGAATACTTATCGGAAAAATATATTTCATGTACTTTCGGAACAACGGAAAATAGGCTAATATGATGATACCGGAACAGAAATACATCATTTGTCCGGGGAACTGTCGTTTCAGAAATGCGTATATAGCGTTATGTGTTGTGTCATCCAAATAGTTGCAAGTGGTGGAATAAATGAAAGATAGTACATATATCAATATTAGGCATATCAGTTTGTTATATTTCTTTAGTAGCCAATAAATGAGAGGAACTGTCATATATAACATCAATTCCACTTTGATTGTCCAGAGCGAACCGTTCATTGCATGCATCGTATTATTTTCAAAAACACCCGGAAGATCCGGACAGAGAAAATTTAATGTCAACAGGTTGGTGAACAGATAAGTATATGGTTTGGATGATGTCAGAAATTCATGATGTGGCAGTGTGGTAAGAAAGAAACCCAATATCAGACATAACAGAATCACCAGCGAATAAGCCGGCATGATACGTTGTACGCGTTTACGAAAGAAAACATATGTATCCGGTGAGCGCAGGAAACTGAACATAACCAGGAATCCGCTGATAATGAAAAAACCTTTTACACGGAATCCGCCACTGACGAACCAGAAAGGGTCTGTATCCGTCAATGTACTGAAATGATTGAACATGACCGAATAAGCTAAAAAGAAGCGGATAAAATCAAAGTTATTCGCTTCTTTAACTTGTGCAATCAACTTAGAATTGAGCAATACCTTTTCTGTTGGATTCATTTCCTTATTTTATGACTGCGATCTTTGTTACTACACTTTCTTTTGAATCTTCGGTAGCAGAAAGTACAAGATAGATACCTGATGCTACACGAACACCTTTTTTGTTGCGACAGTTCCAAAATGCTTGTCCACCTAAGGATTTGGTTTGATAGATAAGATTTCCGTTCAAATCTGTGATTTTTACGTTTGAGTTATCCATTAAACCTGTGATAGTAACTTTATCTGCATGTTCCGGCCGTACAGGATTTGGATAAGCGTAGACGTCAGAATAATCGCTTTTTCCTTCCGTTGCCTCTCCTTTATAGGAGACTAAACCTTTATCTGTTCCAATAAAAACTTCACCTGTCTTTCCATTGATTTCGATGGAATATATTTTATCGGATAAAAGAGGACTGTTGGATGTATTGAATTGGTGAATGACTTCTTGATTGTCTCCGCTCAATACATAAACGCCATTGCCATCTGTACCTATCCATTTCCGGTTTCCATTATCTATTTTTATAGTTGTCACCATTACGTTGTCGAGGAAATAGTAGGGTGTTCCATCTTCTTCATTGATAAGTTTGACACGTGTACAACGCATCGATTTATTGCTTTCCGATGTTGCCAATTTAGGATTGGTAAAGTAAATGGCACCTTTATTAGTCCCTACCCATACATATCCGTTTTTGTCTTCTGCCATACAGGTGTAATTACTTGGAGAGAAATTATTACCATCAGTATCGGTAAAACTTTCAAAATAGTAGGAATCAGCTGTATCCAATGAATTACTATTTGCAATGACTGTAATGCGAACTTCACCGGCAGGACGAGGTATATTTACCCATTTATCATTGTTGGAAGTTATGAGAATGTCATTTATTGTATATTTATCTTTTAATGATTCAACAAATAAACTATGCCATTTTCCATCTTTATCTAATATTTTTATAGCATTATTTTTAACTTGAGAGTTAGTCATCCAAAGATTTCCATCCTTATCGAAAGAAAGTCCATCCATATTTAAATAATTACCTGAATTTCCTCCCGCTCCTTCAAGTGGACTATTTGAACCATGATATCTGATTTCAGGTTCTCTATTTTTATATTGGATAATTCCATCACCGAAAGAAGATACATAAATTATTTCATCTCCTGCATCGTTTGTACTCACAACAATACTGGTAAAGTCGCGAGGTAACATACCAAATTTACTTTGATTTTTGGAAGGTTCTAAGACTGTCCACTTATCATAATCATATATCATTACCAAACCTTCTTTACGAAAACGGAGGCCATCTGTCAGATTTTTACCACCGGGTATGATGTATACTTTATCATTTTGACACACAATATCGAACGGACTATTGGAGTAGGGACCGTCCAACGTGATCGCTTCATTTACAGCTTCAAATTGATTGGCACCGGTTCTCTTGATGGAACGCAAACCTTTGGCACCTTCTGCAATCCAATATTTATCAGTCTGATAAGTACTGATATCTTTTATGGCAAGATTGTTTATTTGGTCAAAAGTTTTTGTATCAGTGAAGATATAAACTTGTGAGGAAGCTATACAAGCTAATTTTTCACCAATTACTTTGATGCTATTTATTGGAACATTATCGACTAAAGGAACAGTGGTATTATTTGATTCATAATAAATGCCTTTGTTTTTAGATAGATAAAACAGCTGGTTTTTGAATAATACAATTGTATCTATGGAGCTATCCGATGGAAATCCTGCAATTGTATATGTTTTCCAATTAGATCTATCCAATAGGTTATCGTCTAAAGATGCATATAAAACACCGTTGAATGTCTCACTTTTTACAGAAGCGTATATCCGGTTATCCTGAATAGCGCAGGATGTGATATTTTGAGATAAGTTGTAGGTATCGGTTATTTCTTTTTTGTCCATGTTGACAACTACTATACCTGATTTTATGGATAAGTAAGCATATTCGTTATGAATCATAACAGAATTGACATCTTTGTCTCTTATTGATGTAGTAGTATACAAGTAAGGAATATTCTTTACCGAACCTTCTTGCAGAATGTCAATATTACAGTTTTTATAAACAATCAGCAGGGATTTTGTCTGTTTATTATAGGAAATGAATTGAATGTCGGTGTCATTCAATCCGTTTCCTTTATAATATTGCTTGATGCTGTTATCTTCTTTTCCATATGTATATAGAGCGCCTTCCGCTACTACAAATACCTGGTCAGCAGATTCTTCTACGTTGTTGGTGTTGTAGTAAGAAAGATATGTTTTCCATCCGAGTGTGTTATCATTGGCTGCCGTGGCAGTGAATGAAAGGAAAAAAAGTAAGATAACAGTCAATATATTTCTCATATTAAATACAATATTAGAACGTGTAATTTGAAAGAAAGACAGTCAGTTTCTTAACTGCTTCGGCGCGGTGGCTGATTTTATTTTTGAGCTCGTTACCCATTTCGGCGAATGTCTGCGAACAGGTGTCGGGAACAAATACAGGGTCGTAGCCGAAACCGCTTCCACCTCGTTTATCCCGGATGATGGTGCCGTTAACAACTCCTTCGAACAGGTATTCCTTGCCGTCCAGGATAAGGGCGATAACGGTACGGAAACGGGCTTTCCTGTTTTCTTTTCCTTCCATTTCCCGAAGTAGTTTATTCATGTTTGCTTCCGAATCATGTCCCGGACCGGCATAACGTGCGGAGTATACTCCCGGAGCGTTGTCCAGGGCTTCTACTTCCAGTCCCGTATCATCGGCGAAACAGTCGTAACCGAATTTCTCTTTGATATAACGGGCTTTTTGCAGGGCATTACCTTCCAGGGTTTCTGCTGTTTCGGGAATATCTTCGTGACAGTCGATGTCTGAAAGGCTTACTATTTCGGTGTATCCGGCTGTTATTTTCCGGACTTCGTCCAGCTTGTGCTGGTTATTTGTTGCAAATACAAGTTTCATTTTCGTTGTGTATAAATAAAAAAAGCACTTCTATACGATGTGTATATAACGTACGGAAGTGCTTTAAATTGTTCGAGTGACTGTTTTATGTTTTTATCTGGTCAAACCCTTCCCCGTACACGCCTCTGACGATGCTTTGCGAGATGAACGCCTGGTGGTCTATCTGTTTGACCAGGCGGAAAATGGCGACCGATTCGGATTTCTTGGCCAACAGGACGACCACTTTGACCGGCTTGCGGGAATAACCGCCTACGCCATCGAGGATGGTGCATCCGCGGTCCAGGTCGTGAATGATCCGTTCGGCTATTTCGTCGTACTTCTGCGAGAAGATGAAGAACTGGACCGATTGGCGGTTACCGTTTAATACCATGTCAAGCACATAATTACTTATAAACATCTCTACAAAACCGAATACGATCTTTTCGACGTCATGAAACAGAAGAAAAGAGGAACCGATGATGAAGAAGTCGCAGAACAGCAAGGCGCGGCCAATGGATATATTCTTGTATTTGTTGACAATAGCCCCGATGATATCCGTACCTCCCGTACTGCCGTTTGCCGAGAATACAAGTCCGAGACCGGCTCCGCAAAGGAAGGCTCCTATTATGATAGACATAAACGGCTGGTCGTGCAGGATGGTATGGTCTTTCAACAACCATTCGAAGAACGACAGGGATATGGATAGGGAGAAGACTCCGAATATCGTTTTTATCAGAAATTTAAACCCAAGTATTTTCAGGGCGGCCAACAGTAATACTACGTTTATCACGAAGTAAGATACAGACACGGGGATAGCCTCGTTGGTGGCAAAGAAGATTAAGGCACAAATACCGCTGACTCCACCGGTAATAATTTCATTAGACAAGATGAAGGCGTTGAAGCCGAAGCCGTACAAGAGAGTACCCAATATAATCATCAGGTAGTCTTGTACAGCAAAATAAACTTTATTGTTTATGAACTTCATATAAATGTTTAGATTACGATGTTTACAATCTTTCCGGGAACAACGATAATCTTCTTCGGTGTCTTGCCTTCCATCCATTTGGCGGAGTTTTCATGTGCAAGAGCAGCTTTTTCTATCTCTTCGCGCGGCATATCGGCCGGAAGTTCCATGCTGAAACGGGCTTTACCGTTGAAGGAGATAGCATAAGTAAGCGAGTTTTCTTTCAGGTATTCTTCGTTGCAGGCGGGCCATTTGGCGTCACAAACAGTCGTGTCGTGACCGCAGGTATGCCACAGTTCTTCGGCAAAATGAGGAGCAAACGGAGCCAACAGGATGATTAATTCTTCCAGAATGGCCCGTTTGTTACATTTCAGGTTGCTCAGTTCATTTACACAAATCATAAAGGCACTGATAGAAGTGTTGTATGAGAAATGTTCGATGTCGAACGTCACTTTCTTGATCAGTTTATGCAGTGATTTCAGTTCGTCGGCTGTCGGCTCTGCATCTGTGATCTGCAATGTGTCCGTGTTACCGAAGAACAGTGCCCACAGCTTTTTCAGGAAACGGTGAACGCCGTCGATACCGTTCGTGTCCCAAGGTTTGGATTGTTCCAACGGGCCCAGGAACATTTCGTACAGGCGAAGCGTATCGGCACCGTATTTTTCAACGATCATATCCGGGTTAACGACGTTGAACATCGACTTCGACATCTTTTCAACTGCCCAACCGCAGATATATTTGCCGTCTTCCAGTTCGAACTCGGCATCTTTATATTCCGGGCGCCAGCTTTTGAAGGCTTCCATATCCAGGACATCGTTCGATACGATATTCACATCCACGTGGATAGGAGTCACCTCGTATTTATCTTTCAGGTTTAGGGAAACGAACTTGTTCGTACCGTTGATACGATACACAAAGTTGGAACGTCCCTGGATCATTCCCTGGTTGATCAGTTTCTTGAACGGTTCTTCTTCGCAGACAACACCCAGATCGAACAGGAATTTATTCCAGAAGCGGCTGTAAATCAGGTGACCGGTAGCATGTTCGGTTCCACCGATATAGAGGTCTACATTACGCCAGTATTCGTCTACATCTTTAGCTACTAATGCCTGGTCGTTGTGCGGGTCCATATAGCGCAGGTAGTAAGCCGATGAACCGGCAAATCCCGGCATGGTACACAGTTCGAGCGGGAAAATAGTCTTGTTGTCTATTTTGGAGACTTCTACAACTTCCTGTTTAGCGGTATCCCAAGCCCATTTTACGGCGTGTCCTAAAGGAGGTTCTCCCGTTTCGGTCGGCAGGAATTTATCGACTTCCGGCAGTTCGAGCGGCAGTTTGTCGACCGGCAACATCTGAGGCATGCCATCCGCATCGTAATAGACAGGGAACGGTTCGCCCCAATAACGCTGGCGGCTGAAGATAGCGTCGCGCAGGCGGTAGTTAATTTTTACACGTCCTAATTGATGTTCGGCTACATATTTCTTGGTGGCGGCGATTGCTTCCTTTACGGTCAGACCGTTCAGAGAGAGGTCGCAATAGGGCGTTACTTCCGGTCTCGGCGAGTTGCAGACGATGCCTTCTTTTGCATCGAAGCTTTCTTCGCTGACGTCGCATCCTTCGATCAACGGAATAATCGGCAGGTTGAAATGTTTGGCAAATGCGTAGTCACGGCTGTCGTGTGCCGGAACGGCCATGATAGCACCTGTTCCGTAGCCGGCCAGTACGTAGTCGCTGATCCAGACGGGCACTGCGTCGCCTGTGAACGGGTTAATGGCGTATGAACCGCTGAATACACCGGTCACGGAACGGTCGGCGATGCGTTCGCGTTCCGTACGTTTCTTGGTGCGGTCCAGGTAAGCGTCCACTTCCTGCTTCTGCTCGGGAGTGGTTAGCTGGGCAACGAGTTCGCTTTCGGGAGCCAATACCATGAAAGTGACACCGAACATGGTATCTGCACGGGTCGTAAAGATCGTAAATTCCAGATCGCTGTCTTTCACCTTGAACTGGATTTCGGCTCCTTCGCTGCGACCGATCCAGTTACGCTGTGTCTCTTTCAGCGAGTCTGTCCAGTCGATTGTGTCCAGTCCGTCCAGCAAACGCTGTGCATAAGCCGATACACGCAAGCACCACTGGCGCATGATTTTCTGTTCCACCGGATAACCGCCGCGTTCGGAAACGCCGTTCACCACTTCATCATTAGCCAATACGGTTCCTAATGCGGCACACCAGTTTACCATCGTTTCGCCCCGATAAGCGATGCGGTAGTTCAGCAGGATTTCCTGTTTTTCTTTCTCACTCTTGGCTTTCCATTCGTCAGCCGTGAAGCTCAGCTCTTCGCCGCAGGCAACATTCAGGCCTTCTGTTCCGACCTGTTCGAAAGCGGCAACCAGTTCGCTGATAGGGCGTGCCTGCTTTTCGTCGTTGCAGTAGTAGCTGTTGAACATCTGGATGAATGCCCATTGTGTCCATTTATAATATTCCGGGTCGCAGGTACGGATTTCACGGCTCCAGTCGTAGCTGAAACCTATTTTATCCATTTGCTCGCGATACCGGGCGATGTTTTTCTTTGTCGTTACTTCGGGATGCTGTCCGGTCTGGATGGCATATTGTTCTGCCGGCAGTCCGTAAGCGTCATAGCCCATCGGGTGCAAAACGTTGAAACCTTGCAGGCGTTTGTAACGGGAATAAATGTCAGATGCGATGTAACCGAGCGGGTGGCCTACATGTAGTCCTGCTCCTGATGGATAAGGAAACATGTCCAAGACGTAATACTTAGGTTTGTCGGCATTCTTTTCGACTTTATAAACCTTGTTGGCAATCCAGTATTCGTGCCACTTTTTCTCAATTTCTCTGAAATTGTACTCCATGATTGTTTATCGTTTATTTTTATCGTTTTCTATTTAAAGCCACAAAGTTAGTGAATTTTGTGATTATACATATCCTATTCTATTTCTTGGTTTATTTTCTTTTTCTTTATTTCGGTTGGCTAATTCCGCCAGAGCCATGTAGATATCATCAAAATGCTGTTCATAACTTTCGTGGTCTTTGGAAAGACTTTCCAGATCTTCTTGTAAGAAACGGAGTTGCAGTTTGAGTTCTGCTAATTCTTTGGCAGTCTGATTGCTTTCAAGTATATATTGCCTTGTTTTTACGAAGGCCCGCATGATGTTTATATTGACTTGTATTGCTATAGGGGAACGGAGTACGCTTGACAGCATGGCTATTCCTTCTTGCGTAAAGGCGGAGGGTATAATATAGCTGTGCTTCATTGTTTTGGGTAACTGGTCGCAAATTGCGACCAGTTCATTCCATTCTTTTTCTGTAAGTATAAACATGAAGTCTTCTGGAAAACGTTCAATATTACGTTTAACTTGTTCTTTCAAACGTCTTGTTTCCACCTGATACAATGTTGCCAAATCAAAATCCAGCATCACCCGTTGACCTCTAATCTCATAAATTTTGTTTTGAATCACTTGTAGTTCCATAGCTAAGTGTTTTTATTGTTTTAATTATTCAAAGGAAAGGATAATAATCCGATTGCGCAACTGTCCCCATGTATTTTCTATTTGTTCTGTAAGGCTCACCCGATAATTATTGGGGATAAACATAAGGATGAGGCAGGTTATGCGGATCAGTTTAAACCTGACAAGTTTCGAATCTTGCAACCCTGAAAATTACAATAACCCCCCTTTTTAGCCGTTTTTCTATTTCGTCCGAAATTCTGATCGATTTGGGATTGACTTTTTTTATGATTTTAACCTCTCCGGCTGACACCATATGAAATGAGGTGCGCAGTCCGTTTCGAAAAGCGTGCAATTAGATTACCGAAAGATGGAAACGCCGACAATGTGATAAACCTTAACTCCCGGAGAATCGAATATTTGAAAATAAAACGGACGGCGTTCCAAATATCTCAAGGAAATTCAGGTGCTTTTTTGCCCTTAAAGCGGTCCTCTTTTCAATTACGACCGTCCAAATCGCCATTACGACCGTGCTAATCTTCGCGAGGTGCCGAGTGCACTAC
>NZ_QREV01000025.1:0-37963 GCF_003363715.1 Parabacteroides acidifaciens
AATTATTTTTTGCTTTCTCCACAACTTTCCGGGGTGATCCTGTAAAAGAGCTACCCCCAAGAAATATCGGGTGAGCCCTTTTATTCCATAAAAACAAAGATAATTATTTCCGGTTAACTTACCCGATAAAAAAGCTCTATAAACAAAAACAGCATTTCACAGGATCACTGTAAAATGCTGTTTTGTTATTTGTGACCTGGGAGGGGCTCGAACCCTCGACCCAATGATTAAGAGTCATTTGCTCTACCAACTGAGCTACCAAGTCGACGTTTTTTTGTTGGTTTTGTTTGAGTGAGTGACCTGGGAGGGGCTCGAACCCTCGACCCAATGATTAAGAGTCATTTGCTCTACCAACTGAGCTACCAAGTCATTCATGCTATCGTTGTTTCTCGATTGCGGGTGCAAAGATAGGAGTTTAATTTTTCTTTGCAAACTTTTCCTGCAGTTTTTATCGAAAAAATCTATTCAAACTCAAAAATGTCAGACGGTGTAGTCCGCTTCAATGCATGCAAAGAGACATCTTTGCCTACCCGC
The DNA here is from genome assembly GCF_003363715.1 of Parabacteroides acidifaciens. Taxonomy (GTDB): domain Bacteria; phylum Bacteroidota; class Bacteroidia; order Bacteroidales; family Tannerellaceae; genus Parabacteroides; species Parabacteroides acidifaciens. The sequence continues at coordinate 535 of NZ_QREV01000025.1, forward strand.
ACGCCTTCCTGGAACAAGCGGATATCGACAGTCTTATAAGCAAGCTCGGGATGGTTATTATCACGGCTCAGGTGACACAACCAGATGTCTTTCAGCTTCGGATCATAATGAGTCGCCAGAAACTCGGCTGCTTCACGGTTGCTCAAATGTCCGGTCGGACTGGCCACACGCTCTTTCAGGAAAGCGGGATAAGTACCGAACTTCAACATTTCCTCATCATAATTGGCCTCTATGATCAGATGGTTCGCCATACTCATATATTTGCTTACCGTATCGGTAATATGGCCGACATCCGTCGCAAAAGTGAACTTATGGTCCCCGTATTCGATGTAGTAACCGACATTGTCGGTACTGTCATGCGGAACTTCAAAAGCTGTAATATGGAAATCACGGATCGTGAAAGGGATTTCCTTTTCGATTATTCTACGGGAATTGACCAGCGTCTCCTCCACATAGCGACTCTTCTCGATACCTCTATGGACAGCGGCAGTCGCGTAGACCGGCAGATTAAGCTTCTCCCCCAGGCAACCCACCGTCTTGATGTGATCAGCATGGTCGTGCGTGATCAGGACTGCAATAATTTTGGAGAAGTCGATCGCTCTATCTTTCAACACCTTCTTTATGGTACGAATACCGATACCTGCATCAATCAACACCCCGAACTCGGGTGTTCCCAGATAATAGCAGTTTCCACTGCTTCCACTTGCTAAACTTAAAAATGATAGTTTCATTTCAATATCCAATTCAGTCCTTAACAGGAATTACGGGCGAAACGTATCCGGGATTGTCACCTCCCCGATCAGCGAACAGTTCATATGGTCCTTCACCTCCTCCGGCGTCAAGCCGTGACCGAAAAGGAACATGAGCTTGGTCACAGCACTTTCCGTCGTGCTGTCGAATCCGCTTATCACCCCCGCTTCCAATAATTTATGCCCAGTCTCATACCGGTGCATTTCCACACTTCCGGCACTACACTGGGTTACATTCACAATCACAATTCCCCGACTTACCGCATCTTTGAGCATCGCCAGGAACCAGTCGTAACACGGAGCGTTTCCGCTTCCGAACGTTTCCATGACCACTCCTTTCAAATCCGGGATATTCAGGATACTTTCTACCACCTGCGGGGAAATACCCGGAAAAAGCTTCAGTATCGCAATATTCCTGTCCAGCAGGTAATGCGGCTTCAACGGTTTCCGCGACACAGGATGATAGACCTGCTGCGTGTCATACTTTATATAGATGCCGGCATGTGCCAGCGGAGGATAATTGTATGAACGGAACGCATTGAAGTTGTCCGCGTTGATCTTACTCGTACGGTTACCCCGCAACAGGTCGTTCTCGAAAAAGATGCAAACCTCCGGCACGATCGGAATGCCGTTGTCCTTGGCGGCGGCAATCTCGATAGCGGTAATCAGGTTCTCCTTTCCATCCGTCCGCAACATGCCGATCGGCAACTGCGAACCGGTAAAGATGACCGGTTTACTCAGATTCTCCAACATAAAACTCAAAGCTGATGCAGTGAACGACATCGTATCCGTACCATGAAGCACGACAAAGCCGTCGTACAGCTGGTAGTTGTCAGCAATGATCTTCACAATCTTCATCCACGATTCCGGCCCCATCTCCGACGAATCCATCGCCGGGTCGAACTGGATAGTCGAAACAGCATATCCCAGCTTCTTCAACTCCGGCATATTATCCTTCAAATGCTGGAAGTTGAACGATTCCAGCACGCCGGTTTCAGGGTTTTCGATCATACCGATTGTTCCACCTGTATAAATGAGCAGGATAGAGGCTTTCTCACTTTGAGTGTTCATGTTTGCTGTCATATAGAGCACAAAGTTAATAATTTTATTCTTCCCCTTTTAATACAGGAACGCTTATATGATATTTTACGGCCAGTATTCTTGCAACAAATATACCGGTCGCCGCAATGAGCTGTGTCAGCGACGGACCGATCCCCATTTGCAGGCAGGCAAAATAAATTACGCCGCCCAGCACACAGGCCAGCGCATAGATATCTTTACGGAATATCAGCGGCACCTCGTTAATCAGAATGTCACGGATCATACCGCCGAAAGCTCCCGTGATCGTCCCCATCACGATAGCCACCCACATGGGAAAACCGAAGGCAAGCGCTTTCTCGATGCCGACCACGCCAAACAAACCAAGCCCGATCGCATCGAATATAAAGAAGGTATTGTTCAAACTAATAACATATTTCCGGAATATAATAACGAAGAGTAATGCCAGCGCCGAGATAATCAGGTAAGAGGCCTGTTCCATCCAGAAAGGAGTGGCATTGAGCAGGATATCGCGAATCGTACCGCCCCCCACTGCAGTAACTACACCAATCACATACGCACCGAACCAATCAAATTGTTTAGCAGAAGCCAAGCGGATACCACTAATAGCAAAGGCAAATGTCCCGGTGTAGTCGCAAAACGTAATGAAGTCTATCATTTTGATTTTTTCTGCAAAAATAAGTATTTCCTTCCAATGTTGTTGTTTTCTATCAAGTCGACCTGATAATAATTTAAACCAAACGAATATCCGGCTGTTTATTATATATATGTTTGTACCTGATTATGTGCTGATGATTATCTAATTAAGAGAAAAATGAAGAAATTTATATTAGCCGGACTGATTTGTCTGCTTTCGTCCTCTTGGGCATGGGGACAAGATTATATCCCTCAAACTGTACACCGTTATTACGTCAGTGATACGACCTTGTTCCAACCCCGCCGCCCCTGGAAAGCGGCAGCCGAAACATTCGGGCTCAATATGCTTGTCTGGGGATTCGACCGTTTTATCATGAAAGAAGAGTGGTCCTATATCAACGGGCACACCATTAAAAGCAACTTCAAGAAAGGCCCGGTCTGGGACACCGACCAGTTCACCACAAACCTGTTCTCCCACCCCTATCACGGTTCGCTCTATTTCAATGCGGCCCGCAGTAACGGGATGAATTTCTGGCAGTCCGCCCCGTTTGCGGCCGGCGGTAGCCTGATGTGGGAATTTTTTATGGAGACCGAACCGCCTTCGATCAACGATATGCTGGCAACGACATTCGGCGGGATCGAGTTAGGTGAAATCACCTACCGCCTGTCCGATTTGTTTATCGACAACCGCTCGTCGGGAGCCGAACGCGTAGGGCGCGAAGTGTTGTCGGGCATCCTCTCCCCCGTCCGTGCATTCAACCGCATCATTTCGGGCGAAGCCTGGCGGCACAGCTCTTCCAAAGGACGTACTTACAGCTCCGTCCCAGTCAACTTCGTAGTGACGACAGGACCTCGTTTTTTAGCTGAACAGGAAGGATCGAAACGGGGAACAACCAGTTTAAATGTTAACTTCCGTATCGATTATGGGACACCGATTAATGATGATTTCTATTCGCCTTACGAATGGTTCCGCTTCAACTTCGGGCTCGACCTGTTCTCCGCCCAACCGGTCGTCAGCCAAGTGAATGCCATCGGCGCCTTATGGGGAAAAACGGTTTGGACGAAAGGACCTCGTACACTCTCCGCCGGGTTCTTCCAGCATTTCGACTTCTACAATTCCGAACTGCGCCACGGAAGCGACATGACCGTTCCGCCCTATCGCATCGCCGCACCGGCCTCGGCAGGTGGCGGTCTAATCTACTACAAGCAGGCGACACCAGGAGACAAAACAGATATATATTCCGAATTTTATCTCAACGGCGTTGCGCTGGGCGCCAGCCTGTCCGATTATATGCTGCTCGGCGAACGGGATTACAACTTAGGCAGCGGCTACAGCACAAAAGCCGGAGCCGGCATCATCTATGACAAACGACTGGCTTTCCTGCTCAATTTGGAGAATTACCATATCTTCACATGGAAGGGCTACAATCCGGAGATGGACTGGTCCACAACAGACCCAAGCACCCTGAACATCCAGGGCGACAAGGGAAATGCACGTCTGACGATTTTCTCGATGAAATTAGCTTACATACTGAAAGACCGGTGGAACATCACGCTGACAAACCGCTATTTCTCGCGCCGGACAAACTACAAGTATTATCCGCGCGTAGATAGCTCTACTTACGACTTGATGTTGGGATTGGGCATACGGATTTAGTTCTTCCGTTCCAGCTCGTTCAGGTTCTCCATCTTCTTACGTTGCAGGAATTCGTAGATTCCTTCCAGATGTTCGGTAACTTTCTTGTTGCCGAACTCATATACTTTGGTGACAAGCCCGTCCAAGAAATCGCGGTCGTGCGAAACGACAATTAACGTCCCGTCAAAGTCCAGCAGGGCCTGTTTCAGGATATCTTTCGTTTTCATATCCAAGTGGTTCGTCGGCTCGTCGAGAATCAACAGATTGACCGGTTCGAGCAACAACTTGATCATCGCCAGACGCGTCCGTTCGCCACCCGAAAGCACTTTCACTTTCTTCGCCGAGTTCTCGCCGCCAAACATAAAGGCTCCTAACAGGTCCTTGATTTTATTTCGGATATCACCTTTAGCCACATCATCTATCGTCTGGAACACCGTTAGGTTTTCATCCAGCAAGGAAGCCTGATTCTGGGCGAAATAACCGATCATCACATTATGGCCGATCGTCAGCGTGCCATCGTGCTCGATTTCTTTCATGATACACTTCACCAACGTAGATTTACCCTCTCCGTTCTTTCCGACAAAAGCGATCTTGTCGCCGCGTTCGATCGTCAGATTGGCATTACGGAAGACCGTGTGTTCGCCATACGATTTCGCCACATTCTCGATGATCACCGGATAGGAACCGGAACGGGGCGACGGCGGGAATTTCAGGCGCAAAGCGGAAGTATCCTCTTCGTCCACTTCCAGTATCTCCAGCTTTTCAAGCATCTTCACACGGCTCTGCACTTGCAAAGTCTTGGAATAAGTACCTTTGAAACGTTCGATAAACTCCTTTGTTTCGGCAATAAACTTCTGCTGCTCGTCGTAGGCTTTCTGCTGCTGTTCGCGGCGTTCCTTGCGCAATTGCAAGTATTGGCTGTAATTCACTTTATAGTCGTATATGCGGCCCATCGTCACTTCAATCGTACGGGTGGTGATATGGTCGACAAAGGCGCGGTCGTGGCTGATCACGACGACCGCCTGCCCGTTATCGATCAGGAAATCTTCCAGCCATTGGATAGACTCGATATCGAGATGGTTCGTCGGCTCGTCCAGTAACAACACATCCGGCTTCTTCAGCAACAGCTTGGCCAGCTCGATACGCATACGCCATCCACCGCTGAACTCGCTCGTCTGGCGCGTAAAGTCTTCACGGGTAAAGCCCAGCCCCAACAGCGTTTTCTCTATGTCGGCATCATAATTGATTTCTTCAATGGAATAGAACTTCTCACTCAAGGTCGAAACACGTTCGATCAGCTCCATATAACTGTCCGATTCGTAGTCCGTACGCGTTTCCAACTCCTTATTCAGTTCGGCAATCTCCGCCTCCATCTGGTGCAGATGGGCAAAGGCCTGTGCAGTCTCTTCAAACACCGTACGCCCGTCTTCCGTCATCAAATGCTGCGGCAGGTAAGCGATCACCGTATCTTTCGGGGCGGATACTTTTCCGCGAGTCGCCTCACGCACGCCTGCCAATATCTTCAACAAGGTGGATTTACCGGCTCCATTCTTACCCATCAGGGCAATCCGGTCTTTCTCGTTAATGACAAAAGAAACATCTGAAAATAGTGCGCTACCGCCAAACTCTACTGTTAGTCCGTCTATTGAAATCATATATTATTAATGTATTACCTTATATAAAATGAGCGGCAAAGGTACGAAATAAATCGACATCCTAACGAATGCCTTTTCGGGTCTTATCATATAAATGATGATTCTATTCCGACAAGTTTTGAACCTTTTACAAATAAAAAAATAGACAATAACCCCCATTTCGGCAGTTTTTCTATTTCGTCCGAAATCTTGATCAATTTTGGATTGACTCTTTTCATGGTTTTACCCCCTCTACCTGACACCAGATGAAATGAGGTGCCGAGGTCACTCCGAAATACGTGCAATTTGATTATCAGAAGGCCAAAACAGCGGCAAAGTGATAAAGCTTAACTCCCGGAGAATCGAATATTTGAAAATAAAACGGACGGCGTCCCAAATATCCCAAGGAAATTCAGGGGGCTTTTTTACCCTTACAACGGTCCTCTTTCCAATTACGACCGTTCTAATCTCCATTACGACCGTCCTAATCTTCGCGAGGTGCCGAGTGCACTACACATTAGAACGGTCGTAATGGCAAAGAGGACGGTCATAATTGCTGGAAACACTCAAAAAAGGCGAAAAAGTCCCTTTTTGAGGTCAAAAAAGTGGATTAACATTTATTTAATTTCAGATGTCTTTCGAGCCTGAAAAATGCGTTTTATACAATAAGGGGGTAGGAATAGCATTATTTAATACTCTTTCTCATTCGCCAGATTCCACATATTCAGAAAAGAGGCTTTGGTGATATCGACGATTTTATTCCAATTGATTTTTTCCACATGGTCGCCCGGCATATGATAGTCGGGATGGCCATCCGTATGATACCAGATAACCGGAATATCCAACAGGGCAAATGAAGCATTATCACTCCCTCCTACCGGTTTGTCCCACGGACGATAATCCGGTGCCAGATTCAAACCGTATTTCTTGATATCGTTCTTCAACCAATCGCCAAACGCAGGATGCGTCTCGGTATAGAAATAGACGACGTGCGTCGGTTTAGACTCGTCGTTATTGCGGCCTATCATATCGTAATTCAGATATCCTTTCACTTTATCCATATCGGGGAATGTCTGCACAAAATATTTGGAACCCAACAGGCCTTTTTCCTCACCGTCCCAGAAAGCAAAGATCACAGTCCGCTCCGGCTGCACGCCCGTTGCCAAAAACGCTTTTGCAACCTGTAAAACAGCCGAAACGCCGGATGCATTATCGTCGGCGCCATTATAAATTTGGTCGCCATCCAGCATCGGATCGATCCCCAAATGATCGTAATGGGCGCCGATAATCACATATTCGTTCGGGTTCTTGCCTTCGATCTTTCCCAAAATATTATTCATCGACAACTTCTGGTGGACACCTTGCTTCAGCTTGGCGATCGAATCCGGATGAACCTGGAAACGCCCTCTCTTCTGCCGCTCTTTATTATAGGCATCGAAAGGCTGATAATAAGACTCGAACAAAGGCTCGATCCCCATCGTCTTCAGATTGGAAACAATATATTCGCCGGCAATACGCCCGCCGCGGAAACCGGCCTCGCGCCCTTCGAGGGCATCGCTTGCCAAGAAACCGATATAGGCCTCCGCATTGGTCTTATTAATCACATCCAGCCCTTTCTTTTCGGGCGATTCGGCCCACAATGTAGCACTTAGCGCTATGGAGACTAAGAATAATCCCGCTTTTCTCATTTTGATACTGTGTTTTTACTGATTATAGTTTTACAACTACAAAGATAACATAAAAGCGGCGTAATAAAATCACTCCTGATAAATAGAATGTTAATAAAATGGTTGTGTAAATACCCGGAAATACGAATTAGGAAGGAAGGAAGGAAAAGGGCAATAAAAAAAGGCCAAACTCCGCTATCTCTTAAGCGTCGAATGCCTCCTCTGCATCTATCTCTCACCTGTCTTTCTAAAGACAAGGGTGGAGAGACAACATCAATACAAAATTATTTACTTGTTTAATACTCAATTTTTAGAGCTTTCGCTCATTTGGTTCATCAATCTGCGGATCTCAGCATTTACTCGCTGACACATTGAACCATTTCCAACGGACTGATAACGATCAGCCTGATAACGCAACATCGCTAAAGTACGCATACTTTTTTCATTTTCTCTCATCATCATAATTTTACTCATTTAAGTTCCCCACGCTTGGAGAACGATTAATAATAACTAAACCTAAACTTTCTCTTTCTTTTTGTTTACAGTGCAAAGATAAGCATTTTATTTAAAACAATGCTGTAAAACATAGTTTTTCTTGCACGTTTATACATTTTTAAGTTTTCATTCAGGTCTATCCAGTCCTGTTTCCCAATCAAACAACCGGGGTTAACTCGCCTGTTGTCGAGTCGATTACAAATCCGCTAACCGTTATATCCGATGGGATCAGCGGATGGTTTCGCACTTGCGACACAGTCTCGCGGACTGAACTTTCTGGTGTGTCGAACCCGCGCAACCAGGACTTGAAGTCAATGCCGCAATAGCGCATCATGTCGATATGCTCCGAAGGGATTCCCCTTTTCTTCATCACCTCGATCATCTGTTCGCTGTCCATATGCTTAGCGCCACAGTCGGTATGTCCGATAATCATCACTTCGTTCACACCCAATTCATAAATGGCGACCAGCAGGCTCCGGATCACACTGCCGAAGGGATGGGATATGATAGCTCCCGCATTCTTGATAATCTTGACATCGCCGTTCTTTATGCCCAAAGCGGCGGGCAACAACTCCGTCAGGCGGGTATCCATACAGGACACGATCGCTATTTTCTTATCAGGATATTTGTTGGTGATAAACTTCTCATATCCTTTATTCTTTACAAATTCACGATTGAATCTTAACAGTTCGTCTATCATAATCTCCCCTATTTTTATATATAACAGTTCAAAATCAAATTATGTTGAAATGTTTCAGCGCATTGTAGATACCGTTCTCATCGACAGAAGTCGTCACATAGGCGGCCGACTTCATTACCTCTTCTGACGCATTTCCCATTGCCACACCGATGCCGACATGGCTAAGCATCTGGATATCATTGCCTCCGTCACCAAAAGCCATGCATTCGTCCAAGCCGATATGGAAATGTGCCAGCATCTTGTCGATGCCGACACGCTTACTGCTTCCGTGCGGCACAACATCTGTAAACAACGCATTCCAGCGCGTAGACTCACAATGGGACAGGACTTTCATAATACGCTTTTCCTGTTCTGCCGTAAAGAAAGCGATCAACTGGTAAACCGTCTTTCCATAAATATCTTCTATCGGACGGATGGGAGGCGCAGGGAAATTTAGCAGATGAAACACGTCGTTCACCGCCTTATCCGTATAGTTCATGAAAATCTCGTTTTCCTGCACAAAGGCGCACGGGAACTCACCTTCCTGATTCTGATAGCGCACCAGCGCTTCAATATCCTTATCCGGAATGCTATGTTTATAGATCACATCGTCCTTTCCGACAAACACATAACCGCCGTTCAGCGTCACATAACCGTCAAACTCGAGATCGCCTAAATTATTAATGGAGCTGCGATGACGACCGGTAGCGATAAACACTTTAATTCCTTTTTTCTTCAATAATTCAAGCGCATGAAGAGTCGACTTGGGAACAACATGTGTCTTAAAACTGACTAACGTCCCGTCGATATCAAAAAAAACTGCCTTAATCATAACCTAAACTCTTTACCATATTAAAAACCTTAGGCAAAGGTAAGAATAAATACGGATTTCCAAAGGTTGTGGAAAATTACTATATTTGAACGCTAAAATATTTCAATTGCAAACATGAAAACACATCTTTACTTATTGACAATACTATTATTATCGGTCCAATCGGTTTTGGCCCAAGAAGTTGAAAAGGAATCCACTCCGGGACAGGAACCGACGCTCGTTGAACGCCTCACGGGAGGAAGGAAGTTGATCGAAAGTGCGGAAATGAATTTCCAGCTGTTCACTTCGGCCAACGCCAACTTCACCGGATCTAATTTCGACGGCATGAATTTCAAGCTAAACCGTGTCCGGTTGGAGATAAAAGGAGATGTATGGAAAAACCTCTCCTATCATTATCGTCAGTCGTTCAACAAATATTCGGACCCTTATTCACTGGACAATCTTTCGTCTTCGCTCGAATTAGCTTATGTCAACCTGAAAGTGCATGACAAATTTGGCTTTACGATAGGTAAACAGTTCGTGAACTTCGGAGGATATGAGTATTATGTCAATTCGATAAAAGTGCGCGAGTTCAGTGAGTTCAATAACCTGCTGACTTGTTACCAGGCAGGTATATCGGGCAACTGGCAAGTCAACACAAACCAAGAGATTTGCTTCCAGATCGTCAACAACCGGAGCGGCCAGGACGATGAGATCTATCCGACCGGACTACCAGAGAACACACGGGAGGCGAAAGTGCCTTTCATGTACACGGTGAACTGGAACAGTTATTATTTCGACCGTGTCCTGCAACTCCGCTATGCAGCCGCGATGGGACAGCAGACGCAGAAGCGTTATTCTTACTATTTCACCTGCGGCAATACGGTCGAGAAAGGGCCGTTGCTCACTTACTTGGATATCATGTACACGCGGCAAGGACTGGACCAGCACGGTGTTATCAGCCGCCTGCCCGCGACTGCACAAACGGCTTGCAACACCGAATATCTGTCCATCATCGCCGATCTCGATTACCGCATCCACCCGCGCTGGAACGTCTATGTGAAAGGCGCATACGAAACCGGACGTGTCTACAAGGCAAACGGCCCGTTCGCCAAAGGCATGTACCGCCGGTCCTGGAACGCACAAAGCAGCATCGAGTTTTTCCCGATCAAGCAAAGCGACCTCTTCATCTTCCTGCTCTACACATACCGGGGCGTAAAACTCGAAAGGCCGGCCCTCGACATGGGAGCCGTCGACCCCGACACGCACCGCATTTCGCTGGGACTTGTCTATTCAATCCCTGTATTTTAAACGGTTCCTTTGGTTACTAAAAAGCGGAATCCTCTTTCGAAGATTCCGCCTCAATTATGTTTCTTTATAATTCTATTCTTTCTCAGCAACCATTTTCCACACTCCGGCAGACAAAGCCGCACCGATTAACGGAGCTACGATAAACAGCCATAACTGCGACAAAGCCTCTCCACCGGCAAACAAAGCCGGACCGATACTACGGGCGGGGTTTACGGATGTACCCGTAAGAGGTATGCAAACAATGTGCACCAGGACAAGAGACAGACCGATAGCCAATCCGGCAAAATTGCCCGCCCCTTTCTTCGCATCAGTCGTACCCAATACGACCAGCACAAAAACAAATGTAAAGACGATTTCCGCAATCAGGCCGCCGGCAATCCCGACACCCGGAGCACACGAATTAGCTCCCGTCGTTGTCGCATATTCCATATCGATATTAGAAGTAAGTATCCACAGAATCGTGGAACCGATCAAAGCTCCGATCACCTGGAACAGCATATACATAAGGCCTTCCTTTGATTTCATCCGGCCTGACAACATACACCCCAACGTAATAGCCGGATTAATATGGCATCCTGAAGTCCCGCCAATTGTATAAGCCATCGCCACAACCGAAAGTCCGAACGCCATCGCAACCATTAATACCTGTGCGGGAGTTCCACATCCGCCATTAAAAATTGCGCTACCGCATCCCATCAGTACCAGAACCATCGTACCGATCATTTCTGCCAAATACTTTTTCATAATAAGAAAATTAATTATAGATTCAATGTCGTAAAGATACTACTTATTTTAGATTTTCAATCCACTCTGTTCTGAGCATAGCGTATATTATATCATCGACCCATTCTCCGCGTAGATAATAGCTTTCTTTGAAATGAGCTTCTTTCCTGAATCCCAGCCGTTCAATTAGTCGGATAGAAGCTCTGTTTCTTGGGTCAATAGATGCTATAACACGATGTTTCTTTAATGTCACGAAAAAACAGTTTACCATTGCCGTCAATGCTTCGGTTGCATAACCTTTACCTTGAAATTTTTTATTCAACGTACAACCGATCTCTACCTGCATTCTTTCATGTCCTGTGAAAATTATTCCCATATCCCCGATCAGGCGATTTTCATTCTTAGCCAGAATGGCAAACTGGAAACAGGCATCTGCAATATCCATATTCACGGGCATATTGGTGATATAATTACGAACTTCCTCAACAGATTCGGGAAACCAGCCCTGATATCGGTTTTCAATAGTATCAGAACGGTAAGAATATATTTCTTCTGCATCATCCGGCTTCGCTAACCGTATAATCAATCTGTCGGTCAGAATATCGTCAATAGTAGTACCTGTTTTCATCTTTTATTTTTAGCTTGTTAAAATATATTGCTCCAAACAGTCTATCAAATCTATTGGTGATACACTATTCTTGTTTCATTCGTTTCACTCACAAAAATACTAATTATTTGGGATACTGGCATGAATAAATAATATAATACAAAGCAGAGTGTAACGAACGCTGTCCCAGCTAATCCGCTACACTCTGCTTATTTACTTTTCTATTTTATCAAGAGGGAATAAAAGCCCTCTTATCTACAAGAATCAATTACTCTTCCACGCTCCAGTTTTCAGCAGCCATACGTTTGTAGCTGCGCAGACGCCATTTTGCGTTTTCTTCGGCAGCGGCAAACAGTTCGGCAGCTTCTGCCGGATATTGTTTTGCTACAGAAGCGAAACGAACTTCACCTTTCAGGAAGTCCTGGAACTTGCTCCAATCCGGTTCTTTAGAATCCAAGGTGAACGGGTTCTTGCCTTCGGCTTCCAGAGTAGGATTGTAGCGCCACAAGTGCCAGTAGCCACATGCAACAGCTTCTTTCTCTTCAGCCTGCGATTTACCCATACCTTTCTTCAAACCGTGGTTGATACAAGGAGCATAAGCGATAATCAAAGAAGGACCGTCGTATGCTTCTGCTTCGCGGATCGCTTTCAATGTCTGAGCCTGGTCTGCCCCCATGGCGATCTGAGCAACATATACGTAACCGTAAGTTGTTGCCATCAGACCCAGGTCTTTCTTGCGGACACGCTTACCTGAAGCGGCAAACTTAGCGATTGCACCGACCGGAGTAGCCTTGGAAGACTGACCGCCTGTGTTAGAATATACCTCTGTATCCAGAACCAGGATGTTCACGTTCTTACCAGAAGCGATTACATGGTCAAGACCTCCGTAACCGATATCGTAAGAAGCACCGTCACCACCGATAATCCATTGTGAACGTTTTACCAGGAAGTGAGACAGTTCCTTGATCTGAGCACAAACCGGACAACCGGCCTTGATGCCTTCTTCCACGAAAGCCATCAACTGCGGAGCCAATTCTTTTGTCTTGTCAGCATCGTTCTGATTAGCGACCCATGCGGCAGCCAATTCTTTCATCTCAGCTGGTGAATGCTCGCCGGCACCGATCTTGTTCATCAGGTCTGTCAGGCGCAAACGCATCTTTTCATTAGCCAGTTCCATACCCAGACCGAATTCACAGAAGTCTTCGAACAGAGAGTTGGCCCATGCAGGACCTTCACCCTTTTCGTTTGTCGTGTACGGAGTAGAAGGAACAGAACCTGAATAGATAGAAGAACATCCTGTTGCGTTAGCAACCATTTCGCGGTCACCGAACAACTGGGAAATCAGTTTCACATACGGAGTTTCACCACAGCCGGAGCAAGCGCCGGAGAACTCGAACAACGGAGTTGCGAACTGTGAGTTCTTCACGTTAGACTTGATGTCTACCAAGCTCTGTTTAGAGCTTACGTTAGCCACACAGTATGCCCAGTTGTCAGCTTCAGCCAACTGGCCTTCCAGCGGAGCCATAGCCAACGCCTTGTTGCCCTTGAAGCCCGGACAGATATCGGCACAGTTACCGCAACCTAAACAGTCGAGAACGTCAACCTGCATACGGAACTTCATGCCCTTCATCGTAGCCGGAGCCTTTACATCCAGCATCGGGAAGTTAGCACCCTTCTGTTCTTCGTCATTCAGTACGAACGGACGGATAGAAGCGTGAGGACAAACATAAGCACACTGGTTACACTGGATACAGTTTGCTTCATTCCAAACCGGAACAAATGCGGCAACACCGCGTTTTTCGTATTTGGAAGTGCCCTGATACCAAGTACCGTCTTCGATGCCTTTGAAAGCAGAAACCTTCAACAAGTCGCCATCCTGTGCATTGATAGGACGAACCACTTCGTTGATGAACGCCGGATCGTTGTTAACAGCAGCGTCATCGTCCAGCAGGTTTGCCCATGCAGGATCAACAGTCAGCTGAGTGTATTCACCACCGCGGTCTACGGCAGCATTGTTCTTGTCTACGATATCCTGGCCTTTCTTGCCATAAGACTTCACGATGAATTTCTTCATCTGTTCTACAGCCAGATCAACAGGGATTACGCCTGTGATACGGAAGAATGCAGACTGGAGGATCGTATTGGTACGATTGCCCAAACCGATTTCCAGCGCAATCTGTGTAGCGTTGATATAGTAAACAGTAATATTTTTCTGAGCGAAATAACGTTTTACCTTGTTCGGCAGGTGTTTTGCCAGTTCTTCGCCATTCCATACTGTGTTCAGCAAGAACGTACCATTCTCACGCAAACCGCGAGTCACATCGTACATACGCAGATAAGCCTGAACGTGGCAAGCAACGAAGTTCGGAGTGTTCACCAAATAGGTAGAACGGATCGGATGATCACCGAAACGCAGATGAGAACAAGTGAAACCGCCTGATTTCTTAGAGTCGTAAGAGAAATAAGCCTGGCAATATTTATCTGTATTATCACCGATGATCTTAACCGAGTTTTTGTTAGCACCAACCGTACCGTCAGCACCCAAACCGTAGAACTTAGCTTCGAACATACCTTCGCCACCCAGTGCGATTTCTTCTTTCTGAGGCAGAGAAGTGAATGTTACATCGTCTACGATACCCAGAGTGAACTGGTTCTTCGGCATCGGCAATGCCAGGTTTTCATATACGGAAAGAATCTGAGCCGGAGTCGTATCCTTAGAACCCAGACCATAACGGCCGCCTACGATAACCGGAGCATTTTCCTGGCCATAGAAGCAGTCTTTTACATCCAGATACAGCGGTTCGCCCGTTGCACCCGGTTCTTTTGTACGATCCAGAACAGCAATACGCTTAGCAGTCTTAGGAACAGCTGCCAGGAAGTGTTTAGCCGAGAACGGACGATACAAGTGAACGGATACCAAACCAACTTTTTCACCCTTAGCTGTCAGATAGTCGATAGCTTCGCGTGCAGCTTCCGTAACAGAACCCATTGCGATGATTACGCGTTCTGCATCTTCAGCTCCGTAGTAATCGAACAAACCGTATTTGCGGCCTGTGATCTTGGAAAGTTCGTTCATATATTCTTCTACGATAGCAGGAACTGCTTCATAGTAAGAGTTGCTCGATTCTCTGTGCTGGAAGAAGTGGTCAGGATTTTCAGCCATACCACGGGCAACCGGAGTCTTCGGATTCAAGGCACGTGCGCGGAATTCAGCCAGCGCTTTCTGGTCGATCAGCGGAGCCAAGTCTTCATTTTCCAATGCTTCGATCTTCTGGATTTCGTGTGATGTACGGAAACCGTCGAAGAAGTTCACGAAAGGAACACGGGATTTGATTGTAGAAAGGTGAGCCACACCAGCCAGGTCCATAACTTCTTGTACAGAACCTTCGGCCAACATTGCAAAACCTGTCTGACGGGCAGACATAACGTCCTGGTGGTCGCCAAAGATACACAGTGCGTGTGAAGCCAATGTACGGGCAGATACGTGGAATACGCAAGGCAGCAATTCACCTGCGATCTTGTACATGTTCGGGATCATCAGCAACAGACCCTGAGAAGCAGTGTAAGTCGTAGTCAGCGCACCAGCCTGCAATGAACCGTGAACTGCACCGGCAGCACCGCCTTCAGATTGCATTTCCTGCACCATTACAGTTTCGCCGAAAATATTCTTACGTCCGGCAGCAGCCCATTCATCTACATATTCTGCCATTGTAGATGACGGAGTGATGGGGTAAATAGCCGCAACTTCACTGAACATATAGGAAATATGTGCAGCAGCCTGGTTACCATCACAGGTTAAAAATTTCTTCTGTTTTGTCATAGACTCTTACTATTAGTATTTAAAAATATTTCAATATAAAAAGCCGAAAAGCCAAAGCGGGATCATGTTACCCTCTCCTACTTCAACCTTATCGATCGCATAATACAGATCAGGGTTGTTCTTCACTTTCATGTTTTCTTCAATCCTGAAATTATAGGTCCCGTT
The DNA here is from genome assembly GCF_003363715.1 of Parabacteroides acidifaciens. Lineage (GTDB taxonomy): Bacteria > Bacteroidota > Bacteroidia > Bacteroidales > Tannerellaceae > Parabacteroides > Parabacteroides acidifaciens. The sequence continues at coordinate 16,527 of NZ_QREV01000025.1, forward strand.
CACTAAGAAGTGGGCATTCTTTCCGCCTTCATTCAGTTTGTTGTCTTTCAACAACTGGTTATAAAAGAATGATTCGCGCACAGACTGCATATTCACTTCCATCGGCCGGATGGGATACATCAGATTGGAGTTGTACATATATACCTTAGACGGCTTCTTGGGGAACGACTCTCCCACCGGATAAAGCATATTCATCAAACGGGCATCAGTCAGGTATTTGATATAGTTCATCACCGTAGCTCTTGACGTTTCTATATCCTTGCTCAACTGGCTTACATTGGGCGTACAAGGGGCACTTATCGCCAACAGGTAAAGCAGTTTCCGCAGTTTTGGCAGATAACTTTGTTCGATTTGTTTTATGTATAACACGTCTACTTCCAGCATCATATTCATCGTTTTCAGCAGGTTCTCCGAGAAATTGCGTTTCTCTAAGAAGAACGGGTAAAAACCATGATGCAAATAATCCTGAAAATATGCCATCGGTTTCCCCACCGAACAGATTCCTTTCGCAATCTCCTGATGGTTTGCCAGTATTTCATCAAATGTGTATGCCGGAAAACTATTCCCGGACATCAGGTTAAAAAACTCACGGAATGAAAAACCTCTCAGGTTATAAGAAACCACCTTGCCCGACAGATCCGGATTTTCTTCTTTCAACCGCATCACGGACGAACCGGAAAATATGATCTTCAGATCTGTGAAGTTATCAAAGCAATACCGGAGTTCTTTGGACCATCCCGAATATTTGAATACCTGATCGATCAGCAGCACTTTTCCTCCCTTTGCCCTGAATTCAGAAGCAAAATCGACCAGCGTACGTTCCGTGAAATAAAAATGATTCAGATTGATGTAGAGACACTCCTTATTATCCGCACCAAAATGTTCACGGGCATAATCCAGCAGAAAAGTCGTCTTCCCTACTCCGCGGGAACCTTTTATGCCGATCAACCGGTCGTTCCAGTCGATCTCATCCATCAGTCCTCTGCGAACCGGCGAATACAAGTGCTCTACCAGGTATTTATGTGTTTTAAAGAATGATTCCACTTGGTAATTGAAAATTGAAAATTAAAAATTGAAAATTACCGGCACAAAGATAAGAATCTTTTCTTATTTGCAATGCCGAGATTGCAATTTTATTATAAAAAGATAAAGTTCAAACTAACAAACGGCATTCTCAATTTTCAATTTCCAATGTTCAAACTACTTATTCAATTACCGTGACCCAACCATACGTATCAGGCTCGTCACCATATTGAATAGCACGCAATTTATTGTATAGCTTTTCGCACACAGGACCCGGCTTGCCGTCTTTGGCGATAACATACGATTTATTAATATCCAGGTCGTCGATCTGCGAGATCGGAGCGATAACGGCAGCTGTTCCGCATTCGGCTGCTTCGTCGAATGTAGCGATTTCCTCTACCGGGATCGGACGGCGTTCCACTGTCAGGCCCATATCGACAGCCAACTGTTGCAAACTCTTGTTCGTAATAGAAGGTAGGATCGAATGGGATTGCGGAGTGATATAGCTGTTGCCGCGAATACCGAAGAAGTTAGCCGGACCGCATTCGTCCAGATATTTCTTTTCTTTCGGGTCCAGATACAGAACAGCTGCATAACCCAGTTCGTGAGCTCTTTCACCGGCAACTAAACTGGCTGCATAGTTACCACCTACTTTGATCGTACCGGTTCCCTGTGGAGCTGCACGGTCGTATTCGCGCATGATACACACTTTGGAAGGTTTGAAACCGCCTTTGAAATACGGTCCTACCGGAGTAACAAATACCATGAACATATATTCGGGAGCCGGTTTCACGCCCACCTGCGCGCCCAAACCGATCATCAACGGACGGATATACAAGGCTGCGCCGCTTTCATAAGGCGGAACAAAACGTTCGTTCAGCTTCACCACCTTGCGGACCGCCTCCTCGAACATCTCGACGGGCAGTTCAGCCATCTTGATACCACGGCTGGAAGACTGCATGCGTTTGCCGTTCTCGTCCATACGGAACACACGGATCTTGCCGTCTTTCCCTTTGAACGCTTTCAGCCCTTCAAACGACTCCTGTCCATAATGCAGACAAGTAGCCGCCATATGAATATTAATGATTTCGGAAGAACTCACTTCCAGCTCCCCCCATTTGCCATCTCGATAGTAACACCTTACATTATAGTCTGTCTTCATATAACCGAATGCCAGATCAGACCAATTCATATTTTCCATATCTTATCGTAATTAGATTATTGAACGCAAAGATATTAATAAAACGACAGATCGAAACAAAAAAGTCGCTAAAAGAAAGTCTTCACCTAAACCTATTTGAAAATAGACCGGGATGTATCTGAAATTTCCCCGGCAACTAATCCGATGCCGATAACCGTCGATCATACGACTTATAATTATCGGCCAACAAGACAATCGGTATTAACACACGAATAAAACCCGTTCATTATTCTGATTATTAGCAATTTATTTAAAGGCCACCAGGTATAGAAGATTTAGAGATTAGGAGCGTATCCCTATATTTACTAATTTCGTCCTGTAATAAAAACAGGAAAAAGATAATATTAATCAATAAAACAGAACACAATGAAAGATGCAGAAAAAACAATTGGAGCCATAGCCGACAAACAGTCTATTTCTTTTATCGGCTCGATAGATGCGGAAGGATTTCCGAATATAAAAGCGATGTTACAGCCCCGGAAACGTGAAGGGATTCAAACATTCTATTTTACTACGAATACGTCATCCAGGCGCGTTGCCCAGTATCTGAAAGATAACCATGCCTGCATATACTTCTGCGACAGGCGTTTCTTCCGGGGCGTCATGCTGCGCGGCACAATGGAAGTCCTGACCGACAATGCCAGCAAAGAAATGATCTGGCAAGACGGCGACACAATGTATTATCCGGAGGGAGTAACAGACCCGGATTACTGTGTTTTGCGGTTCACGGCAATTTCCGGAAGGTATTACAGCAACTTTAAATCCGAGGATTTTATAATCTCAGATTGCAGGAACAGGTAGGATTTATTACTTTTGTGGCAAAATATAGCACAATATGAAAGTAATCGATCTGATCAATAATAGCAAGAGCACTGCTTTTTCATTTGAAATACTTCCTCCACTGAAAGGGAACAGCATACAGAAAGTCTATAATGTCATAGACAAACTGATAGAATTCGATCCTAAATACATTAATATAACGTCTCACCACAGCGAATATATTTATAAGACGTTGCCGGACGGCAGCATCCAGAAGGTGAATATCCGCAAACGCCCCGGTTCGGTTGCCATCGCTTCGGCTATCCAGAATAAATATAACATCACGGCTGTGCCTCATATTATATGTAAGGGATTCACGAAGGACGAGACGGAATATGCACTGATCGACCTGAATTTTTTAGGCGTTTATGACCTGTTGCTGCTTCGCGGAGATGTGAAAACAATCGAAGCCGGACAAAACACGGACCTGTATCACGAACATGCAACCGACCTTCAGGAACAAGTGAACAACTTCAATAAAGGTATTGCCCTGGACGGATCGAGATTTGAGGCGAACGAAACTCCGTACTCTTACGGAATGGCTTGCTATCCGGAAAAGCATGAAGAGGCGCCCAATATGGAATCGGATATTTTCTATCTGAAAGAGAAAGTAAAGAACGGGGCGGATTATCTGGTGACACAAATGTTTTTCGACAACGAGAAATATTACTCATTCGTTGACCGTTGCCGTGCGGAAGGCATTACAGTCCCCATTATTCCCGGAATCAAGCCGATCGTATTTAAGAACCAACTGACCGTCCTGCCTAAGATATTCCGTTCGGACATCCCCGAACCGTTCGCAACAGAGCTTCGCAAATGCAAGACTGACGAAGAGGCAAAGGCCGTCGGTGTCGAATGGTGCATCCAGCAATGCAAAGACTTGATTGCGCATGGCGTTCCGAGTCTGCATTTCTATACGATGATGGCTTCGGATAGCGTCTATAAGGTGGCAAAAGAGGTCTATTGAAATACGGAATTCTTTTCATGGGCATAAAACAATATTTCCATGCCCATGAAAATATGTTTCCATGCTCATGAAATATATTCTCAAACAATAGTAATCTCTCCGATCAGCGAACAGTTCAGATGTTCCTTTACTTCGTCCGGTGTCATGCCGTGCCCGAACAGAAACATCAGTTTGGCTACCGCACATTCGGTCGTACTGTCGTAACCGCTCACGACACCGGCGTCCAGCAATCTTCGTCCGGTTTCATAGCGATGCATTTCCACGCTCCCGGCCAGGCATTGTGTGACATTGACAATGACAATGCCCCGGTCGACCGCATCTTTCAACATTTCCAACAGCCAGTCATATCCGGGAGCATTTCCGCTGCCGAACGTCTCCATCACGACACCTTTCAATCCGGGAATATTCAGGATGCTTTCCACCACCAATGGAGAGATTCCGGGGAAAATCTTCAGAATAGCAATATTCCGGTCCAACAGATAATGAGGCTTCAACGGCTTTCTGGATACCGGATGATAAATCTGGGGAAAATCATATTTAATCGAAATGCCGGCATGCGCCAACGGCGGGTAATTATAGGAACGGAAAGCATTGAAATTATCGGCATTCGTCTTGCTGGTCCGGTTTCCACGCAAAAGATCGTTCTCAAAGAAAATACAGACTTCGGGCACCAACGGCATATCGTTTTCCCGGGCAGCGGCAATCTCTATTGCTGTAATCAGATTTTCCTTTCCATCCGTACGAAGCATGCCGATCGGAAGCTGCGAACCGGTCAGGATCACCGGTTTGCTCAGGTTCTCGAGCATAAAACTCAGGGCGGATGCGGTAAACGCCATCGTATCAGTCCCATGCAACACGACAAAACCATTATAGTCATGATAGTTTTCCGCGATGATCTGTACAATCTTCATCCATGAATCCGGTCCCATTTCCGAAGAATCCATCGGAGGATTAAACTGGATGGAAGAGACTTTATATCCAAGATTTTTCAGTTCAGGGACGTGTTCTTCCAAATGCTCAAAATTAAAGGCTTCCAAAGAGCCTGTTTCCGGGTTTTCTATCATTCCGATAGTACCGCCTGTATATATAATCAGAATAGAAGCGTCATTTTTGCATACATTCATAATACTGCCAGAGTTTATTTGTTATTCTTCACAATGCAAAGATAAGAACTATCATTTTGAAATCAAAGTAGCAAAACAAAATAATACAAAAGTATAAATCAGACCTACAAAACCAAATAAACCACAGTAAAACATTACATTTTGTCACAAACAGGAATAATATAAAAAGAAGAGTCATCCAATCGGTAAAAACCTCACCCGGATAAAATCGACAAAATATCAGAAGTTATGCAACAAAATGAAAAAAAAGATTGTTATTGGATAGGGGTTTTTCAAGACATCACCGTCTTACTGGTAAAATTATAATTTTTACGAAGATGAAATACGTTTTGTTTATTGCAATGGATCTGGCTTTATATCCTTTTTTGCTCCTGCTTTTTATTGCGAAAGGCATCAAAGAAAAAATTATTCGTACCTTTGCTCTATCAACTCAATAAGGAGCATACATGTACTTCAAAGATATTATCGGTCAGGAAGATATAAAAAAACGACTTATACAATCGGCGCAAACAGGCGTCGTCCCGCATGCACAACTTTTCACGGAACAGGGCGGTGCAGGCGCTTTTCCTCTTGCATTGGCTTATGCACGCTACCTGAACTGCACGGATCGGACGGAAACGGATTCTTGCGGCCATTGCCCGTCATGTCTGAAGTACAACGAACTGGCACACCCGGATCTCCACTTCGTGTTTCCGATTATTTCCAAGAAAGAGAAGAAGAAGGAAGTCTGCGACGATTACCTCACCGAATGGCGGGGTTTCCTGAAAGACCGTCCTTATTTCGATATTGACAACTGGCTGGATTATATCGATGCAGGCAATTCGCAGGCATTGATCTATTCGAAGGAAAGCGATGAAATTATCCGCAAGCTAAGCCTCAAAATATATGAAGCGACCTACCGGATACTGCTGGTCTGGCTGCCTGAAAAACTGCATCCGACCTGTGCCAACAAGCTCCTGAAAATCATTGAGGAACCGCCGCAGAACACAGTTATCCTGATGGTATCGGAACTTCCCGACCTGGTTTTAGGAACGATTCTTTCGCGTGCACAGCGTATCAATGTGCGGGGCATTCAACCGGAAGATATCACAACCTCTATGATCTCCCGCTTCGGACTGGCTCCCGAAGACGCCAAGCATGTCGCCCACCTGGCAAACGGCAGCTACCTGAAAGCAGTCGAAGCAATCAGCTTAGGGGAAGAGAACAAATTCTATCTGGAACAATTCAAAGGTATGATGCGTAACTCCTGGGCGCGGAATGTCAGGGGCATGAAAGATATGGCGGACGTATTGGCAAGCATCGGCCGCGAACGGCAGAAAAACTTCCTGGCGTACTGCCAACATCTGATACGCGAGAATTTCATGTACCGTTTCCAATCGCCGGAACTTAATTATATGAATTTAGACGAAGCCGGTTTCGCTGTGAAGTTCGCTCCTTTTATCAATGAGCGGAATGTAATCGACATCATGGACGAATTGGCAAAGGCAGAACGCCATGTGACACAGAACGTAAATGCAAAAATGGTCTTCTTCGACCTCTCCTTGCGACTGACAGTGCTGATCAAACGGTAATCTTTTGTTTCACGGCTGTAACATGAATAGCGGGTAGGTATCGAAGGAGCACACATCCCGCATCGTTCATTCTATCTGCCGGGTTATTCATTCCTTTACGGCACTATAAACCCATGAAGTACTGCATTTGTTGATATGTGAATCATCGACATTCGTTCGAGTGAATACAAAGAAGGGATTGTACAATATAATGTAACTACATCCGTTATTATTGGTAACGTTGTCGATTCAAATGAAATTCTTATGAAATCAAAATTACTGCTGATACTTTCCCTGTCGTTCTACCTGTTTAGTTGTAACGGACAGAATACACATATTCCGGCTGCCGTCACGTCGGCTGCTCCGGTAAAAATCAACCGTTTCGACAAAGAGCTTTTTAAGCTGGTCGATACAGGCGACTCAACCCGACAAGCAGAAATCACCGGCGGATATCCCCAAATGCTCGACGTCCTCGGGAAAGGCATCCTGAATATGAAATCGCCGGCAATGCCCGGATTCTTCGATAAGCTGACAAGCTACTATTCCGAACCGACGCTGAAAAGCCTGTATGCCGATGCTATCCGCCAATATGACGACGTATCACAGATCGAACAACAATTAGGCAACGGTTTCGCATGGCTGAAAGCTTGTTTCCCATCCATGCAGATTCCGGCTATTTATATGCACGTTTCCGGTTTTAACCAGAATGTATTGGTCGGCGACAGCCTGCTATCTATCTCGATCGATAAATACTTAGGCGAAGAATACCCGCTCTATCAGGAGTTCTTCTATGATTTCCAACGCCGCCTCATGACGCCCGAACATATCGTTCCCGACTATCTGGCCGGTTGGTTGATGTCCGAATATCCGTTTGAAGGAAAAGAGAATGTGCTGCTGGACCGCATGATTTATGAAGGAAAAATAAAATACCTGATCCACCAGGCATTCCCCGAACTGACGCCCGAACAGCTAATGGGCTACACGGTGGCTTCCTATAACTGGTGCAAGGAAAACGAAGCCAACCTGTGGAAGGCAATCATAGAACGCAAACATCTCTATACTCCCGACCAGATGACTACCACCAAATATTTCGATAGTACGCCATCGGTGTTCCTCTCCAGCGACGCTCCTGGAAACATCGGCAGTTGGATTGGTTGGCAGATTGTTGACAAATATATGAAGGAAACGGATGCTACGCCCGAAGCTCTGATGCAGAACAACGACAGCCAAGCCATCCTGACAGCTTCAAAATACAAACCCTGAAAGGAAACGGCAAATCAGATAAAAAAGAAAACCGTCCTATTCTCGCGAACGGGACGGATAACCTAATCTAACTTAATTCTAATACCATGAAAAACACTATGTCTTAATAACAGGTCCGGAATTAAAAAGTTTAATGGAGCGGTTTATTTGTATTTCTTTCACAAAATAAAGATCATGCGAGATCAACAGCACCGTTCCTCTATAACTCTTTATAGCCGCTGTTATTATCTCAACACTCCGAATATCCAGATTGTTCGTCGGTTCGTCTAAAATAAACAGATCCGGCGTATTATTGCCAATCATCAGGCAGCAGAACAGCAGGCGTATCTTCTCTCCCCCACTCAGACAGGCGCAAGGTTTATCCCACGTCCCGTAAGGAAACAGATAACGGTTCAGGATCGATTTCAGTTCATGCTCCGCCTTATGTCCGGTATTGAAGCGTTCCGTCTGTTCAAAGACAGTCAGGGCGGGATCGATTACAGAACATTCCTGGTCGATATAAAGATAACTGAAATCAGCCCGCGTGATTACTCCGGACACCGGCTGCAATTCGCCCAGTAAAAGCCTGACCAGAGTCGTTTTCCCGCTCCCGTTATTCCCGGTGATATGGACGCGGTCTCCACTCCTGATCCGGAAATCCAGCGGCGACGACCACAGGCAAGAAGAAGAATAACCGAAGTTGACCTGTTCGGCAGTTATCAGTATCTTGCCGGTGTGTAAGGCGGAAGAATTAAAGTTCGTCTGAAGCGCCCGCATATCAGGGATTGTGTTCTGGAGTTCCGCGACCGAACTTTGCAGGGAAACGATCTTCTCCTCGTGGACATCATTCAGCCGGACAGTACTCTTCTCTGCTTTATCTTTCAGCGTATTGACTGCCATCCGCGAAATGCCCTTTTTAAAACTCGTCTTATCGCTATGGGCATTCGCTTTATTCTTCCGTTCCAACGTTTCACGGGCCACTTTGCGAGCCAGGCGCAACTCTTTTTCCTTTTCATCCAACTGGTTCTGCAAGGCTGTCAAAGCCAGTTCCTTCTGCTCCCTGTAAAAATCATAATTGCCGCCGTAGAGAGTGACGCCGTTCCTTTCCAGCTCGCAGATGCCTGGTAAAAGGTTCAGCAACGTCCGGTCATGGCTGACAATCAACAGGGTCGAACGCCCGGTCCGGACCATTTCATAGAGTTTGTCCCGACTGGATATATCCAGATGGTTCGTCGGTTCGTCCATCAGGATTATTTCCGGTGTATGAACCGAAATGCCGGAAAGGAACACCTTTGTCTTTTCCCCTCCGCTCAACGAATGCATCGGTTGGGATAATTGCAGATGTTCCAAATCCCAGAAAGCAAGAGCCGAGAGGCAACGTTCCTCCACACTCCAATCGTCATTCAGACGGGTAAAATTTTCCACCGAAGCGTCGCCCGCAAGAATAGCATGAAGTGCCTTTATCGGTCCGTCCACCCGCAAAGCCTCCGCCACCGTCAGGTGGTCGAACTGCCCGAAATGTTGCGGGACGTAATAAGGCCGGGAAGTACATACAACCTCTCCTGAGGAGGGTTTCAGGCTTCCTTCGAGAATACGCAGTAAGGTCGATTTACCGGAACCATTATTGCCGACCAGCGCCAAACGCTGTCCTTTATTAACTGTTAAATTGATGTTCTGAAAAAGTGGTTCTTTGTCGGCATGAACATAGCATAGCTGATGTACGGATATGCACATAGTTTTCTTTGGATTAAGAAATTAAAACTAAAAGGATAATTCACAAACGTGCCGGAGAGTGGCACTGGGGGAAAGGCCGGACAGAAACCGGCTTACTTGGATATTTTCATCGGAATACTTATATAATTTATGACCGCAAAGATATACGTTTTTTCGATATCACCAGTTGTTTTACGAAACAAATCCGTATCAACAGAAAATTGCCTTCAAAGACAACTTTGTTCCTTTACAAACAGTTATATATACGTATAATATAAAATTTAAAAGCTATGGGGTTCTTATGGTACATTCTTATAGGGATAGTTGCCGGTTTTCTTGCCGGTAAAATAATGCGGGGCGGTGGCTTCGGAGTGATAATCAATTTGATTTTAGGAATAATAGGCGGCGTTTTGGGCGGCTGGGTATTCGGTCTGTTCGGAATTGCGGCTTCCGGCATAATCGGCAGCCTGATTACGGCTACAGTCGGAGCGATTCTGGTATTATGGATTGCTTCTTTGTTCAACAAATCATAAAAACAATATCCGGATTTTACGGATTTCGCGGACTCGACCAATAAATGATCATGTTAATCCGTGAAATCCGTATTTTTATTTACTTCAATATCACCAATACTCCGACCGGTCCATGTGCACCAAACACAAGCGCCTGTTCGATATCGGCAGTCTTGGAAGGGCCGGAGATGAAGGCTCCAAAATCATAGGTCATACCTTCCGTCCGTTTATAGGCTTCATGCATATTATTCACGATCGCCTCTCTGTCGATCAGCATAACCAGACTGTTGGAAATGAAATACAGAGCCTTATGTTTCACTTGACGGGTGATCCAGACAGCCCCGTTTTCGGCTACACCGAAATGGCCTTCCACGATGGCAAGATCGGTGTTGTTCAACTCACGAGGGTCGGCAAGGTCGTCGGGATTGAAGGTCGCACAGGTGATATCGGGCAGGTTAGACGCAATACGGGCGGCATCCGGAAAATGCTGGCGGATGATGTCGTTGACGTCTTCACCGGGCTGCAAAAGAACGGCTTTTCCTCCGGCAGCTTGCAGGGCGTCGGAGAATTGGGCGATTTTATCTTCGTAAACGATCGCATCCAGTGTCAGGTCAGGCATGTTGTAGCGTTTGCCGGTGTGACTGCGGATTGCGGATAATATGTCGTTTTTACTACTCATTGTTGTCGTTATTTTATCTTGTTGTTTTTCCACATATCATTGAAAGACTGTTTGGCGAAGGTGGGCAGCTCGCGGCCTTTACCCCACGCATTCAGACCATTGTAGATCATAAAACGGGGCATCTTGTTCACTAACGGGGCAAACCGCAAAGCGGTGTTGAACAGTTTCGGGCGTTCCATCAGGAACTTCATGCCGCCGGACATAATCTTCTTCTCCGTACTCGCCTTCCCTATCCTGTCCAGATCCTGACGCCAACGGTAGATCTGCTCGCCGAGGTCTATCTTGACCGGGCAGACATTGGAACAGGAGAGACAGAGCGAGCAGGCGGACACATTATCCGAATACTTCACCGGGTCTTTCAACATTCCCAGGTTGATACCGACCGGACCAGGTATAAAATAGGTATAGGAATAACCGCCCGTGCGGCGATAAACCGGACACGTATTCATGCATTCCCCACACCGGATGCAGTTGAGCATGCGGATATGGTCGGGACGTGCCAGGATGTCGCTACGGCCGTTATCGACAATGATAATATGAAATTCGCCGCCCTCTTTCGGTTTGCAATAGTGAGAGGTATAGGATGTGACCGGCTGTCCCGTACCGGAACGTGCCAGCAGGCGGGTGAAGACGCCCAATGCCTCCCGGGAAGGGACAATCTTTTCCATTCCGAACGTTGCGATATGGACTTTCGGAAAGGACGTTCCCATATCGGCATTTCCCTCGTTGGTACAAACCACGATCTCGCCGGTCGAAGCGACGGCAAAGTTAGCCCCCGTCATCGCAACATCGGCGGTCAGGAACTTTTCACGCATGTTCTTCCGCACGGCATGTGTCAGATAGGTCGGGTCGGAATTGCCTTTTTCCGTACCCAGTACGCGCTCCATCATCTCGCCGACTTCCTGGCGTTTGATGTGAATGGCCGGCATCACGATATGGCTGGGATGGAGATGCATCCATTGCAGGATACGCTCGCCCAGGTCGCTTTCGATGATGTCATAGCCCTGCTCCTGCAGAAATTCGTTCATGCCGCATTCTTCCGTCAGCATGGATTTGCTCTTAATCAGCGTATGGGCATCGTGTTGGCGGAGGATTTCCTGCACGATGGCGTTATGTTCCGCCGCATTTTTCGCCCAATGGACAATGGCTCCGTTGGCAAGGGCATTCTTTTCGAACTCCTCGAGCAGGGTGTCGAGGTGGCTGTTCGAATAGAGCTTGATGTCCGAGGCCAGTTCGCGCAAGCGTTCCCATTCGGGAATCGAATGGCTCATTTTATCCCGTTTGGCACGTACCATCCAGAGGGTTTCGTCGTGCCAGGCTTCCTGTTTGCGGTTCGCGATGAAGCGGGCAGCCGCTTTTGAATGTTTCGTGCTCATAATCCGGAGGCTAATATTTCAACAATATGAATCGTTTTGACAGGAAGATTGTCGCGCTTGATCACGCCTTCCATATGCATCAGGCAAGAGCTGTCGGCGCCGGTGATGTATTCGGCCCCCGTGCTCATGTGGTCTTTCACCTTGTCCTGCCCCATGCAGACGGATACTTCCGGTTCCTCTACGGCAAACATACCGCCGAAACCGCAACACTCGTCTATGCGTTTCGGCTCGAATATCTCGATGCCCCGTACCAGAGAAAGGAGGTCGCGCAACTTGGAATAATACGGGATATTACGCTCGCTGGGAGAAGAGAGATGCAACTCGCGCACACCGTGGCAGCTATTATGAATGCTCACCTTATGGGGAAACTCGGCTTTCAGTTCTTTCACTTTCACGACATCGTGCAAGAACTCGCAGATATCATATATCTTCTTGCTGTTCATACACACATGTCCGGCTTTCTCGAGGATGCCGGGATGGTTTTCCTTGACGAAAGCCACACAACTGGCGGAAGGGCCTACCACATAATCGTATTTGCTGAACAACTCCTCCATCCGGACAGCCAACCCCAACGATTCATGCTCGAAACCGGCGTTCGCCATCGGCTGACCGCAGCAAGTCTGGTCCAGCGGATAGTCCACATCCAAACCGAGGCTTTTCAGTAGTTTATAAGAAGCAACACCAACTTCCGGGTATACCGCATTGATATAACAGGGGATAAATAATCCTATCTTCATATTGGTTTATTTTATAATACTACAAAGATAACGATGTTACTTTTCTCTTGAAAGAAAAGTAACCAAAAGTTCAAGGCTTAACCGTCCGGGCTACTCCGGGCAAAGGCTACGCTGTCGCCTGCGAAACTCGCTTCGCTCAGACAGCGCAGGCTCCTGCCGCTTCGCCTTTACCCTCCGCTTGACGCCCGTCCGCTTAGGCCTTTCTTAGAAAGCTCCGCTTTCTCTTAAGATGGCCGATACCGCCTGCTCCTTTGCGGCCCCGTGTCAAGCACGGGGACAAGGAACAGGCGGTATCACAATCCTCAACAGAGCCGTCAGGCTCTACCTCCGGCCTAAGCTGGTGAGCGTTAAGCGCAGAGACCGCAGTGAGCGTCCGGAGCGTCTGCTGTTTGAGCGAAGCGAGTTTCAGACGCGACAGCGAACGAAGGGAACGGAGTAGCGAAGCAGGTTCGGCCTTGATCTTTTGGTTACTTTTGGATCAAGCCAAAAGTAACATCATTTATACTCTTGCCAACTCTTAATCTGTATATCATCCAGACTCAGCGTGCAGAACGCCTCGATAAAGGCGCTTGCCAGGCGGGCGTTCGTGATCAGCGGGATGTTCAGGTCGATGGCGGCACGGCGGATCTTATAGCCGTTGTCCAGTTCGCCGGCCGAGAGGTCACGCGGGATGTTGACGACCATGTCGATCTTCTTTTCGTGCAGCATGTCGAGTGCCTGCGGCTGTTTGTCCGCTTCGCTCGGCCAGAACACCTGCGTGTTGGAGATACCGTTTTCTTCGAGGAAGCGGTGCGTACCGCCTGTTGCGTAGAGGGTGTAGCCTTTTTCGGCCAGCATCCGGGCAGCGTCCAACATGGCCACTTTCTGTTTCGGCGTGCCGGTAGAGAGCAGGATACTCTTTTCCGGAATGCGGAGGCCGACGGAAAGCATACTCTTCAGGACCGCTTCGGAGAGGTCGTCGCCAATACAGCCTACTTCGCCCGTCGAAGCCATGTCGACACCCAGAACCGGGTCGGCCTTCTGCAAGCGGTTGAAAGAGAACTGGGAGGCTTTGATCCCCACATAATCCAGGTCGAACTCGTTCTTACTCGGCTTTTCGACAGGCAGGCCCAACATGATGCGGGTAGCCAATTCAATCAGGTTTATCTTCAACACCTTGCTGACAAACGGGAAGGAACGGCTCGCACGGAGGTTACACTCGATCACCTTTATTTCGTTGCCTTTAGCCAGATACTGGATATTGAACGGACCGGAAATATTCAGTTCTTTCGCAATCTGACGGCTGATCCGTTTGATGCGGCGCACGGTTTCGACATACAACTTCTGCGACGGGAACTGGATAGTCGCATCACCCGAGTGCACCCCGGCAAACTCGATATGCTCGGAGATCGCATACATCACGATCTCGCCCTTATCGGCCACTGCATCCATTTCCACCTCTTTGGCATGTTCGATAAACTGGCTGACCACGACCGGATGTTTCTTCGACACGTTAGCCGCCAGTTGCAGGAAGCGTTCCAACTCTTCCTGGTTAGAGCAGACGTTCATCGCCGCACCGCTCAGCACGTAACTCGGACGAACCAGCACCGGGAAGCCTACTTCGGCCACGAAATCGTTGATATCGTCCATCGAGGAAAGCTCTTTCCAGCGCGGCTGGTCCACACCGATGCGGTCCAGCATGGCGGAGAACTTCTCGCGGTCTTCGGCATTGTCGATGCTCTTGGCCGACGTTCCTAAGATGTTGACATGCTGTTCGTCGAGACGCATAGCCAGGTTATTCGGAATCTGCCCGCCCGTAGAGACAATCACGCCGTGCGGATTCTCCAGTTCGAGGATATCCATGACACGCTCGAAGGTCAGTTCGTCGAAGTAAAGGCGGTCGCACATATCGTAGTCGGTCGAAACCGTTTCAGGATTATAGTTGATCATTACCGAACGCCAGCCCTCCTTGCGGATCGTGTTCAGCGCCTGCACGCCGCACCAGTCGAACTCTACCGAGCTGCCGATACGGTAAGCGCCCGAACCTAAGACAACAATGGAACGGTGGTCGCCTACATACTGGACATCGTTTTCCGTCCCGCTGTAGGTCAGATACAGATAGTTGGTCTGTGCCGGATATTCGGCTGCCAGCGTGTCGATCTGTTTCACCACCGGGACAATGCCGTGCGCTTTACGATACTGGCGAACCAACATCATACCCTTCTCGATATCTTCTTCGAGGCCGAAAGCGCGGGCAATCTGGAAGTCGGAGAATCCCTGCTGCTTCGCCATGCGAAGCAATGGACAATGGACAATGGACAATTGACAATTAGAGTCCTTCTCTTCTTTCTTAATTGTCAATTGTCCATTGTCAATTGTCAATTTGTGAAGCTCCTTGGAGGTCTGCATGATGCCATAAAGCTTCTGCAGGAACCAACGGTCTATCTTGGTCAGTTCATGTATCTGGTCGACCGTATATCCGGCGCGGAATGCTTTGGAGATCGCGAAGATACGGCGGTCGGTCGGCTCGTGAAGCGCCTTGTCGATGTCTTCAATCACTAACTCTTTGTTTTCCACGAAACCGTGCATCCCCTGCCCGATCATACGCAGGCCTTTCTGGATAGCCTCTTCGAACGTACGGCCGATAGCCATTACCTCGCCGACGGATTTCATGCTCGAACCTAATTCGCGGGCTACGCCGTGGAACTTACCCAAGTCCCAGCGCGGAATCTTGCAAACCACGTAGTCGAGAGCCGGTTCGAAGAATGCACTCGTCGTCTTCGTCACCGAGTTTTTCAGGTCGAACAGGCCGTAGCCTAACCCTAACTTGGCAGCGACAAAGGCAAGCGGGTAGCCTGTCGCCTTCGATGCTAATGCGGAGGAACGGCTCAGACGGGCGTTCACCTCGATCACGCGGTAGTCCTCGCTTTCGGGGTCGAAGGCATACTGTACGTTACATTCGCCCACGATACCGATATGGCGGATGATGCGGATAGCTAACTCGCGCAGTTTATGATATTCGCTGTTGGTCAGCGTTTGTGACGGAGCAATGACGATACTTTCACCGGTGTGGATGCCTAACGGGTCGAAGTTTTCCATGTTACAAACCGTGATACAGTTGTCGAAACGGTCGCGCACCACTTCATACTCCACTTCCTTCCAGCCTTTCAGGCTCTTCTCGACCAATACCTGGGGCGAGAAAGAGAAGGCTTTTTCAACCAGCACATCCAGTTCCGCCTCGTTGTCGCAGAAGCCGGAACCCAGGCCGCCCAACGCGTATGCAGCGCGGACAATCACCGGATAGCCCAACTCGGCTGCTGCACGACGGGCATCCGCCGCATTCTCCACCGCCTCGCTCTTGATGGTCTTCACGCCGATCTCATCGAGCTTACGGACAAACAGTTCACGGTCTTCCGTATCCATGATGGCCTGCACCGGAGTACCGAGCACACGGACGTTATATTTTTCCAGCACGCCGCTCTGGTAGAGCGCAACGCCGCAGTTCAACGCCGTCTGTCCGCCGAACGCTAACAGGATGCCTTCGGGACGTTCCTTGGCAATCACCTTCTCGACGAAGAACGGGGTGACAGGCAAGAAATAGACCGTGTCTGCCACGCCTTCCGAGGTCTGCACCGTCGCGATGTTCGGGTTGATAAGCACTGTCTCGATGCCTTCTTCCTTAATGGCCTTCAACGCCTGGCTGCCTGAATAATCGAACTCGCCCGCTTCCCCTATCTTGAGGGCTCCGGAACCGAGTACCAGGACTTTCTTTATATCTTCTTTCATTGTTATTCGTATTAATCTTAAAAATCAGGTTAAAGCAACGCTACAAACTTATCGAAGATAAACTCCGTATCCGTCGGTCCGCTGCATGCTTCGGGGTGGAACTGGGAAGAGAAGAAAGGCTTCGTCTTATGCTTGATGCCTTCGTTCGTCCCGTCGTTCATATTGATAAAGAGCGGCTCCCAGTCTGCACCTAACGTATCGTTGTCTACGGCATAACCATGATTCTGGCTGGTGATGAAGCACCTCTCCGTCCCGACCATGCGAACCGGCTGGTTATGGCTACGGTGGCCGTATTTCAGTTTATAGATAGAAGCGCCGCCCGCCTTGGCAAGCAACTGGTTTCCCATGCAGATGCCGCAGATCGGTTTGTCTCCGGCAAGTGCCTTGCGGATATGCTGGACAGCCACATCGCAGGTATCCGGGTCGCCGGGACCGTTCGAGATGAAAAGCCCGTCGTATTCCAGCGTATTGAAGTCGTAGTCCCAGGGGACGCGAACAACAGTCACATTCCGTTTCAGCAGGCAGCGTATGATATTCGCTTTCACGCCGCAGTCGAGAAGCACAACATGCTTCAGTTGAGAGTTGAAAGATGAAAGTTGAAAGTTATCAGAGCCTATAGGGTAAGTGGAAGAGGTGCCGTCGGGCCGGTAGACGATGATATCTTTGCAAGAGACACGGTCGACGTAGTTGATGCTTCCGTAATCCGGCATTTCACTTTCATCTTTCACCTTTCCACTTTCCACTTCGTTATCGGCATCGCTGATAACGATGCGTCCCATCATTACCCCATGCTCGCGTATCTTTTTTGTCAATGCACGGGTGTCTATGCCCGTAATTCCGGGAATCATTTCCCGCTTCAGCCAGTCACTCAGGCTTTCCACAGCATTCCAGTGGCTATATTCTTCGCTATAGTCACTCACAATAATTGCCTCCGCATGGATTTTCTCACTCTCCATAAACGTAGGCAGATCGTTCTCTTCGATAGAGAAAGGAGGTACTCCGTAGTTTCCGACCAACGGATAGGTCAGCACCATCAACTGACCGGCATACGAAGGATCGGTAAGGCTTTCCGGATAACCGGTCATGGCAGTATTGAACACCACTTCGCCGGCTACCGCCTTATCGTAACCAAAAGAGAAGCCGTGGAACTCGCTTCCGTCATCCAAAACCAATGTCGCTGTTTTTCTAACTTGCATATTTCTTTTAATTGACTAAATATTCTTCTTCCATATAATGAATAAACGCTTCGTTCACCATGCGAGTGCCGCCGGGTGTCGGATAATCTCCCGAGAAATACCAGTCTCCCGGATGATTCGGGCAAGATGCGTGCAGGCCTTCGAGCGTCTGGTAGACAATCTCCACCTTCGCCCGTGTACCGGCCGGAGTAAGCAGTTCCACCATCTTGGCGGAAATCTCTTCGTCGGTGAAAGACGCATATATTTCCTTGACATAATTCACAATCGTTCCGTCCTGCCCGGCCTGTTGCTTCTTCGCCTTGCGGTAGGCATCCAGCAGAATGTTTTCCATACCCCGGTCTTTCAGCAGGGCAACAGCAGCCTTGAAAGCGATGAACTCGTTCATACGCGACATGTCGATGCCGTAATAGTCCGGATAACGCACCTGCGGCGAGGACGAGACAATCACGATTTTCTTCGGATGCAGACGATCCAGGATTCCGATGATACTTTGCCGAAGGGTTGTCCCGCGCACGATACTGTCGTCTATCACGACCAGGTTGTCCACATCGGGCACGATGCTGCCGTAAGTAATATCATACACATGGGTTGCCAAATCGTTGCGGCTGTTGCCTTCGGCGATAAAAGTACGCAATTTTATATCCTTAATCGCCACTTTCTCGCACCGGACGCGCATGGAAAGTATCTGTTCCAGTTCTTTTTCCAGCAACAGGTGGCTGCGGTCGGCGATCCATTCCTTCTTGACCTTGTTCAGGTATTCGTTCAATCCCTCCTGCATGCCGAAATAGGCCACCTCGGCCGTGTTGGGGATGAAAGAGAAGACAGTATGGTTCAGATCGTTGTCCACCGATTTCAGAATGGCCGGAACCAGGTTTTCCCCCAAGCGTTTGCGCTCTTTGTAAATATCCACATCGCTACCCCGGGAGAAGTAGATGCGCTCAAACGAGCAAGCTTTATTCTCTTTCGGCTCCACGATCTGCGACGTGCGCCATTCGCCTTTCTTGTTGATAAAGAGGGCTTCTCCCCTTTGCAGTTCGCGGATATCTTCCGCATGTACGTTCATGGCTGTCTGGATAACCGGACGCTCACTGGCCAGGATCACAATCTCGTCGTCGGCATAATAGAAAGCCGGACGGATGCCCCAGGGATCGCGAACGCTGAAGGACTCCCCGCTTCCGGTCAGCCCGCAGATCACGTAACCGCCGTCCCACTGCGGAGCGCAACGTTTCAGGACATTCGCCAGATCCACATTCGCCTCGATTGCGTTTGTAATATCCATGCCCGTCAACCCCTCGGCCTCGTATTTCTGATACAGACGTTCTACCTCGCGATCCAGGCGGTGTCCCACCTGCTCGAGCATGATAAAGGTGTCGGCATAGGCGCGCGGGTGCTGACCGATGGCTGTTATCTCTTCGAAAATATGTTGAACGTTGGTAAGATTGAAATTACCGCAAAGAGCGAGGTTCTTGGCTCTCCAGTTGTTGCGGCGTAAAAAAGGATGGACGTAGGAAATACCGGATTTACCGGTTGTACTGTAACGCAGGTGTCCCATATAAAGTTCTCCTGCAAAAGGAAGGTCTGTCTTAGCAAAAAACGGATCGTTCAGCTTACCGGGTGGTAAATCTTTGTAATGTTGATGAACGTCAGCGAATATTTCGGTAATAGCTCCGGTTCCTAATGCTCTTTCCCGAAACATATATTCTTCACCGGGGCTGGCTTCTAACTTAACGCAGGCTAAACCGGCTCCCTCCTGACCGCGGTTATGCTGCTTTTCCATCAACAAATAGAGCTTATTGAGCCCATACATCCAGGTACCATACTTCTGATGATAATATTCCAAAGGCTTTAGTAACCGGACCATGGCGACTCCACACTCGTGTTTAAGTACTTCCATTTGGTTCTAACTTGTTTTTTATTTTGCGTGCAAAGATACTTACATTATATTACATATTATTCATACAATCGCAATTTATTTGACACATTAATAGAAATAATCATTTTATCCGCCATTTAGTTAAATTATTATATAAAATGATGCCGTTTCGGCAAACCTTTCAAAAACAAAGGAAAAGCCCTTTTCATCCTTACAATCCGTGCAAAAGAAGAGGGCTTTTATTATATAATCATAATCAGGACGAATTTGTTCAGACGTATCCGTCCGACCAGATGCAGATAGTTCACTTTTTCTTATAAACGAAATGCGGCATATCCACACCCCGATAGTGCTTGACGAAAGTTGCGACTTTCTCCATCCCGTTACGTTGTGCCACTTTTTGGGAAGCGATATTCGTATCCCGGATGATAGAATAAACTTCGTTGAAACCAAGCGCATGAAAGGCATATTCCCGGCAAGCGATAGCCGCTTCGGTGGCAAAGCCTTTATGCCAAAACTCTTTCCGGAACAGATAGCCGACTTCGGCAATTTGTTTTCCGTCAAATTCTTGATAAGTAATGCCGCATTGCCCGATCAACTCGTTACTGCTTTTCTCCACCACGCCCCATAAGCCGAAACCGTCATGCCGATAGCGCCTGAACTGTTTATCCAGCCACTCCTGCACTTCCTGATCGCTGAAGGGCCCTTCGTAAGCGTACATAACTTCACTATCCTGTAACAACTTGCATACCTCATCAAAATCGTCCTGTACCAGCGTTCTCAATATTAACCGCTCAGTTTCCAGTATCTTCATTTTACATTTACCTTAATGCCACTCCATCCTTGAATGCATTCCCTACTTTTTCACCGATTACAAGATAGTCGTTATGTACCGGATCAAAGGTGATAGGACGTAGCTTGGCTGGGTCGATCTTACCTTTTTCATCCAACACGGATTCATCTGCCGAGACATTGATGATGCGACCCACAAGGTGGCAGGTTTCGGAATCATACGATATGAGTTCACACTCAATGGCCATCGGCAGTTCGTCAATGAGCGGAGCATTTACAAATTCGGACTTCATAGCATGAAAACCGGCTTTGGCAAACTTATCCGGCTCTTTGTTTCCGGAAACAATACCTACATAATCACAGGCAACCAATTGTTCTACCGTGCCCATACTCACAGTGAAAGCTTTTGTAGCAAGCAGATTTTTCACGGTCTTGTGACCGGCACTCAGGCACAGGTTTATCTGGTCATCCAAGTCAATACCTCCCCATGCGGCATTCATGGCATCAGGCGTTCCTTCCTCATCATAAGTCGCAACGATAAACACGGGTTGAGGATAGCTCCACGGTTTTGCTCCAAAATTCTTTCTCATCTTGATTATTTTTTAAATCTATAAATATGATTAGTTACAAAAATAGCGATTCTAATCCATATATAAAACAGATAGGCATAGTCAGAATCAAAGTCCATTTCTAAATAATAATTGTTCAAAAGGGGGGCTTATTGTATAAAACGTATTTTTCCGGCTCAAAAGACATCCGAAACAAAACAAATGTTAATCCGTTTT
Source organism: Parabacteroides acidifaciens (assembly GCF_003363715.1). Lineage (GTDB taxonomy): Bacteria > Bacteroidota > Bacteroidia > Bacteroidales > Tannerellaceae > Parabacteroides > Parabacteroides acidifaciens. The sequence goes on from NZ_QREV01000025.1 coordinate 37,881, forward strand.
TTTGACCTCAAAAAGGGACTTTTTCCTCTTTTTTGAGTGTTTTCCGCCATTGCGACCGTCCTCTTTGCCATTACGACCGTGCT
>NZ_QREV01000025.1:38181-64519 GCF_003363715.1 Parabacteroides acidifaciens
GCGGTCTTTCCGGTTTCCGGCAATCAAATTGTACGCTTTTTGGAATGAGCTCGGCACCTCTTTTTATAGAGTGTCAACCGGAAGGGTTAAAACCGTGAAAAGAGTCAATCCAAAATCGATCAAGATTTCGGATGAAATAGAAAAACGGCCTCAAAAGGAGGTTATTGTATATCTTGAGAATTTATCTATCGTATTATGAATACAAAATCAACACCGTCGTGCGTTGAAAATCTGTAAAATTGGTAGTTCAATCCGTAATTTGTCTAACGCCGGAACAGTTGAGCTGCACTACCTTTGTTCACATCATTAATTAAAGAATAAACGACATGAGGAAGATACAAGCAATCGCTATTCTGATGTTCCTGACGTTTACGAATGTCATGGCGTCGGGAATAATTACGGTACATAACATAAAATCAACAGATATGGATACATTGGAATTAACGCAGGAATGGGACAAGACATTCCCGCAGAGTGACAAAGTGGAACATTCGAAAATTACGTTTCACAACCGCTACGGCATCACGCTTGCCGCAGACCTGTATAAACCGAAAAACAGACAAGGCCGTTTGGCTGCCATTGCGGTAAGCGGCCCTTACGGAGCTGTAAAAGAGCAGGTGTCGGGCCGCTACGCCCAAACCCTTGCCGAGCGTGGTTTTCTGACCCTTGCATTCGATCCTTCGTTCTATGGAGAGAGCGGCGGTACACCCCGCTACCTGACCTCGCCCGAAATCAGCACGGAAGATTTCAGTGCAGCGGTCGATTACCTGATTACCCGCAATGATGTAGATCCACAGCATATCGGCATCCTTGGTATCTGCGGATGGGGAGGATTCGCTCTCAATGCTGCGGCCAACGACCCGCGTATCAAGGCTACGGTAACATCCACCATGTACGACATGAGCCGCGTGAATGCCAACGGATATTTCGATGCCATGAGTGCAGACGACCGATACAAGCTGCGCGAACAGCTCAATGCCCAGCGCACCGAAGATTATCGCAACGACAGTTACGAGCTCAACGGCGGTGTGGTCGATCCTGTTCCCGAAGATGTCCCGCTCTTTGTCCGTCAATACCACGACTATTATAAAACTGCAAGAGGCTATCATCGTCGTTCGCCCAACTCCAACAAAGGAATCAGCAATATCAGTTCCTTAGCGTTCATCAATATGCCGCTCCTCTCCTATATCGGTGAAATACGCAGCGCTGTCCTGATGATACACGGAGCCGAAGCCCATTCTCGCTATTTCAGCGAAGATGCCTACAAACGATTGACGGGCGACAATAAAGAGCTTCTGATTATCCCCGGAGCTAATCACGTCGATCTGTATGACAACCTCGATGTGATACCTTTCGACAAAATAGACGGGTTCTTCAAAAAAGCCTTGAAAGAAAAATAAATCCTGAACTTCTGAACAAAACACATCGAGCCCCGCAGTAAATACGCTGCGGGGCTTTGCTTTTATATTTCAAAAATCATTTGCTTTTCATACCTTTATAATCAAAGAATGTATATATTTGCCTAACGTTAAAATTTCACTTATGAGAATTTCATACATTATTATCACCCTCATGATCAGTTTTTGTGCTACCCCTCAGGCACAAAACAAAGCGGAAGAATGGATGCAACAAGCACAAAGTAGTCTGGAAAAGAAGGACTACACGAAAGCCCGCTATCTTTTTATCCAAGCCTATAAAGGGTTGGCAAATGAAGGCAAGTACACACAAGCAGTCGAATGCGGGACACAAGCCGCCTCCCTCTATTACAGGGAAAACTACTATCAGGAAGCATTCGACCTTTGTCGGCAGATGAGCCAGATAGTGGCAAACGAAGAGCAGGCCGGACAAAAAAAGCTTTATGACCTGCGCTTCCTGATCACAAAAGAACGCCTGCAAATGTATATCAAGCTGAGAAATGCGGCGCAAGCACAACTCCAGTTAAACACGTTGGACAACCTGGCCAGTGAATCCGGCAGCCCCGGGCTGTCCGAAAACCTGTTGTACACAAAAGCGGACTATTATTATACCTTCGGGCAGAACGCCGAGGGGGACGCCGCATTCAATAAACTCATCAGCCAGTACCGGGAGAAGAAGGAATACGGTAAAGTCAGCGAATGCTATAAAAACCTGATCTCGATTGCACGCAAAAGCAACAACATCCCGCTGATGGAGCAGACATACGAAAAATACATGGTATGGACCGACTCGGTAAAAGCGCTTACTGCCGAAGACGAATTGGGCGCCTTGCAACAGAAATACGACAGCAGCCAGCAAACCATACAGGAAAAAGACGGCAAGTTAGCCAGTAAACAATATATAATTGCCGGACTTTGCACGCTTGCTGCCATTCTGATTGCGGCACTGGCATTCCTGGCATTCCTGGTTTTACGTTTCGTCATCCTCAACAGGAAACTCAAAAAGATTATCCATACGATCACCGAGCACAGCGAACAGCAGACCGGATTTATCCAAAGCATCTCGGCCCAGATGGCACCGACGCTAAATAAAATGGACGAATCCGTAGCCGGATTACAGCCAGCCGACTCCGGGCAGGCAAAAGCCATACAGGCCCGTATCGACGCCCTGAAACAGTTCGGGGTCCATATACAGGAGCTTTCTGCCCTTGAAAACTCGATGCTGGAAACATACGAGGTACAATCTTTCAGTGTCAGCACTTTCTGCAAGAAGGTGATGGAAAAGGTAAAAGAAGATATACGCCCTGAAGTAGAAGTCGTAACGGATGTTCCTCAGATCGAAATAAAAACCAATGCCGAACAGTTGGAACGTATCCTGCTTCATCTCCTGAAAAACGCGGCGATCTACACGACATCCGGTAAAATCAAGCTCGAATTCAAGAAAAAAGGAGCGCATATCTGCCAGTTCATCGTCACCGATAACGGCCCGGGCATCCCTGCCGAAAAACAGGAAAGCCTCTTCAAGCCTTTCTCTGAAATCAAAGACCTGGCTGACGGTGACGGATTAGGACTGCCACTCTGCTCTTTGATTGCCGGCAAGATGAATGGTACGCTTTCCATAGATGCCGAATATAAAAAAGGATGCCGTTTTATTCTGGTGTTACAGGTGTAGACTCCATTCTTTCTTTTATTTTTTTCCAGGCATGCGTATCGAACAGGCAACTGCTCCTCATCGTATCATACATTTCCCGGAACCGGGACATCGGTATCATAAAACTGAGAATATCCGGTTCAAAATAGGGACGTACGGAGGGATCGAAGAAGCCGATAAAGGTACGCCTGCCTCCTCTTACATTTTCAATAACCGCTTGTGTGACGACAGCACAGCAACCGGAACCGAACAAGGAAGTGACGGCATCCTGCGCGTTATTATCGAAAAAGGCCAGGTCGCTAAGCCGGAAAGCATATCGGGTGTTGCTAAAAACAAAATGCCTTCCAGGTTATCGAAGCTATCCACCTTATCCAACCGGGCAAAATTCAGATATTCCACCTTTGCCTTAGGGACCTGTAATTCTTCAATGAACCCGGAAACCATTTCCGGTGTCTGTTTATATTTTTCCTTCAAAGAGACAAAGCCGGGTATCCGGTCCGGCATATCCGTGAAGCCGGTATAAAACTTACCTCCGCCACAGCCGATCGTTTCCAGGCTTAAGCTGACCGTCTGTCCGCTCCTGACATCTTTCATACATTTAAAGAGGCATCCACCGATCTTGTCAACCGGGTTTACAGGTTGCTCCGAATACCAGAAAACAATCGGCATATCGACTTTTTCGCCGAATGCCTCACGGAAGTTGCTGAGAAATATATGTATATCCATAATGCTGATAGATTGATTAGTTTCCCCAAATATACGAAAAACAGAATAAACAGCCTAACACATCTTTCACTTTTAAAGAAAACAGCAAGAATACTGTTACAATTTATCACCTAAACACAAAGTTTACTTTCAATCAGAAAGCAGACAGCTTTCCAATCCAAAAAGACTTTCTTAAAACTTACTTACATGTATTACATTTTGAAACACATATTCTATCTTTGTCAAACATTTTGACAGACAAAACAAGTATTACACAAACATAAGGTCAACAAATGATGAAAGAAAGAAGCCATTTGAACAACAAGCAAGGATTATACGACCCTGCCAACGAACATGACGCTTGCGGTGTAGGGCTGGTCGTTAATATCCACGGTGGTAAATCGCATGACATTATCGAGTCTGCCCTTAAGGTATTAGAAAACATGCGGCACCGCGGTGCAGAGGGTGCAGATAACAAGACCGGTGACGGTGCAGGTATTCTGCTGCAAATCCCTCACGAATTTATCTTATTACAAGGTATTCCCGTACCCGAAAAGGGCAAGTACGGAACAGGACTGGTCTTCTTTCCGAAAGACGAAGCACAGCGGTCTTCGATCCTGAGTATCATGATCGAGGAGATCGAGAAGGAAGGACTTACCTTGATGCACCTCCGCAAAGTTCCCGTCAACACGGACATCCTGGGAAAAGATGCACAGGAGACGGAACCGGACATCAAACAGGTGTTCATCACCGGATGCGACGACCAGGAGGCATTGGAACTTAAACTCTACATCATCCGCAAACGGATCGAGAAACGGGTGGCGGATTCCGACATCCCCGGTAAGAAGGATTTCTATGTGGCATCACTCTCCACAAAAAGCATAATATATAAAGGTATGCTGGAGTCGATGCAACTGCGTCACTACTTCCCGGACCTGACCAATCATTACCTGACAAGCGGACTGGCACTGGTACACTCCCGCTTCAGCACGAATACATTCCCGACGTGGAGCCTCGCACAGCCGTTCCGGTTGTTGGCACACAATGGGGAGATCAACACGATACGCGGGAACAGAGGTTGGATGGAAGCGCGGGAAAGCGTTCTTTCTTCCCCCCGCATCCCGAATATCGACGAGATACGCCCGATCATCCAGCCGGGCATGAGCGACAGTGCCTCATTGGACAATGTGCTGGAATTTTTCGTGGCTTCCGGTATGAGCCTGCCACATGCGATGGCGATGCTGGTTCCGGAGAGCTTCAACGAGAAGAACCCGATATCGGAAGACCTGAAAGCCTTCTACGAATACCATTCGATCCTGATGGAACCCTGGGACGGTCCCGCCGCTCTGCTCTTCAGTGACGGACGGTATGCCGGAGGAATGCTCGACCGTAACGGCCTGCGCCCCGCACGCTACCTGATTACCAAGAACGGCATGATGGTCGTGGCATCCGAAGTGGGTGTCATGGACTTCGAACCGGGAGAGATACAGGAGAAAGGACGCCTGCAACCGGGTAAGATCCTGCTGGTCGACACCGAAGAGGGCAAGATCTATTATGACGGCGAACTGAAAAAGCAACTTGCCGACGCACAGCCTTACCGCGTCTGGTTAGCAAACAACCGCGTGGAACTGGATGAACTGAAGTCCGGCCGCCGCGTGCCGCATACGGTTCCGGAATACGACAGGATGCTACGCACGTTCGGCTACAGCCGCGAGGACATCGAGCGGATCATCACCCCGATGTGTACCGGCAGCGCCGAACCGGTCGGCTCGATGGGTAACGACACGCCGTTAGCTGTCCTCTCCGACCGTCCGCAGCTCCTCTTCAACTACTTCCGCCAGCAGTTCGCACAGGTGACGAACCCGCCGATCGATCCGCTCCGCGAAGAGTTGGTGATGAGCCTGACGGAGTATATCGGCGCCGTAGGAAGCAATATCCTGACTCCGGACGAGGCCCATTGCAAAATGGTCTGCCTCCCCCATCCGATACTGACAAACACACAACTGGATATCCTTTGCAATATCCGCTATAAAGGCTTCAAGTCCGTCAAGCTCCCGATGCTGTTCGAAACAGCGCAGGGCAGTGAAGGGTTGAAAGCCGCCCTGGACCAACTCTGTAAGCAGGCCGAACAGTCGGTCATCGACGGCGTAAACTACATCATCCTGAGCGACAAGAATGTGGATGCGACACATGCGCCCATTCCCTCGCTCTTGGCCGTCAGCGCCGTACACCACCACCTGATCTCCGTCCAGAAGCGCGTCCAGACGGCTCTTGTCGTAGAGACCGGCGAGATGCGCGAGGTGATGCACGCCGCCCTGCTGTTAGGCTACGGGGCAAGTGCGATCAACCCTTATATGTCGTTCGCCATCCTGAAAGACATGGTCGACCGGCAGGAGATACAGCTCAACTATGAAATGGCCCGCAAGAACTATATCAAAGCGCTCTGCAAAGGCCTGTTCAAAGTGATCAGCAAAATGGGTATCAGCACGATCCGCAGCTATCGCGGAGCCAAACTGTTCGAAGCGATCGGCCTCTCTAACGAGTTGGTGAACACCTACTTCGGCGGGACGGCCAGCAGCGTAGGCGGTATCCGCCTGCAGGAAATCGCCGCCGACGCGATCGCCCTGCACCATCAGGCCTTCGGCGACACGGTAGACACAATACTCGAACACAAAGGCATCTACAGCTACCGCAAAGACGGCGAGAAGCACGCCTGGAACCCGGAAACGATCTCCGCCCTGCAACTCTCTACCCGCTTGGGCAGCTACAAGAAATTTAAAGAATACACACACCTGATTGACGACAAGGATGCCCCGATCTTCCTCCGTGACTTCCTGACTTTCCGCCGCGGTAAGTCCATCCCTCTCGACCAGGTGGAACCGGCCGGCGAAATCATGAAGCGTTTCGTCACAGGCGCCATGAGCTTCGGCTCTATCAGTAAGGAGGCGCACGAGACGATGGCAATGGCGATGAATAAGATACACGGCCGCAGTAACACCGGGGAAGGTGGTGAAGACGCCGCCCGCTTCGCCCCCCGCGAAGACGGCCTCTCGCTCCGCTCCGCCATCAAGCAGGTGGCTTCGGGACGTTTCGGCGTGACAGCCGAATACCTGGTGAATGCCGACGAAATACAGATCAAAGTCGCCCAGGGTGCCAAGCCGGGTGAAGGCGGACAGCTGCCGGGCTTCAAGGTGAACGACGTGATCGCAAAGACACGCCACTCCATTCCGGGCATCTCCCTAATCTCGCCTCCTCCCCATCACGATATCTATTCGATCGAGGACCTGGCACAACTCATCTTCGACCTGAAGAATGTCAACCCGCATGCCGAGATAAGCGTCAAGTTAGTATCCGAGAGCGGTGTCGGCACGATTGCCGCCGGTGTGGCGAAGGCAAAGGCAGACCGCATCATCATCTCCGGTGCGGAAGGCGGAACGGGGGCATCGCCTATGAGTTCGATCCGCTATGCCGGACTGCCGCCCGAACTGGGACTGAGCGAGACACAGCAGACGTTAGTGATCAACAACCTCCGCGGACAGGTCCGCCTGCAAACCGACGGACAGTTGAAGACGGGCCGCGACATCGTCCTCATGGCCATGCTCGGAGCCGAAGAATACGGCTTCGCCACCTCCGCCCTGATCGTACTGGGTTGTGTCATGATGCGCAAATGCCACATGAATACCTGCCCGGTAGGTGTCGCTACGCAAAACGAGGAACTGCGCAAACGTTTCCACGGCCGCTATGAATACCTCGTGAACTTCTTCACCTTCCTCGCCGAAGAGGTCCGGGAATACCTGGCCGAAATGGGCTTCACGAAGCTCGACGACATCATTGGACGAACGGACTTGCTTGAACGCAAACCCCTTGTCCCCGCGCTCGACGCGGGGCCGCAGAAGGAGGACCGTTATCAGGTTAGTTCTAATGCGATCCCGCGTCAAGCGCGGGAACGGGGCAGCTATGCGTCCGGTAAATATGCACTGCTCGACTTCTCGAAACTGCTCTACATGCCGCAGCAGGCCGCCGCGAACGCGATCCGCCACACGACGGCGCAGGTACACCTGATCGATAACGTGAAGGACCGCGACATCATCCGGCACGCCATGCCAGCCATCGAGCATCAACACGAGATCTCCCTGGATTATGCCATCGCCAACACCGACCGCTCGGTAGGCGCCATGCTCTCCGGCGAAATAGCCAAACGCTATGGAAACGCCGGACTTCCGGAACATACGCTCAACATTAAGTTCAAAGGATCAGCCGGACAGAGTTTCGGCGCCTTCCTTGCGCACGGTGTCAACTTCCGCCTCGAAGGGGAAGCGAACGACTACCTGGGCAAAGGCCTGAGCGGGGGACGTATCAGTGTGATGCCTCCGGTCCGTTCGACTTTCATAGCCGAGAACAATACGATCGCCGGAAACACCGGGATGTACGGGGCTACGAGCGGCGAAGTCTATATCAACGGATGCGTGGGCGAACGCTTCTGCGTGCGTAACTCCGGCGCGATCGCTGTCGTCGAAGGAGTCGGCGACCACTGTTGCGAATATATGACGGGCGGCCGCGTGGTCGTCCTCGGCGAAACGGGACGTAACTTTGCCGCCGGTATGAGTGGCGGTGTGGCCTACGTCTGGAATCGTAAGGGCGACTTCGACTATTACTGTAACATGGAGATGGTCGAACTCTCGCTGATCGAAGACAGCACCACACGCAAGGAGCTGCACGAACTGATCCGCAAGCATTACCACTTCACAGGCAGCCACCTGGCAGGCAAGATGCTGGATAACTGGGATAAATATGTCGATGAATTCATTCAGGTAGTCCCGATCGAATACAAGAAAGTATTGCAGGAGGAACAGATGAAGAAGCTGCAACAGAAGATCGAAGAGATGCAGCGCGATTATTGACATGCAATGAAGAGGGGAAGAATGTGTCAAAAGCCCCTTGTCCCCGCGCTTGACGCGGGGCCGCAGAAGAACAGGCCTCATCAATCAGTTGTTTATACGGTCGGTTTTAATGCGATCCCGCGTAAAGCGCGGGAACAGGACAGTTTTGACACACCCCCAGATAAATATAGATAAGATAATTCATTAAACAAAGACAACAACAATGGGAAATCCAAAAGCATTCCTCACCATACACCGGCAAGAAGCCGGCTATCGTCCCGTTCACGAACGCATCGACGATTATAGCGAAGTAGAACAAACGCTGAACAGCAGCGACCGCCGCACACAGGCTTCGCGCTGCATGGATTGCGGCGTACCTTTCTGCCACTGGGCCTGCCCGTTAGGCAACAAGCAGCCGGAGTGGCAAGACCTGCTGTACAGGGGAAAATGGCGCGACGCCTACCGCGTACTCGAACAGACGTGCGACTTTCCCGAGTTTACCGGACGCATCTGCCCCGCCCTTTGCGAGAAAAGCTGCGTGCTGAAACTCTCGTGCGACGAACCTGTCACGATCCGCGAGAACGAAGCCGCTATCGTGGAGGTAGCTTTCCGCGAAGGATTCATCCGGCCCGTGCAACCCGTCCGCAACGGCAAGCGGGTGGCCGTGATCGGCAGCGGCCCTGCCGGACTGGCGGCAGCTAACCAATTGAATCGCCGCGGCTATGAAGTGACGGTCTTCGAGAAATACGAGTTGCCGGGCGGCCTGCTCCGCTTCGGTATTCCGAACTTCAAGTTAGGGAAGAACATCATCGACCGCCGCATCCGCCTGATGGAACAGGAAGGGGTCGTCTTCAAAGTCAATACGCTGGTCGGCAGTGAAGTGTCGGCCAAAGAGATAGCCGCGACGTTCGACGCCGTCTGCGTCGCCATCGGAGCCGAAGTGCCCCGCGACCTGCCGATCGAAGGGCGTAATCTGAAAGGCGTTCATTTTGCTCTCGAACTGCTGGCGCAGCAGAACCGTCTGTTGGAAGGCATCGCGATCCCACCGAAGAGCGTCATCAATTGCAAAGGCAAGAAAGTCCTCGTGATCGGAGGCGGTGATACGGGTAGCGACTGTGTCGGGACAGCCAACCGCCACGGTGCGACCAGCGTGACGCAGATCGAGATCATGCCCCAACCGCCCGTCGGACACAATCCGGAGACGCCCTGGCCCATGTATCCGCAGGTGCTGAAGACGAGCAGCAGCCATGAAGAGGGTTGCACGCGCCGTTGGAACCTCGCCTCCGTCCGCTTCATCGGCGACAAGAACATCCTGAAAGGCGTAGAGGTGGAAGAAGTGGAATGGCTACCAGCCAAGGACGGCGGTCGCCCGGAAATGCGCAAGACCGGCCGTACGGAGGTAATCGAGGCTGACCAGGTCTTCCTCGCCATGGGCTTCGTCCATCCCGAACAGGAAGGGCTCATAAAGGAACTTTCCCTCGCCGTCGATGGTCGCAAGAACATCGCAGTCGCCCCTACTACCAATCAGGTTGCCGGCACGAACATCTTCGCCTGTGGCGATGCCGTCAGCGGTGCCAGCCTCGTCGTCCGCGCCATGGCCTCCGGCCGTCAAGCCGCAAAAGCAATCGACAACTATTTAAGAGATAATTAATTTTCAATTTTCAACTTTCAACTTTCAACTACCATGTGTGGCATTACAGCAATCTTCAATATCCGCAGCGGCGCCGACCAGCTCCGCCAGCAAGCCCTGAAAATGAGTAAACGCATCCGTCATCGCGGTCCCGACTGGAGCGGTATCTATCAGGGCCGGACCGCAATCCTTGCCCACGAACGCCTGTCGATCGTCGATCCCGCATCCGGCGGACAGCCGCTGAAAAGCAAAGACGGCAAACTGATCCTGACCGTAAACGGGGAAATATACAATCATCGCGAACTCCGCGAACAACTGAAAGACGAATATGAGTTCCAGACGGGAAGCGACTGTGAAGTGATCCTCGCCCTCTACCGCAAGTACGGTGTGAAGTGCATGGAAATGCTGAGCGGCATCTTCGGCTTCGCCCTCTACGACGAAGAGAACGACTGCTACCTGATCGCCCGCGACCCGATCGGCGTCATCCCCTTATATATCGGCCACGACGATGAAGGGCATCTGCTTGTCTCCTCCGAACTGAAAGGGCTCGAAGGATTCGCCACGACATACGACCAGTTTCCTCCGGGACATTACTTCTACAGCCGTGACAAAGACTTCACCCGCTGGTATGTCCGCGACTGGTTAGAGTATGACAACGTCAAGGACAATCCCGCCAGCGTACAGGAGTTGCACGACGCCCTCGAAGCCGCCGTACAGCGACAGCTGATGAGTGATGTCCCCTACGGCGTCCTCCTTTCCGGCGGGTTGGATTCGTCCATTACCTCAGCTATAGCAAAAAAATATGCAGCCAAGCGCATCGAGACCGGAGGGAAAGCAGATGCGTGGTGGCCTCAACTGCACTCCTTCGCTATCGGTCTCAAGGGAGCGCCTGATCTGGTGGCAGCCAAGAAAGTGGCTGATTATATCGGCACTGTCCATCACGAGATAAACTACACGATCGAGGAAGGCCTCGACGCGATCCGCGACGTGATCTACTATATCGAAACCTACGACGTGACGACCGTCCGCGCCTCTACGCCGATGTACCTGATCTCGCGTGTCATCAAATCGATGGGTATCAAAATGGTGTTGAGCGGTGAAGGGGCCGACGAAGTCTTCGGCGGTTACCTCTACTTCCACAAGGCTCCGGATGCCAAGACCTTCCACGAAGAAACCGTCCGCAAGCTAAGCAAACTCTATATGTACGATTGTCTACGGGCGAACAAGAGCTTGTGTGCATGGGGAGTGGAAGGCCGTGTTCCTTTCCTGGACAAGGAGTTCTTAGATGTCGCCATGCGCCTGAACCCCGATGCCAAGATGTGTCCGGGCAGCGTGATCGAGAAGAAGATCCTTCGTGAAGCCTTCGCCGATATGCTTCCCCCGGAAATCGCCTGGCGACAGAAGGAACAGTTCTCCGACGGCGTCGGCTACAACTGGATCGACACGCTGAAAAAGATCACCTCCGAAGCCGTCAGCGACGAAGAAATGGCAAACGCCGCCAAACGTTTCCCCATCAACCCACCGCAGAACAAGGAGGAATATTACTACCGCACGATCTTCGAAGAGCATTTCCCCAGCGAAAGCGCCGCCCGCAGCGTGCCGAGCGTACCGAGCGTCGCCTGCTCCACCGCCGAAGCCCTCGCCTGGGACGCCGCCTTCCAAAATAAAAACGAACCCAGCGGCCGCGCGATAAAGGGGGTACACGAGGCAGCGTATTGATTTATTAAAAAGAGAATGGACGGCTAAAAGTTGTCCATTCTTTTTTATATCAAAGAAAATCTTCCCTCACCGGACTAAACGTATCGATCACCACGCCGGCTTCCAGGCATTTGCAGCCATGCAAGATGCCGGGCTTCATATATACACCGTCGCCGGGACGGACGGTCTTTGTCTCGCCATCCGTTGTAAACTCAAAGACACCGCTCGCCACATAAGTGGCCTGTGAATGCGGATGTGTATGCGGCGTGCCGACTGCTCCTGTTTCAAATTTCACTTTGACCATCATCAGATCGTCGTTATGCGCCATAATTTGCCGGGTGACGCCTTCGCCGGCCGGTTCCCAAGGCATCTCTGCCTCAAACTGAAAATTGTTGCTTTCGTATTTCATGATTTTGCAATTTATCTGAAGCAAAAATAACCGTTTTTTACTACATTTGATGCATTTCATGCACATGGAATAGAAATCGCATACTAATATATTTAGACCATACAAAAATGAAGAGATTTTTTTTAATCGCAGGGCTTGCCCTCCTCACGCTGGGATCGACCAGCCTGGCGCAAAGTGCGTACTTCAGCAACAGTAAAGAATGGCTCCGGAAAGCAGAAGCCTGCAGGCCGGAGTTGAGCTACCAAACGATCTCGCCCGTGAAAACCGTCCGTTCCGTGCAAGATGCAAAAGCCTTCCAGGGCTGGCGGATGGAAGATGCCGGAAGTACGGACATCCTGTTCAACGAACCCTTCAAGAAACATCCGAGCATCACACTGGACTTCGGGAACCATTACACCGGATTTCTGACTTTCTCCATCAAGCCTTTCGGACTGGTTGCCGCCGATGCTCCTGTCCGGCTGAAGTTCACGCTTGCCGAAGTACCGGGAGAATTGAATACCCCGCTCGAACCCTACAAAGGCGGACTGGCGCGCTCCTGGGTACAGGATGAAATCGTAACGATCACGAGTGTGCCTCACGAAATGACGATCCCACGCCGCCTGTCAGGCCGGTATCTAAAAATCGAACTGTTAGGCATATCCGGCAGCTTCGACTTCGTATTCGACAAGTTGACATTCAAAACACAAACATCAGTCACCAACGAGGCGCCCGCTTTAGCCTCCACTACAGAACCGATCATACAGGATATTTATAAAGTAGGATTGAACACCTTGAAAGAATGTATGCAGACCGTTTATGAGGACGGGCCGAAGCGCGACCGCCGCCTCTGGATCGGCGACCTCTACCTGGAAGCGTTGGCCAATGCCTATACATTCAAGAACCACGAACTGACGAAGCATTGCCTGTATCTACTTGCCGCCTTTGCCAACGACGAAGGTTTGCTGCACGCAACGCTGTTGGAGAAACCGCAGCCCCATCCGCAATACGGCACTCATACGCTGGATTATTGCCTTATATATAATGTTGCCCTTCTGGAATACCTGAAAGAGACGGGAGATACGGAAACGGCCGCAGACCTCTGGCCCGTCGCTGTCCGCCAGATCGAATTGGCGCTCCGCCAGTTTTCACCGGATTGGATTTATGACATGGACAAGAAGCCGCAGTACTGGCTGGTGTTCGACTGGAAAGACGGCTATGACCGCCAGGCATCCATGCAAGGATTAACGATCTTTGCCCTGCAACACAGCTATGAGTTGGCAAAACGATTAGGGAAAGAGAAAGAAGCCGGCGAATGGTTAACAATAGCCGGTAAAATGCAAAAAGCTGCCCGTCGGCACTTCTACGACAAGACGCTCGGCGTGATGGTCAGCGGTAAAGACCGGCAAGTGTCCTACCTGTCGCAAGTGTGGATGATCCTGTCGAACACCCTGAGCAAGAAAGAGGGAGCCAAAGCGATGGCAAATGTCATGTCGATGCCGGACGCCTGCTATCCCGGCTGCCCCTACGCCTATCATTATGTAATAGAAGCGCTCCTGCAATGCGGTATGCCGCAGGAGGCCCGCAACCTGATTACCGACTATTGGGGAAGCATGGTCAAACGCGGCGCCGATACTTTCTGGGAAGTATATGACCCGAACAACGACTACCTTTCGCCCTACGGCTTCTTTGTCATCAACAGCTATTGCCATGCATGGAGTTGTACGCCGGTCTACTTCATCAATAAATATCCGGAGATATTCCAGAAGTAAAAATGCCCGGCGCAAGCTGCGCCAACAACTTTACACCTCGAAAGTGACCGGCGCAAGCCGCGCCGACTACTTTACACCTTAAAAGCGACTGGCGCAAGCCGCGCCGACGACTTTACACCCTAAAAGCGACCGTCCCAAACCGGGACGGCAGCTTTACACCTTAAAAGCGACCGTCCCAAGCCGGGACGAGCACTTTACACCTTAAAAGCGACCTTCCCAAGTTGGGACGGCAACTTCAAACCTCAAAAGCGACTGTCCCAGGTTGGGACGACTACTTTACATCTTGAAAGCGGTCGTCCCGGCCTGGGACACCTTTTTAAGAAGGACAAACTTACAATTTCTAACACAAACCAGGTATTATCATTACGAATTATAACCAAAACATATCTATCAAAGATCAATCTGTCACCTGTAACATATTTTTTATACATCCGGACATACTTTATAGATATAATATATCAAAACGTCGTATATTTGCATAGTAACAAAACAAAAAGATACAATAAACAAAAGAAAAGCGGTAAAATGACAGAATTAATCAAGTTCACCAAGATGCACGGAGCCGGAAACGACTACATATACGTAAACTCAATGGCTTTCCCGATTGAGAACCCGGAAGAACTCTCCATCAAATGGAGCGCTCCGCACACCGGGATCGGTTCGGATGGATTAGTTCTGATTGGAGCATCGGAAGTTGCAGACTTCAGTATGCGCATCTTTAATGCAGACGGTTCGGAAGCCCTGATGTGTGGAAATGCCTCCCGTTGCATCGGCAAATATGTCTATGAAAAGGGGCTGACGGATAAGAAAACCGTCACCTTAGAGACTTTATCCGGCATCAAGGAACTGCAACTGACCACCAAAAAGACAGCAGACGGTTCACACGAAGAAGTGACCGAAGTCACCGTCGATATGGGCTCTCCCGTCATAGGGGAAACAGCTCTCGAAATAGAGGCTGGGGGCACATTCTACACCGGAACGGTCGTTTCGATGGGTAACCCGCATCTTGTCATCTTTGTAGACGATATCACCCAAATAGATCTTCCGGCAGTCGGACCGCTGCTGGAAAATCATCCGTTATTCCCGAACCGTACCAACGTTGAATTTGTTCAGATACTAAGTCCGGACGAAGTGAGGATGAGGGTCTGGGAACGGGGTTCCGGAATCACACAGGCTTGCGGAACCGGGGCATGCGCCACAGCCGTAGCCTGCATGCTGCACGGACGGACCGAACGAACAACAAAAGTCGTCATGGATGGAGGCCCTCTTACCATCCGGTGGGACGAAGGCTCCGGCAAGGTCTACATGACCGGCGGAGCGGTAAAGGTCTTCGAGGGCGAACTGGAAATATAAACACAAAAAGGGTACAGGTAGGCCCTGTCCCTCAGAACAACAACATAAAACAACAGATTGAAGTATGGCACTGATTAATGAACATTTCCTGAAACTGCAAAACAACTACCTGTTCTCTGACATTGCAAAGAAGGTAAACAGTTTCAAAGTGACACATCCGAAAGAAAAGATCATCCGCATGGGTATCGGCGATGTGACACAACCATTAGCCCCTGCCGTTATCGAAGCGATGCACAAGGCAGTCGAAGATATGGCGGGCAAGGATACATTTCATGGATACGGACCTGAACAGGGGTATCCGTTTCTGATAGATGCCATCATCAAGAACGATTACGCCAGCCGCGGCGTCTTCCTCGAACCCAGCGAAGTGTTCGTCAGCGACGGCGCCAAAAGCGACTGCGGAAACATAGGCGACATGCTTCGCCACGACAACAGCATCGGAGTGACAGACCCGGTCTACCCGGCCTACATCGACTCGAACGTGATGAGCGGACGGACCGGCGTGCTGGAAGACGGAAAATGGAGCGACGTGGTGTACATCCCCTGCACGGAAGCCAATAACTTCATCCCGGAACTGCCCAGCCGCCGCGTAGACATCATCTACCTCTGTTACCCGAACAACCCGACGGGGACGACGCTCTCGAAAGAGGAGTTGAAGAAATGGGTCAACTATGCACTTGCCAACGATTGCCTGATTATGTACGACTCGGCTTACGAAGCCTACATACAGGACCCTGATATCCCCCACTCGATCTACGAGATCAAAGGGGCCAAGAAGGTAGCGATCGAATTTCGCAGTTTCTCGAAGACGGCCGGCTTCACCGGTGTCCGTTGCGGTTACACGGTCGTACCGAAAGAGTTGAACGCCTTCACGCTGGCAGGCGAACGGGTTCCGTTGAACCGGATGTGGAACCGCCGGCAGTGCACGAAGTTCAACGGCACGAGCTACATCACCCAGCGCGGTGCGGAAGCCATCTACACCCCGGAAGGGAAAGAGCAGGTGAAGAAGACAATCGATTACTATATGACCAACGCCCGGATTATGAGAGAAAGCCTCCAGAGCTGCGGCCTCAGGGTGTATGGCGGCGAGAATGCCCCCTACATCTGGCTGAAGACACCAGCCGGCCTGACATCCTGGAAGTTCTTTGACAAGCTACTTTATGAAACGTATATAGTAGGGACCCCCGGTGTGGGGTTCGGGCCCAGTGGTGAGGGTTATCTCCGCCTCACCGCTTTCGGAGACAGAGACGACACGTTGGAGGCCATGGCCAGGCTGAAGAAGTGGTTGCTCTAAATTAACTGTCGATGCAAGAGGGGGAAACCGCGCAAACCTCCCCCTGACATATCCTGATAGCAAGGAAGCAGAGGCAAAGTGTTTAACGGTTATCACACAGGAAGAACATGATGAAAACAATTACTTTCAAGCGGACAGTTTTGTCCGCTACGGCTCTACTTATGTCTTTCTCAGTCTTTGCACAGGAAGAGAAGAAGTTTGAAATTGCGCCGGCTGCCGACCTCGTCAGCAGCTATGTATGGAGGGGAATGTATCAGACAGGACCCGCCATCCAGCCCAGCCTCAGCATGTCGTATGCGGGGTTATCTCTCACGGCGTGGGGCTCCACGGATTTCTCCTCATCTTCGGATGAGACGAAAGCAAAGGAATTCGACCTCACATTAGGATACGGAATCGGAGGATTCAGTATAGCAGTCACCGACTACTGGTGGTCAGGCGAAGGCGCCCGCTACGGACGTTACAGCACGGACCACTATTTTGAAGGGACAATCGGATACAACTTCGGCGAGAAATTCCCCTTGAGCCTGACCTGGAGCACGATGTTCGCAGGCGGCGACAAGAACCCCGAGAATGGCGACCGTTACTACTCTTCGTACTTCGAAGCAGCGTACGACGTCAATGTCTGGGGCATCAGTTTCCAACCCGCTGTCGGTATCTCGCCCTACAAAAGCCAGTATAGCGACGGTTTCGGTCTGAACAGTATCTCTCTTAAAGCAAGCAAGGAGATCAAGCTGTCAGAATCATTCTCGCTACCGGTATTCACACAGGTGATTGCAGCCCCGGAACATGACAACGTATTCCTGGTATTCGGGATATCCCTGTAAGGAAACAAAAACAGACATATTGGTTATCACAAAAAGAGAAGGAGCTTATAGAAAGCCCCGCCTGTTTATTGATTTTATAGAATGTTATACCGCAAACCATTCCTTGCTACAAAGGCAGGCTTTCTATACTCCTTTTCTCTAATAAAACATTAGGTTATGAAAAAGATTGAAGCAATAATTCGCAAGACCAAGTTTGAAGAAGTGAAAGAAGCGCTTCTCGAAGCAGATATAGAATGGTTCTCATACTACGACGTGAGAGGCGTCGGCAAAGCTCGCCAGGGGCGTATCTATCGTGGCGTCGTCTATGACACGAGCTACATCGAACGCATACTCATCTCGATCGTAGTGCGTGACAAGAATGTCGAGAAAACGATACAAGCCATTATCAAGGCAGCCCAGACGGGCGAGATCGGCGACGGACGCATCTTCGTCATCCCGGTGGAAGATTCCATCCGCATCCGTACCGGCGAACGGGGCGACATCGCGCTCTATAATGCCGAACAGGAGAAATAAATAATAATGTGCCAATAGGACAATGTGGCGCTTCGCTAAATGTGCCAATTAACGGCAACAAACTCTATCTCCATTGGCACATTGGCATATTAATCAATTAAACTATTATTTACAATGGATACAACATATACGATTACAGATTTAGCCCTATCGCTCGATACCGTGTGGATGCTGCTTGCAGCCATGTTAGTGTTTTTCATGCAGCCGGGATTCGCCCTTGTGGAGGCCGGTTTCACCCGTACGAAGAATACGGCTAATATCATGATGAAGAACCTGCTCGACTTTATGATGGGTTCACTGCTCTTCTGGGCCGTAGGTTTCGGCTTCATGTTCGGGACAGGAGGATTCATCGGGATGCCCCACCTGTTCAACTTCAGCTTCTATGATACGGAGCTTCCCGTCGCAGGGTTCCTGGTGTTCCAGACGGTGTTCTGCGCGACAGCTTCGACAATCGTTTCGGGCGCCATGGCCGAGCGGACGAAGTTCTCCATGTACCTGGCCTACACGATCCTGATCAGCGTGATTATTTACCCCGTCAGCGGGCATTGGACCTGGGGCGGCGGCTGGTTGATGAACGGCGAAGAAGGCTCGTTTATGATGAATACATTCGGTACGACGTTCCACGACTTTGCCGGCTCGACCATCGTACACTCCGTAGGCGGCTGGATCGCCCTGGTGGGTGCGGCCATCCTCGGCCCGCGTATCGGGAAATATGATAAAGACAAGAAATCGCGTGCCATACCGGGACATAACCTGGCGCTTGCCAGTCTGGGTGTCTTCATCCTCTGGTTCGGCTGGTTTGGTTTCAACCCTGGCTCACAGTTGGCAGCGTCGGGCGAAGGTAACCGTACGGCTATCTCCCACGTCTTCCTGACGACCAACCTGGCAGCCTGTGCGGGAGGTATATTCTCGTTGCTGGTGGCCTGGTTCAAATATAAGAAGCCGTCCCTTTCACTGACGCTCAACGGCGTACTGGCGGGTCTGGTAGGCATCACGGCCGGTTGCGACCTGGTGTCGCCGATGGGAGCTGCCATTATCGGAGCGATCTGCGGGACGGTGATGATATTCGCTGTCGACTTTATCGACCATGTGCTGAAGATCGACGACCCTGTCGGCGCATCCTCCGTACACGGTGTCTGCGGATGCCTCGGAACCATATTAACCGGCTTTTTAGCTACCGAAGAAGGGCTCTTCTACAGTGGCAGTGCGAACTTCCTGGGGGCACAGCTGTTCGGTGCCGTCGTTGTAGGCTGCTGGGCTGCCGGAATGGGCTATGTGGTGTTCAAAGGGCTTGATATGGTACACGGACTCCGCGTTCCGGCACGTGTCGAAGAAGAAGGTTTGGATATTTACGAACATGGTGAAACGGCTTACAACAGCTGATATGGATGTGGGGAGGATGTGTCAAAACATCCTCTCTCTAAAACACAAAAGCAAAACGACATTTTATAATAAGATTACAATCAACATTTAAAACTATAAAGATTATGTCACTTATCATTCCTAAAGATTACAAGCAAACGCTGACGCCTGAGACAACGGAACAGGCTATACGTATGTTGAAAACAACCTTCCAGGAGAAGCTGACGAAGGCGCTAAACCTGCGTCGCGTGACGGCTCCCCTGTTCGTCCTCTCGGGCACCGGTATCAATGACGACCTGAACGGCGTCGAACGTCCCGTCCGGTTCCCGATCCACTGCATGGGCGACCGCATGGCCGAAGTGGTCCACTCGCTCGCCAAATGGAAACGGATGAAGCTCGCCTCCTACCGCATCCCGGCAGGCTACGGGCTGTATACCGACATGAATGCCATCCGAGGCGACGAAGACCTGGACAACCTTCATTCCCTCTATGTAGACCAATGGGACTGGGAACGGACCATACGCCCGGTAGACCGCAATCTGGATTACCTGAAGAAAACGGTGCGCAGCATCTACTCCCTACTGAAAGAAATCGAGGTGATGGTCTATGACTATTATCCTCACATCACGCCTACCCTGCCCGACGACATCACCTTCATCCACGCCGAGGAGCTGCTCAGCATGTATCCCGGCATCAGCCCGCGCGAACGCGAGACGAAGGCAGCCGAGAAGTTCGGCGCAATCTTCATCATCGGTATCGGCGGCAAACTGGCCAACGGTGAGAAGCACGACGGACGCGCCCCGGACTATGACGACTGGAGCAGCGTCAACTCCGACGGCTTCAACGGCCTGAACGGGGATATCATCCTCTGGAACGACGTGCTGCAATGCGCCTTCGAGCTTTCGTCGATGGGAATCCGTGTAGACAAGGATGCGCTGGTACGCCAGCTCGACATCTGCGGCTGTCCCGAACGCAAGGAGCTGGAGTTCCACAAAGCGTTGCTCGAAGACCGCCTGCCGCTCTCCATCGGTGGAGGTATCGGACAAAGTCGCCTCTGTATGTTCTTCCTCCGCAAAGCCCATATCGGCGAAGTACAGGCTTCCATCTGGCCGGAGGAACAGATCGAGGAATGCAAACGGAACAACATCATATTATTATAGCAGCAAAGGGTAACGGGGAGGTCCCCCCCCTTGTCCCCGCGCTTGACGCGGGGCCGCAAAAGAGCAGGCCTTATCAATCAGTTGTTTATTACTGCCGGTTCTAATGCGATCCCGCGTCAAGCGCGGGAATGAGGGACTTTTGCCACCCCTTACCACCGGATAAATAATGAAT
Source organism: Parabacteroides acidifaciens (assembly GCF_003363715.1). Taxonomy (GTDB): domain Bacteria; phylum Bacteroidota; class Bacteroidia; order Bacteroidales; family Tannerellaceae; genus Parabacteroides; species Parabacteroides acidifaciens. The sequence continues at coordinate 58,996 of NZ_QREV01000025.1, forward strand.
AAACAATTACTATAAAATCAAGTATTATGTCAAAGTTAAGATTCAGAGTTGTAGAGTCAGCCTTCAAGAAACGGGCTGCAGAAGTATCGGCGCCAGCCGAACGTCCGTCCGACTATTTCGGGCAGAACGTATTCAACCGCGCGAAGATGTTCAAATATCTTCCCGAGAAAGCATACGAACGGATCACGGACTGTATCGACAACGGTGCCCCGCTGGACCGCGAAACGGCCGACGCCGTAGCAGCCGGCATGAAGAAGTGGGCGATCGAAATGGGTGCTACCCACTATACCCACTGGTTCCACCCGCTGACCGAGGGCACAGCCGAAAAGCACGATGCTTTCGTTGAACACGACGGCAAAGGCGGTATGGTCGAAGAGTTTTCCGGCAAGCTGTTGGTGCAGCAGGAACCGGACGCATCCAGCTTCCCGAACGGCGGTATCCGTAACACGTTCGAAGCACGCGGCTACTCGGCCTGGGACCCTTCTTCTCCTGCGTTCATCGTAGGCGACACGCTTTGTATTCCGACTATCTTTATCGCCTATACCGGCGAGTCGCTGGACTATAAAGTGCCTTTGCTGAAATCACTCGAAGCGGTTAATAAAGCAGCCACGGAAGTCTGCCACTACTTCAATCCGGATGTAAAGAAAGTATATTCCTACTTAGGTTGGGAACAGGAGTACTTCCTTGTCGACGAAGGCCTGTACGCCGCCCGCCCCGACCTGTTGCTGACAGGCCGTACACTGATGGGACACGAGAGTTCGAAGAACCAGCAGTTGGAAGACCACTACTTCGGTGCGATCCCGACCCGCGTCATGGAGTTCATGAAGGACCTGGAAATAGAAGCTCTCAAGTTAGGTATTCCATTGAAGACACGTCACAACGAGGTGGCGCCAAACCAGTTCGAGTTGGCTCCCATCTATGAGGAATGTAACTTAGCAAACGACCATAACCTGCTGGTCATGGCTCTGATGCGCAAGATAAGCCGCAAACATGGTTTCCGTGTCCTGCTGCATGAAAAACCTTTCAAGGGTGTGAACGGTTCGGGTAAGCACAACAACTGGTCGTTGGGTACCGACACCGGCATCCTGCTGATGGCACCGGGCAAGACGCCGGAAGACAACCTCCGTTTCATCACTTTTATCGTGAATGTCCTCATGGCTGTTTACCGCCACAACGGATTGCTGAAAGCCAGCATCTCGAGTGCGACCAACGCCCACCGTCTGGGAGCGAACGAGGCGCCTCCTGCAATTATCTCCAGCTTCCTCGGTGCACAGATATCCGAAGTACTGGAACATCTCGAGAAGAGCGAACCGGAGAACCTGATGCTGGCAGGCAAACAAGGCCTGAAGCTGGATGTAGCCCGCATCCCCGAATTGTTCATCGACAATACGGACCGTAACCGTACCTCTCCCTTCGCCTTCACCGGAAACCGTTTCGAGTTCCGCGCCGTAGGTTCGGAAGCCAACTGTGCATCCGCTATGCTTGTCCTGAACGCTGCCGTAGCCGAACAGTTGAAGATCTTCAAGGCTGAAGTGGACGCTAAGATCGCCGACGGCAAAGAGACATTCGCCGCCATCCTCGAAGTGATCCGCAAAGATATCAAGACTTGCAAAGCCATCCATTTCGACGGCAACGGTTACAGCGACGAATGGAAAGCCGAAGCTGCCCGTCGCGGCCTGGATTGCGAGACAAGCGTGCCGGTTATCTTCGACAACTACCTGAAGGAAAGCAGCATCAAGATGTTCGAATCGACAGGCGTCATGACCCGCAAGGAGCTGGAAGCCCGCAACGAAGTAAAGTGGGAGACCTATACGAAGAAGATTCAGATCGAAGCGCGTGTCCTGGGCGATATCGCGATGAACCATATCATCCCGACCGCTACGACCTACCAGACTTCCCTGATCGACAATGTTTACAAGATGAAAGACCTTTTCCCTGCCGACAAGGCCGCCGTTCTCTCTTCCCGTAACCTGGAGATCATCGAAGACATCGCCCACCGGACCAACTTTATCAAAGAGAAGGTAGACGAGATGATCGAAGCCCGCAAGGTTGCCAACAAGATCGAGAACGAACGCGAAAAGGCGATCGCCTATCACGACAATATCGTTCCGATGCTGGAAGCCATCCGCTACCATATCGACAAGCTGGAACTGGTTGTCGACGACCAGATCTGGACATTGCCGAAATACAGAGAGCTATTATTTATCAGATAAGTCTATAAGGGGCGGTACCATATCTCCGCCCCTCTTTTTATTATTCAGACAGTAGTTTTTTGTTGATTGTTTTGTGTTTGCAAGGGGAGTATGCTGTGAAGTATCGCTCCTCTTCTTTTTTATACCAGTCAAAATGCATACCTTTGGAGCATCATATACAAGAAAGGAGTCCTACTATGACAGCAATGGAACTACAACAATGGAAACAGAACTTTATCCGCGATTATCTGGATGAGATCGATAGCTTGGAAGTGATGGGTAAGCTGGAAAAGTATACAAAACGTATATTAAGCAAAAAGGCAGTCTCTCTCTCTCCTATTGCTTTCAGTATTGAGGAAGCAAATACCGAAATAGATATGGCAGAAAAAGAATTAAGCGAAGGAAAAGGCATCAAGGAAACAGAAATGCATCAATTCTTTGAAGAATGGAGACGAAATTTGAAGTAATCTGGGCACCGCGTGCACAAAGACAAGCTGATTTAGCCATTTCCTATTGTTTGAAGCAATTCGGCAAAAGAATCGCTCTCAAGTTTATAAACAAACTGGAGAAAGACAGCATACGCATCCGAAACAATCCTTATATCGGATTTGTAGAATCTGCTTTTGCTAATAGAGCAAAGCAATACCGTTCCTTGATTGAAGGATATTACAAACTCATCTATACCATAGAAGACAATTATCAAATACATATTGTCCTACTATGGGATTGCCGCCAGGACCCTGATAAACTCAAACACGCTATAAGATAAATAGAAACGAATATGAACTACGGATTTGTAAAAGTTGCCGCCGCTGTGCCACATGTACAGGTTGCGGATTGTTTTTATAATATAGAAAAGATAGAAAGACTGATGCGTCAGGCATCGGAAAAAGGCGTACAGATAATGGCTTTCCCGGAGCTGGCTGTCACCGCTTATACCTGCCTCGACCTCTTTGCCCAGCAAACACTGCTGGACAATGCTGAAAAGGCTTTGCTCAAACTGGTCAACGATACGGCAGACCTGGACATCCTGACCTTCGTCGGCATTCCGCTCCGGACGGAAAACAGGCTTTTCAACACGGCCGTCGCTTTCCAGGGAGGCAGAATATTGGGCGTCGTTCCTAAAACACATCTGTCCAACTACAAAGAGTTCCAGGAACAGCGTTGGTTCACATCCGCCCTCGAACTGCAAAAGCCGACGATCAATATCTGCGGACAGGAATATCCGCTCGACAACTATCTGTTGTTCAATTCAGGGCATATATCAGTCGGCATCGAGATATGCGAAGACCTCTGGGTGCCCGTTCCTCCCAGCTCACTGCTGGCCATGAAAGGGGCCAATATCATCTTTAATATATCGGCAAGCAACGAGCTGATCGGCAAGCATAACTACCTCAGTTCGCTGATCTGCCAGCAATCCGCCCGGTGCATAGCCGGATATGTCTATGCCTCTTCCGGCTTCGGCGAGTCGAGTACCGACCTGGTCTTTGCCGGAAACGGTATCATTGCGGAGAACGGCAACCTGCTTGCCAAATCGCCCCGCTTCACAATGGAGGAACAGCTTGTTGTCAGCGAGATCGACATCGAGACGCTGCAAAACGACCGGATGGTGAATAACAGCTTTATGCGTGGAGCCGCCGGCCTGCTGAAAAAGGAGACACAGACCATTGATTTCGAGGTTCGGGTTCCTGGCGGATTCGAACTGACCCGCCCGGTCGATCCGCATCCGTTCACACCTTCCGGTGATGCCCTGAAAGAACGTTGCGAAGAGATTTTCCAGATACAGGTAGCCGGACTGGCCAAACGTATCCTTCATGCGCACGCACAAACAGCCGTCGTCGGCATCTCCGGCGGCCTGGACTCAACACTGGCACTGCTTGTCACCGTCATGACATTCGATGCGCTGAAAATGCCGCGCGAACAGATCATCGGTATCACCATGCCCGGCTTCGGCACAACCGGACGTACCTACAACAATGCCGTCAACCTGATCCGCTCCCTCGGCGTAACCCTGAAAGAGATCTCGATCAAGGAAGCCTGCCTGCAACATTTCAAGGATATCAATCACGATCCGTCTGTCCACGACGTGACATACGAAAACAGCCAGGCGCGCGAACGGACCCAAATCCTCATGGACGTTGCCAACCAGGAAAACGGCCTTGTCATCGGAACCGGCGACCTTTCCGAACTGGCACTCGGCTGGGCTACCTACAACGGTGACCATATGTCGATGTACGGCGTAAACGGCAGCATTCCCAAAACGCTGGTCAAATATCTGGTCGAATGGGTTGCCAACAACCGCGTGGACGAGGCTTCTCGCCTCACTCTGCTGGACATCGTCGATACGCCTATCAGTCCTGAACTGATCCCGGCAGATGAAAACGGCAATATCAAACAAAAGACAGAAGACCTGGTCGGCCCATACGAATTGCACGACTTCTTCCTCTATCATTTCCTCCGCTTCGGCTCACATCCGTCCAAGATTTATTTCCTGGCACAGAAAGCCTTTGCCGGCGCTTATGACAATGCGACCATCAAGAAATGGCTATACACCTTCTTCCGCCGCTTCTTCCAGCAACAGTTCAAACGCAGTTGCTTGCCCGATGGCCCGAAAGTAGGTTCCGTCAGCCTGTCACCGCGCGGAGACTGGCGTATGCCGAGCGACGCGGTATCGAGGCTTTGGCTGGAAGAGATAGAAAGTCTTTCTTTATAAAACAGCAATTCTTATTTTTTCTCCCCGAACACGAAGGGAATGTTACAGGTCCCGTTTTTTTTTCGGACGGGAGCGGTTTTTTTTCAGACGGGAATCAGAAACGGGTGCCAGATGGTGCCAGATAAAATGCATTTTCGTAAACTTTTAAATAAATACTACATGACGTATGCTATAAAAGAGGCACACGTCGTAATTAAAAATATAAAAGTTACGGAAAACGCTTTTTATCTGGCACCATCTGGCACCCGCAGGTTAAAAAAGAAGAGACGCCTTTTACTTAATCGGTTGCTTATTAACACCTTGCATATTTCTCTTATTTACCCGTCTTTCTTTCGTACTCCCCATTTATCCGTTTTACCAGTACAAAAAGTGGGCTCAACTGCCGAAAAAAGGCATTTTTATGGCGTTTAGCAAGGGGCAAAATCCCCTGTTTTCAGCCGCTTTTCGAGTTTTCAGCCGTTCATACTCGTAGTAGATAAGGGCTAAAATCGGTCAATTTTCGCTATTTAAGAAGAAAAATGGTGTGCAGGAAAGTTCGGTTATAAGAAAAAGTGAGCTATCCCGTTCCCGCGCTCCGACGCGGGATCGCAAAACAGCCTGCCGCATCCTAAATCATCAT
>NZ_QREV01000026.1 GCF_003363715.1 Parabacteroides acidifaciens
TGCTTAAACTCTTCCGGACTGATAGAAGTGGTCCAACGATTAGCATCCAACAGTTCGATATCATTCTTATAGTCGATAATCTGTTCCGGGAATGCTTCCCACTGGACAAGGTCTACCAAATGGGTCGTTACATCGACGATACCCTCGCCCTGCTGGGTCACATCGAAATACCAAACCGGACGTGTCAACGGTTTATTGTCTACCAGCTTGAACAGATGGTGTACACTTTCTTTTACAATAGCCGGTTCTTCGGGAGAACCTTTCAACTGTTCACCATAGATTGCCGGAATAGTAGAAAGTTCACGCTGCAACATAGTTGTGATCTCATTTCTTTCAGTCATGATATCATACAACATGATGTTCTTCTGCTTCGCAATATCGAAACATTCTTCGAGCAATTTGAAATTCTGGCTATTAATAGCCATCGGCTTATCTGAAAGCACATTGATACCGGCTTCAAGTGTTTTTTTAATGTATTCGGTTTTCTTTCCATTATTTCCTGCCTGAATCATGACATTGCCTTTCTTTTCAGCCAGCATTTTTTCCAGATAATCCGAACCGGTATAAACGATTTCATTCCACTGCGTCGGATTCTCCGCACGTGTATTAAAGCCCTCGATACGCTTTAGATGTTCATTCACATCGAAGCCAGTGGGTGCGTACACATAAACATCTTTAGAAACTTGCGGATAAGACACTTTCTGCACTAACGCAGCATGGAAATGTCCCGGATCAAGCGTAATCAACTTGACCTCACCCGGCGCACCGGTAAAGCCTTCAGCCGCTTTTTCCTGTTTTGTGTTACAGGAAGCTCCTACCAACAGAGCCGCCATAGAGAATAGAAGATAGTTTTTCATACTATTATTATTAAATTATTTGTAAGCTTTTCACTTCAAACTGTATATATCGGGGCAAAGATAATAAAACATTTCTATTTTTTCGTCTTTATCACAATCACTCCATTCGCCCCTTTCGCTCCATAGCCTAAACCATCCTTAATCACCTCTATCATCTGAACATCATTCACATGACAACCTTGATTTGCGGCACTGAATGTCGTTTCTGCGCCATCCAGGATAACCAGCGGATCAGTTGAAAGATTCAAACTCTTTGAACCTCTGATGACAATCTTATCCTCCCCGTCCGAATAATTAAAACTAATACCCGGAATACAAGCTTTAATCGCCTCTTTTATTGTCAAATAGCCATTACGTTCTATCATTTGTGCCGTTATGACAGAGCCGCTACCGTATCTTTTAAAAACCAGTGTTTCAACGGATACGGAATTGGTAGAACCCTTACCGTTATCGATCACCAGAGCATCACTTTTCACTTTCAGCAAAAGCTGCGTAACATCACCTAACAGAAATCTGGACCCCCTATTTCCTTTCAGATAAATGACCACGCTATCCGTTGGCAACACATTCTTCAAAGAAAATTCGCCTTTCTTATCCGTCTTCTCTATGATCTTCGTATTGACAACACCAATACGAGCCCCTTTGACAGGTTTTCCATCCATATCGACAACACATCCTGTCACATCCTTCTTCTGTGCACACAAATCCAAACAATTTGAACTTGCAATAAAAACGACCAATAATAAAAACACGATCTTTTTCATATCCATATTCATTTTAAAGTTACTATCATTAACACCGGATTATCGTCCGGACTCAATTTCTTAACCAGCGCTTTCAATTCTGCAGACGGATTCGGTAACTGTTCATAAATAGCCAAAAGCTCGTCTGCCGTGAACCAAGTGACCATTTCATTTCCAGATGAAACAAATTTTGGCCAGAAGACAGGGCCACCATCAAGATCATTGCGGAAACCTAAGTATTTATGCTTGACAGGTTGGTCCAATAAAGTTAGCACACCCGATTCCTTATCAAATAAAGCATGTACATTTGTAACTTTCACTTCCTGCATATATCCACGAGAATTATGTCTTTTATAATTGAAAAAACATCTATTCGACAATCACAGCAATCGGGTTACTTTCGTCAGGTAAATCAGACAAGAGCTGCCGTACTTGATTATCTTTTTTAGAAGGATTATCTTCGATCCATTCTTTCACTTCGGTTACGTCCAATAATCCAGCCAATTCACCTTTGGCGGTTGCTGTCTGGAGTGATTTAATGAAAAGCCCGTTTGCCGAATCGCTTATCATTCCTTTCGCCATGACCTTAACCTTTCCATTTCCTTTATCATAAATACCCCAGTACGTTTCGTCTTTGCCCAATCCTTTATAGTTAATCTCATAATAATTGGTTTGGAAAACAAAAAACAGGACTTTTTCACCCTCCAGCACATAGTTGAAAGCAATCTTATCCTCGTTCCCTTCCGGATTATACCGCTCTTCATAAGGCCAATGCCTGAAACCTAAGTCAAAAACATATCGAGGTTCCAACAACTGATCCGATACACAATAAATGGTATCGTTAAAGTTCTCTTTAAAATAGACTTGATCACCGAATGTCCATAAACAAGGTTCCTTTGTATAATCAAAGACGACTTTGTCGTTTTTCAAATACAAAATCAGGCAACGAGTAGAAACAGGAATATTTCCATACCCTCCCAAAAAAATTGGTGTCCTGAAGAGTTCAAAAGGTATCGTATCATCTTGATTCACGATTTCACTTTGTACCTTTTTATTCGGGACATTATATGAAAATATTTTGTCTTCATACTTGTTGAATAGAGTTTTTGAGTAAAAATACAAATTGCCTCCGTTTCCGATTATAGACAATCCTTGCAACCTTGGCATCCCTTCCGGCAGATTGATATGCTCCAACGGATTTCCATCCGCATCAAAACGTAAAATCCGTTGACCTTCTGTCTGGATATAGATGATGCCCGACACATCGTCCGTCCAAAAAACTGGAAGACCATCCTGCAATAGATATTCATCCGCCCCTTGCCCGATCTTCCCGATGCATCTGATAAATTTACCGGTCTTACGATCGAACATTTTTACCGGTTGCTCACGAGAGCCAACAAGCAATCTATCTTTCAATATCCTGATATAAGCCCTATCTCCTATCAGAGACTCATCTGTTGTTTCCAACGACACATAATCAATATGATACCCGATGTCCTCCACCGAAATTTCTTCAAGTTGTTCCAATGCTTGACTCAAGTTAATGGTCATGGTTTTCTCTTCCACTTTTTTACTTGAACAAGCCCACCCGACTACCACCAATATGACAAATACGATTTTCTTCATGATTAACTCTTAATATATGGTTTTATTTGAATTCCCATCTTGAGGGTGTCTATTAAAATCAATACTAACAATAATATCGATACCCACATAAAAAGAGGCATGGCTTACGGGAGATTAGCTCGCTTGCAGTCTTCCCGACGGCACATGCCTCTTACGCGTTGTTGTTATGTGTATCGCGCTTTTTTGTCGACTTGTTATTTAGCCGGCGTTTCTTCGCCCACTTTCAACGGGGTTATGTTGTTTTCAGCGCCCGGATAACCGATGTTCTGGTTCAGTACACCACCATAATTGGTATTGATGGCACTTGCCGGAACCGGCCACAAAATATGATGTACGCTAATCTTATATTCGGCCCATTTATGCTTAACTCCTTTATTATAGAAATTATTCTTAGCCGTTACCCAGTCATACCAAAAGTTATAACCTGTTTCTTTGATATTCGAACCTGTACCTCCAGGACCGGACAGATTATCCAATTTATATACCCGTCCGCCAAAAACTTCACAAGGTTTTCCTGTTCTTGCATAAATATAGGATATACGCACCAACTCCAAATGACGGTTTTCTTCGTAATATAGTTCGCGGGCACGTTCGTCCAGAATGGCTCCAATATTAATATCAGCAGCTGTCAGTGGATCTGCACCCGCACGCTCACGAACCACATTCAGCATATTTGCTGCTTCCTGAAGCTGATCTTTCCAATAATAGCATTCTCCCATCATCAGATACACTTCTGCCGAGCGGTAAATATACCAAGGAGTTTCACCTCCTGCCCATTGTTGTTGCAGTGGATCCGGGACAAATACTTTATAATGCGGCCACATAAACCAGCAACGGATGGAATCTTCCACTGACATAGCCGGATTCTTTACAAAATTCTTACCGTACCACTCATTCTTCCCTTTCAAGCTCGGATTATTATAATGCAAATCCTCCATACGCCTCCAACTATCGTGATTGTTCGGACTTCGCAAATCATTTTTCTCCTTATCCGTCCAAATCGTATACTGGAAATAATTTGTCGGACGAGCACGTCCGATACCACGACCGTATGTTTTATTCAAATCCATTTCCGGATCTGTCTCGTCGGCTGCGATGTTTACGCTCGTTCCGGTTTGACCATCCGGCGTTTTAATCGCACCGCTATTCCAAAAGGGGACACCGTTACGCATCGTCTGTATACGGTCGGAACCATCCACTTCCGGATAGGCTACAACATACATCAGACCTTCCGTATTACTCATATCCAGTTTGGCCTCCACACTATGCAAATCATGCATCAAATTTGTATGGGCTTTTGACTGGTTAGCTGTAAAACGAGTAGTCATCAAAGGATGATTGGCAACTATTTCTTTTCCGACAGCCAATGCCCGGTCAAAATCACCTAATGTCATGCAGATTTTCATCAATAAAACCCCACAAGCCGCTTTTGAAGTTTTTCCTCGATCCACTTTTTCAGGAACCCATTGGTAGGCGTACTCCATTTCTTCCTTCATCTTCTCCAAAATACTCCAACGGTCATAAGAATAGAAATCATATTTCGGAATAGTAAGCTCCCCATCTATAAACGGGACATCTCCGAACTGATGCGTTAACTTGAAATAGCGATACGCACGCTGAAAATAAGCAGCTCCTAAAACGGCATTTTTTTCCGCCTCGTTTTTAAAGGTGGCAGCGTCCAAACGGGAAATAACCACATTGGAATACTTTATTGCTTTAAAGCCCTCGTACCAATACCAACCGGTTTTGGTTTTATCCCCATTATTCAGATCCATATCCGGCAGTAATGTATTATCCATATCCATCTGCGGACCGGCTTTATCAGTCGTTCCCTCCACACAAATATCGGACTGTACCATCTCCGTTACAATAGGAGCTGCATCCCCGAAAAACTCATGACGCATATTACGTTCGCAGGAAGTCAAGGCGCCATAAAGCCCTTCAGCATTTACATATGCATTTTCAGGTGTATAAAATGACAGTGGTTTGGGTTCCAACCAGGAGTCACTACAAGCCACTATTGTCGTCAACAAAGCTGCAGTACCGCCCAAAACCGTATATTTTCTTATATTTATCTTTTTCATATTTGCTCTGATTTTTTAATTATAAAGTAAAGTTCACACTCAAATTATAGGTACGAGGAGTCGGAACTCCTGTTTCCGGATCCCAGAAATCCCAATGGGGAGAGAATACAGCTACATTACGTACACTCATAGACACACGCATATCTTGTACGAAGACTTTCTTTAGGAAATTCTTCGGGACATTATAAGACAGGGTGATATTGTCCAAACGGATAAAAGACTTTTCAAGATAATTAGTTCCTATATTTTTAGAGCCGATACGGGCATAGTCATTTATCGGATTTTCCGGCATCCAGTGAGGCTGGACATACTCAGTACAACGGTCCGGGAAGTTAGAAACATTGGCTGCACGGTTGAAAGAAGCATAATGCCCCCACTGCGAATACATCATGAATGATAAAGACAAATTCTTATAAAATGTGAACTCATTCCGGAACGTCCAACGGAACTGCGGAGTTTTGTTTTTCTGGAATACTTTATCCTTATCCGTCATCACTCCATCTTTATCCAAATCCAGATATTTGAAGTCGCCAGGCTGGCAACCATATTTGGCAGCCTCCTCCGCTTCATCCATCTGCCATACACCATCGCGTACATAGTCCCAAATCTGTTCGGTGTCATGCCCGATAAACCATTTGTTTTTAATGTCATCTGCCTCTTTCTGTCCGATAACATTACCATTATCATCTACAACATCTACCATTTCCCCATACAAATGAGTGACCTTTCTACGGTTCAAAGAAAAGTTGCCGGTTGCCGACCATGAAAAGTTTTCCTTTTTGATAATATTGGCATTGAGAGATATCTCGAATCCCTTATTCTTGATTTCACCTAAATTAGATGCCACACTGTTGAAACCGGTAATTTCCGGTAGGACACGGTCCACTAACAAATCGTTTGTTTTCGACACATAAAATTCCATCGATCCACCGATGATATCGTTAAACAGGGAATAATCCAATCCGACATTATAAGATGTCGTCCTTTCCCATTTTAAAGCTCTATTCGACATACGGTTTACGTACAACTGGGAAGAAGTATAAATAGTACCGTTTTGATCGATGTAAGGATGTAATCCTGAAGTCAGGTCGGAAAGAGCTTCATACTGGCCGATATCACGGTTACCATTCTGTCCCCAGGATACTCTCAATTTACCATAATTCAACCAGGAACTCATATTTTCCATAAACCTTTCAGAGCTAAAGGTCCATCCTAATGCAACAGCCGGAAAAACGGCTCTCGGATGCATTTGTCCAAAAGCAGAATAACCATCGCGACGAACAGATGCTGTTAACATATAACGGTTTTTAAAGGAATAGAATAAACGTCCCATCAATGCATCACCTGTTTTATACGTATCGTCACTCTCTACCAAAGGAACGGTTCCGGCTTGTAAGCGGTGATATCCCAAAATATCGCTTGGTGAATAATTAGATGCTTTTGCCGTCTGTTTCCAGGATTGGCCTTTTTCCGCGTTAATCAAAAACGTAGCTTCGACAGTATGCAATTTATTAAATTCACGCCTCCAGCTGAAGATATTATCAATCTGCCAACTGAATTTCTTACGTGTCGTACGCACAGAGCTACCGCCTTGACTTGCCCAGTTTTCATTTTCAGAAGACTCATGGCTGTATAATTCGTAAAATTCATAATGCGGAGTAAAATTCATCTGATATTCAATACCAAACGGCAGTGATACTTTGGCATACATATTAGCATCCAATGTAGAATACATCTTTTTTCGGTCGCGATACAAATTATCATAAAACGGATTCACAGGAGTAGCGTCTCCTGTCGGCCAACGGCGGTATGGGCTGTCCGGATCGTCCAAGTTATTAGAGCCGTACGGGGAAATCCGAATCATTTGTTCCCAATCACAAAGCCAGTATTTATCTTTATCGTTATTCCCGTTCGAATCATAATTATTTAAATCCTTCTCATCACGTGAAGAAAAGCTGGACCGCAAACCTACTGTCAGGAAATTGGTAATCTTCGATTCCAGATTCAAACGTGTACGGAAATTTGTCATTTTGTCGCCCGTTATAATTCCTTCCCGATCTGAATAACCCAATGACCAGTAATATGACATATTATCCGTACGATTTGAAACACTGGCTGTATAGTCTTGCTGGAAACCTGTCTGAAAGACCAGATCATCCCAAGCGGTCTCATTTCCTATCATATAATTATCTATTTCCGGCGCCTTAAAATCCAAACGAGCCAACCAGGAACGAACCAAATCATCTTCTGAAACGGAGGAAACCGGAGTCTTTTGCGTATAATTATACCAAGTTAACTGATCAACATTCTGCAACTTGCGAGGATCACTAAAAATCTCCGGATACTTAGCCAGATATTCGGCCGAATTACGGGTAACTTCATAATCCTGACGATATTTCACAAAACCTTCACCATCCAATATTTTTTGTTGATTAGCAACCTGTACAAACCCTATGTTTGTATTAAAATTAACAACAGGTTTACCAGCTTTTCCTTTTTTTGTCGTAACAACAACTACCCCATTTGCGGCCTTTGCTCCATAAACAGCTGCAGAACTGGCATCTTTCAAAACATCAATCGCCTCAATATCAACCGGATTAATATCATTAAGAGATCCTTCAAAAATCACTCCATCCAAGACAATCAGAGGAGATGATCCAGCCTTTAACGTATTTTTCCCTCGAATTTGCAAACTTGATTGGTCTTTTGCACCAGTCGACATACCAATATTTAAACCCGGAGAATTAGCACGCATCAAATCCTGAATGGAACCAGGAGCTTCGGCAACCAATTGATCAGTCTTAATAGTCGAAATCGCACCAGTTAAATCTTTTTTCTTTGCCGTACCATAACCAATAACAACGACTTCTTCCAGATTTTGTGTATCTTCCTTCAATTTCACATTAATCTTGTTTTGCTTACCTGCCGGAATTTCCTGTGCCAGATAACCAATGTAAGAAAAGACCAATACGACATTCTTACCGGAAACGGAAATACTGTATTCCCCATTAATATCGGTTATGGAACCATTAGTCGTCCCTTTCTGTAAAACATTAACCCCGATAAGAGGTTCGCCCGACATGTCTACGACTTTTCCGGTAATCGGTAAGTTCTGAGCAGATACTCCTCCAATATTTATTATACAGAGGAAGATTATCAGGAGATATGCATATCTCCTGATAGCCAAGTAATTACTTGGAGATTCAGTTGTCCATTTTTTCATACTAATATTATTTAAATTTAACCTGACACAATATTAGAGAGAAAAGAGACTTGTAACATAGCCTTTTTTTGCAAATAATAAGACTATGTTTGCAACTTCAACTACAGAAAAAAAGAGGCATGGCCTGCGGGAGTAATAAAGCTCGCTTGCTGTCTTCCCGACGGCACATGCCTCTTGCGCGTTGTTGTTGTTATGTGTATCGCGCTTTCTTGCCGATTTGTTATTTAGCCGGCGTTTCTTCGCCTACCTTCAACGGGGTGATATTGTTTTCAGCGCCCGGATAACCGATGTTCTGGTTGATTACACCACCTGTATTTGTCGAGATTGCGGTATTCGGAATCGGCCACAAAATATGGTGGACACTGATACGGTATTTTCCATAAGCAATTTCAACGCCGTCACGGAAAAAGTTATTATGTGTCATCATCCAGTCATACCAGAAGTTATACCCCATTTCTTTCACATTAGAACCTGTTCCGCCGGGGCCTGATATATTATCCAGTTTATAAACACGGCCACCGAAAACTTCACAGGATTTACCCAGTTTAGCATAAGTGTAAGCTATACGAACCAACTCTACATGACGGTTTTCTTCGTAATACAATTCACGGGCACGCTCTGCGAGAATTGCACCGATATTAATCTCAGATGCTGTCAAAGGTTCTGCACCGGCACGCTCACGAACAACATTCAGCATATTGGCAGCTTCCTGTGGTTGGTCTTTCCAATAATAACATTCGCCTAACATCAGATAGACTTCTGCCGAACGATAGATATACCAAGGAGTTTCCCCTCCGCTACGGTCTGTTGCCTTTGTTGGATCCGGAACAAAGATTTTGTAATGCGGCCACATGAACCAACAGCGTACAGAGTCGGAAACACTTATATTAACAGGACGTACCAAATGCTTGCCATACCATTCCGACTTACTTTTCAACCCCGGTTCGTTATAATACAAATCAGTCATACGTCGCCAGCTATCATGGTTATTAGGACCACGAAGGTCATTCTTCTCTTTATCGGTCCAGATTTCATACTGGTAATAATTTGTCGGACGGCAAGTTCCAATACCACGGCCAACATTAAAATCATTATCTATTTCTGTCTCTTTATCTGCAGAAGCCGGTGAAATAGCGGTTCCAGTTTCCCCGGCAGGTGTCATGATCGCAGCACCTTTCGCCCAATAAGGAGTTGCATTACGCATGGTTTGTATCCTGTCTCGACCTTCCACATCCGGATAGGAAACAACATACATCAAGCCTTCCGTATTCGACATATCCATCTTTGCCTCTACACTATGCAAGTCATGCATCAGGTTCGTATTCGGCTTTGTCTTGTTTGTCGTAAAACGGCTTGTCATCAACGGATTATTTGCAACGATTTCTTTCCCGACTTCAATTGCCCGATCAAATTCACCCAAGCACATGTAAATTTTCATCAATAATACTCCACAGGCAGCCTTTGATGTTTTGCCACGATCAACTTTCTCCGGAACCCATTGCCAGGCAAACTCCATATCAGACTTACACTGTTCAAGAATACTCCAGCGGTCGTGTGAATAGAAGTCCAGTTTCGGAGAGGTAATTTCTTTATCGAGAAAAGGCACATCCCCAAACTGATGAGTCAGCTTATAATAGCGATAGGCGCGCTGGAAATAGGCTGCACCCAAAACGGCATTCCGTTCCGCTTCATCTTTAAACGTAGCGGCATCCAGGCGGCTAATTACGATATTGGCATATTTGATACCTTTAAACCCTTCATCCCAATACCATTTCATTTTATTTTTAGCATCACTTCTCGATTGAGTCGGAATCATGTAATTATCAAAATCAACGAGAGAACCGCTTTCATCCGTCTTTCCATGGACCGCGATATCCGAAGTGTACATTTCTGTTAAAATCGGAGATAAATCACCGAAGTACTCATGCCTCATATTACGCTCGCAAGCAACAATAGCTGCGTATAAACCATTTGCATCCACATAGGTATTTTCCGGCGTATAGAACGAAAGAGGCTTCGGATCCAACCAACTTTCTTTACAACCGGTCGTCAGTAAAGGTAATACAGCTAACGCTCCTATTACACATTTCTTTATATGTTTATTCTTTTTCATATTTCTGATTATTCTTTTATTAAAGAGTAAAGTTAACACTAAGATTATAGGATCTCATTGTATAATCGCCGCCTTCTACGTCACCGAATGACCAATTTGAAATCACAAACGGATTGCGGGCACTTAAAGAAAGACGCATATTCTGCACCTTAAACTTGCTCAGGAAGGTCTTCGGCACATTATAAGACAAAGTGATGTTTTCCATACGGACAAACGTCTTCTTTACATAATGGCTACCTAAATTATAGGAACCGATACGTCCGTAGTCGTTTGTAGGATTATCGATTGTCCAACGCGGTAAATCGACAATTGAATATCGGTCATACGTACCACCGGTATTTGCCGCGCGATTGAATGTTCCATATTGTCCGACATGGGAGTATACCATAAAAGAAAAACTGAAGTCTTTATAACTGAATTCATTTCTCCATGACCAGTAGAAACGGGGAGTCGTATATCCCTGGAACACCTTGTCGTCGTCATTCATCACACCATCATTGTTTTGATCGATATACCGGAAGTCACCTGGTTTACAACCATATTTGGCTGCTTCTTCTTCTTCACCCAATTGCCATACGCCTTTTCCTTCATAATCCCAGATCTGGTCGGGATCATGGCCGATAAACCATTTGTTTCCAATATCATCTGCTTCCTTCTGTCCAATGACATTACCATCTTTATCCAAAACATCAACCATGTCACCATACAATTTTTTCAATTTACGACGGTTAAAGGAGAAAGTTCCGGAAGAGGTCCACATAAAGTCATTCGTACTGATGACATCACCATTCAAAGATAATTCAAACCCTTTATTTGCCAATTTACCCAAATTAGCCTTAACGTCTGCAAAACCTAAAATAGAAGGCAAAGAACGGTTGACCAACAAATCCTGAGTTTCAGTCATGTAAGTTTCAACAGAACCTCTCAGGCGATCTCCCAACATCGAAAAATCCAAACCGATATTGTAAGATGCCGTACGTTCCCACTTCAAATCGGCATTAGCCATACGGCTAACATAAATTTGTGATGTGATATATATGTTCCCGTTCTGATCGATATAGGGATGTAAGCCGGAAGTAAGACTTGCCAATGCATCGTACTGGCCGATATCGCGGTTTCCGTTCTGCCCCCATGAGAAACGCAACTTTCCATAATTCAACCAATTACTTGCCGGTTCCAGGAACTTTTCGGATGTAAAAACCCATCCTAAGGCAACAGCAGGGAAAGTGGCACGCGGATTCGCCTGTCCGAAGGCAGAATAACCGTCACGACGAACAGATGCAGTCAACATATATTTATCTTTAAAAGAATAGAAGACACGTCCCATCAGAGCATCACCCGTTTTGTATTTATCTTCACTGGAGACAACTGGAACTGTTCCGGCCCCGATATTATGATAGCCAAGGACATCACTCGGTGAAAACTGTGTATTTTTTGCAGTTGTGCTCCAATACTGTTCTTTTTCAGCATTAGCCAGGAAAGTAGCTTCGAGTCTATGATCCTTTCCAAAGTCCATTTTCCAACGGACAATATTATCCAGCAACCAACCGAATGTTTTCTGATTGGTACGCTCCGAGTTACCTCCTTCTCCTGCCCATTCGGGATGTTGGGATGATTTATGGTTATAATATTCATACCATTTATAAGTCGGAGTAAAGTTCATCTGATACTCGAAACCGAAAGGCAATTTCACTATACCATATATATTAGCATTCAAAGTATGCGTAATTTTTTTACGATCGGTATACAGATTGTCAAAAAACGGGTTCTTCGAATTATTATCACCATTAGGATACATCCGGTACGGGCTCTCCAAATCATCTATATCATTAGTTGTATATGGTGAATTACGTTCGCGCTGAACGGCATCTGCGGCTAATGCACTTTCATCTTTGGTAGCAAAAGAAGAAGTCAAACCAATTGTCAGGAAGCTATTTACTTTAGATTCTAAGTTCAAACGGGTACGGAACGTCTTGTACCAATCACCTGTTTGAATCCCGTCACGATCCGCATAGCCTAAAGACCAGTAATAAGAGAAATCATCCGTACGGTTTGAAACACTTGCCGTATAATCTTGCTGAAGACCTGTCTGAAAAATATAATCATCCCAATTAGTCTCTATCCCATTCAAGTAATTCTCTACTTCAATATTTTTAAAGTTCAAACGGGACAACCAGGTTGTAATCATCTGCTCATTGGAGGGTAAAGATGTAGCAGGAGTCGACTGATCGTAGTTATACCATGATAAAGGATCTATTCCGCTATTACTCAACAACCTCGGATCGGTATACATACCCGGTTTAGCGGCTAACTCTTCCTTTGTCAGCAGGCTTTCAGAATATTCCTGTCGAAACTTGATAAAACCGGCACCATCAACAACAGATGGTATGCGGGAAGGCTGCACCAAACCCAGATTGGTATTAAAATTAACCACTGGTTTTGAGGTCTTACCTTTTTTAGTCGTAATTGCAATTACACCATTTGCTGCTTTTGCTCCATAAACAGCAACGGAGCTGGCATCTTTCAATACATCAACAGATTGGATATCTATTGGATTTATATCGGAAAGATCTCCATTAAAAATAACACCATCCAAAACATATAGCGGACTGGATCCGGCTGTCAATGTATTTTTTCCACGAATCTGAACATCCCCTGTCCCTGCTGCATTCGTAGACATTTTAATTGATAAACCGGCTGCATTTGCACGCAGAAGATCCTGAACAGAACGAGGACTTTCTTTCTCCAAGTTTTCTGTTCTTACAGAAGAAATCGCCCCGGTCAAATCCTTTTTCTTAGCCGTACCGTAACCGATTACTACCACTTCTTCCAATTCCTCAGAATCTTCTTTCATGGTCAAATTAATCACTTTTCGATTGGATACCGGTATTTCCTGAGTCAAATAACCGATATAGGAAAAGACTAAAATGGGGTTTTTTCCTGTTACAGTAACACTGTACTTTCCATCTATATCCGTGATAGAACCATTTGTTGTTCCTTTTTCCATCACGTTCACGCCAATCAACGCTTCGCCAGATTGGTCTTTCACAACTCCCGTTACTGTTAATCCTTGAGCGCTCGCATAACACGCAAAAACACTCATCAACAATAATACAAAAGTACAACGGGACACAAGACTAAACACATGTTTTCTCATATTCTCATTTAAATTGGTATTAAATAATTAGTTAGTAAAACTCTTTCTTGCATTAAACCATCACATTGTGTACGTTCACACAAGCCATCAAACACGCACAATAGATTATCCACTATTCATAATAATAAATATTAAGATTCAACACTTTATACATTTTCTTCATCTATAAAATGACTAAAAAAAACGTACGTTTTTTTTAGTCATTTTTCAAAAGCTATTTTTACTAAATATCTCTGTATATATCTACTTCCAATATACACATTAAACAATTGTGCTATAGATATTTATCACAAATCATCAAAAAAAGCAAAGAAAGTTTTCATTATTCAATATAAGTTAATATCTTTGGCGAAAATAAATGTACGTTTTTTTTAGTCATTTACAATCAGTATAAAATTCTTATATTCAACACATTACACACTTCAAATCAAAAATATACTTTAAAATCACATTTACACGATCTTAAAACACAAATAGCTATACATCAATATTTTATTATCAAAAACTGATTCTCATAATGATTTACCAAATCCACACATTAACCGGTTTTAAGCTCATTTCATCTATGGACTACATGGAAAGAAGTATTTCAGGAAGAGGTATATAAATGCAAATCTGCTACTAAGCATAGATTTAATGTAACTTTGTTTCGTACACATCACTTTTAGAGTACAGAATAGAACCAATATCAATAGAGATTGCTTTACTAATTTTAAAGGCTGTCAGAATGCCTTTGCCTCTCCCCACTAACATACATATAATAATAAAAACCACATTTTAGTTAGAAGCCAATCCGAAAACTGACGTATTGTCACACTTTCTGTCAGCTAAACTTTTCCAAAGGCATCCTTGTTACTTTGGCATACGATTTGTAAGATAATTAGTGCAGCTCGAAAGAGAAAAGCAAATACAAGGAAAATAATAACAATTAAAATAGAAGAAAATTATGGGAAAAATTATCGGAATCGACTTAGGAACAACCAACTCGTGTGTTGCCGTACTCGAAGGTAACGAACCGGTTGTCATTGCAAACAGCGAAGGTAAAAGAACGACTCCTTCAATCGTTGCATTTGTAGAAGGTGGCGAACGCAAGGTAGGTGATCCGGCAAAACGTCAGGCAATCACCAACCCTGAAAAAACAATATTCTCTATCAAACGATTCATGGGTGAAACCTACGATCAGGTACAGAAAGAGATCAACCGCGTACCTTACAAAGTAGTACGTGGCGACAACAATACTCCGCGTGTCGACATCGAAGGACGCCTATACACACCGCAGGAAATCTCAGCTATGATCCTGCAGAAAATGAAGAAAACAGCAGAAGACTATCTGGGACAGGAAGTGACAGAAGCCGTTATCACTGTTCCGGCATACTTTAGCGATGCACAGCGTCAGGCAACAAAGGAAGCAGGTGAAATTGCAGGTTTGAATGTTCGTCGTATCGTAAACGAACCGACAGCTGCATCTTTAGCTTATGGTCTGGATAAGACGAACAAAGACATGAAAATCGCCGTATTCGACCTTGGTGGCGGTACATTCGATATCTCTATCCTGGAACTGGGCGACGGTGTGTTTGAAGTTAAATCGACTAACGGTGATACTCACCTGGGTGGTGATGACTTCGACCATGTAATCATCGACTGGTTGGCTGAAGAATTCCTGCGCGAAGAAGGTGTCGACCTGCGCAAGGACCCGATGGCTTTGCAACGTTTAAAAGAAGCTGCTGAAAAGGCTAAGATCGAATTGTCAAGCACAACAAGCACGGAAATCAACCTTCCGTATATCATGCCGGTTAACGGTATTCCAAAGCACTTGGTTAAGACACTGACTCGTGCCAAATTCGAACAATTGGCAGACAGCCTGATCCAGGCTTGTATCGAACCGTGCCGCCAGTCTTTGAAAGATGCAGGTTTGAGTACTTCCGACATCGACGAAGTAATCTTGGTAGGTGGTTCAACACGTATCCCGGCCGTACAAGCTATTGTTGAGAAGTTCTTCGGCAAAGCTCCGTCCAAAGGTGTTAATCCGGACGAAGTGGTAGCTGTAGGTGCTGCTATACAGGGCGGCGTGTTGACAGGTGAAGTAAAAGACGTTCTGTTGTTGGATGTGACTCCATTGTCATTGGGTATCGAAACAATGGGTGGCGTTATGACCAAGTTGATCGAAGCCAATACGACTATTCCGACTAAGAAGTCTGAAACATTTACGACAGCCGTAGACAATCAACCTTCTGTGGAAATCCATGTATTGCAGGGTGAACGTTCATTGGCTAAAGACAACAAATCGATCGGACGTTTCCACCTCGATGGAATACCTGCCGCACAGCGTGGCGTGCCTCAGATTGAAGTTACTTTCGATATCGACGCAAACGGTATCCTCAACGTCTCTGCGAAAGATAAAGGTACCGGTAAAGTCCAGAGCATCCGTATCGAAGCATCCAGCGGATTGAGCGACGACGAAGTAAAACGTATGAAAGAAGAAGCTCAGGCTAACGCTGAAGCCGATAAGAAAGAAAAAGAACGTATCGACAAGCTGAACCAGGCCGACAGTATGATCTTCCAAACTGAAAAACAGTTGAAAGACCTGGGCGACAAGCTCCCGGCTGACAAAAAAGCTCCGATCGAAACTGCTTTAAATAAATTGAAAGAAGCTCACAAGGCTCAGGATATCGCCGGTATCGATGCTGCTACTGCAGAACTGAACAGCGTATTCCAGGCCGCAAGCCAGGAAATGTACAACGCACAGAATGCACAGGGTGGTGCACAACCGGGTCCTGATTTCGGTCAGCAGGCTGGTGGCAACGCTGGAAATGGCAAACAGGATGGTGGAGTAACTGATGTAGACTTCGAAGAAGTGAAATAAATAGTTTATCGGAAACGATAAGCAATGATTAAAAAATCGCAGTAGAATAACTTTTTACTGCGATTTTTCTTTTTATGAAGTTCTTCACCGATCACTGTGGTTTTTCTATATCCTGTCCCCAGTTTGCCGACTGTACGTGTGAATAAATATCATTATAGTATTTACGATTTTCCCAACTCATCTTCTCTACTTCTTCCATATTCGGTGTACCAAAGGCATCTTTGAAACGGAACATCGGGTCAAGATGTGCGGCATAATTCCAGTTGAGACAGGTAAATGCCCCATTTTCACGCCTACGCCCACTCACATTGAAGACCTCCATTTGTAATCCCCTTTGCTGCCCGGGGAAAAGAGATTGATCCCAGTTCATGGACTGTTTGGAATTATGGGCAGAGATGCGTGCCACTTTCAGGTAATGTTCATTGCCGGTTTCCAGGTAAAGGCGATAAAAAGCAAAGGAACTCCATGCAAACCCGAGGTCTGCTCCAGCATGTCCTATGGCAATAATGTGTTGTCCCACGATGCTACGGTCTCTTGGGAATTTCGTGGGGCGGTTACCCTTATCATTTTCAACGGGTATCTCCATGCAATGGACCCAACTTTCCGTATAAGTTGCAGCTTGTTCGGCTGCCGTCAGCCATTTAGCATCTTTCGTCAGGTCGTAAAGGGCCAGGAATCCATTGAGAGCCATTTGACCCGATTCGCTGTCATACGTCCGGGGATTATCAATCACACAGGAAACATAAGTATAGGTATTATGTATATTCCTATAGCAAAAATCGCCTGCCTTTTCAGCCGCTTCCCTATACTTATTATCACCGGGACTATCCGCTTGTGCTGCGATATGAAGTTCCACCAAATAACGGACCGCACAAATTGTCAGAAACTTATTTGAATTCGTAACCGGATGTTTTCCCTGAGCATTTATGGCCCTATGATTATAAGAAAAATAATAGCTTCCATCTCTGTTCTGGTTATCTATAAGCCAGTCGCCATATCTTTTGCAGGCATCCAGCCATTCGGGCTTTTCGATGCCGCTACGTTTGGCAAACGCCCAAGCGGCAATCAGGCTTTCCATGCCTCCTGTATTTACACGCAGGTTGCTTCCGTCGCGGAAAGTGCCGGTATTTCCCCACCAACCCGGATCATACCAATCACGTGGTAATCCTAAAGATGTCTGGCTTTTGGATGCCCAGAAGTTCAACACGGCTTCCCCTTTTTTTATCATATCGTTATTGCCGGTTTCCACTCCTTCCCGATAGATATAATATCCGGTTGCAACCTGCATGCCTACAAATCCCATTTGATAATCATAGTTCCTGGGTTCAAAAGTGGTAAGGTCTACCTCGAAAGGCCAGCCCGCTGCATCGTACTTACCTCCCATACTCGTGTCTTCCCCATAATAATGCATTAAAGTTTCGATGACACCATTATAGGTTACATCGAGATCGACCGGATAAACAGTCGGATTGTATAATTCGAAAGCATGTCCCCATGAGTCTTTCACTGCTGTAGCATAGTTATTTACACTTGAGAAACAAAGTTCCAGATTATATTCATGCACTAAATCATCTTGTATGGGATGATAGCGTGGGCCGCGTCCCCCTCGTCTCTCTGCCTCCGAACCGGGGTATATAAAATTCGTATAAATCACTTTATTTTCTCTCTTTATACCCAATGAACCGAACTGATAACCGGCATCAGTGTAAATCCCGTTTCCATCGGCGATAACCGTTTCGCATTTGGAATCTTTATGAATGATCGAAAGGGTAAAATTCGTTCTTGGATTGCGAAACATAACAAGAGGCAATGTGATTCTATCTTCCCGATAATAAAAATAGGTATCGTTGATCTGCGGGATATACTCTGGAATATTCCCGGTTACAGTGAAATTACCTTTATACCATACGGCAGGTATGAAATATTCGTTCCGGGTAAGATCCGTTGCTTGCTCATCAGTACGAAAGCCGAAAAAGGAGTTGAAGAAACGATCACCTGCTTTGGAGTTTGATAATCGGATTTTGCGCTGGAGCTCAATGATTCCGTTGCCTTTGGCAATATATATATCAGAAACATTAAAGTTCGTTCCTAAGCTTGTCGTGAGCAATGCTTGACAGGTAAGCATATTGCTATTAAGCACACACGAGCTATAGTTTCCCGAGAGCACCTTTGAGCCGGCTAATTCCAGAAAAATCGTAGCATCCGGGTTGATTGTGGGTATCGGGGTTCCCTGATAAGAAAAATTTAATTTATAGAGCCCTCCTTCCACGGCTTTCACCGTTATCGATGCATCGCCGGAAACCAAAACGACACCGTCATTTGCAGATAGAGAACAAGGCATTACTAAAATGGAGATTGAGAAAATGCAAATGTATTTTATAATTCTATTTGACATATTATTAGATTTAAATGGATCGGATGATCCGGTTTGTTTATTGTTATTCTGAATCTTTTATAAAACTTGTATAGAGGTATCGATTTCATTTGTTACATCTTAATTGATTGACAAATATACATTTTTAGAGCAAAAGGTTTGCTTTTTCTGCACCGAAAAAAAGCATATGAATAAACAAAGAGAAATGTTCTATAAACTGCCGTTTTTTTGGGCTTTTGAGGGGGTTAACTTAAAAGAAAATCCCTGAAACACAATGTATTTCAGGGATTTTCTTTTTCTATGACTCTTGTTAAGTGGTGCCACCAGCAAGAAAACTATTATCTTCTCTCTGTTGATTATCACCGTTTTATAGTTTCTTCCATTTGGAAATCCACATGATTTAGCACACGATTATCTTTTATCGTTTTGCTCGCTATAAGAACGATTCTTAATTCAAATATCTCATTGTTTATATATCGCCTGGGATTCTCCCAAGAGAGTTACCACGCTGATATTTAAAACTTTATATTTCTTGCTTCAAGCATATCCCATGAATTATCCCACTAAATTTCTACGTGCTTTTGCGGTAGTTTGCTCATGGAGAATACTGGGGGCAAAGTTATTTGTTTTTATTGTATTAGCAAATAAAAATATAAAATCTATTCTTCATCTCTAAAGAAAAGCTTATAGAAATTTAATTTGCGATGTTCATCGAAACCTTTCTCTAAATATCTAATATCACCATCTATTGTTATTTTGAAGTTTTTATCTAATTTGATTATGTTTTTAATGCTTCTTGATTGTTTCTTAGTCGCATTTTCTGAAATTGTAAAATCATCCGCAATTACAACTTCTCTTTCTTCTTCAAATGTTTTCTTGTAGCTTTGAAATTCATCTCTAAGACTTTGTTCCTGAATTATTTGGTTAGAGAACTCGTCTATATCAAAGAAATCGTTTTTCTCAAAAAACGATACAGCTTTATTAAGTATATCTGCTTTTTGTACATTATCTATATTTTTGTTTTTAGACACAAAATTTTTGCATAATGAAATAATATTGTTAGTATAATAATATTCATCATTTCTCTGCTTTACATGCAAAAATTCATCTTTCCAATAACGAGCTTCTGAACCTTTACTGGAATTATCAACGATACCAACTAAAAAACCTTTCTCTCTCTCTAAATTAAAGATCAAACACCCCTTGTCCAATTTATTAATATTAATACCAAAATCACTATTAATTTCAAAATCATCCCCTGTAGAAAAAACTCTTAGATAGGTTTCTTTGGTTTCAGATTTAAAAATTCCAACTCCATCTGTTAATTGACCATCTATTACACAGTCTTTAAAATATGCAATATAAAGCTCTCCTCCATTAATTTTAGGATGCATAGACTTGTTATATAGGTGCTTTGCTATATTTTTAGATTGTTGTAGAATAGAATCTTTATTGTCAAATATATTGCTTGCATATACGAAAATCTCATTTAAATTGAGATCAGAATCATGAAATAGGTTATAATACTCATTGCTCTTGAAATTAGCAAAAAAATAATTAACAAGCAACTTACTGATATTCTCATTTACACACAATGGTGATTTTGAAAAGATTACGCCTTCCTCTTCTACTTTATTACCTACTTTATGTAAGCATATCTTGTCTAAAATAACATTATCTATATGTATCATACTATTTTTTTGTAATTACAAAATAAAAATCCAAAATCAATCTCAAAGTCATTAATATACAATGAATCAATAAAAATACATTAAATGAGAATAATATTTTCCCGACTAAGAAAGTAGTTGAGAAAAATATTGGATAAATCATGCCAATCAACAGCAAAAAGCCTTCTACTACAACTATATAAGTGAAATTAATAGTAATAGCTCTATATAATGAAACAGGTTCAGAACCTAACTTTACTTTTTCTATATAACTATTTCGAGCTTTTTCTATATTTGCTCCTTCGGAAGTTAAAAATATAGCAAATACAGAAATTGTAAAACCTAATAGAATGCCAATGACTGAAAGAATATCACTCTGAATAGCATCAACAACGCTATAGAAGCGGCATGAATCCGAATACAAAAAAACAATAATACTTACAATCAGTGGAATAATAACATTCACTAAGAAAATCCTTTTTTCACGTGTCCTTAGAAAATCTATAAAAAGTAATATATACTCCATAATTTACAAAGGCAGAATTAAAGATTTAAGAAAACGATATATTTCCATAGTTTGCACTTGACCTGTTGATTCATTTATAGACACCTTAATAGGTTCTATTTTTTCCATGAAAGTTGTATCAATAAATGTATCTTTGTCATTTTCGTTTTTTCCATAAATTCTTATTTTGGAAACCTCTTGTGCATTATTCTTCTTTTGTCTATTCAAGCGATTAAAAATATCAATACCTACTTCTTTTGCACTTTTATTTCTTTCCGCTTTTAAAGTCAATTTAACTTGGTCTTGTATAGCTGACGTTCTTTCTGAAAACTGAAGAGCGCGACTTCCTAATAATGATTTATTGAAGAAGACATCAATAGATGTTGCTCGTTTTAACTTTTCAAGCTCTGATATAAAATTATCACGAGCTATTTTTGTATATTCTACCGTAAAATTCTTCGTTTTTTTCTTTTTCTTCAAATATTCCCGTGTAAATTGATTTAAATAGCTTATGATATTATTGACTGATACACCATTTCCATTAACTTCTACCAATAAGAAAACCTCATCATTTGTTATTTTTATTGCAAAATGTGTTTTTTCTTTTTCTCCTTCTGTTTGTTTTTTAGGACTCTCTCGTTCTTCGTCTGTTTCCGTATCCCAATAGGGGGGACGATATTTATATGCAGCACTTTTAAATAGCCCTGTTATCAAGATAGAAGAATCTTTAGAATCTTGCTTCATACTAAATGACTCCAAAGAACAAGCTTTGTTACTTTTCAACTTTAAAGATCTTCTTTTGCGCCCATCAATGTAATTAAATACTTCTTTTATTTCATAAAAAGGAATTAATCCTTCTAATCCGTCAGCATTATTAGCCCACATATCTTTTACTAAAGTGTAAAAAGCAATTTTTCGTTCTTTGTCCATTGTGTATCAGTTTTAAGTATGCACAAAAATAACAAAAAAACTATTACGTTATGCGATGATCCTAAGAATTTTGTATAAAGTGAGGTTGAAAATATTAAAATTTGCTGAGGTATGCAAAAATGTAGCTTTCGCAGGATACAAAAGCAGTTTATAATTTGCGATATTTTTTCTTTCTCTTTTGGGATATAGGTATTTGTTCTTCTGGAACATTTGAATTAATTAATAAGTTAGCCCCAAATGGAACTAAGGAGACGAGAGAATCAGAAGAAAAATAGTTTTCTTGATTATTAGATCGGTGGGGGGGAATTCGATTATCTTTTTCTTTATCAATATTATTGCCTGTATTGCAAGATGTATGGTCTATTTCCTTGCTTTCAAGCTTGATAGAAAATAAGTTTTCTTGATTGCTATCTTGATCGATTTCTGTTTTTTTATCATTGGATTGAAGTTCTTGTCCTTGCAAATTGAGCCTTTCAAATATAGTGCCGTTCTTCATAGTGTTGCAATAGTCAAATGATTCTACTAGTTGACGTTTATAATCAAACAGTTTATCAAAGCCCTGTTCCGCCTGTTGGAATAGGTTCACACGGTCAAAACCTCCTGTTACTATTCCTTTCTTGGTATTCTTATGATTGGTGAGCGGTGATAGCTTCTTTTTGTTAGCTTGGTCTTTCCGGCTCACAATCAAATGACAGTGGATATTCAGCTTGTTGTCGGAACGACTACGGTCGAAATGAATTTTGCCGTAAAACTTTATATCTGCTTCGGATAGCCCTTTGTTGAAATTATTGGCATATTCAGGAATGAATACTTCCCTGATATACCGCTTCATCGCTTCGGCTTTCTCTTGCTCGGTGTTCCCCATTGCCCGAAGTTCACTTTCCGATGGGCTGATATGGATAGCGTAAAACTTAGCATCCGTTTTTAGGAGTTGCCCGATATTGCCGTCTATATCCTTAATAACCTTTGATTTATAGATATTATCATCCATCAGGTTGAAAAAGCCATCGGTATAGATTCCTTTCTCCATCCGCTCCAAATCCTCATGCTCCATGTAAGAGACTAATTGTCGGCTACTTCCTGCATTGTTATATGTTCCACCCGATGGCGGGGCAAAATCTATATGCATGGCTCTATGTGTTTATCAGATTGCTGATTTCAGACTTTAGGTTCTCTTTCTTCTTACTATCCATCACACCGCAAGCAGATAGTTCTGAATGGAGTTGTATCAGTTGAAATAACCTTTTATAATCTCGTTGATGTATCTGGTTGAGTGTGTTAATTTTTTTGGATTGGTTGTTTATTACATCAGCATGATTGCCGAACTGCTCACTTAGCTTTTTAAGCACGGCTGTTTGTCTCTCCTGACTGGCTTCCAATTGGGAGAGAATTAGAGTTTCCAAAGTTTTGCCAATAGCATCGAAACGCAAAGCAATAGAATTTGTAACCCGTATCATGGGATTCAGTTGTTCTTCCTCGTAGTGACGGATGAACCGGATAATATCATCCTGTCTCTTATTTATTTTCGCCAGTTCTGATTTTACGGATTCAGGTGTTTCGGATGGGTTGATATGCGCCTTATCTATATACCCGAACGCCAGTTTTACAACTTCACTCTTTTTCAGTGAATAGCGTTTGCATATCTTCTCTACCAAAGCTGCCGTTTCCTTGTCTATGGAAATGGTAGTGAATATCGTTTTTCGACTGCTGTTTGGCATGGTAATTACTTTTTTATGGAAATATGAATAGATAAATACCTGATAATAAGCATTGCAAAGAAAATGCTTATTACAGGTGTCATTACAGCGTGTTCTTGTAACACGCTAAAGCCGAAGGCTTTGCCCCGCAGGGCAAGAGGGAAGAACAGGACTTGTCCAGTTCCCTCTTGCTCGATTTAGTGAAACGGGCTGAACCGATAGGTGAAGCAGTTTCTGCTAAATCGGGGTGGTAGCATAGAGGAATAGTCCGAACATAGGCTTCTTTCCTCTGCTGCTTTTTGCTATCAGGGTTGATTCTCTAACTGATTGACTTTTTCGAACTGCTTGTAGGTTTGAGAATCGGCATACTCACGAACAAAAGCCCGGATGTCGCTGGCTCTATAGTACGTTTTCCGTCCAATGTTAAAGTAGGGAAGTACACCTTTTGCCCGATAGCGTTGTAGGGTTCTGAAAGATGCTTTTAGCAGAAAGGCTAAGTCTTGATTATCTAACAACTTCTCATTTTCATCGAATACGGTGTCGGTATTGATAAGAGATTTCAGGTCTTGCCCGATCTCGGTGAGTTTTTTGGAAAGTTTCTCCATCCATTTCTCGAAGTTTTCATTGTCTATATACATTTTGCTTCATTTTAAGTTGAACATTAATGATTTTCAATCGATTGATGAAGCAAAGTTCTAAAAATGGCTGCAAATAAGTTCGGGGAATAGATCACCCATTCCCCGATAAATTATGATTAATACCCTGAATGTCTGTATTTTGATTTTATGGAAGATATCCCTCTTCTTTACACTTTTCGATAATAGCGACTCTTAGTTTATCTAAAAAGGCTGTTCGTTTATCAGGCTTACGTTTGATAACCTCTTCTTCTTTTTTATAAATATCACTGAATTTTATGTTAAACAGCTTTTCAAAAGCATTTGCTAAATCACTGAAATGTATTTCCTTACCATCAACCGTTGTAATACATTTTAGATAATAAAGTCCACATACAATTTCCATTATGTCAATGTACTTTGCAATATCTTTATTTAGGTGTAAGGTAGATTTCCATCCAGCTTCAATGTTAATAAAGAATTTAGGAAATTCCATTTGATGATGGAGTAGGTCTAGTTCTTTATTAATAAATGAAAGTATCTTATTGCATGTTATACTTTTTGTTTCATAACAGAAATCTCTTCTGATTTCTAAACTATTTTTTAGTGCTTCAAATTCTATGTAGGTAAGATTTAGTTCTCTAATTAAAGTTTTGTAATCTGATTCATTATTCAAAAAGGTAATTACAGATTCAACAAATTCTCTATATGCCATAAGTAGTTGGGCTTCATCAAAATTTTCTTCTGTGCAAGAAGAGTTGAGAAGACTATATATATTTTGATCTGAAAGGCTCCATTTTGGCATAAGCAATCAAACATGTGTTATACGTTTCGTTTATTGCCGTTCATTTTTATTCTTTATTCGTTTCAATAGAGAGTAAATGATAATTTTGTGAAATGGTCTAATAAAGAAAAAATACATTCGTCCAAGCCAATTGTTATATTTCACAATAGTAGTAATCCTAAGTTCCTGTTTGCAATCTTTATATTCACCACACCACATTGAAACATGAAAATCCAAGTGGCTGTCAGGCATTCCAAAAATTTCTTCATGCTCGTTTTTATCGGACACCATATTTGTAAATCTACTCTTTGTATCCAATCCCAATGGTTTTGCAATAGCGTTTCGTAAATTCATTAACCAATCTATCCATTTAGGAAGTTGGTTAAAAGCAAGATTGCGAAATTTCTCAGGTGTTATTTTCTGATTACAAGCTATTTCCCTTGAATAGGAATCCACATAATCGGCAGGAAGATACTTTTCAATCAAGCTGTTTGTTGGTATATTTTTCATCTTACTGCTCTTTAAATTTATTGATAACCATATCCTGTAACTCTTTAAACTGTTTTGCTGATAGATCCGAGCAAACTTGTTGCATGCCAATCAGCATGGAATATTGTATTATCGCCAAATCCATTGCTTGTTTAGCATCCAATCCTGTTGCTTCATTCAGCTTGTTTGCATACTCCAGCCTGATACTGTCCGCTTGCGCTACATAATTTCGTACAATTGGATTTGAATACCCCCACGCCCGTATTACACTTTCGTTTCGGATAGAAGCGTATGCTGCCATATCAGCCAATTTCTGCTGTTGTTCTTTGGGAGTGTTCAATTTGTCCACTTCACGAATAAACTCAAAAGTGTTTACTTCCAACCAATACCTCATCAATGCATCCACATAGCCGTCTATGTTTTTAAAATGATGATAGAATGCACCTTTGGTGATTTGTAATAATCCGCATAGATTATCTATCGTGATTCTTGCAAATCCTTCTTTTTCCAAAACTGTTAGTCCTGTCACGAACCATTGCTTTTTATCTACTTTCTTCATAATTTAAATACATACCATATAGTATGGTATGCAAATGTAATCACTTTATTAGAATAAACAATAGCTTGCCTGTCTCTTTTATTACCATTTCTTGTATTTAAGATACAACTATCTTTATAGCCATTTGATAGGATAGCCGAGCATACGCTTTAGTTCTTCCATTTCTGCACTATGCCACATTTCATGTTTGAAGCACCAAGATAATGCTTCATATTTATTATAAGTCTGCTGATATTGAAAGAATTATTGCAGACAGTGAAACACTGAATCAATCACCCAAACAAACCACGCCTTATGAAAAGAACTAAAGAAGATTATCCGTCCTTCAACCTGTTTTCCATTGTTGGCACATGGGAAAGCGTTAATCTGAATCCTACGGTTATCATTTACCGGAATGACAAAAAACATCTCCTTTCTATTATATATGTATCGGAAACCACCAAACAGGCTTCTCCTGCTACGTATGAGATACAGAAAGATGGTAGCCAGTATTTTATTGCCACTGCATCCAAGCGGCTCTATATAGATTATGACCGGGTAAAAGATGTACTTAGCATTTCATCATTAGGTGATTATCTGCGTAACTAACTTATCAACCAGCTAATCATATAACTGATTAGCTATCTAGCAATCTTGAAATCAATATTTCAATAAAACAATTTTTCAATCATGGAACTAATAAATAAAGATACACCGCAAGTCAAAGAATTTATTTCTTCGCTCGATTCAATGCTGAACGGTATTGAATCGATTGTAAAGCACTATAAGCCCCACCTGAACGGAGAATGTTTTCTTTCTAGCCATGAAGTTTCCAAGAAACTGAATGTCAGTTTACGAACCTTACAAGAATGGCGAGATACGGGATTAATCTCCTTCATCCAGATAAAAGGCAAAATCATCTATCGACAAAGTGATATTGATAAGTTGCTTCAAAAGCACTACTTTGACAGTAGGAAAGAATAACCTGCTACCCTTAAAACATTGTTTTTCGGAATTTAATTTAAATCATTGACTTTTCCAGTGAAGTATTTAGTCTGTGCAAGTCTTTAGATGAAAATACGCTCGAATGTTAATGAGAGGAAGATTTTTATCTAAACCGAAGGCTTGGAATTGAACAGGCTAAATACGGAACTTACCTTTGTCAATGTTTCATATTGAGTTCTGAAAAACTTACTTTAAAAGAAAATGAATTTTGAAAAGTAATTTATATATGGATATAGTAGCAATAGAAAGAGTTTCCTTCGATTCTTTTAGAAAGAAGCTGGAACAGATTATATCATTGGCAGATAATACTTCTTTGTCTCCCTCTGATATGTGTATTGAGAAAGAATGGATAGAAGGCAAGACATTGGCAGCTTCGCTAAATATTTCTCTGCGAATATTACAGTCTTTACGGGAAAGCGGCAAACTTTCTTTTTCGACTGTTGGCAAGAAAGTCTATTATAAAGTAGCCGAAGTACAAAAAATATTGGATTCAGGTAGAATAAAAGTAACCATTAAAGAATAATTGCCTATGGATTTGTACACGAATGAAGATAGCAAAGAATTATTGCAATCTTTAGATAAGGCTTTACCTTATATAGAATATGCATTGAAGAATAATAAACCCATGTTTGAGGGTGAACGGTATCTGACAAGCGAAGAACTTTGTTCTATACTCAAAATTAGCCGTAGGACTTTACAGTATTATCGGGATGATGGCATTTTCCCATTTATTCAACTTCCGGGCAAAGTACTATTCCGTGAATCGGATATTAGGAAGGTTTTAGAAAATAGGTTTCGTTCAGCCTATGATATAGGAGATTGTTCTCTTTAGTCTTTAATGGTGGATACAGAGAAACGACTACCGTCCGAATGGATTAGGTAGCCGTTTTCATCTTTAGGTCGTTTTAGTAGAGAAGCTCTCCCGTACATTCTGCATATCTCGGAGAATACTTTGATCTAATACTTTTGCGTATCGTTGTGTCATTTTCGTATTGGTATGACCGAGCATTTTAGATACATTCTCCAATGATACATTATTAGCCAGAGTAACGACTGTCGAAAATGTATGACGCCCAGTATGCGTGGTCAGGTTCTTCTTAATTCCGCAGAAATCAGCTATTTCCTTCAAATAACTGTTTGCCTTTTGGTTGCATGGAACAGGTAATAATGTACCTTTCTTTTCGCAAAGCGGATAGCCTTTGTATTTATCCAATATAGCTAATGGAATATCCAAGAGTGGAATGTTACACATGATTTTTGTTTTTTGGCGAGCTTTTCTTATCCAGATGTTACCTTCATTATCTGTTACCAAATGTTCGGGTTTCAATTCCGATACATCTATGAACGCTAAGCCAGTCCAGCACTGGAATAAGAAAATATCACGTACCAATTCCAAGCGTGGTACATTGAAAACTTTAGTCCGCAAAATTTCTAATTCTTCTTTAGTTAGAAACTCTTTATGTACTTCCTGTTCATGAAAGTGTATATTCATAAACGGATTCTTATCTATCCAGTCGTTTGCAAGAGCCATGTTAGTAATCTTCTTGACTACTTTCATGTAGCGGATAACTGTATTTTCTTGCAGATTCTTTTTTGATTTCAAGAAATGAATATAGTCCTGAATAATGGCATTATTTATTTCTTTCATCGGAATATCCTTTAGATGGTACTGTTTTAGAAGCATTTCTTTAAAATACTTCAAGCATGTATCAAAGCGGGAGATAGTGACCTTTGCATAATCCTTACCTATCAGTTCTCTGCATTTGTCGTTATGTTCTTGGAATACCTCAAAGAACATCTTATGTTTTTCATCCAGTCCGAGAAAACGTCTTTTAATCTCCATCGGATTAATTAGTTTGTTTTCATCTTCCAAAGTCCGATGAATCTCATACAAGCGTAATTTTACCGATTCCAGATAGCGGTTTACTTCTACAGATTTAGAATCTTTGCCTGTACACCGTTCTTTGGCTTGTGACCAGAGTTCAGGCTTAACGGTTCGTTTTAGCTGCATTTCAGCTAATTGACCTTGAATAGTTATCCGCAACATGATAGGGGTTTCACCTGATTTTACTGTTCTTGTTTTGCGGATGAAGAACAGCACATTGAAAGTCTGTCGTTTCATACTCTAAAAATTAATGTTTAAAGTTACTGAATCGTGCAGAATAGCAAGAATCAAACGATAAGACAATCAACGACTTACGGTACAATTCGTGGACATTTTTTTCGAGACTAAAGTTGTCCACGATTTAGCACTACGGAAGTGCGTTATTTTGCCAAAAATATGCGGATTAGGAGAAAAAGAAAATCCCTGAAATGTTTAATTTTCAGGGATTTACCAAATTTGAAGTCTTTTAAAAGTGGTGCCACCAGGAATCGAACCGGGGACACAAGGATTTTCAGTCCTTTGCTCTACCAACTGAGCTATGGCACCGTTGTTTTGTTTAACGGGTGCAAAGATATGGACTTTTTTTTATTCTGCAATAGGTAGAGGATCTTTTTGTTGTTTTTTTACACGGCTCTTTCATTTAAAACGTGTTTGTATTCTCTTTTTGTCTCTTATTTTATAGCGAGCATTTGCAGAATATCCCATCTGAACCAATATAGATGTTGGTGTTCGAAAATATAGTAAACAATCAGCCGTTTTATCCATGAAAACAGCTAAATTTGCACACAGCGATGCCGAAGCACCGCCTTCGGTGTTTCTTTATCATAAAATTAAATTTTGAAGAGGCGGAGTGGCCGAGAAGGCTCTTCCGCCTCGATTTTCGCTATGCGAAAATAAGTATTAATTCGCTGATTTCCAATTTTTTCGGCTTAATACACACTAAAAAGAAACACCTTTTTTGTCCTTCGGGCAGCATCATGGAAAGACTGATTGATTTTGCCCGGTCAGTGCCCGATTTCCGCAGATCAGACAAGGGAAACATCCGTCACAGACTCGCTGATATCATCATGTTAATGATACTTGGCCGTGCCTCCGGGTGCGTCGGACGCGCCGATATAATAGAGTTCGGCAGGCACAATATCAATAAATTCCGTAAAATGGGGATGTTGAAGAACGGCGTACCCTCGGAAGCCACTCTTTGCCGTGTAGAAAATGGCATCGATGATCTGGCTATGGCAGACAAAATGCAGGAGTTTGCCGAGGTATTTCATAAAAAACTGCACAAGACATACAGCGGTAAAGAGACAATCTGCATCGACGGCAAAGCCGAGCGCGGCACAATCCAGCCGAACGGACGCAATCCGGATATAGTGTCTGCGTATTCGTTCAATACCGCATCATACTGGCAACGGAGGCGTGTCAAGAAAAAAGCAATGAGATAAAGGCTGTTCCGCTGCTTTTGGATAAAATCGAAATATCCGGAAAAGTTGTAACAGCTGACGCCATGTCCATGCAGAAGGACATAATTGACAGAATCAGAGATAGTGGCGGCGATTTCCTCATCGAACTCAAGGCTAACCAGCGTTCGCTGCGCTACGGAGTGGAAGACAGTCTCAAATGGCGCTCACCGGTACATTCATATACGGAAGGTCCGGAACTCGGACACGGCAGGATCGAGACCAGAACCTACCGTGTATATGACGGGCTTGATTTCATCGCGGACAAAGAGAAATGGGGCGGTAATATGACGATTGTAGAATACGAAGCCGATACGGTCAGGAAGTCAACAGGCGCTCACACCTCTGAAAAAAGGCTTTATGTGAGCAGCATGCCGACGCTCACACCTGCGTTGGGCTCCTTTGTGCGCAATCATTGGTCTATAGAAAGCATGCACTGGGGGCTGGACTTCAATCTTCAGCAGGACAGGATAAAACGCAAGTCAAACAAATCCGCACGCAATCTTGATACAATCCTGAGAATTGTCTACTCTGTGTTCTCGATTTGGAAAGGACTGCGTAGAAAGAAATCCGACAAAGGAATGGGATTGGCCGAACTGATGAGACACGTTTCTATGAGTTTTATGAAACTCTTCCGCTTTCTATGTCAAAAATGAAAAAAAATATGAATTTAGTAAACAGATAACTTTCTGACATACAGACGTAACAATCCACCCGATTCTCAGCGGACCGGGTAAGGGCTGTTATGTCTTAATTTTTAGCTTAAATGAAAGAGCCGTGGTTTTTTTATTCGTTCAGTGAATTCCAGCCCTGGGCTTTTAGCTCTACTTCTCCACCATCGCGGCCAACCAAGTAATTGCCAAGCTCCGGTTTTGTGATATGGCCGATTACTTTAACGCCCTTCATTTCAGAGACTTTATCGTGGTCGGTAAGAGGAACGGTGAAGAGTAATTCATAGTCTTCGCCCCCATTTAAAGCGGCTGTTACCAGATTCATATTAAACTGTTCGGCCATTGCTGCTGTTTGATAATCAATAGGAATACGGTCTTCATAGATACGGCAACCGACATTGCTTTCTTTTGATATATGCAAAAGTTCAGATGAAAGACCGTCTGAGACATCCATCATTGCAGTAGGAATGACCGCTGCATTACGAAGTGCTTCGATAATATCCTTTCGTGCCTCCGGCTTTAGCTGGCGTTCCAGCAAATATTCTTTACCCGTAAAATCAGGGGTGAAATCTTTTTCTCCTTTAAATATTCGTTTTTCCCGCTCCAATAACTGCAACCCCATATAGGCAGCTCCCAAATCCCCGGAAACGCAGATAAGGTCCGTCTCTTTGGCACCACTGCGGAGAATGACTTTTCCCTCCTCACCTTCTCCAATGCACGTGATACTGATGCAAAGCCCAGTGAGAGAAGCGGATGTATCTCCTCCGACAATATCGACTCCGTACACGTCACAGGCCAGTTTTAGCCCGGCGTAGAAATCCTCAATCTCTTCAACAGAAAAACGTTTGGAGATTCCGAGTGAAACGGTGATTTGTTTAGGCAAACCGTTCATTGCGTAAATATCGGAAAAATTCACAACAGCCGATTTATATCCGAGATGTTTTAGTGGAACGTAGGTCAGGTCGAAATGAATCCCTTCCAACAACAAATCGGTGGTGACAAGCACTTGCTTATCCCCATACGAGAGTATGGCGGCGTCGTCACCTACGCCTTTTATGGTACTGCTATTTCTGATTTCAATTCTGTCTGTCAGGTGGCGAATCAATCCGAATTCGCCTAATGTTGAGATTTCTGTTCTGTTACTCATATCTATGATTATAAAATACTTTTCTTTTGGACTGCAATTATATGTTTTTTTATTGTCTCATCAAAGCTCTGTCCATTATGAAACTTGATGGTGATTGGTAAATAATATAACGATTTCTTCCAGCTTTCCGGGACAAGCGGATTGTCTTTCAGGCGAGCTGCGTCTTTTTCTGTAGTCAGAATCAGTTTCCCCGGAGAAGTCATCATTTCGTATGTCTCGTCTAATTTCTTGAAATCCGATTTTATGAACGTATGATGATCTGGAAAAATTACCGGCAAAACTTTTTTTGAATATTTTTTTGCTTCGCGAATAAAAGGTGAAGGAGAGGCTATTCCTGATATTAACAGAATATCTTCTTCTTTGCCAATATCTTTCCTACGTAGAGACTGAGCCATTGAAGGAAATACCGGCTTGATTTCATCGTAAACAATGCTGGTGAAAAAGAGTAATTGATGAGCCCTCAATTTCATATTTTCTTCGATAATGCGAAAATCGATAGGCTTCATATCTTCCTCACATTTAGTGACAACTACAATATCGGCCCGATTTATTCCGTTTATCGGTTCACGCAGCCTTCCCGTTGGCATCAGCTTGTCATTGTAAAACAAGCGATGATAATCACTCAATACAATTGAAAGGGACGGACAGACATAGCGGTGCTGATAAGCGTCATCCAGCAAGATTACTTCCGGCCTTTCCTGCTCGGGCAAGGATAAAAGAATTTGAATACCCCGTCTTCGATTGGCGTCGACAGCAATAAGTACATCAGGAAATTTATTTTTCATTTGAAAGGGTTCGTCTCCGATTTCCTGGCTGGAACTTTGCGGGTTGGCAAGAATAAAACCGGAGGTTTTCCTTTTATATCCTCGGCTCAATACGGCAATACGGTATTGCTTTTTTAGCAAATCGATAATATATTCGGTATGAGGAGTTTTTCCTGTACCTCCTACAGATAAGTTTCCTATGCTAATTACGGGAACAGGATATTGCTCGGAATGTAGAATATCCCAATCAAAAAGTCTGTTTCGTAACCGTATTCCAATTCCGTATAAAAAGGAAATTGGATTTAGGTAGTAATTAAGCTTAATTTCGTTGTTTGTCAGCATGTGATTCCTATCTGCATACAAATATAGTTAACTTATTGAAAGTAATCGGCTTTTTATTCGTTTATTTGAAAAATAAGGATGACTATACTGCTCTGATTATTCATTTTCAAGGATATCAAATTTAGAAATCATATCTTTGCAAGGAAGATCCTTGGGTAGGTCCTGTCGATCCGAAAGACCTCTCCTAACTTTCAATTTTCAACTCTTAACTTTCAACTATCGGGGGGGCTTATTGTATAAAACGTATTTTTCAGGTTCGAAAAACATCCGAAACAAAACAAATGTTAATCCGCTTTTTTGACCTCAAAAAGGGATTTTTTCGCCTTTTTTGAGCGTTCCCAGCCATTACGACCGTCCTCTTTGCCATTACGACCGTGCTAATATGTAGTGCACTCGGCACCTCGCGAAGATTAGCACGGTCGTAATGGCGATTTGGACGGTCGTAATTGAAAAGAGGACCGTCTTTAGGGCAAAAAACACCCTGAATTTCCTTGGGATATTTGAAACGCCGTCCGTTTTATTTTCAAATATTCGATTCTCCGGGAGTTAAGCTTTATCACTTTGTCGGCGTTTCTGCCTTCCAACAATCAAAAAGAATGCTTTTCAGAACGGACTGCGCACCTCTTTTTTCCTATTGTCAGAAAGGGGAGCTTAAACCGTGAAAAGAGTCAATCCAAAATCGATCAAGATTTCAGATGAAATAGAAAAACGGCCGAAACAGGGGGTTATTGTAATATTTATATTTTATTCGGGAACTAATAATTACAGTTCACAAAAAACGGCGCATAAACTTTGATTTTCAAACAATAATCACCTACCTTTGCCGAAAAATAAAAAAACAACATTAAATCTTAAATGATCTATTAGGGTAGAATTTTAAAATTTATGCAAAAAAATCAGACACTACATATTTATTTTCTGATTTGTATTCTATCAATCCTGACAGGTACATCCTGCAACGATTCCTATGAAAAGAGGAGGATATTAGTTATTCACTCATATGAAGCGGAATATGCCGGCTATAAACATAACGGAGAAAAGATACAACAACAGTTCCACCGGCAAAAAATCCACGCCGATATCCGGACTTTCTATCTGGACTGCGACAGTTATCGGGAAAAAGACGAACTCAACCGGATGTATAACTTTCTGGACACCACTGCCAACTGGAAACCGGAGATTATCCTGGTGTATGACGACCAGGCCACTTATTCCCTGATGGCTTGCGAGCATCCTCTGGTAAAGCAGACACCGGTCGTATTCGCGGGAGTCAACTATCCGAACTGGAAACTGCTCAAACAATATCCTAACGTTACCGGATTCTGGGACAAGCCGGAATTCATGAAAACCGTCGAACAGATAGAAAAGTTGTTCGGCCCCATGAGAATCCATTTTTGGCTGGACAACACCTATTTGGGTCGGCAAACCATGGAGCTATTTATCAGTGAGATAGACCCCTTACGCATGAAAGAATATGCCCCTTCTCTCAACGTCATAAATGAAAACGGTTTTTTTCACGTGCTAAGAGATACCATCCAACATAATAACCAACTATTCACAAACAACAACATACTGCCGGCAAAGCCAGCACATACAATTTTCAATTTTATCAATTCAAGGGAAACCAGTTCCAATAATTTATTGTGGGTCTTATCCGGCTTGCACCGGCACTCGGTCTTCGTACAGAGCAAACGTGATTTCACATCCAAACGCCTCGGCCTGTTTGCCAGTAGCCCCACCTTTACCGTTATAAACGAAGGATTCGGAGTCGGAGAAGGATTGACAGGCGGATACCTGACCTCTACGGAAGATGAAATAAAGATATCTGTAGACAGGGCT
Source organism: Parabacteroides acidifaciens (assembly GCF_003363715.1). Taxonomy (GTDB): domain Bacteria; phylum Bacteroidota; class Bacteroidia; order Bacteroidales; family Tannerellaceae; genus Parabacteroides; species Parabacteroides acidifaciens. The sequence continues at coordinate 35,378 of NZ_QREV01000026.1, forward strand.
ATCGAGCTGTTAAGAGGCAAAGCCATATCCGAAACTCCCATCACCCAATCTCCCAAACAATTCGTACTGGACTGGATAGAAATGCAACGGTGGCATATCAGCAGAAAAAACATTCCAGCTTCCTACCAGATTATCAATATGCCGCTGACAGAGCGATATAAAACACTGTTCATAACGCTCGGCATCCTTTTGTTACTCATTGTCACGACGGTAATCCTGTCCCTTTTACGTCTCTACCGGAAAGAAAACAGGACCAAGAAAGAAACACAGAAAAGCCTGAGGAAAAGCGAACGGTTCCTGTCTCTCGCCTTGAGCGGAGGAAAAGTTTTTGCCTATCAGCTCAAGGACTACACTTTCTATTTTGACAACGAGTTTTATACGAATGCCGGACTTGAACAAAAACCGATTCTGATAAACGAATACCTGGACCATTTGCATCCCGGTGATATCCAAGTCTTTAAAAAGGATATACAGAGAGCTTATTCCGGAGAAATCATGGAAAACATATCCCAGATACGTTGTAATTTCGATGGGAAGGGATACCAATGGTGGGAGTTCCGCTATACATATAATAAAGAAGACGATGCCTTCAACGGCCTCTGCCTGAATATCCAACAAAAAAAGAAGGCAGAACAGGAGCTTATAGAAGCCCGGCAAAAAGCGGAAGAATCCGATAAGATGAAGTCTACATTCCTGGCCAATATGAGTCACGAGATACGAACTCCTCTAAATGCCATCGTTGGCTTTTCCAATATCATCGCCAGCAATGAAGTTGAATTGGAGATAGAAGAAAAGGTTGAATTTGTCAGGCTGATTAACAACAATTGCGATTTACTTTTGAAACTGATCAATGATATCCTTGATTTATCACGCATCGAATCCGGCCGTATGGAATTCACCTTCACCCGGCAAAATCTGACAACCTTGATAAACGACATTTATCAGACGCACCAGTTATTGCTTCCTGCCGAGGTCAAATTGATACAGGAAACACCCGAAACCCCTATATTCATAGAGACAGACCGGCATCGCCTGACACAAGTCATCACAAACCTCATTAACAATGCGGTCAAGTTTACCCAAAAGGGATATATTAAACTGGGCTATAAATACAGTGAAGCAGATTCGTCCGTATATATTACGATAGAAGACACAGGCATCGGTATCCCTAAAGAAAAGCAGAAAGCTATATTCGAGCGTTTCAACAAACTGGACGAGTTCGCCCAGGGGACAGGGTTGGGATTATCGATTTGCCAAGTGATTGTCAAACGCTTAAAAGGCCATATCACGTTGCAATCGGAAGAAAGAAAAGGCAGCCGGTTTACCGTCTGCCTCCCCTTGATAGATCATCAACAATAAGTTTTATTGTATAGAAAAGGTATCTGCATCTTTCCATGCCGGAAACTTGGCACGCAGATCATCCAGTTCGGTACGGGTTAACGTACAGGTCCGGGTTACCTCTTCACGTTTGCCGGCATCGGCCATCTTCTTCCCTTTCGGGGAAAATACCATCGAGTCGCCGCGATAGACAAAACCTTTCCCGTCAATGCCTACCCGGTTTACGCCACAGACATATGCCATATTCTCCATTGCACGTGCCTGAAGAAGCGTTTTCCAAACCTTTTTGCGGGCTTCCGGCCAGTTGGCGACATAAATCAACAGGTCATATTCGTTGTTCACATTCCTGCTCCACACCGGGAAACGCAGGTCATAGCAAACTTGCAAACAGATATTCCAGTCCTTATACCGTACGATCGTCCGTGTATCTCCGGCCGTGAAATGCCGGTCTTCACCGGCCATCCGGAACAAATGACGTTTATCATACAAATACGTTTCTCCTTCAGGAGTGATGAAAAAAGCACGGTTAAAATATTTACCATCCTCTTTTGCAATAAAACTACCGGCCACAGCCAGTTTATACTTCTTCGCCCATCCTTTAATAGTGGGGATAGTCGGGCCGTCCATCGTGTCGGCCAGTTTTTCAACTTCCATAGAGAAACCGGTTGTGAATGTCTCCGGCAAAATAGCGATGTCGGTCTTTCCACTGACACGCCGGAGCAATTCTCCATAATAACCCAGGTTTTCATCTCTGTCCTCCCAGATAATATGGGACTGGACCATACTGATTCGCAAATTGTCTGCCATAATATTAAATTTGAACAAAGTTTTCAGGATGACAAGCTGTCACCCCTCTGTAGTTCTTACGGATTTCATAGAGATCTTTCTCCACGTCACCCGTCGGATAGAATATCCCTTTAAAACCGGCCTCTTTCTTTTTATAATCCAAATAGGCCACCAGGATAGGAACATTGGCTTTCTGCGCGATAAAATAGAACCCCTTTTTCCACTCTTCCGCCCGCTTACGGGTTCCTTCCGGAGTAATGGCCAGCTGAAACTCTTCCCTGCTGTTGAAAAGTTCAACCATCTGGTCCGTCACCGACGTCCGTTTATGACGGTCGACAGGCACACCTCCCAGCCAGTTAAACAACAAATTGAACGGGAAAAAGAACCATTCTTTTTTAATCAGAAAACGAGCATTACGCCCGATCGAGGTGTAAAACAGTTTTCCGACTAAAAAATCCCAGTTACTGGTATGCGGCGCTACACATATCACGCATTTAGGCACATCTTCGACCACAGGTCCGAGTTTCCAACCCGCCAGGCGAAGAAGCGCCTTACTAATCGCTTTCTTCATTATTTGCGTTAATTTGCTCTTATTTGCCCTTATTTGCTCAGCTCACCTATTTCTGTAGCGATAGCGTTTACTTCTGCTTGCAGATCAGCGAGCAATTTATTATAATACTCTTTCACACGCGCTTTGTTATCCTTTCCATCCGGACGGTTGGCACGACGAATATATTCATCCTGCATATCGAGTATTCTCGACATCACTGCGTCTGCCTTATCCGAATCCACGCCTGGGATATACAATTTACAAACCAATGCTTCTGAAAACAAATCGCCAGCCACATAGCTGATGTCTTTCTTTAAAATTCTTCTTTTAGCCATAGTCGTTTATATTAAAATACCCACAAATCTACATATTTCATTTATTAAACAAGCTCTATAGTTGAAAAAAAGACAAAAATTCGTATCTTTGCCCCCGCAAAATATCTGATTATAAACAAAATCGTTTATGGATAATATAACAACAACGCCAGAATATCTTTTTGAAAGCAGTTGGGAAGTGTGTAACAAAGTCGGAGGTATCTATACCGTCCTTTCAACAAAAGCGCATACGTTACAACAATCTTTTAAAGATAAATTAATCTTTATTGGACCAGATGTGTGGGCTAACACAAACGCCCCCGACTTTATCGAAGATGATATTCTGTTCGCTGAGTGGAGAGCTTATGTAAAGACCACGGGCAACCTGAAAGTAAAAGTAGGCCGATGGAATGTTCCGGGAACACCACCCGTAATATTAGTTGATTTCAAACCATTCTTCAAGGAAAGGGATGCCATCTTCTATTCTATGTGGGAAAATTTCCGCGTAGACTCTATCCACGCATACGGCGATTACGACGAGTCTTGTATCTTCGCCTACTCCGTAGGTAAAGTAATTGAAAGTTTCTACCATTTCTATAAGTTGGAAGACAAAAAGGTCGCAGCCCTGTTCAACGAATGGATGCTGGGAATGGGTGCTCTTTACATCCAGAAACAAATTCCGGCAATAGCGACGCTCTTTACGACACATGCCACTTCCATCGGACGTTCCATAGCGGGCAACAACAAAGCATTGTACGCCTATATGGACGGCTATAACGGCGACCAGATGGCGAAAGAGCTGAATATGGAAGCCAAGCATTCGCTGGAAAAACAGGCCGCCCATTATGTGGACTGCTTCACAACAGTGAGCGACATCACGGCCCGCGAGTGTAAACAATTGCTGGACAAAGCGCCGGACATCGTGACCCCGAACGGCTTCGAGCCGGATTTCGTACCGGAAAAAAAGGAATATGAAAAGAAACGTACCGAAGCGCGCCATGCCCTGCTGAATGTAGCGGAAAAGTTATTAGGATGCCCCATTTCACCGGATGCATTCCTTGTCTCTACAAGCGGCCGTTACGAATATCGCAATAAGGGCATTGATGTTTTTATCGAAGCGATGAACCGGGTACGCACATCCGGCAAGTTGCAACGCGAAGTGGTAGCCTTCATCATGGTACCCGCCTGGGTGCGCGATGCCCGTGCAGACCTGAAAGAAGTGATCGACAAAAATATCCGTACCACCTCCCCCATGCAGATGCCGTTCGTCACGCATTGGCTGAACCTGATGGAGCAGGACAAGGTACTGAACTATATCTCGCATTCCGGATTCACCAATTCGGCAACCGACAAACTGAAAATCATTTTCGTACCCTGTTACCTGGACGGACGCGACGGCATCCTCAACAAACCGTACTACGACCTGTTGGTCGGTATGGACGCAACGGTCTATCCTTCGTATTACGAACCGTGGGGATACACTCCGTTGGAAAGTATCGCTTTCGGAATCCCGACCATCACGACCGATCTGGCCGGATTCGGACTCTGGGCTAAGAGACACGTGACAGGCAACGACATCAGCGAAGGTGTTGCAGTCGTGAACCGTGACGACTTTAATTATTTCGAAGTAGCAGATGCTATCACATCCTCCATCCTGACTCTCGTCAGCAAGAATAAAAAAGAAACGGTCGAGATACGGAAACGCAGTTTCGACCTGGCGGCAAAAGCGGAATGGAGCAAATTTATCGTCTATTATGAAGAGGCTTTCAGGATCGCTTTGGAGAATGCGGCCAAAAGAAATAATTAAAATAGGCTCATAATTAAACAGATAATCCCTATCTTTGCAGCGTTTTAAACAAAGATCAGAGATTCTATAATATTAAATTGAAATTGAAACATTTTAAACTTCACAATAATGAAAATCAAAGCGAATAACGCAAACAGCCCGATTTGGAAAGATGTTTATTCTCATTCTATGCTCCCCGAGCCATTACAGCCATTATACGAAATGGCAACAAACCTATGGTGGGTGTGGAACCATGAAGGAGCCAAATTATTCGGTAAGATCGACCCGGAACTGTGGGCCTCTACAGAAGGTAACCCCGTACTTTTACTTCAAAGCTTATCCTATAAACGTATTGAGGAAATTCTGGCAGATAACGTCCTGATGGCCGAAATTAAAGCTACTTACTCAATATTCAAGGATTATGTAAATGTTAAGCCGGACAAGACGAAACCGTCTGTAGCCTATTTCAGTATGGAATATGGCTTGACAAACGTTCTGAAGATTTACTCCGGTGGTCTGGGCGTATTGGCAGGTGACTACCTGAAAGAAGCCAGTGACAGCAATATCGACTTGACTGCTGTCGGTTTCCTGTACCGTTACGGTTATTTTACCCAATCCCTGTCTATGGACGGACAGCAGATTGCCAACTATGAACCGCAGAATTTCAACGCACTGCCTCTTACACAGGTGATGCAGGCTAACGGCGAACCGATGGTACTGGAAGTACCTTACCCCGGCCGTACCGTTTATGCCCACATCTGGAAAGTAAGCGTAGGACGCGTTCCTTTATATTTGATGGATACGGACATTCCTCAAAATAGCGAATGGGACCGCTCTATCACCCACCAGCTGTATGGTGGCGACTGGGAAAACCGTATGAAGCAAGAATACCTGCTGGGCATTGGTGGTATCTTGATGCTGAACAAGTTAGGTATCAAAAAACAGATCTACCACTGCAACGAAGGACATGCAGCCCTGATCAACGCACAGCGTTTGGTAGACTTCATCCAGAACGACGGTCTGACATTCAACCAGGCTCTGGAAGTTGTCCGCGCCTCTGCACTGTACACGGTTCACACTCCGGTTCCCGCTGGTCACGACTACTTCGACGAAGGTTTGTTCGGCCGCTACATGGGTGAATTCCCCGGCAAGTTAGGTATCAGCTGGCAGGAATTTATCGACATGGGACGTGAAAACCCGGGGTCGAACGAAAAGTTCTCCATGAGTGTATTCGCATTGAATACATGCCAGGAGGCAAACGGTGTAAGCTGGTTGCACGGAAAAGTATCCCAGCGTATGTTCGCACCGGTATGGAAAGGTTACTTCCCCGACGAACTGCACGTAGGATATGTGACAAACGGCGTACACATGCCGACATGGGCTTCTACGGAATGGAAACGTTTCTTCGCAGAACATTTCGACAAGAAATTCTTCAAAGACCAGTCTAACAAGAAATACTGGGAAGCCATCCAGAACGTACCGGACGATGAAATCTGGGAAATCCGCAAGAGACTAAAGAACAAACTGTTCGAATACATCAAGAATCAATATAAGAGCAACTGGCTGAAAAACCAGGGCGATCCGGCAAAGGTTGTTTCCATCTTGGATAAGATCAACCCGAACGCTTTGATTATCGGTTTCGGACGCCGTTTTGCAACATACAAACGTGCTCACCTGTTGTTCACAGACCTGGACCGTCTGGCTAAGATCGTAAACAACGAAAAATACCCGATCCAGTTCGTATTCACAGGTAAAGCTCACCCGGCTGACGGTGGTGGACAAGGCTTGATCAAGCACATTGTCGAAATCTCACGCCGTCCGGAATTCTTAGGAAAGATTATTTTCCTGGAAAACTACGATATGCGTCTGGCCCGTCACCTGATTGCAGGTGTGGATGTTTGGTTGAACACTCCGACACGTCCTTTGGAAGCATCCGGTACATCTGGTGAAAAGGCAGAAATGAACGGTGTTCTGAACTTCTCCGTATTAGACGGATGGTGGTATGAAGGTTATAAAGAAGGTGCGGGTTGGGCTTTGACCGACAAGCGTACTTACGAAAACCAGCAGTATCAGGATCAGTTGGATGCTGCAACAATCTACCATACACTGGAGACACAGATCATCCCGACTTACTATGCAAAGAACAGTAAGGGATACTCTCCCGAATGGATCCAGTACATCAAGAACTCCATGTCTGAAATCGCTCCTGACTATACAATGAAACGTATGTTGGACGATTACATCAGCCGTTTCTATGACAAACTGGCAACCCGTTCCGCCCACTTGCGCGAAAATGACTTTGCTGAAGCAAAATCTCTTGCAGCATGGAAAGAAGAAGTGGTTGAACATTGGGATAGCTTCCAGGTAGAATCGTTTACAAGCTCTCAGGATTTGTCTATCGATGGCCCGGTAGTAGGAAAAGAATACACATTCAACCTGGTCATCGACCGCCACGAACTGCAAGGCATGTTAGGTGTAGATATGGTTGTTACCAAAGAAAACTCTGACACCCACCAGTTGGAACTGCTGTACGTCGAACATTTCAAACTGAAAAAAGAAGAAGGTTCCAAACTGTTCTTCGAACTGAAAACAAACCCGAGCGAAGCAGGTCTCCATAAAATCGGTTTCCGCGTTTACCCTGTAAACAAAGAATTGCCTCACCGCATGGACTTCGCTTACGTTCGCTGGATTCAGTTATAATCGAAACGATCCGATCCAAAATAAAAAAGGTTGTTCTCCGAAAGGGGGGACAACCTTTTGTTGTTTATGTCCACAAATCAGTATAAAAAACCGAAATGCCACAAGGGAATCGTATTGCCAAAACCAAATTCTATATCATCTTTGACAACAAAAGCGTTATCCAAACCTTGCAACTGTGCATTTCATTTGGGATTTCAGATATTCTTCCATAATTTTGTTACAGTGGTAACAGTTACCGCTGTAACAAAATATAATGTATATATGAGGACGCCAAAGTCGAACACATCAAACACAAACTTCTGGCTAAATATGAGATCGAACAACGATGCCTCTCATTAGAGGATATGTAAAAAGGGGGAATTGCAAAGCATCCCCTTTTTCACTGATATAATATTTATCGATTAAAAAGCATAAGAAAGTCCGATAGCCGGCATTAAGGCCACCGTATCATAGTTGCCACCGAATGTTCTCGGCTGTTTCAGCAAGTCAAGGTCCGTATAGGATCCGTCACGATCGAAGCCGCTTACATAAGAGAACGCGACATCCACAGACAGGTTTGTCAACGGACGGAAACTCAAACCGGCTGTCAACCCCAATTTATTCATACTCGGAGTTTCCGGATTCAGATAATCCTTTTCAACCGGTGATTCATCCAGGTAAACACCCAAACGGACATCCAGACGGTTGGTAGCAGCAAACTGACCGCCGATACGATAAATACAGGAATTCTTATATTTCTTCGGAGCATTGATATCATATTCGCCTAACTCTTCCGTAGGATTGAAATTGACCGTTAGTGCATCATAAGCACCCCATCCAATTACCTGAACCTCACCGGAAAGCGTCCAGCGATTTGTCGGACAATAGGTAATCCCTACACTCCAGACACTCGGCAAAGGCAGTTCTGCTGAAAAAGTTCCTTTATCCAGTTCCGGTACTTCAATTTTTTCCGGCACGCCTGGAGTTCCCGGAGGCAGCATTCCCAGCAGACCGTTTACCTTCTGTAACAGTCCTTTTAACTCCAACTCATTAGCATAATCTAACGCAACATCGCCCTCTTTAACGCGAGCCATCACCTTTGAACGATAAGAAGCTCCGATAGTAATCTTCTCGTTAATATCGAACATCGCTCCGACATTATATCCCAAGCGTACACCGGCATCACCTTTCAAACCAACGGAAACAGCTGAGATATTGTCATATTTAGCCATAATTTGCTTCAACTCCTGAGGGATCATGGCGTCCAAAGCCGGATTGCCTGCCGTCAGTTTGTTTGCCAAGTCGCTCATGGCTCCCGGAGCAATCAGTGAACGATTCAGCGAGATATTACCAAACTCCATCATCAGACCTGCTCCAATACTCAGGCGATCCATGATTTTCCAAGAAACCGTAGGTTGTATATTAAACGCTTTCAAAGAAATATCCTGGATCAGATGCGAACCCCTCCAGTCATTTCCCCAATGGATGCCACTGCCAAACGGGGTGTTTACCATCACTCCGGCAGCCAGATTATCATAAATCTTAAATCCGGCATATAGATATAAAGGCGTACTGGCCTTATTATCCGTTTCAAAAGAATAATCGTCTGTTAATGATTTATATTTTGCCGTAGCAAAAACGCCTGATACACCGGCAGACAAGTCTATACTATTTTCCATAAACGCCAATCCGGCAGGATTGAAGTGCATGCTTTCCGCACCCAACTTCATAGCAACACCTACATGTCCCATACCGGCCTGCTTCGTACTTTGTGCATTTACTTGATAGCCTTCTGCGGCCACATACGTCATTGGAAGCATGGAAAGACATGCTAACGCGATAACTTTCTTCATAAAAACTTTATTTGTTAATACTTTATTTATTATGCCTTCCCGGGCATAAACGGCGGCAAAGATAAAGACTTTTTTCTAATACTGCACACTTTTAACAAGAATGTGCAGCACAAAACCCGAAAAGTTGTGCAGTCCGCAATCGGTTTTGTCCTCTAATTTTTAATTTTCAATTCTCAATTTTCAATTTTCAATTAATAAAGTATCTTTGCAGTGAAAAGGAACGTTTCCTTTTCCGTGTGCTTGCTAAACCACGTACTAAAAACAAGAAAGATATGAAACATCAAGAAGCCGCTTTGGTCTGCTTCTCAGGTGGACAAGACTCCACGACCTGCCTGTTTTGGGCAAAGAAGCATTTTTCCCGCGTAGAAGCCGTTTGTTTTACTTACGGACAAAAACATTCCCTGGAAATCGAGGTTGCACGAAAGATCGCAGCCGACGCCCATGTTCCCTTCCAAGTGTTGGATGTATCGTTGATCAGCCAGTTAGATGCGAGCTGCTCGCTGACCCATACCGACATTGCGATGGATCAGGAAAAGCCGGCAGACAGCTATCCGAACACGTTCGTTCCGGGACGTAACATGGTATTCCTCACCTTCGCCGCCATCCTGGCACGCAGCAAAGGGATCTTCAACCTGGTGACAGGCGTTTCGGAAGCCGACTACAGCGGATATCCCGATTGCCGCGATACGTTTGTGCGTTCCCTTAACGTCACGCTAAACCTCGCGATGGATGAACAATTCGTAATCCATACCCCGTTGATGAACCGCGATAAAAGCGAAGTATGGGAACTCTCCGACCAGTTAGGCGTATTCGACCTCGTACGGACACAAACCCTCACCTGCTACAATGGCGTTATAGCCGAAGGCTGCGGCCATTGCCCTGCCTGCAAATTGCGCAACGAAGGATTAAAAAAATATATAGAGAGAAAAGGTAAATAGTATGGATACAAGAAAAGAAGAAAACGAACTGCATCTCTTAGGCGGTTCAACGGTCTACAAGCAAGATTATGCACCGGAAGTGTTGGAAGCTTTTACCAATAAACATCAAGGAAATGACTATTGGGTACGTTTCAACTGCCCGGAGTTTACCAGCCTTTGCCCTATCACGGGACAACCGGACTTTGCCACGATCTATATCGACTATATTCCCGACGTGAAAATGGTGGAAAGCAAAAGCCTTAAACTGTATCTGTTCAGTTTCCGCAGTCATGGAGCCTTCCATGAAGATTGTGTCAATATCATCATGAAAGACTTGATACGCCTGATGGACCCGAAATATATCGAGGTCACCGGAATCTTTACCCCTCGCGGCGGTATCAGTATCTATCCGTATTGCAACTATGGCCGTCCGGGTACAAAATATGAACAGTTAGCCGAACAAAGGCTGTTCAACCATAAACAATAAAGGACATTTTTAAATGATTCCATAAAAAAACGGCAATATGGGAACTATAGTATTGCCGTTTTTTATACATTTGCAACTAATAAATTCTAAACCATATAAAATATTTAGACCATGAACAAAAGCATTACAATGAAGACGGCTCTGGCCGCCTTGGCTTGTACAGCCTGCATCAGTGCAAGTGCACAAAAACAGTATCCCGAACAAGAAAAGATGAGACCCGGTATGTCCGAATACTGGACACCGCAACCGAAAATCGTCACTCCGGGTGACATAAAGACGAACAGCGCTCCTTCAGACGCTATCGTTCTATTTGACGGCAAAGATCTTTCAGCGTGGGAAACACCGAAAGGCGGTCCGGCTGAATGGACTGTAAAGAACGGAGCTTTTACAGTCAATAAGGAAAAAGGAGACATCCAGACAAAACAAAAATTTGAGAATTTCCAATTGCATATCGAATGGTGTGTTCCGAAAAACATAAGCGGAAAAAGCCAGGCACGTGGAAACAGCGGTATCTTCCTGCAAGATATGTATGAAATCCAGGTATTGGATTGCTACGACAACGAAACGTATGTAAACGGACAAACCGGTAGTGTTTACAAACAGACTCCTCCTTTGGTAAATGCTATGCGCAAACCGGGTGAATGGAATGTATATGACATTATCTATACCGCACCGATCTTCAAGGAAGACGGAACTTACCGCGTTCCGCCTCATGTAACAGTGATCCAGAACGGTATCGTACTGCAAAACAATACGACTATCCTGGGAACTACGGAATATGTCGGCTTCCCGAAAGTTATCAAACATGGTGCAGGCCCGATCCGCTTGCAGTCACACGGAGATCCGAGCGAACCGATCAGTTTCCGTAATGTTTGGATCCGGGAAATGTAATTCAGGTGAAAGGTAAAAGGTGAAAGTTTGATTGATATTAATATCTCTTTAAACTTTCACCTTTCAATTTTCAACTATTTAATCGAGCGTCAGATTAAACTCATCCTTCAGCTTAGCCAAAACCGGATTTATACTCAATAAATGCTCATACTTTTCAGCGGATGTGTAGGCCAGATGCTTCTGGTTCGTTTCGTCTATACGGACACGCATCTGGATACGGGTATTCTTCAACTGCCCCCGCAGATAGCTCAAAATATCAAGGCAGTTATTCGTCAATTCGTCCTGTTGTCCGGGATTGTGCACACAGACCTCAAAATAATAATTATCTTGCAAAACCGGTTTGCAGTTGATCATCGTATTCTTCAGATAGACTTTCTTATCGATAGAAGCGGCAAACGCATCCCAATAATGCACCAAGGCTTCCTGGCTGAACGGGCTCTGCATCTCTTGCACGACAGTTTCCACATGTGTGGCAGACTGCGCCTTCGGGTGCTCCACTCCTATCTCCTTTATAGATGTTCCGAATTGCGGCGGACGCGCCACTCTTTTCGGAGCTGTAGCGGGAGGCGCTTGCGGAATAGCTGACGAAGGCGGCACATGGGTGGAGACAACCTGCTGACGAGGTATAGCTCCTGTCATTTCCTGCGGAGACTGTACGGGCTTCTGCAAAGGGGGAGCCGATTGCACGGTATAAGTCTGACCGGCTGCCTGTTGGGATTGCGGCTGGACAGGAGCCTGCCCATTAGAGGCTATCGGTTCAATCAGGCCTTTTTTTTTATCCTCGACCGGTTGTCCGGTACTGCTCAATTGGCAAAGTTGGATAAGCGTCAACTCCAGCAACAGCCGTTTATTCCGGCTGGCGCGGTAATTCAGGTCGCAGGTGTTAGCCAGTTCAATCGCTTTGAACAGCAATTGATCCGGACAACGTTTTGCCATTTCCTTATAACGTTCGCGTATGGATGCTCCTACCTCAAACAAAATCAAAGTCGACTCATCCTTGCATACAAGCAAATCGCGGAAATGCGATGCCAACCCCGTTATAATATTCTGCCCGTCGAAGCCTTTGCTTAAAATATCATTCAATATCAGAATGGCGGAACGGACATTTCCTGAAAGCATGGCATCCGTCAAACGGAAATAGTATTCGTAATCCAGCACATTCAGGTTATCGATCACCGCCTGATAGGTAATGTTACCATTCGTAAAGCTGACAACCTGGTCAAAGATAGACAAGGCATCGCGCATACCTCCGTCTGCCTTTTGCGCAATCACATTCAGGGCTTCCGGTTCAGCCGTCACTCCTTCACAAGAAGAGACATACTCCAGATGCTCCACCATATCGGCAATCGAGATACGCGAAAAGTCGTATATCTGGCAACGCGACAGGATGGTTGGCAAGACTTTATGTTTTTCCGTCGTAGCCAGGATAAACAAGGCATGGTGGGGCGGTTCTTCCAGCGTCTTCAGAAACGCATTGAAGGCTGCCGAACTCAGCATATGTACCTCATCGATGATAAACACCTTATATTTTCCGATTGGAGGCGGAATACGCACCTGGTCAATCAGCGAGCGTATATCGTCCACCGAGTTATTGGAAGCGGCATCCAGTTCATGGATGTTATACGAACGCTGCTCATTGAAAGCCTTGCACGATTCGCATTCGTTGCAGGCCTCTCCGTCGGCAGTCGGATTCAGACAGTTGATTGTCTTGGCAAAGATACGGGCACAAGAGGTCTTGCCGACTCCGCGCGGACCGCAAAAGAGATAGGCATGAGCCAGCTTGTTACTTTGTATTGCATTTTTAAGAGTAGTAGTCAAAGACTTCTGTCCCACCACGCTACGGAATGTAGAAGGACGATATTTCCTTGCCGATACAATATAATTATCCATTCTCTGCTTTTTTATTAATAAGACAAAGATACAGATAAAATTTTATTTACCTTTGCAAAAAGCAATTCCGATGTCACGCATAAAAGACTTTTATAATAAGTATCTATCTCGAATCAATGCCTACTGGCTGATAACGATTCTGTTTCTTGCCCTAACTTTTACGATGGGCGACAGCAGCTTGTATAAACGTTATACCTATGATGAAAGGATTCGCAGCCTGGAAAAAGAGATTAAACATTATCAGAAAGAAATTGAAGTCAACAGCAAAAAGCTGAACGATCTGCATACCGACAAGGAAGGACTTGAACGCTTTGCCCGGGAAGAATATTATATGAAGAAGCCAAACGAGGATGTCTATATTATCAAGAATAAGTAAATGAACGAAAAAGCAAGAACAATCGTTTTTAATATCTCCGCCCTCCTGTTACTCGCCGGAGCCGGATTATATCTGGCATTGCCTGTTGTCGCACCTTATCTGTTTGCCGTAGGAGCTGCAGGTATAGCCGTCAGCTATCTGACAATGTCGACTAAAGAGATGGATTTCCGCAGGCGCAGGCTCCACCGTTATAATATCTTTGCCGGACTGTTGTGCATATTTGCCTCCGCACTGATGTTCAGCGGACGGAAAGAATGGGTGATCTGCCTGACCATTTCAGCACTGTTGCAGTTATACACAGCATTTGTCGCCCCTAAACAAGAATAACGTTTTTTCTGTATCCGGAGAAAAGAGACCACACACAAAATACCTACTTATAGTTACAATACTGTCAAAAATATAATTACAGAGACAAGTAAAATTACCTAAAATCCGCGATTGATGCGCTTCCCTTTTATAAAGACCTTTGCATCGTTTTATTAACGATACAAAACTCTTTATAAATTGAAAGCAACGATTCTTAAGATTTCCTTTTTATTCATACTCTTGTTACCTGCCTCATTTGTCTATTCACAGGACAGGGCAATGGTTTCCGGGAAAGTATTATCGACGGAAAAAGAAATTGTAGATTTTGCTACCGTCTATCTGAAAGGCACCACCTATGGAGTCACGACAAACGAACAAGGCATCTACCATCTGAAAGCGCCTGCCGGCAGCTATACCCTAATTATATCCGCCATCGGATATGAGACGGTGGAGAAAAAAGTCACGCTCTTCGAGGGTGAAAGAGTGAAACAAAACATCACAATCGCACCTAAGACAGAAGAGTTGGAAGAGGTTGTCGTTGTCTCAAACGGGATTAGCCGCCTGAAACGTTCAGCCTTCAATGCGGTGGCACTTGACACCAAAGAGCTGCAAAACTCAACCCGGAGCTTGAGCGACGCATTGGCTAAAGCGCCAGGAATGAAAGTACGCGAATCCGGCGGTGTCGGCTCGGACACACAGCTTACGCTGGACGGCTTCAGCGGAAAGCATGTCAAAATATTTATCGACGGCGTGCCGCAGGAAGGTGTGGGAAGTTCTTTCGGGCTGAACAACATTCCTGTAAACTTTGCCGAGCGCATAGAAGTATATAAAGGTGTTGTCCCGGTAGGCTTCGGGACAGACGCTATCGGCGGTGTCATCAACATCATCACCAAGAAAAAACGTGACAGATGGTTCCTGGATGCATCCTATTCTTACGGCTCGTTCAACACACATAAATCCTATGTAAATTTCGGGCAAACATTCAAAAACGGTTTCACTTACGAGATCAATGCTTTCCAGAACTATTCGGACAATGACTACTACGTAAACGCCCCGGTAGAAAACTTCGAAACGGGAAGCATCGACAGAAGCAAGAAAGAGCGTGTAAAACGTTTCAACGATACATATCACAACGAGGCAGTCATCGGCAAGTTAGGCATTGTAGACAAGAAATGGGCGGACCGCCTGATCTTCGGTTTCACCTACTCGAATATGTACCAGGACATACAGACCGGCGTGCGCCAGGAAATCGTGTACGGCCGGAAACACCGCAAAGGCCATTCGCTGATGCCGTCATTGGAATACGGCAAGCGCGACCTGTTCACCAAAGGATTGGACATGGTGTTGACAGCCAACTATAACAAGAACCTGACGACAAATGTGGACACCTCTTCCTACGAATACAACTGGCGCGGAGAAAAACACCTGATGAACTCCGCCGGAGAACAGTCCAGACAGTATTCACGGGCAGACAATAACAACTGGAACGGAACAATGACCCTCAATTACCGGATCGGCAGAATACACACATTCACCTTCAATCATGTGCTGAACACCTTCCACCGTTCC
This sequence comes from Parabacteroides acidifaciens, assembly GCF_003363715.1. Lineage (GTDB taxonomy): Bacteria > Bacteroidota > Bacteroidia > Bacteroidales > Tannerellaceae > Parabacteroides > Parabacteroides acidifaciens. The sequence continues at coordinate 51,120 of NZ_QREV01000026.1, forward strand.
AACACCTCCCTGCTCGCAGCAGAAGAGATGAAAAGCGCCATTGCCAAAGAAACCCGAAAGAATATATCCGGTTTGTCTTACCGGTTGATGCCGTCCGAACACTGGAACTTCTCCGCATTCGGAAAATATTACAACCAGTTTGTAGCCGGTCCGATGGCTACTTCTTCCGCACAAGATGAATATATCCGGAACAGCCGTACCGTCAACTCATTCGGATACGGGGCGGCCGGAACTTATTTCATCCTGACCGGCCTGCAGGCAAAACTGTCTTACGAGAAGGCTTACCGCCTGCCGACTATCGAAGAGATGTTCGGCGACGAAGACCTGGAGATGGGCGAGTTAGGCATCAGACCGGAGAACAGCGACAACGTAAACCTCAACCTGAGCTACAACAAAACATTCGGCAAGCATTCCATATATGTGGAAGGAGGCGTCGTTTACCGCAATACAAAAGATTATATCCAACGCAACATCACAGACCTGAGCGGTGGCAAACAGGCCGCCACTTACATCAACTACGGCAAAGTGGAGACTAAAGGCTTCAACCTCTCCCTCCGTTACAACTTTGCGGGCTGGGTGAGTGTCGGAGGTAACTTTACCCAGATGGACGTGCGCGACAGGATGAAAACCTCCATTTCCAGCAGTGCCGAAAACCTGGCCTATGGGGAACGGATGCCGAACCTGCCATACCGCTTTGCGGATTCGGATGTATCGTTCTACTGGCGCAACCTCTGGAAAAAGGGCAATGTGCTGACCGTTACCTACGACAATCAGTACCTGCATCGTTTCACTTACTATTCTTCCGCCATCGGAGCACAAAATAACGACTATGTGGTGCCCAACCAGTTCTCTCATAACCTGTCTCTTTCTTACAGCCTTCAGAACGGGCGGTACAACCTGTCATTCGAATGCCGCAACTTCACAAATGAAGACCTGTACGACAACTTCAGTTTGCAGAGAGCCGGACGTGCTTTCTACGGCAAAGTAAGAGTTTACTTCGGAAATTAATTCATTATCATAATTACTAAATATAAATACATTTACAAGATGAAAAAGAATCATTTACTCATCGGTATCACCTCTGCCCTGTTGGCGGGTGGCATGTTTATTTCCTGTAGCGACAACGAGATTCCGGCACCAAACCCGGAACCGGGAACAGGCGATGCACAAAGCGCATTCATCATCCCGGCTTCCGTTACGGCTTCCGGAAATACGACCAATGTCCTGCTAACAGCCGAAAGCATAGACGAAGGAACGATCACGACACAAAATAACGGCCTCGTCAATGACGGTGCGACACAATGGGTGTTCTACAAAAATCAGTATCTGTATGGTTTGACTTACAACCAGGGCAACGCCGGAGACACCCGTTCGTATGTCCTGAATGCAGATGGCAAACTGGAGACACGTTCACAGAGTTATAAGGTGAAGCGGTTCACAACCTACGGCATTTACGACAAGTATATCATGACCCTTTCATCGGGCGACGGTCCTACGGAATGGGCGGACGAAAACGGCTACGTGCCTCAGTCGTTCCTGGTTTCATGCCTGGACGTGGCAGCCGAGACGAAGAAAGACAACGATACAAAGGATAAGAACTACCTGTCCGAGAACTTTCTGGGCAACGGCGAGTACGTGACACTGGCGGGCATCCTGGAACACAACAGCAAGATTTACAGCGTGGCAGTCCCGATGGGATTGAGCCAGTACGGAACGAAAGACGGAAACGGAAAATGGATCTTGCCGGGCAACGAAGACCTGGTTAAGACCGAATCCGGAGGCTCAAACAGCAGCGCCTACGAAAAAGACGAATTGTTGTGGACACAATACCCCGATTCCTGCTGGGTGGCAATCTTCAACGACGAGACATTCGCGACGAAGAAAATCATCAAGACCGGTAAAATCAGCTATGCTTGCGGACGTTTCAAATCTCAATACTACCAGATGATCTGGGCGGCTGACAATGGCGACATTTACGTATTCTCTCCCTCATACGCCAAGACCATGACTGATCCGCGCCAGCAAACCAAACTGCCGGCCGGTGTAGTCCGCATCCCGAGCGGAAGCGAAGACTTCGACGATTATTATTGTAATATCGAAGAGCAAAGCAACGGAAAATCATTCCTCCGCAGCTGGCATATCACGGAAGATTACTTCCTCTTGCTGATGTACGACCGCCCCTTCAGCGAAACCGGTTATACGGCAAATCAATTGGCTGTATTCAAAGCCGGCGACAAAAAGCTGACCTACGTCACCGGCCTTCCTTCATCAGACCTGATCTCAGGCTTCGGCAGTACACCGCATATCGAGAACGGCAACGCTTACATTGCAGTGACCTTGACCGACGGAGACCCGGCTATCTATAAAATCAATCCGGCAAATGCCAGTGCAACGAAGGGTGTAACGGTAAAAGCAACTCAAATATCCGGTATCGGTAAGTTGAAATGAAAAAGATCTTTGCAAAAATACATCTCTGGTTATCGATTCCTTTCGGTATCATCATTGCGATTGTCTGCCTGACAGGGTCGATCCTGGTATTTGAAACGGAGATACTGGAGTTCTGCTATCCCTCCCGCTATTTCGTAAAAGAGGTAAAAGGGGAACCGCTGTCGCCGGCTGCATTAATGGATGCAGCCCGGCAACAGCTGCCCGACTCCATAAAGATAACGGGCATACGCATCTCCGCCGATCCTGAGCGGACCAGCCAACTGGTTTTACCCGGAAAAAAAGCAGCTTGCTTTATCAATCCTTATACGGGAGAAATAACCGGAATAGACGATGGCAAAGGGTTCTTCATGAAAATGATGCGCCTCCACCGCTGGTTGTTCGATGAATACAAACGCGACGGCAGCTTTGCCTGGGGAAAAGCAATTGTCGGCTATTCGACGCTGGCACTGGCAATCATCATCATCAGCGGACTTGTCATCTGGTATCCGCGAAACAGGAAAGTACTGAAGAACCGGCTGAAAATAAAGACGAAAACCGGCTGGTTCCGCTTCTTCTACGACCTGCATGTTTCAGGAGGTTTTTATGCAGCCCTACTCCTGCTTGCCCTTTCGTTGACAGGATTGACCTGGTCGTTCGGTTGGTATCGTGATGCATTTTACACCGCGTTCGGCGTCAGCACAAACCAGACGCAGCAGGCTCATGCGCCGGCCCCGTCTACGTCAAAAGAAGCTCCAGCCCGAGGACATTCAAACTCTTCCGAAAGAGAAGGGAGACAACAGAAAAAGGTGGATTATCTCCAATGGGATGAAGTCTTATCCGAACTGCAAAGCCGTTATCCGAAATACAACTCGATTACGCTCCAGAAAGGCTCGGCAACAGTCTCTACTGCCAATTACGGGAATACAAGAGGTAGTGACCGTTATTCATTCGATCCGGCTACCGGAAAGATAACCGACATCCAATTGTATAAGGACCTTCCCAAATCAGGGAAGATCAGAGGATGGATCTACTCCGTTCATGCCGGAACATGGGGTGGCATGACGACCCGGATATTAAGTTGCCTGGTCTCATTCCTCGGAGCAGTCTTTGCCATAACAGGTTACTATTTCTGGATCAAAAAGAGAATCAGGAAGAGAATACCCTAAGTCCTACAAACAAAAAAGCCCGGAGTCGTTTCAACTCCGGGCTTTTTTTGTTTCAGGCTTTGAACGCCTTTTTTATATCTTACTTGGCGGAAGAATAGTTCTTATTCAACACCTCAAGAAATTCAGCTGTGATATCATACGCATGGTTCGCCAACAAAATATTGTCACCCATTGTATTGCTGAAAATAATCTGGTAACCTTTTGTCTGGTTGTAAGCAGTCAACTGTGCAACGATCGTATCGCGAAGTTGTCCGTTCAGTTCCATCTGCTTGGTTGCCAACTCCTGTTCTTTCTTTGCTGCATAATCTTGAAGTTCCTGCTGCTTTTTCTGCAAACGGTTTCCTTCCTGTTGAGCTCTTTCCGTAGTCAGGAAAGCATTTGCTTCATATTTACGCTGAAAATCATTCAACTCAGTCCGTAAAGCATTTGACCGCTGGGTCATATCTAAACGATAATCTTCCTGCATTTTGAGAATACGTTCATTCAAATCCTTTGAATAATTGTAATTCGATAAAAGAGAGTCTACATTTACATATGCTACAGGAAGCAAATTAGTAGAATCTCCCTCCGTTGTAAAAGCCGGAGTTACTGTGGATTCTTTTTTTCCGGAAAACTGCATAACGAACAAAATTATGACAGCCACCGCGAGCACACCATTAATTACGTAGTTAATGTTCTTCATAAAGTGTAAATTAAATCTTTATTTATTTTATTCTTCTATTTCTTTTATCTTATCATATAGATTCTTCTGCATACTATCCCGCCTATGCTGGGTTTTAGCACAACATATACCCTTTTCCCTTAGTGCTGCGTTACCCTCGATATGTGTATTGGGAAATCTTCCTCCTTTTTTGAAAAGGACTTTTACACTGAGCAACACAACACAAATAACAAGAATTATGACCGTAATCAATAACGTTGCAAGCATTTTCTCTATATTTGTGGACGCAAATATAAGAGTTTAAGTGATTGGAAAGTATGTTTTTGGTATTTAATTGTACTTTTTTTCATACCGAACTCTGTTTATAGCGGTATTATTAACTATAGAGTAGCATCTATAATATATTGTAACATTATGAAGATTACTGATTTAAAACCTGAGATCGTCTGGAAGTTCTTCCACCAAGTAACACAAGTGCCCCGTCCTTCAAAGAAGGAAGGAAAAATGATCGAATTTCTCGAATCATTCGCCAAACAGTATAAAATAGCAATCAAGAAAGATGCCGTAGGCAATATCCTGATGTCAAAACCGGCAACCCCCGGAAAAGAAAGCCTGCCGACAGTAGTCCTGCAGTCACATATGGATATGGTATGCGAAAAAAATAACGGGACTGCCCACGATTTCGACAACGATCCGATCGAAACAATCGTCGACGGCGATTGGCTTCGTGCCAACGGGACGACGTTAGGAGCCGACAATGGCATCGGTGTCGCCGCCGAGCTTGCAATCCTTGCTTCCGATGATATCGAACACGGTCCGATCGAATGCCTCTTCACGATTGACGAAGAAACCGGGCTGACCGGAGCAAAAGCCCTCGAAAAAGGCTTTATGACAGGTGACATCCTGTTGAACCTCGACAGCGAGGACGAAGGCGAAATCTTTATGGGTTGCGCCGGAGGTAAAGACACGCAGGCAGTTTTCCACTACGAATCGCAACCGACAAATCCGAACATGCAGTATTTCATCATCGACGTGAAAGGCTTGAACGGCGGACACTCCGGAGGTGAAATCCATAAAGGATTGGGGAATGCCAATAAAGTGCTGGTACGCTATCTGTATCTGTTAGGTGCACAGGTCGATTTCACACTCTGCTCGATCAGCGGAGGCAACCTGCGTAACGCAATCGCCCGTGAAGCGCATGCCGTAATCGGCTTGTCGCCCAATGAAAAGGAAACGGCACGTGTCCTGCTCAACCATTATACGGCAGACATCGAAAACGAGCTGAAGCATGTAGACCCGAACGTTCGTATTTCCATGGAATCGACCGAACAGCCGGAAAAATGTATCGGCAACGCATGGAAAGACAAAGTTATCTGGGCCCTGCACGCCTGTCCGCACGGCGTAATCGGCATGAGCCATGATATCGAAGGATTGGTTGAAACCTCTACCAACCTGGCCTCTGTTAAGATGGGACCGGACGATACGATTATCGTAGGTACAAGCCAGCGCAGTTCGATCGAATCCTGCAAGAATATGATTGCCAACCAGGTAGCATCCGTATTCAAACTGGCGGATGCAGTAGTTACTCACGGTGACGGTTATCCCGGATGGGCGCCTAACCCGGACTCAAAGATACTGAAAGTGGCTCAGGAGACTTACAAACGTCTGTTTAATAAAGATGCCAAAATAATGGCGATCCACGCAGGATTGGAATGCGGCCTGTTCCTTGAAAAATATCCGAATCTGGATATGATTTCATTCGGTCCGACACTTCTCGACGTGCATTCGCCCAACGAACGCATACAGATCGATACCGTAGGTTTGTGGTGGTCGCACCTGCTTGAATTATTAAAGAGCATCCCTGCAAAATAAAACGGTATATTTTCCGTTATAAAAAGAGGATTAACATTTCACCGATGTTTTTCCTCTTTTTTTATGTTAAGACGTGAAAACTTATTTATGATAAATTTGTTTTCATAAAACATAATATGACAATCAGGCAATATCTCAACACGTAGAAGCAGAATGGGTATATTGCCACATTATTAAATTGAATAAGATGAAAAGATTAGCCGCTCCGTTACTCATACTATTTTTAATGGTATTCAACCTGTTGTCGTGCGACGGGCTGGACGAAAACTATTCAACCAATCCGAACCACCAACTGAGCTTCTCGGCAGACACGCTCTCTTTTGATACGGTGTTTACGACAATAGGTTCCGCGACCAAAGAGTTCATGATCTATAACCGTAACGACCAACCGTTGATGATCGGCGAAATCATGCTGGCAAGCGGTGAAGAGACCGGTTTCCGCATCAATGTGGATGGCCGCAAAGGCGACCATTTCCAGGATGTAAGAATACAGGCGCAAGACAGTTTGTATGTCTTTGTTGAAGTCACAGTCAATCCGAATGCCTCCAACCAACCGTTGCTGATCGACGATTCCGTGATCTTTATAACAAACGGAATCAAACAATCCGTGCGCCTCGAAGCATACGGGCAAAATGTAAACCTGTATAAAAATGGGATAACATTAACACAAGACACTCATTTCACAGCCGAACGCCCCTATCTGATTTACGACAGCCTGATGATAGCTCCCGACGTTACGCTGAATATAGACCCGGGATGCATCTTCTATATGCACGACGCGGCAAAGATCATCACCTATGGGACCTTGCTCGCCAAAGGGACACGCGAACAGCCGATCCTGTTCCGGGGAGACCGCCTGGATTTCATTTTGGACGACGTCTTGCCTTACGACCGCACGCCATCCCAATGGGGAGGCATCTTCTTCCGTCCGGAAAGCTATAATAATATAATGGACAACGTGATTGTACGGAACGGAAAAACCGGCCTCACATTTGAGAAATCATCTCCGGAAGAATCCAAATTGAAATTGAGCAACTCCCAAATCACGAATATGGGCGAGAACCTCTTCTCCGCAATCAACTGCAATATCGAAGTCAGCAATACGGAACTGACCAATGCGAAAGACTGTGTCGTGGTCCTGATCGGAGGAGAATATCATTTCGTCCATTGTACGCTTGCCAATTTCATGACACTGAATAAAAGGGAGCAGCCTTGCCTGACCCTGACCAATAATAAAATAGTCGATTCGCAAAAAGAGACGTATCCGCTGAAAGCGACTTTCGACAATTGCATCATTGACGGCAGCTTCAGTGCCGGCGAAAAGGAACACCAGGGAGAGCTGAACTTGTCTATCGACGGCATCGCTTCGTTCGACTACCTGTTCAACCACTGCGTGATCAAGACATCGGGCAGTAATAACGACCAGTTCAAAGATGTACTGTTCACCAAGACAAGCCCGTCTTACCGGCTGAAAGGCGGTGAAAAGAATAAATACCGTTTCGACTTCCGCCCGGATTCGGCGACGACATTAGGCGTAGGCAAAGCCGATATATTCATCACGCAACAATATCCCGTGGACCGCTACGGCGTAAACCGCCTCACGAATGACGGCCCGGATATCGGAGCATACGAATTTGTACCGAAAGAAGAAGATGAAAAATAAAACGATATGATCAGAATCTTAACTATGACGTTTTTCATCCTGCTCCTGTCCGTTATCTCTTCAAAAGGGCAAACGGATTTCCGGGTGATGAGCTATAATGTCGAAAACCTGTTCGACACGGAAGATAATCCGCTGACAGCCGACGAAGAATTTCTTCCTTCCGGCAACCGCCACTGGACGGGCGGACGATTTTACCATAAATTGCAACAAGTGGCAAAAGTGATCACCGCCGCTGGCGAATGGAGCACTCCGGCGCTGGTCGGTCTTTGCGAAGTGGAGAATGACTCCGTTCTTGTCCGGTTGTTGCACCAGACACCTCTCCGCCTGCAACATTACCGCTATTGCATGACACATGGAGAGGACACACGCGGCATCAACGTGGCACTGCTCTACCAACGGGACAAGTTCCGTTACTTGGGACATGCCGAACAGCCGGTCCGTTTCACGCGGAAACAACACAAGCACACCCGCAACATTCTTCACGTATGGGGAGAAGTCCTCACCGGCGACCGTCTCGACATCTTTGTCTGCCATTTTCCCTCCCGCTACGGAGGAGAGAAAGAGAGTGAACCGGATCGCTTCGACGCCGCCCGCACATTACGGTCGTTATGCGATTCCGTCTACGCCCTCCACCCCACTCCGCATATCCTGATCATGGGAGACTTCAACGACACTCCGGACGACATCAGCATCCGGCAAATATTGGATGCCCATCCGTTTCCAATCCGATGGGCATCCGTTCCGGATTCCATGCGCATCGAATCCCAAACGGACAGGCATCCGTTTCTCCGCCTGTGCAATCTCTTCGCCGAACGGAAGACACATCCTTCGGGCAGCCATAAGTATCAGGGCGAATGGAGCCAACTGGACCAGATCATTGTCTCTTCCGCCCTGGCCGACACGACAGCCGCCATGCACCTCGTTCCCGGAAGTGCCCGCATCTTCTCACCGCCCTTCCTGCTCACCAAAGATAAAACATGGCGCGGCGAACGCCCTTTCCGCTCTTACTACGGCTTCAAATACGAAGGCGGCTACAGCGACCACCTGCCTATAATCGCGGACTTTCTTTTATCGAAATAAATTATTACTTTTGTAATCAACTATAATGTTACAAACATGACTACAATAGAATTACAAGCAAGAAAAGCGATTCTCATCCAAGAGATTCTAAATCTCAACACGGAAACAGCAATTGCAAATCTGGAAAAATACATACGTAAACTTAGCAAAAGTGCGGAATGTCCAGATTTATGTTGCTATACGCACGAAGAAAAAATCAATCGGTTAAATAGTGCTGAAGCGGAATTTGAAAAAGGAATATACACTTCACACGATGAAGTCAAAAACCGTATTGAAAAACTGAAACTATCATGGAAACATTAACTGTTCGCTGGAACAATGATGCTTCGGATAAATTCATTGAATTGGCACAATGGTTCGAGACTCATATGGGAGAAAAAGCAGCCAGCAAATTCATTGAAGGTATCATGCATAGCATTGAATTACTTACAACCAATCCTCAACTTGGATTTGTGGAGCCGGAATTGTCTGGACGAAGTAAGCAATATAGAGCAATTATCGAGCATAAACGCTACAAGATTATTTATTTCGTAGAAAATGACGCCATTCACATCGCTGATATATGGAATTGTCTACAAGATAATTCAAACTCTAAAATCAAATGATTATATGTATAAACTATATATTGCCATCCTCTTCTTTTGCATACAAACAATCAGCGCCCAACAACTCCGGCAGCCGCTCGATCTTCCGATTCTGCTGAGCGGGAATTTCGGGGAGCTGAGAAACAATCATTTTCATTCGGGAATAGACTTTAAGACACAAGGGGTAGAAGGAAAAGCGGTCCATGCCGTGCAGGAAGGATATGTGTCCCGTATTTCCGTCAGTCCCTGGGGATACGGAAACGGTCTGTACCTGACGCATCCCGACGGGACGACAACCGTTTACGGACACCTCCAGCGTTTCGCCCCGCCTATCGCCGAATATCTCAAAACCCAACAGTACGAACAGGAAAGTTTTAACGTCAACCTGTTCCTCACACCGGACCAGCTTCCGGTCAAAAAAGGCGAATTAGTCGCCTACAGCGGTAATACGGGAGGCTCAGGCGGCCCGCACCTGCACTTCGAAGTACGCGACACAGAAAGCGAAGAAGTCCTTGACCCCATCGAATATTTCAAAGAGAAGATTACCGACACCCGTTCCCCTAAAATACAAGGCATCCTGGTCTGTCCGATAGAAGGCAAAGGCGTTGTGAACGGCAGCAAACGGAAACTGGAGCTGAAACCCGTCACAGCTAAAAACGGCAAGCAGGCACTCACAGGCAAAATAGAAGCCTGGGGAGAAATAGGGCTGGCAGTGAAAGCATACGATTACATGGACAACACGACCAATATATACGGAGTAAGAGAAATCACCCTCCGGCTGGACAGCCAGATCGTCTATCACAGCGACCTGGACCGCTTCGCCTTCGACGAGACACGTTTCCTGAACAGCTATGTGGATTACGAAGAGTGGAAGGAGCACCGTTCTTTTTATATGCGCAGCTTCGTCGAGCCGGGTAACCGCCTCCGCTTTATCGAAAGCGCCAACCGGGGAATCATCAACATTGATGAAGAAAAAACATATCATCTTACCTATACACTGGCCGACGTATTCGGCAACACCACCCAACTATCTATTTGGATAGAAGGCAAAGAGCAGGAAATACCGGAAATCAAAACGGAAGGGACCGAACTGTTCCATTGGGTCGCGGACAACCGTTTCGGAGCAAAAGGCATCCGGATGACCCTTCCGAAAGGCAACCTGTATGATGACCTGTATTTCCGTTATTCCGTGAAGGAAGACAGTACGAAATTGGCCGATATACACATCCTGCATAACCGCCCCGTCCCGATTCACAAATCGGCGCAATTATCCCTGCGTCTGCGGATCGACACGCTGGAAAACAAACAACAATATGGCATCGTACGCATCCAGAAAGGCCGTCAATCCTGGATAGGCGGCACTTACCGGAACGGCTGGATAGATGCGGATATCCGTGAATTAGGCAACTATACGATCAGTCAAGACACGCAGGCGCCGACCATCACTCCGCTCAACGCCAATCTCTGGATCAGCAAACAGGCATTCACATTCCGCCTGTCCGACAACCTGAGTGGCGTGCAGACATACCGGGGAGAGATAGACGGACAGTACGTTTTGTTTGAAATGAACAACAAATCAGTCATCACCTATCACTTCGACAAGGAACGGCTCGAAAGAGGAAAACACGCGCTCCGGCTGACCGCGACTGATGCCGCAGGAAACCAATCGGAGTACACATACTCTTTTACCTGGTAAATATCAGCCTTAAATGTTGGAGATTACCAATTTATTCGTACCTTTGTTAAATTTAAAAACATAAAATTCTAAATTAAAAAGCAAGCATATAGGTCATGGAGAACAATGGACTGTTAGAAATGGTAAGAAGCAAAGCACAAAGCTGGCTTACAAAAAGTTATGACGCTGAAACACGTGCACAAGTACAGGCTCTTTTGGACAACGAAGATCCGACAGAACTTATCGAGTCATTCTACAAAGACCTGGAATTCGGCACAGGCGGCCTGAGAGGCATCATGGGAGTCGGTTCAAACCGCATGAATATCTACACGGTAGGAGCAGCTACACAAGGCTTATCCAACTATCTGAAACAGGAATTTGCAGGTCTGGACCAGATCAAAGTTGTAATCGGCCACGACTGCCGCAACAACAGCCGCAAATTCGCTGAAATCTCCGCAGATATTTTCTCCGCTAACGGCATCAAGGTTTATCTGTTTGAAGACCTTCGCCCGACACCGGAAATGTCATACACAATCCGCAAGTTAGGATGCCAGAGCGGTATTATCCTGACAGCTTCGCACAATCCGAAAGAATACAACGGCTACAAGGCTTATTGGGATGACGGCGCACAGATGATCGCCCCGCACGATAAGAACACGATCGCCGAAGTAAACAAAATCCGCAATGCCAGCGAAATCAAGTTCAAAGGCAACAAGGAACTGATCGAAATCATCGGTAAGGAAATCGACGAACAATATATCAACGATCTGACAAAGATATCATTGTCACCGGAAGCGATCGCACGCCACCACGACATGAAGATCGTGTACACTCCGATTCACGGAACAGGTGTCACTGTTGTTCCGCCGACATTGAAAGCATTCGGTTTCACCAACATCATCCACGTTCCCGAACAGGATGTGGTAAGCGGCGACTTCCCGACTGTTGTTTCTCCGAACCCCGAAGAACCGGCAGCATTGGCTATGGCCGTTGAAAAAGCAAAAGAAACAGACGCCGAACTGGTTATGGCTTCCGACCCGGACGCAGACCGCGTAGGTGCAGCTGTTAAGAACAACGAAGGCGAATGGGTATTGCTGAACGGCAACCAGACAGCCCTGATGTTCGTCTATTACCTGATCACCCGCTGGAAAGAACTGGGCAAGATCAACGGTAAGGAATACATTGTAAAGACAATCGTTACAACCGAACTGATCCGCACGATTGCAGAAAAGAACGGCGTTGAAGTATATGATGTTTATACCGGTTTCAAATGGATTGCCGACGTGATGAAAAAGAACGAAGGCAAGAAGAACTATATCGGTGGCGGTGAAGAAAGCTACGGTTTCCTGTGCGAAGATTTCGTCCGTGACAAAGATGCTGTTTCCGCCTGTGCTATCCTCGCTGAAATCGCAGCCTGGGCCAAAGACCAGGGCATCACGATGTATCAGTTATTGCAGAACATCTACGTTCAGTATGGTTTCTCCAAAGAAAAAGGTATTTCCGTTGTAAAGAAAGGCAAGAGCGGAGCTGAAGAGATCGAAGCGATGATGAAACACTTCCGCGAAAACCCGTTGCAGGAAATCGCAGGTTCCAAAGTGACGTTATTCTATGACTACTCTTCCCTGAAAGGAAAAGACTATATCGAAAATGAAACATTAAGCCTGGATATGCCGACAACATCCAACGTTCTGCAGTATTTCACCGAAGACGGTACCAAAGTATCCATCCGTCCTTCCGGTACGGAACCCAAGATCAAGTTCTACTGCGAAGTTCATTCCAAAGTGAAGAGCATCGACGAACTGCCCGCAGCAGAAAAAGCCGCAGCAGAAAAGATCGAAGCGATCAAGGCTTCATTGGGAATCTGATCCCGCGATTCGGAAACATATACATATAATTATAAAAGGAGAGGCTGCCACAGTCTCTCCTTTTTTTCTTTACTTTTACTTACGATCAGTTTTCCTGCATTGGTCATCATGGAATTGCTGGCCGGTAAGTAATTTACTCCACCTTATTGTAAAAAACAGCAGAAAAGAGGTCTACAACACATCCTCAAAGTGTCTCTCAGACAATTCCCTCTTGGATGAAAAATCCGTATATTTCCAGTCTATTGCGGTGAGGTGCGCAGAAAATTCCCCTAAAGTACCGGTTCATCGCTCTGAAGTTTACCTTCGTCACCCATGAAGTCAGACTTCAGAGCAACGAAGTTCCGGGTCAGCGCGATGAAGTCCG
>NZ_QREV01000027.1 GCF_003363715.1 Parabacteroides acidifaciens
TTGGGATATTTGGAACGCCGTCCGTTTTATTTTCAAATATTCGATTCTCCGGGAGTTAAGGTTTATCACTTTGTTGGCGTTTCCGCTTTTGGGTAATCAAATTGTACGCTTTCCGAAACGGACTGCGCACCTCATTTTTTCTATTGTCATTCGATCAGATTAAAACCATGAAAAAAGTCAATCCAAAATCGATCAAGATTTCGGACGAAATAGAAAAACTGCCCAAAGAGGGGGTTATTGTAATTATCCAAGTTTGCAGGAGATTCGAAACTTGTCAAATATGAACTATCCGGAATCGGTAAATGATGATTTATTGCTTAAACCTAAGAAGTATCGGACCTATTTTACTACTTTTGTACAGAAAATTAAAAGTATATTGTATTATGAGTGATATAAAGATCGGAGACAAAGTGCGTTTCCTGAACAGCACCGGCGGAGGTGTCGTGAGTCGTTTCAAAGGGAAAGATCAGGTTTTGGTGGAGGATGAAGACGGCTTTGAAGTGCCGGCACTGATCCGTGAATGTGTCGTTGTTAGCGACCGGGAAGTACAGGTGCACAGCTCACGCCGTTCCCCGCTCCCTCCGACCCAGCCGACGCAAGCGCCGGCCCCGCAACCCAAAAAGCCGCAGCCACAACCCGAAGAAGAGAAGGTGACGGAAACCCCGGAAGGCGAACGCCTCAACGTCTATTTGGCTTATCTTCCGATAGAGCCCACTAAGGTGATGCAGGACAGCGGCTATGAGACCTATTTCATCAACGACAGCAATTATTATCTGTTCTTCAACTATATGAACCGGCAAAACAATAGCTGGATCAGCCGTTACAATGGCATCGTGGAACCAAACACACAGATTTTCCTGGAAGAATTCGGCAAGGACGATCTCAACAGCCTGGAACGTATCTGTGTACAGCTGATCGCCTTCAAAAAGGGCAAGCCCTATTCGTTGAAAAACACGATTTCCGTAGAACTTCATCTGGACACGGTCAAATTCTACAAGCAACACTGTTTCATGGAAAACGATTTCTTTGACGAAGATGCGATGGTTTACCCGATCGTACGCCAGGATGTTCCCGAAAAAGAGCTGCTGGTCTCTGCGACCGAGTTGAAGGAAGCCATGTTGCAGAAGGTGCGTGAAGACCGCCATGCCCCACAGACGATCGTCAAAAAGAAAGCATCCGACAGTAACGTCCTGGAAGTGGATCTTCATATCACCGAATTGTTGGATAACACCAACGGACTTAGCAATGCGGACATGCTGAACTATCAGTTGGAGAAATTCCATGAAATACTCGCCCAATACGCCGGCAACAAAGGACAAAAGATTGTCTTCATACACGGTAAAGGCGACGGCGTATTGCGTAAAGCGATTGAAAAAGAACTGAAAACAAGATACAAACAACACTATTATCAGGATGCTTCTTTCCGTGAATATGGATTCGGGGCTACGATGGTAACCATTAAGTAGTTGAAAGTTGAGAATTGAAAGTTGAAAGTTAATATTCCAAATGTATGGCGACGGAGATTGAACGGAAGTTTTTGGTAAAGGGGGATTTCAGCGGGCAGGTAACAGGTTCGCAACGTATCGTCCAGGGATACATCTGTTCACAGCCGGGGCGGACTGTTCGCGTACGCATCCGGGGAGAAGAAGGATTCCTCACTATCAAAGGGGCTTCGGATGAAAAGGGATTGAGCCGTTACGAATTTGAACAGAAGATTCCGTTGGCGGATGCCGAAGAGTTGCTGAAACTCTGCGAACCCGGTGTGATCGACAAGGTGCGCAACCTGATCCCCGCCGGACGGCATACGTGGGAAGTCGATGTCTTTCACGGTGAAAACGAAGGGCTGGTCCTGGCCGAGATCGAACTGGATTCCGAAGAAGAAGCGTTCGAACAGCCGGAGTGGTTAGGACAGGAAGTCAGCGGTGACCGGCGATATTACAATTCGATGCTGACCAAGCATCCGTTTACAGAATGGAAAGAATAAGAATGTTGAATTATGAATTATAGAACACAAATCATGAAAAGACTCATCATCTCCTTAGCGGCAGTAATTCTGTCACTGCCGGCTATGGCTGACGAAGGGATGTGGCTATTGCCATTACTGAAAGGACAGAAGCTCCCGGAAATGCAAGCACTGGGACTTAAATTACAAGATTATGATATATACAGCCCCGACTCGGCTTCTCTGAAGGACGCCGTTGTCATATTCGGAGGCGGCTGTACAGGTGAAATCGTTTCACCGGACGGCTTGCTCCTGACCAACCATCATTGCGGATATGGCTGCATCCAGCGTCACAGCACACTGGAACACGATTATCTGACGGATGGTTTCTGGGCCATGTCGCGCGAAGAGGAACTGCCGAATCCCGGCATCACAGTTACTTTCATCGACAAGATTGAAGATGTCACCGACTATGTGAAGAAGGAACTGGAGAAGAACACCGATCCCAACAGCATGGACTTCCTCTCCCCTAAGTTCCTGAACGGCCTGGCAAAGGCTAAAGCCGGAGAAAAATTCCTGCAGGACAACCCCGGTACGGAGGTCGAGATCAAAGCGTTCTACGGAGGTAACCAATATTTCATGTTCACGAAGAAGATCTATTCCGACATCCGCCTGGTCGGCGCTCCTCCTTCATCCATCGGGAAGTTCGGGGCGGATACCGACAACTGGATGTGGCCGCGCCACACGGGCGACTTCTCCGTATTCCGCGTCTATGCCGATGAAAACGGAAATCCGGCGCCTTACTCGGACAAGAACGTGCCGCTCCGTCCGAAACGCTGGTTCAAGATTTCACTGAAAGGCGTACAGGAAGACGACTATGCCATGATGATGGGTTTCCCCGGCCGGACCAATAAATATTATACGTCTTGGGAAGTGGCGGAACGCCGCGACATCGACAACACGGTGCGCATCAACATCCGCGACCTGCGCCAGAAGGTGATGCTCGAAGAAATGCTGAAAGACCCGGCTGTGCGCATCCAGTATGCCAGCAAATACGCCGGCTCCACCAATGCTTACAAGAACGCTATCGGCAGTAATTGGGCCATCAAAAAACGGAACTTCGAACAGGTTAAAAAAGAGGAACAGGACAAGCTGATCGCCTGGTCCAACAAGATGTGCGAGCCGAACTATCCCGACGCCCTGATGGCACTCGAACAGATCGTCTCGGACCGTAAAGACCTGCGTTTCCGGAGCTGGATGCTGGATGAAGCGATCATACGCGGCATCGAGTTCACCAATGTACCGACTAAAACGGATGCTGTCATAGAAGCCTTGAAGGGGAAAGACAAAAAGGCAAAAGACGAACAGCTTCGCCTGTTGGAACGTGCCTATCACGGATTTGCCAACGACAACTATTCCGCCGATGTAGACCGGAAAATAGCCAAAGTCATGCTGAAAGAATACCGCCGCCAGGTTGCACCGAAAGCGCAGCCGGCCTATTTCGAACAAATAGACAAGAAGTTCAAGGGTGACACCGACAGCTTTGTCGACTACCTGTTCGAGAAATCCATTTTCGGCAGTGAAGATAACTTCAACAAATTCCTTGCCCGTCCGTCTGTCAAGGCTTTGGAAAACGATCCGATGATCCTTTTCGCCAAATCCGTCCGCGCAGAAGAAGTTAGTCTGAAAGACTCTCTGAAAGAGTTCGAAGACGGTTATGCGATGGCTCACCGCTCCTATGTGAAAGGTCTGCTGGCGATGTACGGCGACCGCGCCAATTTCCCGGATGCCAACTTCACCCTGCGCCTCACCTACGGACAGGTAAAAGGCTACAGCCCGCGCGACTGTGACTACTACGGATACCAGACAACACTCGACGGCGTAATGGAAAAAGAGGACTCCACCAATTGGGAGTTTGTCGTTCCGGCACGTTTGAAAGAATTATATGCGGCAAAAGACTTCGGACGCTACAAAGCTCCCAACGATAAAATGCCTGTTGCCTTCAGTGCAACCACCCATTCGACCGGCGGCAACTCGGGCAGCCCCGTGATGAACGCCAACGGCGAACTGATCGGCATTAACTTCGACCGCAACTGGGAAGGTGTCGGCGGCGATATCCAATATCTCCCCGACTATCAGCGCAGCATCATCGTCGACATCCGCTACGTCCTTTTCATCATGGATAAATATGCCGGGGCAGGATATCTGCTGGATGAGATGGAGATCGAATAGAACATAAAGAATATTTATTGATTATATTTGCCGTCTAAATGAAGGAAGGAACTAAATGATAGATCAACCTACCATAGACCGGATATTGGATGCAGCAAACATTGTGGATGTTGTCTCTGAATTTGTTACACTCCGGAAACGAGGGATAAACTATGTAGGATTATGTCCGTTCCATAGTGACAAGTCGCCCTCTTTCTATGTGTCGCCGGCAAAGAACATCTGTAAATGCTTTGCCTGCGGCGAAGGCGGTACGGCTGTTCACTTCATCATGAAGCATGAACAGCTGACTTATTTTGATGCGCTACGCTATCTTGCCAAGAAATATAACATCGAGATACAGGAACGGGAGCTGTCGGAACGCGAAAAACAGGTGCGCAGCGATCGCGAGAGTATGCTGATCGTCAACAGTTGGGCGCAGAAATATTTCACCACCCAGCTGTACGAACACCAGGAAGGGAAGGCTGCCGGCCTGCGTTACTTTGCCGAACGCGGTTTCCGGGAAGACACCATCCGCAAATTCCAGTTAGGCTACAGCCTCGACCAACGGGACGCCCTCTATAAAGCGGCGACTAAAAGCGGTTACAAAAAGGAATTTCTCGAAAAAACGGGTTTGGTGATTGCCTATGACAACGGCGGTGTGAACGACCGGTTTCGCGGACGTGTCATATTTCCTGTCCATACGCTAAGCGGCAAAGTGGTTGCTTTCGGCGGACGTGTCCTGAAGAAAGACGAAAAGACCGCCAAATATGTCAACTCGCCCGAAAGCGAGATTTACCATAAGAGTAACGAACTCTACGGCATCTATTTTGCCAAACAGGCCATCGTCAAGGCCGACCGCTGTTTCCTGGTGGAAGGTTATACGGATGTGATCTCCATGCACCAGGCAGGTGTGGAAAATGTCGTTGCCTCGTCGGGGACAGCCCTGACACAGGGGCAAATCCGCCTGATCCACCGTTTTACCAGCAATATTACAGTCCTCTATGACGGCGATGCAGCCGGTATCAAGGCCGCCTTGCGCGGTATCGACCTGCTGTTGGAAGACGGGATGAACGTAAAAGTTGTGCTCCTGCCGGATGGCGAAGACCCGGATTCGTTTGCCCGCAAACATAATGCAACCCAGTTTGCCGAGTTTATCAAACAGAACGAAACGGATTTCATCCGCTTCAAAACCCGGCTGCTTTTAGACGATGCCGGGACAGACCCGATCAAGCGGTCGTCGCTGATCGCCGACATTATCAAAACGGTTGCCATCCTCCCCGACAACATCGCCCGCTCCCTCTATATCCGGGAATGCAGTGCCATGATGGAGATAGACGAGATGCTCCTGTTGAACGAAGTAAACAAAATCCGCCTTAACAAGGAGGAAAGGCAGGCAAACCAGCCGTCTTCATTCAATCCGGCGCCTCCGGTCAGCAACATACCCGAATATCCGGATATTCCCGGATATCAGCCGTATCCGGAAGAAATACCGTCAGGACAGGAACCGGAAAGTTTCCTCCCGCCTGACGATACGATCCCGCCGCCACCGCCGGAAGAATATGAGTTGGGTGGGACGGATAACAACATGCCGCCTCCACCGCCACCGCCCGCCGCTCCATCGGTAAACATACCGGTGCAGCCGAAGCGCTCGCCCTATGAAGTGTATGAAGTTGCCTTACTGCGGTATATCGTACGCTATGGCGAACGCATCCTGTTCCAGTACACGGACGAAGAGACAAATGAAGAGGTGATTATTCGTGTTGCCGAATATATCCGTTCGGAGTTGGAGCGCGACGACCTCACCTTCTATACGCCTCTTTTCAAAGGTATGATGGATGAAGCGGCCGACCGTTGCCAATCGGAAGGGTTCGTGGCGCACCGTTATTTCCTGGCCCATCCGGATCCGAATGTGAGCCGCCTTGCCGCCAACCTGATCAGTGAAAAGTATCAGCTCAGCAAGTATCACACCAAATACAGGGAACTGGAAACGGAAGAGGAGAAACTCGATTCGTTAGTGCTACGCGAACTCTACGGCTTCAAGGATGCTTACATCCTCAGCCAGATCAAGGAAGTACAGGCACAGATCAAAGAGACGCAAACGAAAGGGGACATGGACCAGGTATTCGAGCTGATGAAAAAGCTCACCCGCTTGAACGAGATAAAAAATGTATTAAGTAAAGAATTGGGAGAAAGAATCATATTAAAAATGTAATGCCTATGAACTTTTTAGAAACGGAAGACGTGGTAAAGCAATACGCCAACCATCTCGCCCTTAACAAGGTCAGCATCCAGGTTCCCGAAGGGAAAGTCTTCGGGTTGTTAGGGCCGAACGGCGCCGGGAAGACCACACTGATCCGCATCATCAACCGCATCACCGCCCCCGACAGCGGCCTTGTCCGCTTCAACGGACGCGAGTCGCAGCCGGAAGACATCTACCAGATCGGCTATCTGCCGGAAGAACGCGGCCTTTACAAGAAAATGAAAGTCGGTGAACAGGCCATCTATCTGGCACAGCTCAAAGGACTCTCCTACCAGGAAGCACGTACGCGGCTGACACACTGGTTTGAGAAATTCGACATCATGCCTTGGTGGAACAAGAAACTGGAAGAGCTATCCAAAGGGATGCAACAAAAGGTGCAGTTTATCATCACCATCATCCATGAGCCTAAACTGCTCATATTCGATGAACCGTTCAGCGGTTTCGACCCGGTGAATGCCGAATTGCTGAAAAAAGAGATACTGGAGCTGAAAGATGCCGGACACACGATCATCTTTTCCACACACAACATGTCGTCCGTTGAAGAGATATGCGACAATATCGCCCTGATCAACCGCTCGCAGGTGGTTCTTTCAGGCAATGTGACAGAAGTGAAAAGCCGTTTCCGTACCAACAATTTCACCGTCCGTTTCCATACCGAATCGGGAAGATTGCAGGAAATACCGGAAATGTTCAGCCTGCTGACGGAAAAGGACCTCGCCGGAACAAGTGAAGTGCGCATCCATAAAGAACCGGAGATATCCAACTCCGCCCTTCTTTCCGCATTGGCCGGACAGACCGAGATTATTTCCTTCACGGAAGAGATTCCTTCGATGAACGACATATTTATTAACACCGTTTCCGGTACAAATACTACGCAAGCATGAATAAGATAGGACTTATTATCAAAAGAGAATACCTTCGTCGTGTCAGCAAAAAATCATTCCTGCTGCTGACTTTCCTGACGCCGTTCCTGTTTGCCACCCTGGTGTTCGTCCCATTGTGGCTCTCCACCATCAAAGGGGATGAGGCCAAACAGGTAGCCATCATCGACGCAACCGGCAAATATGCGCCTCTGTTCAAAAACACGGAAGAATATACCTTTATAACCGAAAAAGGTTCCAGCCTGGAAGAGTATCGTAAAAATCCGGACAAGGAAATATTCGCCTTTCTGAATATCACAGACGATTTGTTGCAAAACCCGGCTGCCGCCACGCTCTACTCCAAGAAGCAAATCCCGATGGGGTTGAAGAATACGATCGACAAGACATTGTCTGAGTATCTGAAAGATGAAAAACTGGCTTCATACAACATCGACAACCTGAAACAGATCATCGAAGACAGCAAGATCAACTTCAATATCAAGACGATCAAATGGGATGAAGACGGGGGCGAGAAAAGCACCTCTGCCGAAGTCGCTTCAATCTTAGGCATGATCCTGACATTTATCATCTATATGTTCATTATTATGTACGGTTCGATGGTGATGCAAGGCGTGATGGAAGAAAAGACGAACCGTATCATAGAAGTCATGATCTCTTCCGTCAAACCATACGACCTGATGATGGGTAAAATCATCGGTATCGGTTTCGTCGGGCTGACACAAGTATTCCTGTGGGGCATCCTGACAAGCGTTCTGATATCCGGAAGCCTCTTCTTCTTCGGTGGCAGCGCTTCGCCTGAGGATGTCATGACGGCGCAAATGGCCGCACAAGGTGTAGGAGACATGGCTGCCGGCTCTTCCGACATAAGCATACAGATACAGGAAATTATCAATTCCATCAACTTCGGTATGATCGGCATTTGTTTCGTACTCTATTTTATCGGAGGATATTTGCTGTATGCAGCTCTGTTTGCCGCTATCGGCAGCGCCTTGGAACAGCAGGAAGACACGCAGCAGTTCATGACACCGATTATGCTTTTGATGGCGTTCAGCTTGTATGCCGGCATCTACAGTATGAATAATCCGGACGGTCCGTTGGCTTTCTGGTGTTCGATGATTCCGTTCACCTCTCCTATCGTAATGATGGTCCGCCTGCCGTTCGACATTCCGGTATGGGAACTGGTCGTTTCATTTGCCTTGTTGTTCGCAACTGCGATATTCATCGTTTGGTTCTCTGCCAAAATCTACCGTGTAGGAATCCTGATGTATGGTAAAAAGCCGAGTATCAAAGAAATGATCAAATGGGTAAGATATAAATAACCCGATAAAAAAAGTCCGTCACTCAAACGAATGACGGACTTTTTTATGTTGTTCAACCAGGACTCGAACCTGGACTAACAGGACCAGAATCTGTTGTGCTGCCATTACACCATTGAACAAAGTGTTTCTGACTAAAGGAATCGTTTATTTTCGTAAAGTTGTTCAACCAAGACTCGAACTTGGACTAACAGGACCAGAATCTGTTGTGCTGCCATTACACCATTGAACAATTTGAAATAACTAACTCCCTTGTTAGCGAGTGCAAAAGTACATACTTTTTCAAAATAAACAAACGTTGCGACAATATTTTTTCATTCATAAACTTTTTTCTTTACCTGCTTGTTTTGATTTTGCAAGTATATACATATATTAATAGGGGGAAATCACCGACATAATAAATTTAAGAAGTATATTTGCGTCCTTGAATATTACTAATAAAAAATAGATGGATCAAACAGAAGCATTAGTTAAAACGATTGTAGAAGGCCTACAGGAAAAGAAAGGCAAAAATATTGTAACCGTAGACTTAACCCGATTATCCGGCGCAATTTGCCAACATATGGTGATCTGCGAAGGGAACACTCCTACCCAGGTTTCCGCATTATCTGATTCAGTTTGGGATTTTGCCCGTCGCGAGGCAGGTGAAAAACCGCTTTCGATAGATGGTTCACAGCGGGCCGAATGGATCGGGATGGATTATGGCACGGTTCTTGTACATATATTTTTACCGGAACTACGCGAGTTTTATAATTTGGAGAACCTTTGGTCGGATGCCAAATTGACTCAAATTGCCGATCTCGATTAATCACCGGTCTCACATAGCATAGAGATAATCATATATGGAAAATAAAAACGACATGTTTAACAAAGCACCGAAGAACAATAAGCAAAAGATGTTCAAATTCAATCTCTATTGGATGTACGGACTTATCTTTATGATGCTTATTGCTTTATATCTTACAAACGATTCTTCGGCTTCTAAGGAATTAGGCTGGACAGAATTTCAAAAGCTGGCTCAAGAGAACGTATTTGACCGGATGGTCGTCTACAATAAAAAGAATTTAGTTGAAGCGACGGTTAAAAACGGACAAAAAGGTCTGGTTTTTAAAAGAGACAGCGCTGCATTGGGCACCAACCCGAAAGTGTATGTCAAAATACCATCGGCTGACAAATTTTCGGATTTCTACGACAAGGCTGTCGCAGATAACCATATCAATACACAAGTCAGCTTTGAAGAAGGAGACGATGCGATCTGGAATTTCCTTGTTTCGTTCGGTCCGATCCTGCTGATCATCGTTGTCTGGATCTTCCTGATGAGGCGTATGTCGGGAGGAACGAGCGGCGGTCCCGGCGGTGTATTCAGTGTTGGAAAAGCAAAAGCGCAACTATTCGACAAGGATAACGACGGGAAAGTGACATTCAAAGATGTTGCCGGCCTGGCCGAAGCCAAACAGGAGGTGGAAGAGATTGTTTCCTTCCTCAAAAACCCTGAAAAATATACGGAATTAGGAGGTAAGATTCCTAAAGGCGCATTGCTCGTGGGTCCTCCGGGAACGGGTAAAACACTATTGGCTAAAGCTGTAGCGGGAGAAGCTAACGTTCCGTTCTTCTCGTTGTCAGGTTCCGACTTCGTGGAAATGTTCGTCGGCGTGGGCGCATCCCGCGTACGCGACCTGTTCCGCCAAGCCAAAGAGAAAGCTCCTTGTATCGTTTTTATCGACGAGATCGATGCCGTAGGCCGTGCCCGCGGTAAGAATGCGAACATGAACAGTAACGACGAGCGCGAGAACACATTGAACCAGTTGCTGACGGAAATGGACGGTTTCGGTTCCAACAGCGGTGTGATCATCCTGGCAGCAACCAACCGTGCCGATATTCTGGACAAGGCGTTATTACGCGCCGGACGTTTCGACCGCCAGATACATGTGGAATTGCCGGACTTGAACGAACGTAAGGAAATATTCGGCGTACATCTGCGTCCGATCAAAATAGACGAAAGCGTAGATGCCGAGTTTTTGGCACGCCAGACACCCGGTTTTTCAGGTGCGGATATAGCCAACGTATGTAATGAGGCAGCTTTGATCGCCGCCCGTAGCGGTAAAAAGTTTGTCCAGAAGGACGACTTTATGAATGCGGTGGACCGCATCGTCGGTGGTCTGGAAAAGCGAACCAAAATAACGACAGCCGACGAACGCCAATGTATCGCCAACCACGAAGCAGGGCATGCGACATTGAGCTGGTTGTTAGAACATGCCAATCCGCTGGTGAAAGTGACGATTGTTCCTCGAGGCAAAGCATTAGGCGCCGCCTGGTACTTACCGGAAGAGCGCCAGATCACAACCCGCGAGCAGTTGCTGGACGAAATGTGTGCTACCTTGGGAGGACGTGCCGCCGAAGAACTTTTCTTAGGAAAAATATCGACCGGTGCATCCAATGACCTGGAACGCGTAACCAAACAGGCCTATGCGATGGTTGTTTATTTCGGTATGAGCGAACGGCTGCCGAACCTGAATTACTACGATTCAAGCGGCCAGGACTGGGGCTTCACCAAGCCATATAGCGAAGAAACGGCACGTCTGATCGACCTCGAAGTACAGAAGATCGTCAACGAACAGTACGAACGGGCCAAAAGTATCCTGAAGGCATATGCCGAAGGACACAATCAGCTGGCTCAGGTATTGTTGGAACGCGAAGTTATTTATACGGAAGACGTCGAACATATCTTCGGTAAACGCGCCTGGGTTTCCCGTTCGGAAGAAATCCTCGAACTACAGGAAAAAGCCAATGGCAAAAAAGAGGAAGCAAAAGAAACAAATATAGCAGAAGCAAACTAACAAATAATTCCATGCCCATCCGTCTTCGGTTTCATGGGCATCCATTTCCGGTTTCATGGGCATGGAATTAATTTATTCCTTATATTTGTACCGATAATAAATCAATAAACAAAACACTACTGCCTTGAGAAATCTGATTATACGAGCGTTAACCGGCATAATATTCGTAGTGGTACTGGTCAGTGCCATTTGCGTCCATCCTATTTTCTTCCTCATTCTCTTTTGTGTCATAACAGGATTAACCCTTTGGGAATTCGGTGGGCTGGTCAAACATTATGAAAATGCGGACCTACAACGGACGATGAACGTAGTGGGCGGCGTCTATCTGTTCATAGCGACTTTCGTCTATGCGAACGGGCTGGCGGACGGAAAAATATTTCTTCCTTACCTGCTTTTCATTATGCTGACGATGATTGCTGAACTTTATTATAAAGCGCCGAACCCGATCAATAACTGGGCATTTACACTGTTTGCCCAAGTATATTGTGCCGGATCTTTTTCCATGTTGAACTTTATCGGGGCGGAACCCGGAACACCCGGCGTCATGAGCTATACGCCGCTTTTCATCATGGCCATTTTTATTTTTGTCTGGCTGGACGACACCGGAGCTTATCTGGTCGGTTCCCTGATCGGAAAAAGAAAATTGTTTGAACGCATCTCCCCTAAAAAGTCATGGGAAGGTTTCTTCGGCGGGTTAATCCTCGTATTGGCTTCTTCACAGGTTTTTGCATGGTATGCACCGGAAATCAGTCGGTATAACTGGCTCGGGCTGGCTGCGACAGTCGTTCTATTCGGGACTTGGGGAGACTTGATCGAATCGTTGCTGAAACGTACGCTCAGTGTGAAAGATTCCGGAAACGTATTGCCGGGTCACGGCGGGATGCTGGACCGTTTCGACAGTGTCATGCTGGCTGTTCCGGCCTGCTACATCTATATCGAACTCTTTATTCGAAATTAAAGGTCAACGTCACCATCCGGGAAGTTGCTTTGGAAAGGGAATTCGGATATTTGATCAATTCCGGGTCCGTCAGGTCGCCCCTGTCTTTTTCCAGCAGGTCGACAAGTCCGAAGCTGAATTTAAGTTCCGGACATAATTTAAAGAACGGAAGATAAATATCACATCCGATACCGAACTCGACACCGAAGTCCGTTCCCTTCAACAGGATCGGGTTTCCTTTTTTACGTCCCAAGTCGAAAGCACCGTAGATACCGCCAATCAGATAAGGCCGGTAGTTATTCACACGAAAAGCGCTATACTTCACATCCAACGGGAAAGTCAGGTAATTGGAACGGACAGATGTGGAATATTGGCTTATCACCGGATTGTCTTCTGTCCCCTCTACTCCTTCCATCTCCGGCCGACGAAACACAAATTTCTTATCACCGAAATGGATTGTCGGCGTAAAGCGCAGGCTGAAATAAGGATTCAGGTACATATCTCCGATCACACCGACACTGAATCCGGGCGAATAGCTCGGAATCTCGGCATACCAGGTTTCACCATCCGTGGCGACACCGGTATTGGTCAATATCAAATCCTGTGCATGAATACCCACATGAAAGCCCAAATGGAACCACTTCAAATCCGCATAGGGCTGGTTCTTTACCTTTTCTTTCTGCCCCATCACAGTGGTAACAGTTAGAAAGAATACACATATAATAAATAGTAGACGTCTCAATTCTTTTCGTAATTTTGAATTATAACGGGAAAGAACCCGACTTATTGCAAAAATGCATTTATTTCGACAAAATAAAGGGGCAGATCTTTTTTTAATACAAAGAAAGCTCTATTTTTGCACGAACTAATAGTTATCAATTTAAACGTTTAAAAAAATGGCTTACGTAATTAGTGACGATTGTATCGCTTGCGGTACTTGTATTGACGAATGTCCGGTAGGAGCAATTTCAGAAGGTGATAAATATCATATCGACCCTGAAATGTGTACTGATTGTGGAACTTGCGCAGATGCTTGTCCTACTGAAGCAATCCATCCGGAAGCATAAACCGCAACAAAATAGGCTTCCTTTTACAGGGCCTATAAAGATAACGGGCTGTTTCCTTCCGGAACAGCCCGTTATTATTTTACTCCATTTTCCCCAATTCCGTCAGAAATCGATATCCAGCTTTATTTCATCTGACTCATCAGCCAGCTGGTCGTTATCCGACACTTCTACCGGGCTTCCTCCCGCCCTGCATTGTTTAATGTAATTGATTACATCATTCATTCCATCCATGAACTTATCAAAGTCCTCTTTGTACAGGAAAATCTTATGTTTTTCAAAAGAGACCTGAGTACCGACCTTCGGCTGCACCTTCTTACTTTCCGTCACAGCCAGGAATAAATCGTCTTTCAGATTCTTCTTTACATCCAGATAATAGATTCTTTTTCCTGCTTTAATGGTTTTAGAGTATAAAATCTCTTTGTCACCACCTTCAACCTGCATTTTCTTCACCGAGTCTTCCATTATAGCAAACATTCGTTAAACACCCACCCATTTATCATAACTTGCTTCAAATATGTGCATTTTTTTTTAAACAACAACTATTTTAACGCATCAAAATGCACATAAAAAATCAAGTTCTTACAAAATAATCGCGAATGCGTATAAAATTAAGCGAAGCAAAGAGCTTTTATCAAAAGAATGACTAACTTTGCAGCCTAATTTATAACAAGTAGTTCCTTCAAACGATGATCAACAGAATTTTAATCCGCATTAAAGTTTTACAGATAGTATATTCTTACTATCAAAATGGAAACAACGACCTCAAAGTAGCGGAAAACGAATTGCTTTTCAGTCTTAGAAAGTCTTATGACTTATATCATTATTTCCTTCTTCTAATTGTCGCTGTAACTAATCTGCAAAAACGCATCCTGGACGTCCGTAAGAACAAATACATGCCGACAGATGCGGAACTGAATCCGAACACCCGTCTGGTAGACAATCGTTTCGCGGCTCAGATCGCAGAAAACGAAGCCTTGCAGAAGTATGTGGCCGAACAGGGAATCTCATGGGATAACGACGAAGACTTCATCCGGATGGTGCTCGATCTGATCCTTTCGTCCGAACAGTACAGCGAATATCTGAACAACGAGAACGATTCATACGAAACAGACAAGGAGTTCTGGCGTACCGTGTTCAAGAAACTGATCTGCGGCAACGAAACCATCGACGATTACCTGCAAGACAAAAGCATCTACTGGAATGACGATATCTCCATCATCGAAACATTCACGTTGAAAACGATCAAGCAATTCGATGAAAAGGTCGGAAGCAAACAAAAACTGTTGCCGATGTTCAAGGATCTCGAAGACCAGTCGTTCGCCATCAAACTGTTCCGCCAATCACTGATGAACGGCAGCCAATACCGCGAACGCATCAACAGACACATGAAGAACTGGGAAACCGAACGTATCGCCAATATGGACCTCATTATCATGCAGGTCGCACTGGCCGAAATCATGACATTCCCGTCGATCCCCATCAATGTGACACTGAACGAGTATATCGACACCGCAAAATACTACAGCACACCCAAAAGCGGCACGTTTATCAACGGCATCCTGGATTCTGTAGTCAGCGAGTTAAAAAAAGAAAAGTTATTGCTCAAAGATTAATTATTATCCTTACATTTGTGACAGTATCGAATTGATATTAACTTATTAATGTTTATAGTTATATGAGCTTACTTACTATTTTACTCCAGGCAGCTGCTGGAGGTCAGCAGTGGTCTGGTATTTTGATGATGGTTGTCATTGTTGCGATCTTCTATTTCTTCATGATCCGTCCGCAGCAAAAGAAACAAAAAGAAATTCAGAAAGCCCGCGAAGCATTGAAAGCGGGAGACAAAGTGATCACGGCCGGAGGTATCTACGGAAAGATTAAAGAAATCGGTGACACATATATGTTAATTGAAATTTCTGATGGTGTACGCATCCGTGTAGACAAAACTTCTGTTTTTGCATCTGCAGAAGACGCACAGCAAAAATAAACAACGGGACCTATGTCACGACTTGGACAAATAAATCAAACATTCAAGTCTATCCGGATAGAGATTAAGGCTTTTCTTCACCGACAGAAGTGGAAAGAAGCCTTGATCTTTTTCTTTTTTGTACTGCTTGCATTAGGTTTCTGGCTACTCCAAAGCTTGCAGCAAGAGTATGAAATAGACATCAACATTCCGGTCAAATACAAGAATGTACCGCCTGACATCTCTTTTACGGAAACGCCGCCTGAAGCCATTACCGTAAAAGTGAAAGATAAGGGGAGTGTGTTGCTAAACTACTCCTTCGGACGGTCGTTTGCCCCGATCGAAGCGAACATGAAAGATCAACCGGAAAAGACCGGAAAACTGGTCATCAACCGGAAAAGCATCGAGAGTGACATAAAGAAACAACTGATCGCCACCACTTCACTGGTCAGTTTCGAACCTCAACAGATCGAGGTGGCTTACAGCAAACGTATCAAAAAGGACATACCGGTCGTATTCAACGGAACGATCCGGACAAATGCGGGCTTCAAGATATCCGGCGATATTACCATTACGCCCCATAACATCAGTGTCTATGCCAGTGACGTCGTGCTGGATACTTTGAAAGAAGTCAAAACGGTCTTTACCGATATCAAGAAAGGAAATAAGACCATCACACGCAACGTCCAGCTACAAAAAATAGACGGTACGACATTCGATCCGGCAAGTGTATCCGTGACTGTTCCAATAGAGGAATATACGGAAAAGACACTGGAAATCCCGGTTATCTGTACCGACTTGCCTCCCCATTATACGTTACGCACATTCCCGTCTGTCGTAAAGGTAAGCTGCAGTGTGCCTCTTTCCCGTTTCAAGAATGTCTCGGCCGATGATTTCGAGATACGTATCTCCTTTGCGGACCTGGAACAAAACGTCTCCGGCACCCTGCCTCTCAAGCTGAATAAGAAACCGGCAGGAGTGGACATTGCCACGATTGCCCCCGACCGGATCGAATTTATACTGGAACAGACCAAATCAAATGATTAAGATCGGAATCACAGGAGGGATAGGAAGCGGTAAATCGGTTATCGCTTCACTGCTGGAATTGTCAGGAGTACCGGTTTACATTGCCGATACGGAGAGCAAGCAACTGACAGAGACATCCCCTGTCATACGCGAAAAGCTGACCGCCCTGTTCGGCGAAACACTTTATACCGCCGAAGGACTGGATAAAAAGCAACTTGCATCCCATATATTCGGCAATCCCGAACGACTGAAAGAGGTAAACGCCATTATCCATCCGGAGGTAAACCGCCATTTCCAAGCCTGGGCGGATAAGCAGGACACACCGCTATGCGCGATCGAGTCGGCCATCCTTTTCGAATCGGGCTTCAACCGGGTCGTAGACGTAAGCCTGATGGTGTATGCCCCGATGGAAGTGCGCATCCGGCGGGTGCTGGAACGCGATGCCGCGTCGCGTGAAGAGGTCATACGCCGTATCGGCAGCCAATTACCGGACGAGGTGAAAAAAGAGAAATCGGACTACGTAATCTTCAACGACGGCAAGCAGGCATTACTTCCGCAGGTGACTGCCTTTCTGGAAAAACTGCGTTCCCGATAGTGAATAATCATTAGAAACAAGAAAATATGCTCAAAACTGCCGGATATTCCCGTCAGTTATACTACATTTGCAGCACGAAAGTTAAACACTATTTAGAAAAACGAAGTATTATGTTGAAGACGATTTTGTCTATCTCGGGTAAACCGGGATTGTTTAAATTGGTTTCCCATGGGAAAAACATGCTGATTGTTGAGTCGTTAGCAGACAAGAAAAGAGTTCCTGCATACGCAAAAGATAAAGTAATCTCATTAGGAGACATCGCGATTTACACCGATGACGCCGAAGTGCCTTTGCATGAAGTGCTGACCAGTGTCAAGAATAAGGAAAACGGAGAGAAAGCCTCTATCCCCACCTCCGCTAAACCGGACGAACTGCGTGCCTATTTCGCAGAAGTTCTTCCGACCTTCGACCGCGAACGCGTTTATCCGAGCGACATCAAGAAACTGATCTCCTGGTATAACATCCTGATCGGTGCCGGCATCACCGACTTCACCCCGGAAGAACCGGCTGCAGAAGAAACTCCGGCAGAAGAGACAAAAGAATAAGTCAGGTTAAACTGAACCATATAACAAAGAGGCGTATCGGATTCCGGTATGCCTCTTTGTGTATTCTACAAGCAACCCTATTAAAGGGATTAAATGAGGAATAGGCTTTGCCTCTAAGCTCTAAAAAGAGAGCCTGCAGCATGGGGCTATTGTGCCGTAAAGGAAGGAATAACCCGGCAGATAGAATGAATGATGCGGAATGTGCGCCTCTCCATACCTACCCGCTATTCATGTCACAGCCGTGAAACAAAAGAAATCCAACCGTAACATAGAAGGAAGACAGTTGTGACATGGAAAGAATACAGCCGTAACATGCAATATAGGACCGGTATTTATCAGAACAGCGGATTCGCCACCTTCTCTTTCAACAAAGCCAGGTCAACCACTTGACGGATGTCTTCCACATAATGGAAAGTCAGGCCTTTCAGGTAATCAGGCTTGATCTCGTCGATATCCTTTTGGTTTTCCTTACAGAGGATCAGTTCTTTGATACCTGCACGTTTGGCAGCCAGAATCTTTTCCTTGATACCGCCTACCGGAAGCACCTTGCCACGCAACGTGATCTCGCCGGTCATAGCCAGGTTACTGCGTACTTTACGTTGCGTAAAGGCAGACACCAACGAAGTGACCATCGTAATACCGGCGCTCGGACCGTCTTTCGGAATAGCTCCTTCGGGCACGTGAACATGGACATTCCAGTTTTCAAACATTTCTTCGTTGATATCGAACAGTCCGGCATGCGAATGAATATACTCGAGTGCCAACATGGCAGATTCTTTCATCACATCTCCTAAATTACCTGTCAAAGTGAGCTTCGAACCCTTTCCCTTGCTCAAGCTGGATTCAACGAACAGGATCTCGCCACCGACAGCCGTCCAGGCAAGACCGGTCACTACACCGGCATAATCATTACCCTGGTATTTATCGCGGGTGTATTCGACAGCCCCTAAATATTCATGCAAATCTTCCGGACGGATCTGTGCCGGGAGCGACTCGTCTCCCGCCAGCTTGCGGGCCAGCTTGCGCATGATCTTGGCAATTTTCTTATCCAACTCGCGCACACCGCTTTCGCGGGTATAAGACTCGATTATAGCCTGCAAAGTCTTTTTCGGGAACTTCACTTTACCCTTCGGCAAGCCGTGAATCTCCAACTGCTTCGGAACCAGATGGCGGGCTGCAATCTCGACTTTTTCCTCCATGATGTAACCGCTCACCTCGATCAGTTCCATACGATCCAGCAACGGCTGGGAAATCGTATTCAGATTATTGGCGGTCGCGATAAACATAACCTTGCTCAGGTCGTAGTCTATATCTAAATAGTTATCGTGGAATGCGTTGTTCTGTTCCGGGTCCAACACCTCGAGCAAAGCAGAGGCAGGGTCACCCTTGAAGTCGTTCGTCACCTTATCGATCTCGTCAAGGATAAAGACAGGATTGGATGTTCCGGCTTTTTGCAGGTTCTGGATGATACGTCCCGACATCGCACCGATATAGGTACGACGGTGGCCGCGTATCTCCGCCTCATCGTGCAGGCCACCCAATGAAACCCGGACATACTTACGGTGCAATGCTTCCGCAATGGATTTTCCGAGCGAAGTCTTACCGACTCCCGGAGGGCCATACAGGCAGATGATGGGCGATTTCATATCTCCCTTCAGCTTCAACACAGCTAAGTGTTCGATGATACGTTCCTTCACCTTCTCCAGTCCGTAATGATCGCGGTCCAACACCTTCTGGGCATGAGCCAGATTGAAGTTATCCTTGCTGAACTCGTTCCAGGGCAGGTTGATGATTGTCTGTACATATTGTGTCTGTATAGAGAAATCCGGCGATTGCGGATGCAGGCGTTCCAGTTTGCGCACCTCTTTCTCGAAAGCTTCGGCTACGACAGGCGACCATTTCTTTTTTGCCGCCTTCTCGCGCAGTTCCTTTATCTCCAGTTCGTTGATATTGCCGCCCAGTTCTTCCTGGATCGTCTTGATCTGCTGCTGGAGAAAGTATTCCTTTTGTTGCTGGTTGATGTCCTCGTGCGTTTTCATCTGGATGGAGTTTTTCAATTCCACCAACTGATATTCGCGGTTCAGGATGAACAGAAGGCGGTACGCCCGATCCTTCAGATTGCCGATCAACAGCAATTCCTGTTTTTCAGCCGATCCGCTGGGGATATTGCTACAGGAGAAATTAATCAGGTAAAGGACATTCTTATTATTCTTTATTGAAAAGATCAAATCGCGGGGAGGTTCGGAAACAGCTCCGAGCATCTTGATTGTCAAGTCTTTGATTGTTGAAATAAGCGCTTCAAATTCCCGGTCGGATTTATCCGGCATAACGTCTTCCTGCAACTTGATTTTCCCGATCAGATAAGGATCGGTAGCAGAGAGTTCTTGCAGTTCGAACCGTTTTTTACCTTGCAGGATTACAGTCGTCGTCCCGTCCGGCATTTCCAGCACGCGGACGATATCGGCAACTACTCCGGTCGGATACAGGTCATCTATTCCCGGATCTTCCGTATTCATATCCTTCTGGCAAACAACACCTATCAGTTTTTTCTTATGGACAGCCTCCTTAATAAGGCGCATAGATTTAGGGCGTCCGATCATAACCGGCATGGCTACGCCAGGAAACAATACCATATTCCGAAGCGGAAGGATTGGCAATTCTTCCCCTACTTTTTCTACTCCCTCAGTAAAGTCTTCATCAACATCACATTCCGTCAGGATAGGCATTACAATACCTATGTTATCATCCAGATCGTTGTAAGACTCCTCGGCAAACATCGTCATTTTATCTCTCTTCATATATTCTTTATCATAGTTGCGGAATATTCTTATCGCCCGCAGTTCTATTTTGTACAATAAACGTGCCAAAGTTACTATTTTTAACTCAAACCGACTACTTTTGCAGTTGAAAGTTGAAATATAAAAACATGCCGAACCCCTATTTTCAATTCAAACAGTTTACCATCCGCCACGATAAGTGCGCGATGAAGGTAGGAACCGACGGTGTTTTGCTCGGCGCATGGGCAGGCACCGAGGGGTGCAACCGTATCTTGGATATCGGTACGGGGACCGGACTGATCGCCCTGATGCTGGCACAACGCAGCAAGGCTGATATCGACGCAATCGACATAGATGCCGAAGCCTGTTTGCAGGCAGAGGAAAATGCGGAAGCCTCTCCCTTTGCCGGACGGATACATGTCATCCATTCCGCACTGGCAGATTTTGCATCCGTAGCCACCCGCAAATATGATCTGATCGTTTCCAATCCCCCTTATTTCGCCGATTCGCTGAAATGTCCGGACGGACAACGCAGCATGGCCCGCCATACGGACACCCTTCCTTTGGATAAGTTGCTGTACGACAGCCGCGCACTGCTTGCCCCCGGAGGACGCCTGGCCCTCATCCTGCCTTACGACCGGAAAGAGTACCTCACGGAGTGCATCCGAAAGGAAAATCTTTTTCCTTCAAAGGAAATTTCAGTTATCCCTGTACCCGGCGCACAACCGAAACGCATCCTGATCGAGCTGACGGCCGAACCATCTGCATCGCTCATGCTGACCGGCCGGTTGACCATCGAAATTGCAAGGCATCAATACACGGACGAATACATCCGGCTGACCAAAGATTTTTATCTGAAGATGTAAGGGAGTTTCTTATCGAAGAAACGGGTTACTTCGCCAAACAAATTCTGTACCTCTGCCGTAAATGAAACAGTTTCGGGCGTCAATACGTTCAATGATTTGGGAAGAATTGATATTTCAATACGGCTGTCCGCCATGATCGGCTCGCCGTCGAGGTGCATGACTCCCGGTTTCTGGCGGATAATCGTCACCTCTTTTCCCGTGAATGTCTTGATTTTGCTGTTACGGTCGATCTGTTTGGTAAACAGTTGGATGGCCAGCGGAGCAATGTCCAGCGGACCAAAAGGAGAAAGGATGGTGATATCCATCTTTCCGTCCTGTATGTTGGCGTGGGGAGCGATAAAGGCATTATTCCCGTATTGGGAAGCATTGCCGCAAGCAACCAGGAAAGCCTTTTCCTTGACTGTCTGGCTGTCGATCTGCAGTTCGTAAGGTTCGGGCTGGTAACTCAGGTATTCTTCTACCGTATTCTTTATATAAGTAAGCGAACCGCGGCGTTTCTCACCGGCAAACTTCTGGCTGACCGCCGCATCGAATCCGACTCCGCAGGTACAGAAAAAGATACGCCCGTTGGCCTTGCAACAGTCGATTGTCGAAATATGTCCTTTTCTGATCAGGTCGATCGCACGGCGCACATCCATCGGAATATGCAATTCGCGTGCCAGGCCGTTGCCCGAACCTTTCGGGATAATTCCCAACACGGCGTCCGAATGGATCATGGCACGGGCAATCTCATTTACAGTCCCGTCGCCCCCGACAGCAATCACGCAATTAACGCCTTTATCGATAGCCTGCCGCGTCAGCTCACTGGCATGACCGGGGTATTCGGTAAAAGAGATTTCCACAGAACAATTCTCCCTCGCGAACGCACGTTCGATCATTTTCGGAATCTTTCTCTTCGAACCGACACCCGAAATCGGGTTTATTATGGCCTGTATACTGATTGATTGTCCCTCCATCCTTGTTGTTACTTATTTTGAAAGGACAAAAATAATGCTTTTGTAAAACTTTTAAAGCATTTCGGCTACTATAAGTTATTTTTTTACTACTTTTGCAGCTGGATTTGCCGAAACATAGATATTTATGTAGGCGGTAAACCTGAGATCTTTTAGAGTAACAACGTAGCGAGAAAATCATTCTCTGTTAATTATAATATGAAACTTTTACAAGAGAAACTATCAAAGTACGATGCACCTCAGCGAGCTATGGCCGCAGGAATTTACCCATACTTCAGAATGATTGAAAGTGATCAGGATACAGAAGTAATGATCAGCGGTAAAAAGGTTCTGATGTTTGGTTCCAATGCCTACTTAGGCTTGACGAATCATCCGAAAGTAAAAGAGGCGGCAATTGATGCCATTAAGAAATATGGTACGGGTTGTGCCGGTTCACGCTTCCTGAACGGAACGTTGGATTTGCACATTCAGTTGGAAAAACGTCTGGCGGAATTTGTCGGAAAAGAAGACGCAATTGTGTATTCTACAGGATTTCAAGTGAATTTAGGTGTTGTTTCCTGCCTGACAGGACGTGAAGACTACATTCTTTGGGATGAACTGGACCACGCATCTATCATTGAAGGACACCGTCTTTCATTCTCCACTAAGCTGAAGTTTAAGCACAACGATATGGATTCGCTGGAAAAGCAACTCCAGAAATGCGAGCCGGACAAGGTAAAACTGATTGTCACCGATGGCGTGTTCAGTATGGAAGGAGATGTTGCCAACCTGCCGGGAATCGTTGAATTAGCAAAGAAATACAATGCAAGCGTCATGGTTGACGAAGCACACGGATTAGGTGTTTTCGGAGATCACGGCCGCGGAACCTGTAACCATTTCGGCGTGACAAACGATGTCGACCTGATCATGGGTACATTCAGTAAATCGTTCGCTTCTATCGGCGGATTCATTGCTGCCGACGAATCGATCATCAACTACCTCCGCCACCACTCCCGTTCTTATATCTTCAGTGCAAGTAATACGCCTGCCGCTACTGCTGCCGCAGA
This sequence comes from Parabacteroides acidifaciens, assembly GCF_003363715.1. Lineage (GTDB taxonomy): Bacteria > Bacteroidota > Bacteroidia > Bacteroidales > Tannerellaceae > Parabacteroides > Parabacteroides acidifaciens. The sequence goes on from NZ_QREV01000027.1 coordinate 23,226, forward strand.
TGCCGCACTGGATATCATGTTGAGCGAACCGGAACGCATCCAGCACTTGTGGGATCTGACCCACTACGCATTGGAGGGTTTCCGTAACATGGGTTGTGAAATCGGACATACATCGACTCCAATCATCCCGTTGTTCATCCGTGACAACGACTTGACATTCCTCATCGTTAAGGAATTGTTTGAAGCCGGAGTCTTCGTAAACCCAGTTGTTGCACCGGCAGTTGCTTCGGAAGATACGTTGATCCGCTTCTCGCTGATGGCGACTCATACAAAAGAACAGCTTGATTACGCATTGGAAGCTATTCATAAAGTATTTAAAAGTCACGGTCTGGTCGACTAAAATCAGAGCTGATAATGATATCGGAAAGGGCAAAACGGAGTACTCTGTTTTGCCCTTTCTCTTTATAATTCATGCATCATTTGCTACAAACCAAATATTTTGACTATTTTTGCGTAATTGTACGCGCAATAAACATTATATATACCAGACAAATGGATTTCAAATTAAATACAGGAAGTTGCTGCATGAGTAAAAAAGGATGCAGCAAAATACAAAATAATAAACTGAACACCTACGACTGGCTTTGCGATGTGCCCGATGCGGCAAACGCAACCGATTATGTAGAAGTCCAGTTCAAAAATACCCGCAAAGGGTATTATCTCAACAGTTCTAAAATTCCTCTGGAAAAAGGAGATATAGTCGCAGTCGAAGCCAGTCCCGGACATGACATCGGGACCGTCACACTGACCGGAAAACTGGTTCTTCTCCAGATGAAAAAGAACAATGTCCGTACCGGCGAAGGAAACGAGCCCAAGAAAGTCTATCGCAAAGCCAAACCGACCGACATTGAGAAATACGAGGAGGCAAAGGCTAAGGAACATGCAACTATGATCCGTTCCCGGCAGATTGCCGCCGACCTCGGGCTGAACATGAAAATCGGTGACGTGGAATACCAGGGAGATGGCAATAAGGCGATCTTCTACTACATTGCCGACGAGCGTGTGGACTTCCGCCAGCTGATCAAAGTACTGGCCGAAGCATTCCGGGTGCGTATCGAAATGAAGCAGATCGGTGCCCGCCAGGAAGCCGGACGTATCGGAGGTATCGGACCTTGCGGACGCGAGTTGTGCTGTTCCAGCTGGATGACAAGCTTTGTATCCGTAGCTACCGGTGCTGCACGCTATCAGGACATCTCCATGAACCCGCAGAAGCTGGCCGGACAATGCGCCAAGCTGAAATGCTGTATCAACTACGAAGTGGATGCCTATGTGGAAGCTCAGAAACGCCTGCCTTCCCGTGAAGTGGTGCTGGAAACGAAAGACAATAACTATTATCATTTCAAAACGGATATCTTCAAACGGGAAATCACCTATTCTACGGACAAGTCATTTGCTGCCAACCTGGTTACCATCTCTGCCGACCGTGCTTTCGATGTGATCAATATGAACAAAAAAGGGACGAAACCCGTTACGCTCGAAGCCGACACCAAACCGCAACCGCCTAAACGCGATGCGCAGGATATTCTGGGACAGGATAGTGTCACCCGCTTCGACTCTTCCCTGAAAAAGAAGAAAAAGAAACGGAACGGAAACGGAAACAAGGAAGCTAACGGCAATAGGGATAACCAACCGAAAGATGCAACAGCCGGTAACGAAGGAAACAACAAACCGTCCAACGGAGAAAAGGCTAACAGCAACAACGGCGGCGAAAACAAAAACGGAAACCGCAACAGTAGAAGCGGGAATCGTAACGGGAACCGCGAAAACCGGGAACCACGCGAAAATCGGGAACCCCGGGATAACAACAAGGAACGCAGCAATCGCGACAATAATCGGGAAAACCGGGATAGCAATCGCGAGAACAACCGTAACAGACAGCGTCCTAATCGAGTAAACAACGATAAGCAACCGAATAATGACAAACCTCAGCAACAAGCTAAGCCTGCTGCAAAACCGGAAACTAAACCGGAAAGCAAGCCGGATACGAAGCCAGAAGCTTAAAGGAATCATTGCCGCATTGATTTGTTCCCTGTTCTTTTCCTGCGAGAACGAAGCCTTGTACGACCAATACCAGGCAATCGACAAGACCACGTGGGAAAAGGACAAGGAATATTATTTCACCTTCGAGGTGGAAGATATATCCGTACCTTACGATCTGACGCTGAAAGTAAGGAACAACAATCTGTATCCCTATCAAAACTTATGGATTTTCTGTAACGAAGAACAACCGATCGGTCCGCTCCGCCGCGATACGATCGAATGTGTGCTTGCCGATGAGTTCGGCAAATGGTACGGACATGGTATCTCTTTATATCAAAGCAGTTTCCCCATCCATACGCAATACAAATTCCCGCACGCGGGACAATATACCTTCAGCTTCCGCCAGGGAATGCGCGACGATGCCCTGAAAGGCATACAGGAAATCGGGCTCTCAGTCAGTCCGTCCAAGTAGTACTACCGTTCCCGGCGGGAAGCATCCAAGCGAAGGAAGATAAAGAGAAGAATAGTAAATCCCCAGAGGGAGGAGCCGCCGTAACTGAAAAACGGAAGCGGAATGCCAATTACAGGCGTAAGTCCTGTCACCATGCCTATATTAATCACCAAATGGAAAAAGAAAATAGAGGCGACACTATATCCGTACACCCGGTTAAACGTGGAACTCTGCCGCTCGGCCAATGCTATCAGGCGCAGGATCAGAACGGCAAACAGCAACAAGACGATGGAAGCGCCGACAAATCCCTGTTCCTCTCCCACCGTACAAAAGATAAAGTCAGTATCCTGTTCCGGCACATATTTCAACTTAGTCTGCGTACCGTTCAAGAAACCTTTTCCGGAAAGTCCACCCGAACCGATTGCGATCTTCGACTGGTTTACATTATAACCGGCACCACTCGGATCATCCTCCAAACCCAACGAGACCTTGATACGCACCTGCTGATGAGGCTCCAATATATCCGTAAACACATAGTCCACGGAATACATAAAAGCCAACGATCCTAACGCAAAAACGGCAATCAGGACATAATGCCAGACCCAGTTGCGGACAGACAGGAAAATCAGGTAGCAGGCAATCAGTAAGACCAGCCCCATCGATATCCAGGAATAATCGACCGGCACAAAGAAAGACGCAACATATCCTCCCAGAAAGGCTACTGCCGTCGCAGCCAACATAATCTGCACGGCACGGGTATCTTTTCTCTCCACCTGCACCAGGATAACCGTAATCAGCAGGATCATAGAAGAAACAAGTAATTCGCCCAACGCCGTTGCACCAACCGTTACATCCGAGAATTTCATACTGGTCACAAAGAAAATAACCGCACAAACTCCCGCCAAAAGAATATACCCGGACATTCCCTCCCTGTACAACATAAGAAAGAAAGCCAGATAAACCAGTGCCGAACCAGTTTCCTGCTGTAACAAAATACAAACCATCGGCAGGAAGATCAGTGTCAACACCAGGATAAAGTTTTTGGGCGTAGTTAACTTGAAGCCATACGTATTCATCACTTTGGCTACTGCAAGCGCCGTCGCAAACTTGGCAAACTCCGCCGGTTGCAACCGGATAGGCCCTAAAACGAGCCATGAATGGGAGCCTTTTATATTAGGGGCCAGAAAGATTGTCGCGATCAGCAAGACAATGATAGCCGCATATATCAGATATGCAAATACATCATAAAACTCGCTCTCCAACATCAATATCACAAAGATCAGCCCGAACGACAGCCCCATCCAGATCAACTGGGAGCCGGGGCGGCCCGACGGATCGAACAACCCCACGTTGTCAAACTCATAACTGGCGCCACAGATGCTGAACCAACCGGCCACGATCAGAATCACATACAGCAGGATCGTCCACCAGTCTACTGTCTTCCATATTTCAGTCTTCCTCCTATAATTCACGATTCGGTAAAGATAAAACGTTTGGTGATACTACTGCATTCGACATCGTCTCTTCCAGCAGTTTATTTTCTTCTGATATCTCACCCTTCAGATACTTCTCCATCATCAGCTTGCCGATCGGCACACCGTAAGTAGCGCCGAACCCGCCGTTTTCCACATAGACGCAGATAGCGACTTTCGGATTCTGGTAAGGAGCAAACCCGATAAAGGCCGAATGGTCTTTCCCATGCGGGTTCTCGGCCGTACCGGTCTTACCGCATACTTCAATACCCGGAATGGCTGCACGCGTACAAGTCCCGCCTAAAACAGCATTCCGCATTCCTTCGGCCACAATCTCGTAGTTTCTACGTTCTACCATCGTATGCCGTTTATTAGTATAAAGCGTATCCAAGGGCATATCCTGTATTTCCTTCACGACATGCGGAGTGACAAAATAGCCCCGGTTGGCAATGGTCGCCGCCAGGTTACAGATCTGCAAAGGAGTTGCCAAGACTTCTCCTTGCCCGATTGCGATCGAAATGATCGTACTGGAACTCCAGCGGCTGTAATACTTATCATAGTATTTGCTATTCGGAATAAAGCCTCTTTTCTCACTTGGTAAATCCACACCTAACTGGTATCCGTATCCCATCGAAACCAGATAGTCCTTCCAGACTTCAAAAGCCTCTTCTACATTCGGATAACGTTTCCGACTGTCGATCATATCACGCAAGCCCCAACAGAAAAAGGAGTTACAGGAAGTTGCCAGCGCATACGTCACATTCAAAGGAGAGGCATGACCGTGACAAGCCGGTTTTCCGTTTCTGGAACCTGTATATCCATGTGCACAAGTGTACAGCGTCTCTGTCGTAATCACTCCTTCCTGCAGGAAAGTGAGTGCCTGAGTCGGTTTGAAAGTCGATCCCGGAGGGTATTTCCCCATAATGGCACGGTTCAGCAAAGGCGTATCCGAATTCTTTGCCAGCATCACATGGTTCTTTCCCCGCTGACGCCCAACCAATAAGCTGGGATCGTAGGTCGGAGAAGAAACCATACACAGGACTTCGCCTGTCTCAGGCTCGATCATGACAATACTGCCTCTTTTATTACGCATCAGTTTCTCACCCAATGCCTGCAGTTCCATATCGATGGAAAGTGTCAGGTTCTTTCCGGAAACGGGAGCCACATCGTGCCGTCCCTCTTCATAACGTCCTTTTATACGTCCATGTGCATCCCGTAGCAGAATCTCAACACCCTTAACGCCCCGCAAGACCTTTTCATAGGACTGTTCCACCCCTGAACGTCCGGAGTTATCCCCCTGCACATAATAAGGATCTTTTTCTATATCCCCACGATTCACCTCCCCGATATTCCCTAACAAATGGGCTCCATACGGATACTCATATTCCCGGACTGTCCGGTTCTGGATATAAAAGCCTGGAAATTTATACAGCTTCTCCTGTAAAACGCCACATTCCTGTGCGGAGAGGTGATTCATAAACACCTGCGGCACATAAGAAGAATAACCCGGATTAATCCTCCGGTTCTTGATATCGGCTATACGCTTTTCAAACTGTTCTTTTGTGATACTGAGGATATTGCAGAAGTCAAGCGTGTCGAACGGCTGTATCTCGCGCATAATCAGCATGACTTCATAGGAAGGCTGGTTGTAGACCAGCAGTTTCCCGTTACGGTCATAGATGATACCCCGGGAAGGGTTTAAAGTCTTTTTCAGAAACGCATTACTATCAGCCCATGCTTTATAATCGTTGTTCACTACTTGCAGGAAGAACAGACGGATGATAAAGATGAGAACCAGCAGAACAACGGCGCCGCCAATCACATAGCGCCTGTTCTCAAGTGCATACTTCACGTTATTCTCCACTTTTCTGGGACTCTATATTAAATGCTTCTATCGTACAAATCAATAAAATCGTCGTCACCACACTCGCCCCGATACGAAGCGCCAGGAACAACGGGTCGAAAAACGTCAGCGACTCGATCAGGAACAACGTCACATGATGAATCACTACAAACAAGAGTGTGTAGCGGAAAAAACCGCCATATCCGAATGTCTTATAAGAAGGATAAATTCCTTCCGGCAGATCTTTCCCCATAAACAAGCGGATCAATGGCTCACGGATAAAGCCGGCGAACGTACAAGCTGCCGCATGCATCCCCGGTGTATTGGAGAAAATATCGATAACCAGCCCGATCAGGAATGAAAAAAACACCACATTCGTCCGCGATGTCCCCACCGGCATTTTCAGTATAAAATAAAGGTACAGGAATGGTGTCGCCACACGCAGGAAATGGATGTTGTTCAGGACTAACACCTGTATCAACACCAACACCACGAAATAAAAGAAACCCCGCAGTATATTGTTAATCATTCCTTTTTGCCTCCTGCTCTATATTTTTTTGCTCCGCCTGACGGTAGTTCTTTATAATGCGCACATTGTTCAAAGCCTGGAAATCAGTTGCCAACTCCACTTCAAGCGAATAGAAGTTATCATCATGCTGCTTCTCGAAATCCACCACTTTGCCGACAATTATCCCGGCAGGAAAAACAGCAGAATAACCGCTTGTTACAATCGTATCTCCTTTCTCAAATTCCACATGACGGGGCAATTCGTCGAGGTTGGCAAACCGTGCATTACGCCCGTTCCAGCTCAAAGTTCCGAAATAGCTGCTTCCCAACACCTTGCAGCTCAACCTGAATTTAGGATTCAACAAAGGGATAACTACGGCAAAATGATCGGAAACAGTCGAAACAATCCCGACCACACCCCGTTCCGAAACGACACCCATATCGGGTTCGACGCCATCTTTGCGTCCCCTGTTAACCGTAATATAATTAGACAAATGCGTAACACTGTTGTTCACAACATTCGCCATCACGAAACTATACGGAAAATGCTCGGTCGAATCAGGGGCAAACCCGGAAAATGTCACCGTATCGGCACGCATCATATCCAGTTGGTCCTGCAATTCGAGCAACTCCATTTCAAGCTCCCCGTTACGCTCCAACAACTCCCGGTTTATCTCCCTTAAATTCAAGTAAGAACTGACATAGCCGGAAACAGAAGCAATATGCCCGGTTATTACATTCGCAGAGCTGAACATGATGTTCCGTTGATACGCATTATTCTGATAAACCAGCATCAACGACACAACCTCGAGCAATATGAATAAGAACCAATGCCTCTTTCTGACTAAAAAATCCAGGAGTTTACGCATAATAAATAATGTGCCAATAGACTAATGTGCCAATATGCCAATGGACTAATATGCCCACGGGCTAACCTCAATTGGCATATTGGCACATTGACATATTGGCATATTATTTACCGGATAAGGAAATTAAACTTGTCGATATTCTTCAAGGCAATCCCCGTTCCTCTTGCAACAGCATGCAGAGGATCGTCTGCCACATGGAACTCGATGCCCATCTTATCGCGCAAACGTTTGTCGATACCACGCAGCAAAGCACCGCCACCTGCCAGATAAATACCGTTCTTCACGATATCGGCATACAATTCGGGAGGTGTCTGTTCAAGCGCGCTCAACACAGCTGCTTCGATCTTGGAAATCGATTTGTCCAGGCAATGCGCAATCTCCTGATAGGAAACGGGCACTTTCATCGGAAGAGCCGTCATCTGGTTCGGACCGCAGACTTCAAAGTCTTCCGGTGCATCTTCCAGAATGCTCAAAGCAGAACCGACATTGATCTTGATACGCTCAGCCATACGTTCGCTGACACGTATATTGTGCTGACGGCGCATGTATTCGACAATATCATTAGTCAAGTCATCGCCTGCCATCTTGATAGACTTGTTGGAAACGATACCGCCTAATGAGATCACAGCAATCTCGGTCGTACCGCCGCCTATATCGACAATCATATTCCCTTCGGGAGCCAACACATCCATTCCAACCCCGATAGCAGCAGCCATCGGTTCAAATACCATATAGACTTCACGGCCGCCCGCATGTTCGGCAGAGTCACGTACAGCACGGATTTCGACTTCCGTACTTCCCGACGGAATGCCGATCACCATACGAAGTGAAGGAGCAAACCAGCGTTTACGTCCGCTTGCCATCTTTATCAGTCCGCGCATCATCTGCTCGGCAGCATAGAAATCAGCAATGACACCTTCGCGAAGCGGACGGACCGTACGGATATTCGGATTGGTCTTTTCGTACATTGCGCGTGCCTGGCTTCCTACCGCCAACACCTTTTCCGAACGAGCATCCAGAGCGATCACCGAAGGCTCATCCACTACCATCTTATCATTACAGGTAATAATGGTATTGGCAGTCCCCAGGTCCATTGCCAATTCTTGTGTGAAAGAAAATAATCCCATTTTAATAATGAATCAATTTACCAATATGCCAATGTGCCAACAATAGTACCTCAATCGGCACATTGGCACATTGCCATACTGAATAATTATTTAATGTTTAAAGTGACGGACACCCGTCTTCACCATAGCCAAGCCATGCTCGTTGCAATAATCAACGGACAGCTTGTCGTTAATAGAACCTCCCGGCTGGATAACGGCAGTGATACCGGCCTTATCGGCGATCTCCACACAGTCGGCAAACGGGAAAAATGCATCCGAAGCCATAACGGCGCCCTTCAGATCGAAATTGAATGAAGTAGCCTTCTCAATGGCTTGTTTCAAAGAATCCACACGTGAAGTCTGTCCGATACCGCTTGCGCAAAGTTGTTTGTTCTTTACCAGCGTAATAGCGTTGGACTTGCTGTTCTTCACAATCTTGTTGGCAAACAACAGGTCTTCCACTTCCGGAGCGGTCGGTTTCTTTTCCGTCATCGGCTCCAGATCGGCTTCACTCTGAATGCTAAGGTCTTTCTGCTGCACTAACACACCGTTCAACAACGAACGGAACTGCATCGGGCAGGTCTTGCATTCTTTGCGGACCAATATGATACGATTTTTCTTTTGTTTCAGTACTTCCAGGGCATCGGCATCGTAAGCCGGGGCGATGATCACTTCGAAGAAAATCTGGTTGATTTCTTCTGCCACTTCCTTGTTGACAGTCGTGTTCGTGATCAGGATTCCGCCGAAAGCAGACACGGGGTCGCCGGCAAGAGCCGCCTTCCATGCGTCCACCACGTTACCGCGGGATGCAATACCACAGGCATTGTTATGTTTCAGAATGGCGAACGTCAGTTCGTCAAACTCATCAATCAGGTTAACGGCAGCATCGACATCGAGCAGGTTGTTGTAAGAGATTTCCTTACCATGAACCTGTTCGAACATATCGTTGAACTTGCCATAGAACTTAGCAGCCTGATGCGGGTTTTCACCGTAACGCAGGTGCATCGGAGCGTCTACCGTAGCACGGAAGTGCGAGCCTTCGCAGCCATCGAAGTAGTTAAAGATCGCAGAGTCGTAGCCGGATGAAACAGCGAATGCTTCTTTCGCAAACCATTTACGGTCTTCGATAGAAGTCTCAGCGCCTTTCTCATTCAGCAACTGCATCAACGGCTGATACTGAGCCTTGGATGCAACGATCACGACATCTTTGAAATTTTTCGCAGCGGCACGGATAAGTGAAATACCGCCTATATCTATCTTTTCGATAATTGCCTGTTCTTCCGCACCGGAAGCAACTGTTTCCTCGAACGGGTACAGATCGACAATTACCAGGTCTATTTCAGGAATTTCGTATTGGGCAATCTGAGCCTGATCGCCTTCATTCTCACGACGGTTCAATATACCGCCAAACACTTTCGGGTGAAGAGTCTTCACACGTCCACCCAGGATAGAGGGATAACCTGTCAGGTCCTCTACAGCGTCACACGGGAGTCCCAAATCTTCTATAAACTTCTGAGTACCACCTGTTGACACAAAACTAACACCTTCACGGTGGAGTTTCTTTAAAATTTCGTCTAATCCATCTTTATGGTATACCGATACCAATGCACGCTTAATACGTTTTGTTGCAGCCATCTTCGTTGGGTTTGTTTTAATGTTTTAGAGCACAAAAGTAGGGATTTATTTTCAATATGTATATAAGGTAAGAAAATAATTTCCTACCTTATACTATTAAAGAATGCTATAAAACATAGAGAAAAACGGGCTGACTGCCAAAAGATCATTTTTTATCCGATACCTTCAATGTTTCATCGATGATTTCGTCATCTTCTTTCTGGTCGTCGATCACATCGTCCAGCCCTTTTTCATCATCGGACGGAGATGTGTAATCGTCCGACAAGATTGAATGCGGAGTAAGCGTTTCGTCTTCCAGCTCCGAACTTTCGTCCCATAAAGTTTTCATTATTCCAGCCATAACTATTTGTGTTTTATTTATTAATACAGCAATAAAACATCCCGGAGGAACAATTTGTTGAAAACTTCCGACAGCTTCGTTAAGACGAAACTTTTTAAAGGTGTATCTGTACTCCTAACGAAACGGGATGCACTTTCGGACCTTTGTCTTTTTCAAACAGGCCCATCGGCGAATACTTGGCGTAGAAACCGATGCAGCCGACACCTGCCTGGAACAGGAAATCCATTGTCACCGGACGGATGTTCATGCCCCGATCCATCTTTTTCTTGCGCTTATCGCCATCCGCATCATGGTAAACGATCTTCGAAGAGGAAATTGTTTTAACAACACCTACGACACCGCCCGAAACAAAGAAACGGGGAGACTTGCGGCGATGTTTGGCAGATTGCCATTCTAACAATACAGGAATCGTCAAACTGGTAATATTCAATTTGCTGGCATCATAAACGATACCTTCGGGAGCAGGCACCAACTGCGTCATCCCGTCCACTTCCTGGAAATGCGCATTCATATCCAGCCGGTAACGGCTCCAACGCATACCGGCACCTGTCACAACCGCCCATCTGTAGCGGGAAAACGGGAAACTGAATTCCATAAAGTTCAGATTATATTCCAACGAATTACCGCTGCGAAGTGAAACACCATCTACATCATTAACCCCGTCGCTACCGGAAAAGTTTGCAAAGCCCATGCCGAACCCTGCCCAATGCGGGTCGAAATCCTTATCCCAGGACGGGATCGGGATGTTGATCGACTTGATATGTTTGCGCCGTTCATAGCTCTGCCCGTCGAGATAATGTCCTTCAAAGATCATTTCACCATCTATCGAGTCGCCCTCTTCGGTCAGTTCATACACTTTCACCTTCATCCGGTCGCCGTTCTCCTTCACTTCGATACGCTTGTTATCCAGTTTGATAACAGTGTCGGCAGGCATCAATTCAACATTTGCAGCCAGCAATCCAAGGGCAGGAATGCATGCGGCTATAATCAATAGAAATCTTTTCATATTCTTTATTGTTTATCAGTTTATAATTTCTTTTCTGTGAATAGCAAGGTAATCAGGTCGTCACTGTCCAGTTCACCTTCGATATAGACCAGCGTGATGACACCTTTGGAGTTGACCTTGAACAGGACAAAACGGTTCACATCCGGACTTTTCCCCGGAAGCTGGTAATAAGCGGAAACCACTCCCCCGTCATCCGTCACCTCCTTAATCTTACGGGCACCCTGCTGGTCGGCTTCGAGACACTGGCGGGTAAAACGCAAAGCTTCCGGATCGTTCTTGATCGTAATGCTCTTATAACGTGTCATCCCATACGTTTCCAGCATTTCGTTGGAAAGTTCCACCATCGTGACATTCTTGCTTTTGCCATAGCGTGTAAAGACATCCTGTATCTTCAGGTCCTTCTGCGCTTCGACAGCTCCGGCACCGGCGGGCAGCAGCAACAGGGCTGCCAGCATGATTAATAATGTATATTTCAACTGTTTCATCTTGACATGTTTTTTTTATTCGTCTTCACTAAAAAGGCTTCCTAACTCTTTTAATTGATTATCTATTATCTGACGGTCAGCTTCATCCTGATCCTCCGCCGGAAAATATTCGTCGGCGGGAGTGGCCACCTCCTGCAACGCTTCAAATGCCAGCGAACGGACTGTATGAATATCTGTATAGCAACGGCCGTTTATCACGACATAGTTATCGGAACAGAAACAGGGATCGGCCGGATACAGCAGCCGGCTGAAACTCAGCAAAGCCAACACACAGGCAGCCACTCCCGAAAGCGTGTAAAGGATAGCCCGCTTAACACCGGCTTCGCTTTTATGCGACCCCACGTGGAGCACGGGAACAGGGGCGGCTTCCTCCTCCTTCAACTGTTCGATCTCTTCATCAAAATAAGCAAACAGAGGCTTATAGGCTGCCAAATGCTCCGGCACATCTCCGGATGCAAAAAAGGCACGAATCCGCTGCTCTTCACCGGCTGAAGTTTCACCTTCAAAATACCGTTCCAGCAACTCTTCCATATATTTAATCCTCTCTTCCATAATTCATAATTCAAAATTCATAATTCCTTAACCAATTGTTCCCGTATCTTTTTTCTCGCTCTCGAAAGATTAACCCGGACGGCTTCGACCTGCGTACCTGTTATTTCTGCTATCTCCGCCAACTCGTAACCTTCTACGTCTTTCATCCGGATAATGGTCTGCTGAAGCGAGGGCAGCTTGCCTATCAGCCAGCGGATGCGGGCAACGGTGTCTTGCTGTTCCAGTTCTTCCGCCGGATTCCGGCTACCCGAATCGAGCGAGAGCTGCGTTATATCCGTCCCTTCGGGCCGGTGCTGTTTCAATTTATCTAATGCCAGATTTTTGGCAACCTGTATCGCCAATGCCTCGACACTGTTATAACTGTCCAGCTTCTCGCGTATCTGCCACAACTTGAGAAAAGTCTCCTGCACAATATCCTCTGCATCAGACCTGTCTTCCATCATCCGCCTGGAAATATTGAACAACTTCTCCCGAAGCGGCAATACGGTTATTTTAAATGTTTCGAGTTCCATTTCTGTTATTATGACGACAAAGAAACGAAAACATAACATGAGGAATGGAAAAAAATTAAAAAAGGCCGGAAAAAATTTCCAGCCTTTCTTACTTTCAGCATTCTGTCTTAAAACTAGCTAACGCATATTTTATAATTATCGAGAATTATCTGCCCCTTCTCCCGCCACAACAGGCCATCCTGGATTTTGATAAATAGGTGAATCCTCTATTGTTTGCCCATCTGGAGAAGTTATCAAGAAATGTTGCACACTGATCGGCTCTAAATAATGAGCTTGGCAGAAGTTCAAACCATTGTAATAATTATTCCCCCCCTGTACAATTTCCAAAACACGAAAATAAGGACTTAATGAAGGAGATGAAACCGTATTCTTTTTCTCATCTGTTTGATCCGCAAGCAACAAACCTTCAGCAAAGACACTTTGCATCGGTCCCCAGACTTTACATCCTTCAATATGAAAATTAACAACCTGATCTAACGACCTCCAACGAATCAGGTCTTCCCAGCGCCTACCTTCCCCGATAAATTCACACCGACGTTCCCGACGAATATTATACAAAGTCGGATCAATCATCTGGTTGTGAGAATAAGCCCCCCAGTCATTCAATGCCTCTTTTGACATATCTGTCGCTGCAATCGTTTTATTATAATCCGGGGAAACACCGGCCCTTTCGCGCAAAGCCCTCCAATACCGATCAGCTTTAGCATCGATTATTCCTTTTTTCAAATAGGATGCTTCCATGTAAATAAGATAAGCTTCTGCGGCTCTAAAACAAACAAACGCTGTTTCATCACGCCCATCCAAGGTGTAATTAAAATTTAATGAGTTTCCCTTACCATAAATATATCCGGTAGAGGTTCCCAAGTTTTGGGCAGTAGAATAAATACCCGGAGCTTCCGGAAAATATTCTAATTCGGTCACATTTTCCACTGCACGAACTTCACCCGGAGCTTTCATAAACAATCTCCAACGCCAGTCACGATCGATCTTGGTATCCGTAATATAATCATCTCCGGCATAACCACTACCCTCCGCATAAACCGGCAGTCCATTTTGCATTAGAAATGACTGTTCAAACTGATGAGTAAACCCACGATTTCCACCATAATATGCCTGCAAGTTAAAGCTATGAGCCACATTCACATCTTGGCTGAATGCACGATACATCAATACCTCAGGATAGTTGCTCGGATCCTTACAGGCAAACATGTCATAATAAGGATTATTTGCTTCAGAAAATGAACTCCTGATAATATTATTATTGGTTGTCAAAGAAATAGCATCTGCAACCTGCTGCGAAGCATCCATTGCCTGATCGAGAAACCAATCGATTTCTCCATCCAAGCTTCCGGAAGGAAACTGGTAATTCTGATTATAATCTTTATTCGCGCCAGGCCAGCCTGTTCCATTTGGAACCATCGCTGTTCCGGCATGGTATTTTTCCCATGTCGCTTCAAATAAGGCTACACGTGCTTTTAATAACAATGCGACATTCTTTGTCAAACGAACTTTTCCTCCTGCCGGATTATTATTCATTAAGCCAATAGCCTTGTCCAAATCACTTATAATAAATCTTGCGACTTCATTGCGGGGATAACGTTTTGATGCCTGTATTAAAGAATCTTTATTATCGGGTAATACTGTCGTAATAATCGGAAAATCTCCCAAGTAACGCAAACGAAAAAAGTATTCGTGCGCTCGCAAAACATATCCTTCTCCGATATAATGCCTAATGTCCGTTTCATTACCACTGATAGCATTTGCCTCATACTTATGAACGGCATTCTGCAAATAATAATTAAGTGCATAAATATTAGTAAAATTCCAATATCCATCATTCTGGCTAACCATCTTTAATCCAGGCACATATTTATTCTCACCAGAACGTTCAATGCCATTATCAGTAAGAGCCTCATTCAGATAAGGGCCACCATATCCAGTAAAGGAAGGGAGCTGCCCACCTGTTTTAACATCCGTTTGCCGGTTTCCACCATAATAATTAATAATATATGCCGCCAACTGATCTTCACTATTCAAATATTTTTCCGGAGAGACAGTCGAAACCGGTTCTATATCCAGAAAATCATTACAGCTGCACATGATAGCCAAACTCAATCCTAACAGGAAATGTTCCGCAAATTGCTTATAACTATATTTCTTCATATCATTCCAATTTTAAAAGTTCACACTCAAACCCAAAGAATAAGTTCTGGAAAGCGGATACACCGTTCCTCCTTTCCTGCCAATACCTGCTGTTTCCGGATCCATCGTATTACTTAGTTTCGTTATTGTCAACAAATTCTCACCGGATACATAAATCCGCAAATTCTGCAATCTCAGCGTATTTAAAACTACTTTTGGAAAAGTATATCCTAATTGTAAATTCTTAAGGCGCATATAAGCTGCATTCTGTACAAAACGAGTTTGTGTCTTTTTATTCTTGGTGTTAAACAAAGGACGAGGATAATAACCATCAATGTTTACTCCAAAAATAGAAGTATCATCTTCCGAACGGAAATAATCCAAATGGTCTGTAAAAAAAGTAGATTGCCAGTTTCCGGTATTAGCACCCCAGAAAACCATATTATCTTCTCCCGGGTCATAATCTCGCTTCAAAACGCCTTGCCAGAACATCTGGAAATCAAAACCTTTATAGGATGCATCGAATGTGATACCGGTACGGAAACGAGGTGTGCTATTTCCTATTTTCTTTTTGTCACCCATATCATAGATCGTATTATCTCCGTTACTGATTTTTCCGTCACCATTGATATCAGCATACATTACATCACCGGCAGCCCAACTGCTACCGATAGCTGACTGCCCTCCATTCGGCAAAGATGCTAAATGAGCTTCCATTTCTTCATCTGTTTTTGCTATTCCAAGAGTTGTATAACCATAAATGTTATTAATCAATTCACCTTCGATATAAGAACCGGACATACTTCCCGTCGGATTTGCATATCGTAAAATCTTTGTCTGTGAATCGGATATATTCATTTTCACCCCATAACTAAAATCACCAACATGGTCACGCCATGCCAGTTCCAATTCCCAACCATATGTTTTCAAATCACAGTTATTAGTGTTGGGAACAGATGTTCCAAGCGTTACCGGCAATTCAACACCAGGACCGACCATGTTCAATGTCTTACGCACGAAATAATCTAATGACCCGGTGAAACGATTATTGAGAGCTCCCCAATCAAGTCCTATATTAGTTGTCCGGACCTTCTCCCAAGTCAAGGTCGATGAGATCAAGGATGGTACTGTCGCTGTATTAGGTTTTGCACCGTTGATCAGCCAAGTTCCATTGGATGTCCCGGTCGTTATCGTTTGATAAGTCGGATAATAACTCGATGTGTTCTGATTGGCAAGCTCACCATATGAGCCTCTAAACTTCAATGTTTGAATGACATCTACCCAATTTTCCCAGAAATTTTCCCGTGCAATATTCCATCCAAGCGAAAATGAAGGAGTCCAAATCCAACGTTGGTCTGCACGAAAACGGGAGGAACCATCATAGCGCAGATTGACTTCTGCCATATAACGTCCATTATAATCATAATTCAAGCGACCAAAAAAACCGGCTGTCGCCCAATTATTATAATTACCCCCAACGGTGGTATTATCAATATCCGTCGTTAAATCCAGAATTGGCATATCCGTAGAAATCATACCGGACCGATAACCTGTCAACGAACGAAGTTTCTCTCTTTCTGCCTGAAAGCCTATCATCACGGCAAAGTTGTTCTTATCGAGGCTAAACGAATAATTCGAATAAACATTCGGGTTCAAATATGTTGATTTATAAGAATATTCTCTGACAGAATCCAAATTCGGGCTTGTCCCATTTGCGACATATATTTCACTCGGATCATTTTGATAATGCGCATATACTCTTTTATAATCCGTATGCTGCCACTGTCCGCTGGTCCGGACATTCATTTCTGCAATAATATTCCAGTCTTTTAACGGAGTAAAAGTCACTTTCATTTGATTATATAAATCATCCTTTTGTTCTTTATACCGACCGCCATCCTCCAATGCTTGGATATAATTAATATCCGTCATATAGTAACCGTTCGGATCCTTTATCGCACGCGTTGGACGGGCACGTCGTAAAAGATTATCATAAAAATCTGTATTCATTACAGACGGCCGTGCGTAATCATCCCGGATAAAACGAGAATTATAATCTAACTTAAAATGCTTTGTCAACTGCCCCGATATTTTTGCCGTCAATGTAAAACGGTCTTCCGTATCCGTTCCATAACGCATAAAACCATCTTGGCTCATATAATTACCTGATAAATAATAATTGATCTTTTCGGTTCCTCCGCTAACACTCACATTATGTTCCTGTGACGGAGCCATACTTCTGTAATATTCCTCCAACCAATTAACATTTGCATAAGTATAATCGTAATTCCATTTTCCACCACCGCCAGTTCCATAATCACCAACGACATTGTTTGGGTCCAACTTCCCATCCATATAATCTTTTACCAACTGTACATAAGCTGCATCAAAAAGGATAGATTGATTCGTATTAAACTGTGCCTCATTGAAATAATTAACAAATTGATAAGAATTCTGTAATTCGGGCAACATGACCGGAGTATTAAAGCGGACATTGACATTATAGTTAACTTGTGCACGCCCCGTTTTTCCGGTTTTAGTCGTAATAAGAATAACGCCGAAAGGAGCTCTCGAGCCATAGATAGAAGAAGCGGCAGCATCCTTCAGGACAGATACACTCTCTATGTCTTGTGGATTTAATGCTTTCAAGTCACCAGCCATTCCATCAATCAGAATCAAAGGGGAACTGCTTGTATTTCCAATAGTACCAGTTCCACGAATATCGATCGATTTGGCAGCATTCAACTCACCGCCATTCCCGCTATTGGTGATATTCAATCCGGGAACAACCCCCTGTAAAGCCAAGACAGCATTCTGGACAGGACGGGATTCAAAATCCTTGGAAGTAGCAACACCCACAGAACCTGTCAAATTCACTTTTTTCTGAGTACCGAAACCAACAACAACAATTTCATCCAAAGCCTGTGTGTCCTCCTGCAAAGTTATATCCAAAATTGTGCGGTTTCCAACAACAACATTCTGCGGTCTATATCCGATAAAAGAGACCTGCAGAGTTGATCCTTCAGGAATATCCAGGGTAAAATTACCATCCATATCCGTAACAGTTCCGTTCGTTGTCTGAAGAACCGATACCGATGCGCCGGCTACAGGTTCATTATGCGAATCTTTAACGATACCGGATATCCGACGTATTTTCTTAGATTGCAAAGATGAATCTGTTGATCTATAGACTGATATTCTTCTTTCTTTGACATCATAAGTCACGTCTTTATTTTCAAACAAAATGTCCAGTATATCCTTTATACTCCTGTTCTCCACATTAATACTGACATTCTGCTCGACATCAACATCGTTGTTACGCAGTAAAAAAGAATAACCGCTCTGATTCTCTATCTCATTAAAAACTTGCTTTAATGAAACATTTTTCAAATGCAATGTAATTCGAGGATCTTGCAATAAATCATGACTTGCAAACAATGGACAAGCCACACAAAGTAGCAGACAAATAATCGCTACTTTATACGTAGTAAATGACATTCTCATACATCTGTGTGATTTTAATTAATACAATCTTCACTTATCTCTCAAAACAATTTTATTTCCATCATGAAACCAAACATATTTATTATCGACATCAATATATTTAAGGATATCGTCAATACTCAGTTTTGTAGTTATACTGCCTGTAAAGATTTCCTTCTCTACAAATGTAGAATGGACCTCAAAACGAACATTATAAATGCGCTCAAGATCCTTCAATATTGCAGGTAAAGGAGCAATGACAAAACTAAGCTTTCCCAATGTCCAGGCTGCGGAAATTTGTGCGTTCGCCTTTTCAACACGAGTCTGTTTCGATCGCTTGTCATATATCAGATTCTCATTGGGAGAAAGACAATAATTCCCGGTCGTCTCTAATGAGAAAAACACATTAATCTTACCCTCCAACAAACTTACTTCCACCGTCTCGTCATCCTGATAGGCACTAATATTAAACTTTGTGCCTAACACTTTAACGTTCAGACAATCGGTATGCACGACAAACGGACGGAAAGGATCCTTAAAAACTTCAAGATATGCCTCACCTGACAGATAAATACCCCTTTCCTTTTCCATAGTAAAAGAGGGCTTATATTCCAGAACAGAACCTGAATTCAGGCAGACAACCGTACTATCGGGTAATATAATTTTAGTTTGTGAACCCAAAGGTACTTCCATCCGATAGTACTGCGCATTTGCTACTTTAGTTCGATCGACATCTCGCTTTATCAAATACGAAGAGAAAGAAACAGATAAGAGAAACAGGACCATCGCTGCTATTTTTAAAGCCAGAAAGAATCGCCTCTTTATCATCTCTTTTTTATGAGAGTGAATATATGTACAGATAATCTTATAATTCTTGTCTTTATTAGATTCAAAACGAGGAATTAACATCTGGGCATTACTATGAGCACGATCTTCAAAATAAGATTGCATTTCTCTATCGGAAACTAAAAGATCAGCCAGTTCCTTTTCTTCATCTATTGATAAATCATTTTCAAAATAACCATTTATCAATTCATCTAATCTTAAATATTGATTCTCCATTTATTATGCTTCGTTTTATATAAAATACACATAACACACTTCATCCATTTAGGAGAAATGGAACTTTTTATATGCTTATTTAAAAAAAGTTCCTGATAATAAAAAGGAAAGTAAATACACGATTTTTGGTCCGAGCACGGCTTTCATCCGATCAAGCGCATTTTTAATCTGAACACGAACTGTATTAATATTAATATCCAATTCTTCCGCTATCTGCCGGGATGATTTACCCTGATAAAGATAATACTCAAATATCTTTTTACATTTGGCAGGTAATGTTTCGACAACCATTTGTACCTGCCTTTCAAGTTCCCTGAATTCCAGTAACGACAACGGATTGTTATCATTCAAACAAAAGTTCTCATGCAAATCCAATAATAGCAAACGATACTCGTCCATCGCATTCTGCTCATTACGGAGCATACGTAAATAGTTTAAACAAGCATTCCTGACACTTTGTAACAAATAAAAATGGATGGGAAAAGTTATACTCGCCCGATTGTCCCATATTCTCATAAAGACATCATTCACTATTTCTTCCGCCTTCTCCGGACAAAAAACGTAAGTAGTTGCAAAAGTGCATAAATAGGTATAATAGCAGTTATATAACAAGGAAAAACTCCTTTCATTTCCCTTATTGATATCAGCTATCAAAGATGCATTCACAACATATTTATCCATACAAATCTACATTTTCAAATACTTTTCCCTGATTGGAATATTAAGCATTGCCGAAGCAGCATTATCATCTATAAAATCTTCTTTCCCAGGATTCCATTTTAACTGAGTACCCATTTTAACAGCAATCAATCCCAATTGGCACATTGAGATCGTACGATGGGCAGTTTCAAGAGGTTCCAATGTTTTCTTTCCGGTTTTAATAGCAGTCAAAAAATCTTCTTTGTCGGAAAGTAAATTCCGGATTTGCATTTCATCCCGCCCTATTTCTGCGTTCAATATAGTATCGGAACTGGCAGTCAGCTTATCCGGATATTCAATTTCGACCCAACCGTCAGTACCTTCAAAACGGACATAGGGGCGCTCTATCTTAAAAAACATCTCCACTCCATTTTCATATTCATAGCGAATATCAAAACGATTCATTGTGTTCCACAGTCCCTTGTCAAAATCTCCATTTCCCTCTATTACAACCGGACCTGTATATTCCGTATTGTTCCCCCATTGGGCAATCCCCATCAAATGAGCTCCCCAGTTAGAAATCATGCCATTACAATAACTATCGACCCTCATCCATCCGGGACGACCATATGCTTTCCGTGCATGTACGCGCTTCTCTGTGTATGGAACCTCCCATGCCGGTCCTAACCACATATCATAATCAAGTTCTTCAGGAACAGGCATTGTAGACTGCGGTGGTAATGCCTCCCCATTAAGCTCGGGCGGTACAGCCAAATAAATCCGCTGTACTTTCCCAATCCTCCCATTTCGGACAAGTTCAACGGCTCTGGAGAATTGTGGTAATGTTCGAAACTCGCTATCATTACGAGTAATAACCGGATACTTTTTCAATACTTCCACCAAACGACGCCCATGCCCGATACAAGTAGAGATCGGTTTTTCCAATGATATATGTTTTCCGTTTTTTGCAGCTTCAATCGCCATTGGTATATGCCAGTGATCAGGGGTTGAAATCATAACTGCATCCACTTCTTTTGAGGACAAAACTTCGCGAAAATCCGAATAGCCTCTACAACCTTTATAAGAACAACTCTTTCGATCCGAATACCCCTTATCCACTTGTTTCACGGCATTTTCCAAGCGCCATTTGTCTACATCGCAAACTGCCACAATCTGTCCCAATTCGGATTTAAGTAATTGAGGAATATTGGGGTTAACCGCCTGACGTCCACAACCGATCATTGCTACATTGATACGATTTGATGGAGCCTTATCTCCTAATACATAAGAAGGGACTATTGTAGGTAATATAATTATACCAGTAGTTCCAATTATTGATTTTCGTAAAAAATCTCTGCGTGTAGTCATAGTATTAATTGTTATATTTTATTGAACAACTTTAATCTTTATGTTTCGAAAGCAAATATCACATCCATGATCCTGTAATAAAATATGTCCTTCATCAATTACTCCAAATCCCGGAACATCTTTAAATTTACTGGATTTTATCTTCGCTTTAAAATCATCACTCGAACGATCATATTTCAAAATCAGTTTCCCATTCAACCAATGCTCGACACATGTACCATCGCTTACAATCATACTTTCATTCCACAGACCTACCGGATTTACTTTCTTATCAGCAGAAGGCGGATATATTTCATACAAAGCGCCGGCAGTATGATAGTCATTAGGAAGCATTTTCCCTGTCAGCATCCATTCATGGTATTTATCATCCAACAGTTGGTATTCCAAACCAAACCCATATCGTTTGTTGTTACCTAACCCTTCCTGTACATAATACTTCACGCCACTATTACCACCTCGCGTCTTCATGTTCCATTCCCACTTCAAAATAAATTTACCATACTTCTCCTTAGTTACAATATCACCGGCATCCGTTGATTCACCGCCTCCTTTCAAATCAGCAATCAACTGATGATCGGCTATACGCCATCCGGATTTAGGAAAATCTGAACTATTTATTCCCCTCCACTTTTTTGTACTTTCTCCGTCAAACAAGAGTTTCCAACCTTCAGTTTTTTCTACAGTACTCAGTTTATTAAGAGGGGTCTCATATCTTTGCTTAAAATCATTCCAAGTCTTAATAGTCGCCAACAAGTAAGAACCTGGATCTCCTTTCAAATTATAACATTGTATGCCAATAGGTCCTGTATATCCTTTGTCAATAAGAGTTTCCACAAAACGATAACAATCAAAACTTCCTTGTCCCAAAGGTTGAATCAATTGAGACCATCCCATTTTTTTCGTGTCACCGCTATCAGCTCCATTAATTGAAACGACAAATAATTTAGGTAGCGTCAGATCAAGTGTCCGGATAAGATCATCTTCTGAAGCAGTTTTCAAAAAATGACATAAGTTAAGCACTGAACCGACATTTTCTCGATTCACTTTTGTTGCAATACGATAAGAATCTTCTGCTGTTTCCACTAAAAAATCAATATGATGATAAATTGCTAACCGAACCCCATAAGGCTTCGCATAGTCGGCAAGCTCCCGAACAATATCCACAATCTTACCGTCTGCCATCTGATCCGATGGTTTATATTTTTTCGAATGAAAATGAATCCATAAAATTAAATCCGTACCTTTCAACTGAGGAATAATCTCTTTCCAAGAGGACAAGTAAGGTTCATCTTTATCTATATCGACATTCATATAGTCCGTATAGATACGAAGCTCGTACTTTTTCATTATACCAATCGCATCCAACAACCCTGTAGTTTCTCTTTGTTCCATACCGTCATATCCCCATTGTTTCAGCAATGCAGCTTGCTCCATTACAGGGATAGTATCCAGTCCTCTTTTATTAAACGAATTATTAAACACAAACAACGGATTATCAATCTTACGTATATTCTGTCCGAAGCAAATAGCAGGGATCCATATCAAATAAAATATTAATAGCCACAATCTATACACTTTCATAATCTTCACCTCCTTTTAAGTTATCAAATATATTTAAAATACACATTTCTTCATATAAACATTTAGATACAATTACGTATTTTTTTCTTACCGGAAAAAAGGAATAAAAATAAAAGGCCGGAAAAAATTTCCAGCCTTTCTTACTTCTTAGAATGTGCATCCGGCTTGTCGCGCCTTCCTCTGCATCTGCTCCAATGATTTCGCGTATGTATTGTTTAAGCGATCCGAGCTATGGATTACCCGGTAATCACCGGCGGTTGCTCCATCTGCCAGATCCGGAGAAATCGAATGGGCTGCATTCTTTCCTGCCGCACTTCCTTTTCGACCGGCATTCGCTTTAGTCCCGTTCGCCAGACGAGATGAAAGTCGTTTTATTTCGGAACGGTAGAAGGCACAGTTATTTCCACCGCCGCCACCGGAACCGCCGCCGCCACCGTAATTGCCACCATCACCGGCATGGGCTGCCAACGACATATTACTTGTTGCCGACACATATCCCGCAACATCACCTTCCGCCAGACTACTAACCGCCTGTCCGATCGAGGCGACATCGCCCCCGCCGTTCTTCACGCCATCTACCGCCAATGCCGTTCCGGCTGCAACTCCGATAATGTTTGCTGCGGTCATGAATCCTTGTTCCACCCGGTTCCATCGCCGTTCGCGTCGGTCTTTCTTGGCTTGTTTCAGATTTGCTTCTATCTCTTTGTTTTCCGGGTCCAGTTTATTGGCGATTTTCAGGCGGTTCATACCTTCTTTATAGTTTTCTTTTTCAATGTCCATTATTCCAAGATTATTATGAACCATTGCATAAGTCGGATCGATACTCAGTATTTTCTTATATTGTACACGCGCCTCCGCAGACATTCCGGCTTCATCGTACACGACAGCTTTTGCAAACGCCCTGTCCAGCAAATCGTCCATCACCAAACCATCCGCACCGATCTGTCCATGTTCAAAATTAATCCAACCGACCGATGTTCCGGCGACAAAAGGTTCGATCCGGTCATAACTCGGCGGAACAACCAAAGCACCCGTCCAACTATACAGCCCGACCTCTTCGTCCTTATAGACCGCAAACACTTCCCCCTCAGGCATATATTCGATCATATCGAACTGGCAAGGAATCACCAGCCGCCCATAATAGTCGACCGCCCCCCATTTATCGTCTTGCGCAACCAGAGCGAAGCCATCGCCCACGCGTGCGATCTCTTCATAGCGCATAGGTACGGACCAAAGCGAATCGGCCGGAACCGGAGTGCGGTAAAGGCTATCCATAACCAACATATCAGTAGCTTTCCCCGCCTCTTCTATTTTAGCTAACAGCTCATCATATAATCCATTCCCCCGATCTGCCTCCACTTTTTTTGCCGTTTCTTTATAAAGCTTGTTTGAAGTCGGAAGTTTCGTCATCATCTCCTTCAGTTTATACTTGCAAGGAACGACAATCTCGCCTTTCAAGTCGATCGCCCCTATCTTGCCGTCCATCTTAACAGCAGCCAAATCATTCTCCTCAAAGTTCTCCGCCCACTCAAATTTAGGCGGGATCACAAAATTCCCTGATTTATCGATGAAGCCAAACATCCCGTCTTTCTTGACCGCCGCCAATCCCCGGCTGAATCCAGCCAGTTTGTCAACCGGTTCAAACTGCGGTTCGATGATAAAACGGTTATACCGGTCGACAAAACCGACCCGCCCATTCAACTGTACGCCTGCCAGATTCTCCTCAAACCGTTTGGCTACTTTTTCATATTGGGCAGGAATCGTCCATTCCGTCTCATAACCGACATGCAGAATGTCATCCAACTGGTTTCCAAACGAAATGCCAGTCCCCAAAATCCCGTTATTGGAAAGCGTAGCCGCCTTCTGCCACCAACCGCTTTTCTCCCCCTTGTTTTCAAAGCCCCATCTCTTAGCTTCATTCGCTTTGGCAGCCAGACCGGAGCCGTCTGTTTGTGCATAGCCAAAAACAGAAATTACCCAAACCAGAACAAGGCTCCACTTTATCTTTGTTATCCAATATTTTTTCATACTCCTATATTTTATTATTTGTTTACCACCCCACTTTTACTTGTCTTACCCTTTCCTCTGTTTTTAAGCAAACCTCTATATGGTTTTCAAATGTAAAAAAACACAAACACCCCGGCAACGGGTAAAATCTCCATAGTCGGACAACTTATCGAATTTACCGTTAAGCGGTAAAAAACAACAGACAAAATAAAAAGAATTTTAGCTATAGAAGTGACAGGGAAATATCGTCTATGATTCAGGGTTATTGTAAAAAACGTTTTTTACAGACTCGAAAGACATCTGAAAGCAAACAAATGTTAATCCTCTTTTCGGGCGTCAAAAAAGGGCTTTTTCCCTTTTTCCGGGAGTTTTTTGCCATTACGACCGTCCTCTTTTGACAAACGACCGTTTTTAGGGCAAAAAAGCCCCTAAATTTCCTTGGGATATTTGAGACGCCGTCCGTTTTATTTTGCTACAGGCGATTCTCCGGGAGTTAAGGTTTATCACTTTGACAGCATTTTCATCTTTCGATAATCAAATTGCACGCTTTTTGGAATGGGCTCGGCACCTCATTTTCCCTGTTGTCAGCCATAAAGGCCAAAACAGCAAAAAGAGTCAATCCAAAATCGATCAAGATTTCGGACGAAATAGAAAAATGGCTAAAAAGGGGGTTATTGTAATTTCCCCGATCTACTATATAATCTCCAGCAACTCCTTCACCCTCCCATAATACCGGCGCGAAGCGACCAGCTCGATGTCGTTGAAAGGCGGATAGAGACGGCATTCGAGCGTTTTATTTTCGATGGAACACAGATAGTCCATATTGACAATACAATTCTGGCTGATCTGGACAAACGAGACGCTCATATTCAGTAAATCGCGGGCGGAAATATTCATACGAAGTTTATAGTCAGTCCGGTTGGCAAGGTAAAGCTGCCAACAGCGATAAGTATCGGAAAAACGGAACATCAGAACATCCTCGCGTTTCAGGAACAGCAAGCCTGTTACCGTCTGGATCGCAAATTTACAATCGTCCGCCAGCAAACGGCGCATAGACTGTTCCATATTGACTTTACTCCGGTAAAAGACACACCGGAAACGTTCGATGACAGCATCCAGTTCTTCCGGCAGATAAGGCTTCAACAGATAATCGAAAGCAGACGCCCGCAAAGCGTCCAGGACATATTTATCGTATGCCGTGTAAAAGATCACCCGCATATCGGCATGCACATCGGCACGGATGCTTTGCCAAAGGTCGAAGCCGGACATCTTCGGCATTTCCACATCCAGGAAAAGCAGGTCGGGCTGTTGGCGAATGATAATCTTGCGCGCCTTCTCGACTGATGTCGTCGTTTCCAGGATACGGATATCGGAATAAGCAGACAAATCATTACTCAAATTGCGTATAGAAGCTATTTCGTCATCGACAATAACTACTGTAATTTCTTCACTCATAATTCAAACGTATAATCAAACGGGACTACAAAAGAGACTAAAGTACCGTGCTCACCCGGTTCAAGTCGGCTACGGTCTTGTATAATAAAGTTCATTTTATTCTTATTCCGCCTGTTCAGGATTTCGATGGTCTGGTTCAAAATCTTCAAACCGTATCCTGTACTCTGCTCATCTTTCTGCAAATGCCCGTCATTGGAAAAACCAATGCCGTTATCTTCTATATCGATATAAAGACATTGTTGTTTCTCGGTGACTTGTATCCGTATGCAGGCATCCGCATCTTCCGGGTCAAAAGCATATTTCACGGCATTTTCTACCGGGATTTGGACAGACATGGAAGGAATCAACCAGGTCTCCGGTATTTCGGAAGGCAAATCCCAAATAATCCGGATTCGTCCGGGATCACCTAACATACGGAGTTGCAAATATTCCTGAACCAATTGTATTTCGTCTTTCAACGGGACAGCTATTTGTTCGGAAAAGATCAAGTTCCCCCACAGCACCTTTATCAGCAAGCGGATCGGCTTATCCAACCCCTCATATTGCCGGAAAGTCGGCAATATGATATTTAATGCATTAAATATGAAATGGGGAGAAATACGGTTCCGGACTACAGCCATACGCAGACGATTCACAGTAGCCATCTGCTTCCAATACAATTTTTCTTCTTTTCTTCGCTTATACAAAATCCAGCAAAAAGAGGCTGACAAAAACAATAGTAATAACAAGCCGCAATAAAGAGCAACAGTTTTCCAGTGACTCACCTCATTTTGGACACCCATAAGCTGAATATCCTTTTTCAGCAAAGTCGTATCCTGCCTGTACCGGAAATCGATCTCCGCTAAACTGTTTCTCACCTTTACATTCCGCAGCGAATCATTAAACATATCGGCCTTCGTCTTAAATTCATAAGCTCTGCGGTAATCCTTTTTCTTATCATACAATTCCTGCATCCGGCGGTTATTATAATATATGTAAAGCGGGTTGACCAGCTTCAGGTCATAAGTACGCGAAAGCAGTTGCTCCGCCTGGGGAAGATCATTCTCCAACAAAGCTAAGGAAGCATACAAGCCATCCATATAATAGCGAAAAGAAGGATGTTCATAAGCTTTTCCGAACAGTCGGCGAGCGTCATCCAGATAGATATGGGCCGAATCCGGTTGTTTGTCCAGGATAAATATTTCACCCATATTCCCCCGGACAATCGCTTTATAGAGCGGCTGGGGAAAAGCATTTGTAATCCGGTCCGCTTTGCGGAACCAATCGAGGGCCTTCCCATATTCCTTTGTATTATAGTAGTAATTTCCCCGGGTGTTGGAAAAGAAATAACGTTCATAAGGGGTACACAGGCTATCCATTTGCTCCGCCTTTGTAAAATACTCATCCGCTTCGGGAAAGTTTTCCAGTTCCACATATAACTTGGCCAGACCGGAATAAATGGCAAAATGATCCCGCGCTCCCGTCCCTAACGAATCTGCAACAAAAAGAGCCTTCCGGTAATAAAAACCGCACCATGAATAATCCCCGTTCTGCAAATATGAATCGGCTAAATTCATATAAACGGATGGTAACACGCTTCTCTTTTTTGTCATATGCAAAATTTCGACTGCCGATTTTAGAACAGTAATAGCCGAATCGCGCTCACTCTGTTCCTGCCAATAGACTCCCCGGTTATTATAGGCTTCTGCCAGCAAGGACAAATAGCTGTCCGAAGGTTGCTTTTCACGACAAAAACGAATCACCTCTTCATTTGTCCGCAAAGCATCCTCCATCCGATTCTGATAATAATAACATTTGGATTCGTGAGATAATAGCATACAGATGCACAAGCTATCCTTCAAAAACGACCGGTTTTCAGAAAAAACCTCGATTACTCTCTGCGGGGATTCAGTCATCGAATCCTGATAAAGAGCCAACAATGAATCTGTCATAAGCATTTCTCTGTCAAACTCTCCGGACTGTTTATAAGAACAACTGCCCAACCCCCAGAATATGACTAATCCGACCAAATATAGTTTTAGCACATCTTTCCTCTCCATTTAACCTCTCTTAAAAATATCTTAAAGAAACTGTTTTTTGTTGAAACTGACAAATAAAAAACACCCTTCTATCAGACAAACTGTCAATTTTAAGGATAAGCGGCATTTTTTCATGTTTTTCTGAAATTCTTTGATTCCAGAATTTTGCCAGAATATTTCAGTATCTTTGTTTTTCAAAGCTACGAGGATATGAAAATACTAATTGTTGAAGATGAAAACTCATTACGCGACATCATGGTCTGTTCTCTCGAGAAAGAAC
Organism: Parabacteroides acidifaciens; assembly: GCF_003363715.1. GTDB lineage: Bacteria > Bacteroidota > Bacteroidia > Bacteroidales > Tannerellaceae > Parabacteroides > Parabacteroides acidifaciens. The sequence goes on from NZ_QREV01000027.1 coordinate 52,019, forward strand.
GCTATGTAGTGGAAAGTGCAGCCGACTATCAGGGAGCTTTACTCAAAATCAACGATTACGACTACGATTGTATCGTGTTGGACATCATGCTGCCCGGAGGAAACGGCCTTTTATTGCTGGAAGAACTGAAGAAGATGAAAAAGAAGGACAGCGTCATTATCGTTTCCGCCAAAGACTCACTTGAAGACAAGGTGAAAGGGCTGGATCTCGGTGCAGACGATTACCTGACCAAACCTTTCCATCTGGCCGAACTGAACGCGCGGATCAAATGTGTCTTACGCCGAAAACAACAAGATGGGGAAATGGACATCACGATTGCAAATATCACCATGTATCCCGACCGTCACGCTATCTATATAGATGGCAACCAACTCATATTGAACCGGAAAGAATTCGACTTGCTCTATTATTTCGTAACCAACCCGGACCGGCTTATCAGCAAAACGGCTTTAGCCGAATCCGTATGGGGAGATTATATAGACCAGGCGGATAATTTCGATTTCATCTACAGCCAGGTCAAGAATCTCCGGAAAAAATTGAAAGCGGCCGGAGCCTTGCCTGAAATCAAAGCGGTATATGGCTTCGGCTACAAAATGATATACGAAGAGAGATGAGACTACGCCAATATACACTGCGTAACCTGTCCGTTCCCCTGCTACTGATCCTGTCGGCATGGGCATGTGCGTTCTACATAACCATTATCCGGGAAATAAACGAGGAAACGGATGAAAGCCTGACGAACCACAAAATGCTGATCATCAAAGCAGCATTGGCTGACAGCACATTATTGACAGACCATGTGGATATATTGACACAATATTATATACATGAAATTCCTCCGGCAAAGGCAGACCTGTCGAAGGACGTATTCTTCGATTCCACGCGGGTTGTTCCCCTCGAAATGATCTCCATCCCGGTACGCGGATTGAGGACTTGCTTTCGCACATCCGACGATAAATACTACGAACTGACAATCATCACCTCCATTCTCGAAAAAGAAGATATGGTAAGAGCTACGGTTATAGGGCTCGCCATCCTCTATTTTTCATTAGTGTTCTGTATCTTACTGGTCATACATCTTGTGTTCAGGAAAAGCCTGCACCCTCTATATGTACTGTTCGACTGGTTGAAGAAATACAGGCTTGGAAAAACCAACATCCCGTTGCGGAACGAAACAAAGATTGAGGAATTTCACATCCTGAACGAAGCGATCGAAGACGTGGTCCGCCGGAACACCAAGCTATATAATATGCAGAAACAATTTGTCGAGAATGCCGCCCACGAGCTTCAAACACCGCTTGCAATCTGCATTAACAAACTGGAGCTGATGAGTGAAAATCCGGATTGCACCGAGCGGCAACTGTCTGATATAGCCAGCCTGCATCAAACCCTTTCCGGGATTGTCAAAATGAACAAATCACTCCTACTCCTGTCTCGCATCGAGAACCGGCAGTTCCCGGAAACATCACGTATAGAGATGAACAAGCTGGTCTCCGGGATACAGGAAAACCTCGACGAAATGTACGAACACAAGCATATAACAGTCACTGTTAAAAACTCGGCACAGCTATTCACGACCATGAACGAATCGCTTGCCTCCACCCTGCTCACAAACCTGATAAAGAACGCATACATCCATAACTGCCAGGACGGCATTATCCAGATTACAATAACCGCCCATACCCTGACAGTTGCCAATAGCAGTAATGCGCCCCGGCTGAATGCCTCCACCCTGTTCGACCGCTACGAACGGCAAAGCCGGCACAAAGAGTCTACCGGACTGGGGCTTGCCATTGTCAAATCGATCGCAGCGCTGTATGAAATACAAGTAGAGTATAACCATGACAAACAACTTCATGAATTCAAATTAACATTCAAATAGCCGGGATTCCCAAATCTTTCCCAAATCGTTTCATTCCTTTGTCACGTAAATAACGGAAGAATGAGAAAAAATACAGAGTGGATACTGATTTTGCTGTTCGCGATAATAGCACAAAACGCGCTTGCGAACGGACCATCCACTCTCGAAAGCCAGAAAAAGTTCCCTTCTGCCTGCCGGATGTTCATACTAAAGCATTTCCCGGAAACAGAAATAGCTCACATCGAGTTGGAGAACGGCTTTTTTCAGTCCAAATGTTATCATGTGATCCTGACAAACGGCATCGATATCCATTTCAGGCAATCCAACGGAAAATGGATACAAATAAAAGGGAAGCCCGGGACCATCCCGGAAAAGATATTTCCCGATCACCTGATAAAATATCTGGAAGATTTCTATCCGGCCACCCGGATCGTTATTGCGACTAAAGAAGAGAACAGATACCGGATCAAACTGAACGACGAAACCGAACTGGCATTCGATTGTTACGGAAACCCGGCAAAAGATAATTTCTAACAGTATATGTAATTAAATTAAGTAATTATGAAACTAAAAAATTTGATTCTGGCATTCGCTTGTTGTGCCTTGGTGTTTACTGCTTGTAGTGACGACGATGACGATAAAGTCATTCCGTCGGATGTTCCCGAAGCTGTCTTGAAAGCTTTTGAAAACAAATATGGAGACATTAAAGATGTAAAATGGGAAAAGAAGAACAATTTTAACGTTGCCCGCTTCCAGACAGGCGCTATTACAAAGGCAGGCAATAGCTATACCACTTCTGCCTGGTATGATGACAATGGCTCTGAAAAACAGGTTAACCAGGATATTCCGTTTGCCAACCTGCCGGAAGCCGTAAAAACAGCATTCGATGCTTACCAGAAAAAAATGTATGCAGACTGGAAAGCGGACGATGATGTAGACGTTGTGAGTCGTCTCGATATGGGACTTATTTATATCATCGAAATTGAAAAAGGAAAAGAAGAAAGAGAACTCTCCTTCTCTCCTGACGGTGTCCTGCTGAAAGATGTTTTGGATACTGACGACGATGATGAAATCCTGCCTGTTATCGTATCTGACGAGATCAAAAAGAAAATCGCCGAACTGTTCCCGAATAGCAAGAGTGTCGTGATCTTAGAAATCGACGCGGACGACGATGACAACGAAACAGAAATAGACATTCTGGACGACGGCATTCACAAAGAAGTCAAACTGGATGCCAAAGGCAATTGGATCAGTACCGAATTTGAAACAACCCTGCCGGAAGCGATGGAAATCATGAATACGCTGAACCCTGCAATCCTGGCCAAATTGGTTGCAATGGCCGGACAAGCCGGTATCGACCTGACAAAACCGGAAATTATCCGTAATACGGAAGTAACCATTGTCGACCATGCAACAAAAGGCATGTATTTCGAGGTTGAAATAGAAATCGGCGACAAAGATCTGGAAGTAATCATCGACAAAGACGGAAACATTTCCTTTGACAAATAGAATCTATATATAAAATCCATATTTTAGCATCCCGGCATCCGTTCCCCCTTTGCCGGGATGCTTTTTTTATTCTATACGGACAAACCTTACCGGCAAAAGAATTGTTTCTACCGAGACAGAGTCTTCTGACAAAGACCCGCAATGAACAATAATTATAAAAAACAACAAGTCATGAAAACTAAATTATCCGTATTACTCTTGTGCCTGTGCAGCCTCATCTTGTTCGCCTCATGCAATAACAGCCGGCAAAAAGTATCAACTGAAAACATCTCAACTTCCATTCTAAATTTTCTGAAGCACAAATATCCGACTGCCACAATCCTAAAAACAGAGAAAGAGCACGACGGGACGGAAGTCGATATTCGGGAAAAGAATATACATAAGGAAATTCGGTTCGACACAAAAGACCAATGGGTATCGACAAAATGGGAAATCGGCAGCCGGGATGTGCCTGTCGCCATTATGGATGCACTGTTGAGTTCTGCCTACAGCGGATACAGGATAGATGATATTACGGTGATCGAAAAGCCTGACGGGCTGTTCTATGATTTCGAACTGAAACAAGATAACAACGAAATACACGTCGTATTCGATTCCGAGGCACAGATCGTCATTAAATGAGCGGACCTTTTATTTGAAATGGAATTTCTCCCATGTATATACTTTAGGAGTATTTTTCAAGAAAGGTTCAACCCGCTTGCGTTCTGCCAGCGACAAATATTGAGGAGTCGTATATTCGACAGTCAACGTTTGGTTGTCAGGGCTAAGTGAATACTTTCTCAAATCCATATCCAGGCGGGTTGTCGCTTCTGTAAAAGAGATGCTGTTTTTATCCGCATCGTCTTTAATAAACCATTCTGCCGGTACGGGAGTGTACAGGTCTGCGGCTTCCAACGGCTTCCAGTCTGTCGTAAAAAACTCGATCTGGCTGTCGGGAACCGGACCATAAACGGTTGTTATCATACAAACAACATAAGTATCGTTGACCAACGGAAGCAACTTCATTTCTACCGTACTGCGATCTGTCACCTGCAACAACAAATAGTCATCCGTCAGCTTCTTCAGCGTTGAAAAGCCGTTCATCGTATTTTTTAACTTCGCCTCTTTCCCTGTGTTATACAAATCGATCAAATCCTTACGCCAGGCATTCTCCAACTGGGGAACATATTGGTCCGGCATAACAACAAAAATAGCATCCATCTGCTGCGCCTTCATCCCCCACACAAACACACAAAGCAATATAGTCAGTAAAAATCGTTTCATTATTCTTCACTTTATTGTCCACAAAAATACACAGAATAGTTTTAGCGCGTACCGAGATACAGGAATATCATTCCTAATAATACTAAAAACAGGTCGATCGCTTTGCTTTTGAGGTTCTTCTCGTGGAAGAATAAAGCGCCGGCTATAAAGGTTACGAGGACATTGCTGCGGCGTACCATCGAAACGATCGAGATCATCGAACCGGGGAAAGTCAACGCATAAAAATAAATCCAGTCCGCTATACACAAAAAGACAGATATAAAGATGATGTTCCAGTGCCAGACAAACGGCGTCGTGTTTTTCCGGCGCGGATACCAGAGAAACAACAGGATCGGAAGCATCATCAGGCATTGATAGACATTGAACCAGACCTGTACTGTCATCACATCTAAACTGCCCATCAGGTGTTTGTCATACAAACCGCTTGCCGCCCCGGTAAGAATGGACAATATGGTAAAGAATATCCATTTATTATGCGTAAAACGAATCCCCTCTTTTTTCCCCGACGAAGAAAGGAGGTAGAAAGAGGCAATGGATAGAATCACCCCGATCCACTGGTACAGGTTCAGCCGCTCGCCGAAGATAAGCATAGCCCCCACCAATGTCACGACCGGTTGTGTCGCCTTAATCGGTCCGGTAATAGTCAGAGGCAGATGCTTCAAGGCAAAATAACCGAATATCCAGGACGACAGGACAATCACAGCCTTTATAAACACGGCCACATGCGTCTCGAACGGGACACGCGGCACGTAGAGCATCGTCCCGTCGAGCACATCCGAACAAAAAGACAGGATAATAAAAGGTACGAAAATAAGACTGCTTATCAACGTATTGAAGAACAGGACCGGAATAACAGCATTCCCATCCAATGATATCTTTTTATTTACTTCATAACAACCTAAAAGGAAGGCGGACATGAAGGCTAATGCGAGCCACATAATAATTGAAAATTGAGAATTGACAATTGAAAATTATATAAAAACGGTTTCGGGGTAGGTGACGTCTACCAAATACAAAGCATGACCGGGAGCGGAGGTGCCGGCGCGGCCGCGGTCTTTGGCTTCGATTACCTGACGGAAACCTTCTATAGAGAGCTTGCCCCGGCCGACTTCCAGCAGAGTGCCGACAATGGCACGCACCATATTACGCAGGAAACGATCGGCCTGTATGGTGAAAACCCAGACATCGCCTTCTTTCTCCCATCCGGCTTTATAGATACGGCAGTTATTTGTTTTCACGTCCGTATGCAGTTTACTGAAACTGGTGAAATCTATATAGTCGAACAAAACCGGGCAGGCGCGATTCATCGCCTCGAAATCCAGTTTGCCGGACATCTTATAGACCAGTTCATAGTTGAACGGATCTTTCTGTGTCGTAATATAATATTTGTAAGTACGCGAAGTGGCATCGAAACGGGCATGCGCATCCGGACACACCGGTACGATCCGGTAGACCGCAATATCTTTGGGAAGAAGGCGGTTCAGCTTTTCCGCAAGAAAAGCCAGGTCGGCAATCGGCTCCGCCCAATCGAAATGAGCCACCATGAGGCGGGCATGCACACCGGCATCCGTCCGTCCGGCTCCCACTATCGGGACCGACTGGCGCAAGATGGTTGCCAACGCCTCCTCTATACATTGCTGCACCGTCACACCATTCGGCTGCACCTGCCAACCACAAAACTTCTTGCCGTTATAACCTAAATAAATAAAGTATCTGTTCACGTCGGAATTTCCTGCTACTGTTTAATTTCGGATGCAAAGGTAACAGAAATCTCACCAGGAGATTGCCCATAAGAAGAGAAAAGTGTAATTTTGCAAACATAAATCTTCACAACAAAACTATTTGACATGTTTGAAACATTGCTTCAATCGTCTTATTTTGCCTTGTTCCTGATTATCGCCTTAGGGTTCATGTTAGGCAGAATACAGATCAAAGGTCTCTCACTCGACGTATCGGCTGTTATCTTTATCGCCCTTCTTTTCGGGCACTACGGAGTAGTCATTCCGAAAGAGTTAGGTAACTTCGGTTTAGTATTGTTCATCTTCACGATCGGCATACAGGCGGGTCCCGGGTTCTTCGACTCGTTCCGGTCAAAAGGAAAAACGCTGATTATACTCACCTTGCTGATTGTCGGCTCCGCCAGCCTCACAGGCCTGATATTGAAATATGTGATGGGGATCGACACGCCGAGCCTGGTCGGGCTGATCGCCGGTGCACTGACCAGTACGCCGGGTCTTGCCGTCGCGATAGACAGCACGCATTCGTCTTCCGCCTCCATCGCTTACGGTATCGCTTATCCGTTCGGGGTAATCGGAGTCATTCTTTTCATCAAACTGCTGCCGAAACTTCTGCGTAAAGACCTGATCGCCGAAGCCAAAGCACTCGAGGCACAGCGGAGAGGGAAATATCCGCCCCTACATACGGCCACATTCCTCGTTTCCAATATACATGTTTTCATGAAATCATTGGCACATTTACAGCTCCGAACAATGACAGGCGCCGTCGTTTCCCGTGTGGAGCACAACGATAAAATCAGTATTCCCACGGCAGACACCATCCTGCACGAAGGGGATATGATCAAGGCTGTCGGAAACGACAAGTCTTTGGAACAACTATCGCTGCTTATCGGAGAACGGGTGAACAACGACTTGCCCTTCGGCAGCACCCAGGAACTGCAATCCATGCTGGTGACCAACAAAAACGTAATCAACAAAAGCCTCGGCTACCTCAACCTGCAAAGCACCTTCTGCTGTACCGTCACCCGTGTACGCCGAAGCGGGATCGACCTTCCTCCCGAACCGGACCTGCTGCTGAAATTCGGCGACAAACTGATGGTTGCCGGAGAGAAAGAAGACCTCAAAGAGTTGGGACAGGTTTTAGGCAATGACGAAAAAAGACTTTCCGACACGGACTTCTTCCCGATTGCGGCCGGTATCGTACTCGGCGTTTTGTTCGGAAAGCTGAACATATCGTTTTCCGACTCTTTCTCTTTCTCGCCAGGACTGACGGGAGGTATCCTGATCGTAGCCCTCATACTGAGTGCAATCGGCAAAACGGGACCGATCATCTGGTCTATGTCCGGTTCGGCCAACCAGTTGCTGCGCCAGATCGGATTGCTGCTGTTCCTTGCCGAAGTCGGAACATCCGCCGGTGTCAACTTGGTGTCGACATTCCAGGAAAGCGGTTGGACACTGTTCGGCATCGGTATGGCGATCACAATGGTACCAATGATTGTAGCCGTAGTGTTCGGACATTTTGTCTTTAAAATCCATATTCTGGACCTGATCGGTACGATTGCCGGAGGAATGACCAGTACGCCGGGGCTTGCGGCAGCCGATTCGATGAGCGACAGTTCCGCCCCGAGCATCGCTTATGCGACTGTCTATCCGATCGCAATGGTCTTCCTGATCCTTTTCATCCAATTCATCGCCGCATTAGTAGTTTAAGAAATAGCGAAACGGCAGGCTTCTCCGATGTAATGTTTGGAGAAATCTGCCGTTTTTTCGACTTCTCAAAGCAATAAAATACAAAAATTGCACGTAATTTCTTGCCCAAAGCCATAAACTTTAATACATTTGCAATGTATCATTAATTTCTAAGTACCATGCAAACAAACCAACAATTTGACCTCGCCTTCAACTTACTGCAGAATACCGGAACCAACCTCTTTCTGACAGGTAAAGCCGGAACGGGCAAAACTACATTTCTAAAAAGACTAAAAGAGGTGTCTCCCAAACGAATGATCGTCGTCGCCCCTACCGGAGTCGCCGCCATCAATGCAGGAGGAGTCACAATCCATTCTTTCTTCCAGCTACCGTTTGGTCCCTACATTCCGTCTTCTCCGGAATACCAGGGAGGTAAACAGGATTTCAAGAACCAGTTCCGCAAAGATAAGATCAATATCATCCGCAGTATGGACCTGCTTGTGATCGACGAGGTCAGCATGGTACGTGCCGACCTGCTGGATGCAATCAGCGACGTCCTGCGCCGGTATAAAGACCATAATAAACCCTTCGGCGGTGTCCAACTGTTACTGATCGGCGATTTGCAACAGTTAGCCCCTGTCGCCAAAGATGATGAATGGAACCTGCTGAAAGAGCACTATCCGTCAACTTTCTTTTTCGACAGCAAGGCCCTGTCGGAAAGCAATTATTTCTGCATCGAACTGACGCATGTCTACCGCCAGAGCGACACGTCATTCATCAACCTGCTGAATAATATCCGCGAAAACAAATTCGACGATGATACATTATACCGGCTGAACCAACGATACATTCCCGACTTTCAGCCGGACGAACGCGCCGGCTACATCACGCTGACAACCCACAACTACCAGGCGCAGCAGATCAACAACCGGAAATTAGCGGAACTGTCCGGTCAGGCTTACACCTTTTCGGCCGAGATCAACAACGATTTCCCCGAATACTCTTATCCGACGGACGACAAGCTGATACTGAAATGCGGCGCGCAAGTCATGTTCGTCAAAAACGACTCTTCCCCGGAGAAGCGTTATTACAATGGCAAGATCGGTAAAGTCGTCTTTATCAATCCGAGCAAGATAACAGTTGTTGACAAAGAAGGAAACGAAATCATCGTCGAGAAGGAAACCTGGAACAACGTAAAATACACGATCAACCCGGAGACACAGGAAATTACAGAAACAATATCCGGCACTTTCAGCCAATATCCGCTGAAAACAGCTTGGGCCATCACCATTCACAAAAGCCAGGGGCTGACTTTCGAGCATGCGATTATCGACGCTTCGGCCGCCTTTTCGCATGGACAGGTATATGTAGCGTTGAGCCGTTGCAAGACACTGGAAGGACTTGTACTGAGCAGCCAGATCACCCGCAACGCCATGATCAGCGACGGACGGATAGAGGCGTTTACCTCATCGGTCGACAGCCGCCGGCCGGGCGAAGACCAGATCCGGAGAGCCCAACAACAATACTTTACGGAGCTGATCTGCGAGTTGTTCGACTTCAATAATCTTCAGCAACGCCTGCAATATGCCGCCTTCACTGTATATGGAAATCTGCAAAAGCTATATCCGGAACTAAGTGTCCAGTATTCCAACACCCGCGATGTGTTTCGCTCGACAATTACAGATGTCGGCGAACGTTTCATCCAGCAATTAAAACGGATGATCGCAGAGAATCCCGACAATTACCTGCATGACGAGAGAATCCAGGAACGGGTCCGCAAAGGCGTCGCTTACTTCCTGGAACAGATAGACCGTCTTTGTACGCCCCTGCAAGAAGCATCCGATAATGTGGAAATCGATAATAAAGAAGTCCGCAAGACAGTCACCAACGCATTCAACAAACTGAACGAAGACCTCCGCATCAAGCTATCGGCACTGCAAGGATGTAAAGACGAGTTCACGATCTCGGGCTATCTGTCGGCAAAAGCAAAGGCAAGCATCGAACAACCGGCAAAAGCACCTGCCCGCAAACGTTCTGAAAAGTCTTCCAAACAGGAAAAACAGGAAATATCGACAGATATCAAATATCCGGAACTATATGCCCGCCTGAGACAATGGCGCTATGAACTTTCCGTCGAAAAAGACCTCCCTCCTTACACGATCCTGCAGCAAAAAGCATTGATCGGCGTAGTCAACACTTTACCGGTCAGTGGCCGCGACCTGCTCAGCATACCCGGTATCGGGAAAAAGATCGTAGAAAACTATGGCGCAAAACTATTGGAGATTGTCGATGAATTTAAAAGGGATCAATAGAGAATCTTTCCGGTATAAGGACTGTTACGATTATCCGTATATCTGCTAAAGACACAAAAGATTTTTGATTAGATCCGGAAGACTAAAGTAAAAGGAGCATAAAGCCTTTTATCTGCTTATATTGCTGGTTTACATACTCAGCAATACGTTTATAAGCTTTTGCGATATGAATATTAACAGTCTTTTCACTAATACTTAAAACATCCGCAATTTCCCGGTTCTTTAATTTATCTGATAAGACAAGACGAAATACTTCTTTGCATTTCGGAGGTAAAGAATCAATGGCCTGCTGAACCAATATCTGATATTCTTCATCCAACAAACTTTTTTCCGGAGAATCAGAATCTGGTATCAACTCTATTTCATATAAAGAATAAGAATCTTTTTCTTGTACATATCCTCTTCTTATATAATGCAGAGCCTGATTTTTCACGGATATATACAAATAACGTTCCGGTTCTTTCACATAGGATAGCGTTTTCCCCTTCTGCCAGACAACCGTAAAAACATCCAAGACGGCCTCTTCTGCCAATTCACGAGAGTGCAGATAATAATAAGCAAGATGAAACAAACGCCGGGAATAAGTTTCAAACAATAGTCTGAATGCCGTTTCATCTCCTCTGATTGCTTTATTAAAAAGGGATATGATACTCTCCTCCATCTCAGATATAGTTTCTTCAATAATATATTAAGGTGGTAAATGTAAGTAAAAATTTTAAACTCAAGAAGGGACTTACTAAAATAAACGCTATCCCTAACACTTAGCTCTGGTTGTATGTTTCACTTTTTCTTAGTTTTGGACCTTCTGCAAATTGAAAAATATACATTAACCCCCTGTTTCGACTGTTTTTCTATT
>NZ_QREV01000028.1 GCF_003363715.1 Parabacteroides acidifaciens
ATTTCAGACGAAATAGAAAAATGGCAAAAAAGGGGGTTATTGTAATATTCATCAGATTTGCAGGAGGTTCAAAACTTGACAATTTTGAGCCAAACGCCCTTAGTATATGACTTGTTATATTTCTGACAATCAAGCATAGAAAAACAAAGCACAAAGAATCCGAGAAGAAATAAAACAAAATGTTTGCATATTTCAAACAAACCAATTACTTTTGCACCCGTCTTACAGACATGGAGAGATGGCAGAGTGGTCGATTGCGGCGGTCTTGAAAACCGTTGAACTGAGAGGTTCCGGGGGTTCGAATCCCTCTTTCTCCGCTGAACTAATAGGATAAAACAGCTAAATCCCACAAATTCAATAATTTGTGGGATTTTTATTTCCTTATGCCTGCCCTACTGGGTATCATTTGCCCTTAAAAGACCTTTATCCGGAATCGTTTATTTAATCGGGAGGTGATTTATTTTAAAGTTTCCATATTTATCACATATCTGAATTTTACCTTCCCATCTAATACGGATTGATATGCTTGATTTATTGCATCTGCATTTGCTTCAATCATTTCTATTTCAGGGTAAATATTATGTGTAACAGAATAATTCAACATTTCTTGTGTTTCAGGAATACCAGCAATCAAAGTTCCATATATTTTGCGGCGACCTGCGAGTGCCCCGGTATTAACAGATGGAATTTTATTAGCGGCGGGCATTCCAATTAGAACCATTTCTCCATCAACTTTAAGCATCCGCACATATTGTTCTACATTAAAATTAGTTGGAATTGTACTGATGATTACACGAAATGAATTATCCAAGCCTTTAAGTTCGTCCGGATTAGTTACATTCACAAATTTGACTGCCCCCATACGTAAGGCATCATTACGTTTATCTTCTGATACATCAAATACGGTTACTTCTGCACCAAAGGAAACTGCATATTGTACAGCTATATGTCCTAATCCGCCAAATCCGGCAATAGCAATTTTATCACCCTTGCCTACATGTGTGAATTTCAGTGGTGAATAAGTGGTCGCTCCTGCACAAAGCAATGGCGCAATACGTTTCATATCTGCACCTTGCGGTATTTTGAGTGCAAAGTGCTCGCTGACAACAATATTGTTGGAATAACCACCCATTGTGGGGTCTCCATCAAAATCCCTTGAATTATAGGTATAAACGGTTTTGTTATTATCGCAGTACTGTTCTTCGCCTTTTTTGCAATGTTCGCAAATTCCACAGGAGTTTACCATACAACCGACACCAGCGTAATCTCCTACTTTAAATTTAGTTACGTTCTTTCCTACTTGGGTAATCTTCCCTGCTATTTCATGTCCGGGAACCATAGGGAAAATTGAACCGCCCCATTCATCACGTGACTGATGAATATCGCTGTGACAGATACCTGAATACATGATTTCAATCAACACATCATTGTCACCAATAGCTTTTCTTTCAAATTCATACGGTGTAAATACCCCGTTTTTATCCATTGCTACAAAACCTTTTGAATGTACATGACCGTCATGTACTTGATTGCTCTGTGCTTGAACATTGTAACTGATAGTCAGTAAAATTACTGACAAGAGATAAATTAACTTTTTCATTTTTAGTTGTTTCTATGATTTATAAATTGTTTATTTATAAGATTGTAGATAAATTTCCAGCATATCCATATCTGATAATTCAGCAGGGTCTGCGGAAATGTCACCGCCCATAACTTTACGGGTACGTTCAGGACAGCTTTTCAGATATTCTTTTGTAATCCCGAAATCACTCATTTTTAAATCGGACATCCCGATGTCCGCAATCAATTTGTCGAGAGCATTTACAAAATCTTGTCCTGAAATAGCATTGTGAACCCCCATCGCCTTTGCTATTTTTATCATTTGTCCTTCACAAACTTTTAAATCGGCAAACTTCTGATAGTAAGCATGTGCAATCATAATCAAACCTGCTCCATGTGGCAGTTCGGGATAGAACCCGCCAAGTGAATGTTCCATAGAATGTGCAGATGTACAAAGCATATAATATCCGGCAAGTGAATTAGCCACTGCCATATAATAGCGTGCCTCTTTATCAGAACCGTCTTTAACGGCGAGGGGTAGATATTTTGCAACAAGTTCGATTGCTTTTAATGCGAACATTTCACCCATTATATGATTTTTAGTATTGATAACACTTTCTGTTGCGTGAAAGAAAGCATCCATTCCTTGATAAGCCGTAAATTGGGATGGAATAGTCATCATTAAGTCGGGGTCAACGATGGAAAGAATTGGGTACATGCTTTCTCCGCTGAAAAATCCTGATTTTTCTCCTGTTTCTTCTTTTGTGATGACACCCCACGGGTCGACTTCACTGGCTGTACCCGCTGTTGTGGTGATACATACGATAGGAAGCGGTTGGGCTATACGTTCTTTTTTGCCGCCCGTTGTACTGAAACTGTAATCCCATAAATCACCGGGGTTAGTCATTGCAAAAGCAATGGCTTTAGCTGCATCCATCGCACTGCCACCGCCTAAACCGATAACAAAATCGCAACCGCTTTCTTTTCCCAATATGGAAGCATCCATTACGTTAGCAAGGGTAGGATTGGGATGAACTCGGTCGAAAAGCGTGTATTCCACGTTTGCCATCTCCAACTGTTTTTCTACTCGTTCTAATGTTCCATTTCTTTTTACCGATTTACCGGAAGTCGTAACTATCAAAGCTTTTTTTCCGGGTAATTGCTGTTCGTGCAAATGATTTAACTGTCCTGCTCCGAACAATACGCGCGTAGGAATGAAATAAGTAAAATTGGTAATCATTGTAATAATCTCCTATAATTTGAATTGTTAGAAATTTATTTATCATTCATATTTCTTATGCAGAATAAATAATAGTATAGAACCAAGCACAGCAAAAGGAATACCTACTAAAGCCGGATAACGGAAATCAAATCCTGCTTGTAATATCAGACCACCACAATAAGCTGCAACAGCATTTCCTATATTAAAGGCTATTTGAATGCTTGCTGCACCTAACATTTCACCACCTTTGGAGAAACGGATAATCAGGTATTGTAAAGGGCTACCTACACCAAATAATCCTGCTGTGCCTATAACCATTAATACGACAGAAAGCCACGGAACAGGTGAAAAGAAAAATATCAATAACAATGTGAAAACCATACACGATTGTACAATGGCAGCAACAAGTCCGGCTCGAAAACGGTCAGCCAAACGTCCGCCAAGCAGATTGCCTATCACCATACCGAAACCTGCAATAACCATTAACCAAGTAAGGCTATCTGTTGAGAAGCCCGAAATGTTCGTTAAAAGTGGATTTATATAACTATACCAACAATACACGCCGCCGTTTCCTAATAAAGTACCACCGATAATAAGCCACGGTGCAGGTGACTTTAGGAACTTAAACTGTCCTTTGAAGCCACTATCAGGCAAACTATCCATTTGAGGAATCCAACGCCAAATGCTATAGAACGTCAGTAAACTCCAGCAAGCTACCAGCAGGAAAGTTAGCCGCCATGAAATGGTATTGCTTAGTGCTGTTCCAAGAGGTACACCAAATACTGTGGCTATGGTCATGCCTGCAATCATAACCGATACAGCTTGCGAACCTTTTCCTTTGTCTGCCAACCGTTGTGCCACGATAGATGCCACTCCAAAATATGCACCGTGTGGAAAACCCGACAAAAAACGGGCAAGTAAAAGCATCCAATAATCAGATGCTGCCGCAGCACAGAGATTACCAACTACAATGATGGTTACCAACAACAACAAAATCTTTTTTAAAGGATATTTGCGTACCAACAAGAGCACAGGAGCACCCAGACATACCCCCAAAGCATAAGCTGAAATCAGATGTCCGGCGGCAGAGATGCTAATCTGCAAATTTTCGGCAACACTTCCTAATATTCCCATCATTGCAAATTCTGCAATACCTAATCCAAGTGTACCGAATGCAAGTGCAATAAGACTTTTCTTCATAACAATTCGTTTGTTTAAAGACATAAAAAAACATCATCAAAACCGTTTGATTTTGATGATGCAAAAGTAGCTGCCCGAGGCTTTGTACTGTTTTTCTTATTCGTTATTTCTTCTTTGCTGAAAAGTCTTTTTATTTTCTCTATATGGCAGTAGAGTTTATGACGGACGGTGGAAAGCCGAACTCTTTTTTGTAGGCAGTAGAAAAATGTGACAGGTTCTTAAAGCCCACCTTTAAATACACTTCTGCAGGCTTTTCTCCTTTCTCGGTTATCAGACATTTGGCTTCTTCTAAACGCTTTTTTATCAACCATCTACTTGGTGTGTTATTAAAAACGCAGAAGAAATCTTTTTTGAAAGAAGATAAACTTCTTCCTGTATAATGTGCAAATTCTTCTATAGACAAGTCGCATTTATAGTTTTTAGTCATAAAATCAGCCAAGTCAATTTTCCACGGTTCTGCAAAGTCAAAAAGAACCGAACCAAGTTCTGGCTTTAATTGAAGTAAAACGAATACTGCTTCTTTCAGTTTAGCTTCCATTAGCTCCTTTGACGGATATTGCCGGGCATCAAAATATTGTTCAAGTGACATAAATAGTCCTTTCAAAAAAGGGTGCTTTTCCAATAAAACATAAACTGATTTAGCAAGATGAGAGTTATTAACTAAAGGAACAGTTATTTGGTTTTCGCTTAATAAAGTTTTCAGGAAAGGCGTTTTTAATTGTAAGAACAATCCTTTGAAAGGTTCTCCGTTTCTTGATGGCTTCTTAATTTTGCGGAGCATGTGGTTACGTTTCAAAAAAAAGGCATCTCCTTTCTTTAAATGATACCGTTTTTCGGGAGAAATAAGTTCTAATTCTCCTGAACAGATATACACCAACATATGCTCTGTAACCATCTCCTCACACCATTTGTCTTTCTCTACAAGGCAACAATAAAATGTGTCCATGTAATTGTAAACGACTATACCCGATTTTGTATCCATGACTTGAGTCTTATTTGATAAACAAAGATATGCAACTTTGTTTAGATGTGAATTAATCTCTTATAGATTGATATTTATTTTATGCAAAAATATGGCGTTTCGTGTTGAGACAGGTTTTCTTAAAAGTTCTTTTTACTTTTCTTAAAAGCCAATAGTGAATAATAATGCTCTTTTGGGAGTATAAGCTATCGGTAGGGGTAATATCTTTATCATATAGACGAGGAACGTACCTTTGAAAATACAGACTTATTATGACAAATGAGTGGTTTCTACTATCTTCGTATGTGAAGTCGTTTTAGTGATGTTGTTAAATATTTTCTTCTTGGAGAGTATAATGAGGTACAACAGCTATATTTTGGCCCGTTTTAGAATCATATGCAACCAAAGCATGTATAGCTTGATGTATCCTTAATTCTATACCATTTTGTCTAAACCTATTCATTAGTTGAGATGAACAATGCTCAAACAAAGTTTCACTTTCATTTTGAATATCTTGTTCTAATCTTTTAATTCGATGAAATTCATGATTGGAATCCATGACAGCTTGTGCGCTTTGTCCTGTTAATGCGAATCCCATTCCCATCGGAAGGTAGCTTGTCCCATCTCTCATTGTTATTCCAACATTAAGGCCAGCTTTTCGGAGTTCTTTTATATCTTGAGAGTCAAACTTGATAGCGAATTCACCTTCTACTTTAAAATTCGATATTAATTGAGGCCAATTATCATGTATAATTTGTACTAACTCTATATTAGACCAATTGTCATGTCCCATAATACAAAGAAAATAGACATCATTAGGCGTTAAGATTGCAAAAAGTACATCTCCTGTACGTTGAATAAAACCATCTGATGTTACAGCTTCACCTAAATGAAAATGATGAATATTCCAAGAATAAAGTAATTTATCTTCCTTATCTATTCGCTCTATTGTTTTACTCAGGTGAGGACGTACATCTATCCCTCTTTCAAATTTGTCTTTAAGTAAATCTAATCCATTTTGAAGTTGAAAGGGGCATACGAAATTATTAGCATAGTGTACTTGGCGGGAACATTGAGGAATGAGCCGTTTTTTAATAGTATAATATGTTATTAACAATTGATGATCATCTGTTATTATAGAAGTATCATATCCAACCTCCAATAATTCGGCTCGATATATATTAATAAGATCTTCTAATGCTTTTGAATCAATAGTAATCATGAAACATTAACAGTTACACCCCTCGTCTTTTATTGAGCCGCCTTGCAGAAACAGTTTTCCAAATGGTCGTTCACAAAACCGGCCGCCTGTAAAAAAGCATAGCAAATAGTCGGCCCGAAGAACTTGAATCCTCGCTTTTTCATATCTTTGCTCATAGCATCCGATTCGGGAGATGTGGCGGGAATCTGGCTCAAGCTCTTGAAATTATTGACAATAGGTTGCCGGTTGGGAAAGAATGATAAAGTGTACTTGTAGAAACTGCCGAACTCTTCCTGAATAGCCATAAATAGTTTTGCATTATTAATTGTGCTCTTGATTTTCAACCTGTTTTTGACAATCCCATCAAATTGCATCAATTGCTCGATGTCCTCTGATGTCATCTGCGCTACTTTCTTCACATCAAAATGATGAAAGGCTTTCCGGTATCCTTCGCGTTTGCGGAGAATAGTAATCCAAGCTAACCCAGCCTGGGCACTTTCAAGAACCAGAAACTCAAACAAAGCCTTGTCGTCAGTGACGAGTTTGCCCCATTCTTCATCATGATATTTTATGTATAGTTCGTCTGTTCCAGCCCAACCGCAACGGGCATTTATTATATCTTCCATATTTATGACCAATTATTTATTAGTACGTTGTTCCATATACAAAGATACAAAAAGGAACAATCATTCAAAAACATGAAAAAAAATCGCCCAAAGTGTGTCAGTATTTTGTAGTATGACAGACTAACCTAACAAAAGAAGTAAAACAACGAAATTACAAACTAACAAGAAAGAGAACATGAAATCAATTATCAATTACATCGTCACCCCGTTTCCACAACTTGCACGCCTTGGGTATTATATATCGCTTTTTGGTATTGTGTTGATTATGCTGTGGATCGGCTTTTTCAAATTTACACCGACTGAGGCGGCCGGTATCAAGCCTTTGGTTGAAAATCATTTTTTACTGTTTTGGCTATATGACGTATTAAGCGTACAGCAGGTCTCCAATCTTTTCGGTGTGATCGAGATTACAACAGGACTTCTGTTGCTTTTCAGTCTAAAGTATGATGCATTGAGGCCCTTTGCAGCATTCTGCCTTATCGCAACATTCCTGATAACATTCAGTTTCCTGTTTACGACTCCCGGAATGTGGAATACGGTAGATGGCGTTCCGATTACAAATTTTATGATCTTAAAAGACATCCCAATGTTAGGGTTAGGGTTTACTTACTTAAAAACGAAAGACGTATGAAAAATGTTATTCTAATCATCGCTTTGTTCATATCCGGAGGATTGGCAACAGCACAAGAAACAATGAGCGGACAGCTCTCTAAAAATACAAACATGAGTGACGTAAAAGAAATTTATTTTGCAGGCGGATGTTTCTGGGGTACAGAACATTTCATAAAACAGATTAATGGCGTAGTCAATACGCAAGTGGGCTATGCAAATGGAAAAACGGATGTACAGAATCCGACTTACGAGCAGGTTTGCAATGATAATATCGGTTTTGCCGAAACAGTAAAAGTCGGTTACAATCCGCAGCAGGCCGATTTGAACTTTCTGATAGATCTGTTCTTCAAAACGATAGACCCGACAAGCCTTAACCGGCAGGGGAACGACAAAGGAGCACAATACCGGACAGGCATTTATTACACAGATAAAGCTGATTTACCGGTTATCAAACAGGCTGTGGAAGCCCTGGCCAAACAATATACCAAACCGGTTGTCGTAGAAGTCGAACCGCTGAGGAATTTCTTTCCGGCAGAAGATTATCATCAGGATTATCTGGACAAACATCCGAACGGTTATTGCCATATCAGCCCTGAATTGTTCGACATGGCCAAGAAAGCAGCTTTCTCGCCTCAAAAGATATATCAAAAACCGGATGACGAGACATTACGTTCCCGGTTGACAGCCGAACAATACGCCGTAACACAAAAGAATGCAACGGAAAGAGCTTTCCGGAACGAATATTGGAATGAAAAACGCGAAGGTTTATATGTCGATATAACTACAGGTGAACCTTTATTCATCTCGACCGATAAATTCGACTCCGGTTGTGGTTGGCCCAGTTTTTCAAAACCCATAGATAAGAGCCTGGTAATGAAAAAGACAGATAATTCCCATGGTATGCAGCGTATTGAAGTGCGCAGCAAAACCGGAGATGCACATCTGGGACATGTGTTCAATGACGGTCCGACCGATAAAGGCGGATTGCGCTACTGCATCAACAGCGCATCACTCCGGTTTATCCCGAAAGACAGGATGAAAGCCGAAGGATACGCCGATTATATTCCACTTCTGGAAAAGAAATAAAGAATTTTTATTATACAAACAATTTAATAACAGACGAATATGAAAAAGTATTTATTAGCAGCAACAATGTTTGCATTGGTTTCAACAGCATTTGTTTCATGCAGTGATGAGGATGAAAAGGACATGCCGGGACTTGCTTCTTCGGTAATCTCTTTTGAGAATGTATTGGAACCTAAAGATTTTGTAGAGAGCGGAACATTTGTAGGAATGGGAAGTGAAGATATTAACGCGCCTGTGGTATTACCGGGACAGAGTATCCGCTTTACATTCCATGCAGGTAAAGGACAGGCATTGATGTTTGCCACGATGTACGGAGCATCGAAAGACTGGTTTTTCGCACCAGAGAATCCGGGCCTACAACTTTATAATAATGACGGTGTGCCTATGACGGGAGATGTTTCTTCGCAAATCAAACTATGGGATAACGGGACGAAAGCCGGAATGACTGATGAGAAAGAAGATGTCGGCATTATGATGGTTCCTGATATCGACGCTTCGAAGCTGATGAAGCTGGAGCTGAATTATATGGCCAGTTCTTCTGAATTTGAGTTGACTATCACCAACACCTCTGGTGGCAGTGATAACGAGACCCCTTTTTCACCGGGTGTATGGGCAGTTTCGAATGTATTCAACGGGGAACTTCTGAACGGGATGCCTTTTTATGAAGCCGGAGCAAAATCGAATGCAGAAATAACAGCGATTGCACAAATGGGCGACAATTCTCTTTTAGCGGAAAAGATTTCTGCCAACACAGGCATCATCACAGGCATTTCTCCAGCCATAGTTGTAGTCTATACGGGAGACGTCAACCCAATCTATGAAGCAGGAAAGAAAGATGCCGGAATAGGTCTGGCTAACCTTGCGCAGAAGGGTGATGCATCAGCCTTGAAGGCTTCATTGGAAAAGATGCCTGATGTAAGAATGGTCTATGTTGCCGGCGATGCTCCGGTAGCACCGGGTGAAAAAGTGGAAATAGAGTTTGAAGCAACCGAAGGTGACCATATCGCCTATGCGACCATGTTTGGTTATTCCAATGACTGGTTTTATGCAAATGAAGCCATGATTCCTGCTAATTTCAAAGGTGACATTACGGGTAAGACTGCTCTTTTTGATGACGGAACAGCTGTTAGCCAATATCCAGGAGCCGGAAATGCACAGGGACTTTTCATCGGAATGCCGGAAAAAGAGGACGCATCTATTATGAAAGTAGATGATATGTTCCCGGTTCCGACAATAAATAATGTTTTGAAGGTAGTTATCCGATAATAATAGTATCTTTGTAACAGAAGAATCCAGGGCACAGGTGCTTGAGAATCATGCCCTGGATTCACGACTTCTAATCAATAAACAAATGCGACAAAACAGCATTTCCACATCGGCTTTCGAGTTGGAGAAATGGATAGACGACTACTCAAAAACACTCTTGGACAGAGCCTATTATTTGCTGTCCGATAAAGAAGATGCCAAAGATGTAGTTCAAGAAGTTTTTCTTTCGGCTTACAAAAGCAGAGAATCTTTTCAGGGGAAAAGTACGCCATTAACTTGGCTGACAAGCATATTGCAACATAAAATCGCCGATATATACAAAAAGCGGTATAACGGGAACTCCCAATCATTATCTTTCGAGACTTTTTTTGACAAACACGGTGAATGGATCGAGCCAGACGTGGCGGACCCTTGGGAGGAGGACGAGTTTGCAGTAAGTACACTATTAAATAATGACAGTTTCTATGAGGTATTCAATCAATGTCTTGGGAATCTGCCCCGACAATGGCTGATTGTCGTCAACAAGTGTTATCTTCAGGAACAAAAAGCGGTGGAAATATGCCGCGAACTAAACCTGTCGACTGCCAATTACTGGAAGCTATTGCAGCGTAGCCGTCTTCAGTTAAGAAAGTGCCTCGATATTCACTGGTTTAAATTAGGAGGTCAAAATGCTTAAAGAGTTTATACATATATTTACGTTGTCATGCAAACAGGCAACCTACTTAATCGAAAAGCGTATCCATGTTCCCTTGTCGGTTACGGAAAGGATGCGTTTGGCTATCCACCTTTCACTCTGCCGGTTGTGTCGCGCATATAATACAAAAGCTGTCTTTTTAGACCGTTTGATGAAAAGGGGCAGGAAGAAAGAAGTTTGTAACTGCCGATTTGGAAAGGAAGAAGTGGAGCAGTTTAAAATGGACATAAAAGAGAAAATAAATGGGTGACAGCTTGGATTTCTTATAAAGTTGTTTTACTTTTGCGCTCCGAAAACAAGGAGAGATGCTCGAGTGGTTGAAGAGGCACGCCTGGAAAGCGTGTAAACCCCTAAAGGGTTTCGCGGGTTCGAATCCCGCTCTCTCCGCTGAACCGGCTGGACAAAATAAGACAACAAAAAGACTGTAAAAGACATAGTTTCGTTACTATATCTTACCTATTCCCTACCGGACAAAAACGGTAACGATTTGTCCCGAAATGACCGTAGAAAGTCCGAATTCACCTACCGCCTATCTATCTCACATTTAACAAGTTATTAGTATTCACAGCAATTGCTTTGTAAAAAGAAAAATTATATCTTATTTAAGGTGGTTCAATAACCACGCTATATTTTGTCCGAGATTCTTCATGTTGGCAACACCTTCTTCATCTTTCAATGCTTCTCCGGGCAAGCGACCGGTAAGTGTCATCACTGCTCCCGATTATGTATTGGCGAAAGCTACACGTGTACGTGCTTCCAAATCAGAACCGTCCTTAACGGCACGGGGCAGATATTCAGTAATGTTGCGGATAGCTTCACGTGCATTCATATCGCTGGCAAGGTTTGCGCTGGCGGCAATGAAGCCCTCTACGCTATGGAACAATGTATCAAATCCCTGAAAGGCAGTAAACAGTGGAGGCACGGAAAGCATCAGTTCTGCATCGACTACAGCAAGACATGGAAATAATGCCGGGTGCATGATAAATGTGGGTGGGGATGTACTGATTGTAATCCATATTCGTTTCCATTTATAACAAAGCATGGTTTGACTTCCGGCATTCCATAATCACGGGTGAAATCTTCATTAAATGTAGTGTGTAGCACTGTGATTTTCACCTTTTTCATATGCGTTTGTATCAAAAGGTTTAATACCAGTCATGCTTCTCGTTCCGGTCGAGTGCGGCGATTTGCGACATTTCTTCATCCGTCAGTTCAAAATCGAAAATGGATATATTTTCTTTGATATGGTCGGGGTTACTTGAACCGGGAATGACAACCACACCCCTTTGTAAATCCCAACGTAGAATGACCTGTGCCGAAGACTTGCCGTGAGCGTTTGCAATTTTGCTAATGGTTTCATTACCTAACAAAGCTGCCGTATGACCTCTGCCTCCAAGTGGATACCATGCTTCTACTACAATGCCTTGACTGTGCATATATTCGACAATTCCTTTTTCTTGATAATAAGGATGTATTTCATTTTGTACTAATACAGGCTTAATGTTTACTTGTGGCAGAAACTCCGTCATTTCCTTTATGTAATAATTCGATAATCCGATGGAGCGAATCTTGCCCTGCGCCACATATTTTTCCATTGCTTTATATGCTTTTACATCGTCAGTTCCCGGATGGTGTAACAGCATCAAGTCAATATAACCGATGTCGAGCTTACGCAAGCATTCTTCTATTGCTGCTTCGGGATTGCTGAATTGATTAGGATAAAGTTTGGTTGCCACGAAGATTTCTTCACGTGGCACGCCCGATTCACGAACGCCTTGTCCCACTTCTTCTTCATTGTCATACATATGTGCCGTATCAATTTTGCGGAAGCCGGAAGCAAGAGCCGCCTTGACGGAATTTACACAGACATCACCATGCAGACTGTATGTGCCCAGCCCAACGATGGGCATATCATATCCACTGCTAAGTCTTACGGTAGGTGCTTTCCCATTTTCACCTTTCGAGAGGTTGAACACGCCTACATTGCTATTTTGATTCAAATTCAAATTCATACTTTCAATCCAATCTTTAATTGTTCCTGCTGATTCATTTCCATTAAAACGTTTTCCTTTTTTCCATGCGGCTTTCTCTGCCGATTCGTGCAAATCTATATCGCTTGAACCGATGCCACTGGAATGTGAAGTACAGAACGGCACGATGGTTTTGCCCGATAGATTTAGGCTTTCAAGGAATGTATGGATTATTTTAGGAGCTTTTCCCCACCAAATAGGATAACCAAGAAAAACCACGTCATAGTCCGAAAAATTCTCGATTTTACTGCTTATTGCCGGACGTGCAGCCGGGTCGTTCTGCTCACGGTTAGCACGGGACGAGGAATTGTTATAATTCAAGTCCTCACTTGTATAGGGCGTTTCGGGAACGATGCGATGAAGTGCTCCATCGGTAATTTCTGCAATTCTTTCCGCAATACCTTTCGTGGTATTGGTACAAGAGAAATAGACCACTAATGTGTGTCCGTTACCCGGTTGTGGTTCGGGTGTTGGCTCCGGTTCAGGAGCAGGTGTCGGTTCTTCCGTATTGGCTGGTTCTTCTGTAGGGCTGCAAGCAGCCGTAGCAAAAGATAATCCCGACAAAAGAATAAGGGATGATAACAACATATTCATATAATTACTGTTTAATATTTCTTATGATTTTAGCGGGTACACCTGCTACTATAACATTGTCCGGTATATCTTTCGTAACTACTGCTCCGGCGGCGACAATGGCATTTTCTCCTACGGTTACTCCGGGTAGAATAATTGCTCCTGCACCAATCCACGCATTACGCCTTATAACTATCGGTTTTACTAATAACCTATGCCGCAAGGCAGGTTCTTCGGGATGGTTCTCGGTTACAACTTTTGCTTCCGGTCCGATAAATACTCCGTCCTCTAACGTGATACCACCTTGGTCGAGAAAAGTGCAACCGAAGTTGATAAACACTTCTTTGCCTACACGGGTTAGTTTACCGAAAGCTGTATAGAACGGTGGAAACATTCGTACCGAAGCGTCCAATTGTTGTCCCCAAATACGTTCGAGTAACGTCCGAATTTCATCAGGGGAATGGTATTTGTTATTCAGTTCACAAACAAGTTTCTTTGTGTTCTCTATTTCGGAGTAGAGGAGAGGAAAATCAGCATCCGTTTCTGTAATCCGTTCTCCGTTTCGCATCCTTTCAATAACTTTATTCATCCTATTCATTTTTTCAACGTACTCATGTCAATCACATAGCGGAACTTTACTTTTCCGTCCGAAACATTATGCCAAGCCTTATCTGTTCGTCCCAAGCAGCGTGTAGGTCACTGTGACAGATACCTGCATAAAGGATTTCAATTTGAATGTCATTTTCTCCAATGGCATGACGGGTAAATTCGTAAGGTCGGAAAGTGTCTTTGGCTGAAAACATGGCAAATTCTCTTGCTGGAACACGTTCTTCACTCATTTGTGCAAAAGCTGTAGCTATACACGCCAGCCCTACAATCATTGTCATTACTGTACGTTTCATATTCTATCTGTTTTAAATTAATTAATTTGTTCGATGCAAAATTAGAGGGTTTCATTTATAAGGCAGATACCTTTCTTACGGGGTAAAGTACCCCGATTACGGAAGATTATACTTTTGATAACATCTAATAATCAATGAAGTACCTAAGTTACGGATTAATGTATCTGAATTACTGTTTTTACCTGTCTGCCTTTTCCTAATACAAAAAAATATGTTTCCTTTGCATTACAAGATTGATTTATGTACTATAAACATTCAAATAAGATGAAAGACAATGTGGATATTATAAAAGCAGATACCATTGAGCAGTACAATAAGTTCTTTGGCTTTGAAACACGCCACCCATTAGTCGGGATTGTGCATTTCGACCAGTCTGTGCCCCAACCTACACATAAAATGACACTTGGTTTCTATGCGCTTTTTCTGAAAAAGACAACAGGGTGTATTATTAATTATGGTAAGACCGTCTATGACTTCGATGATGAAACAGTGGTAAGTTTTGCTCCGGGACAAACTGTTGGTATTCATCGTTTGGAAGATGGTGTTGTACCCGAAGCCATTGGGTTGTTATTTCATCCCGACTTCCTGCATCGGACGGAATTGGGACAGAAAATCAAACAATACTCTTTCTTTTCTTATGCTTCCAACGAGGCGTTACACCTATCGGTAGAGGAACGCATCATTCTACAAGATTATATGGAAAAAATAGTGCGTGAACTACAGCATCCTATTGACAAATTTTCTAAATCGTTGATTATCTCGAATATCGAAGTGTTGCTCAACTATTGTATGCGATTTTATGAACGCCAATTCATTACCCGTGAAGAAATAAATAATGATGTTCTTGTTCGCTTTGAGCAGTTACTCGATGAATACATGGATTCCGGTAAGGCATCACTGTATGGAATCCCCACAGTGAAATATTTTGCTGACAAGATTTGTCTTTCACCTAATTACTTGGGTGATTTGGTAAAATCGGAAACAGGGAAAACTGCGCAAGAGTTTATACAGTTGAAGATGATAAACGTGGCTAAAAATGCTTTGATTGACCCAAATCTGAATACAAAGCAGATAGCAGAAATGTTAGGTTTCCAACATCCTCAACATTTCATGCGTTTTTTTAAAAAACAAGTAGGGTGTACTCCCAAAGAATATCGTAATCAAAATGTGGCAACAGCATAAATGAAAAAATAAATATGTCATAGACAATCGGCACGACCTGTATGAAGTAAAACCAAAACGGAAGTAACAAAATTGTAATAAATATATCTTAGCATTGTCATTTTGCTGTGTTTTACAAGGTGTTTAAGATGTTTTATAAGTAAAACACTTTCAATAGCGGAGAAAAAATAGTATATTTGTAGCAAATGCATTTAAACTAACATTCTATAACCCTCCAAAAGTATTTGCTTATGATTAAAAGAAGATTACTCGCGTATGACATCCCACAATTGACTAAAGAATTTAAGAAAGATTTTCCCCAGTTGCAGGCAATGGCGGAAGAAAGCGAGAGCGCAGAGCTTTTTAAAGAGGCTCTGCGCTCTTTTGTCTCTTCACGCATTGACAAGACTGTCGGCGGAAGCAATATGGGCAATGCCGTGGCGAGACATATTCTTCTACTAATCGAACATGACGACACCATCGTTTCCGAGCTCTCGACCGGCGAAAATATACCGGTACGGACAATCACCTATCTATGGCAGCTCTTGACCGGAAAGCTGACGGAGCCTGTTTCACCTGATTTATTTATAGACCTGTTCCGGCAGTTTGATTTATTGGAGAATCCGGAAGAGGTTATACCGGACCGTTCGCTTGTCAAACGGCAAATGAACCGTTGGCCTACCGGCTTGGATGAAGACGTGATGGCGATACGCCGTTCCAATAAGGAGCGGATCATTGCCGGACTGATACGCAAGATCGAACGGCGCCATGCACCTACATCCCGCTTTCAGTTTGCCGAAGGAATGAGCTATGCGGAAAAGTACACAATGGTGCAGGATTGGTGGAATACCAGCCGTTTCCACCTTGCAATGGCATTTAAGAGCCCGACGGAACTGAACTATTTTCTCGGTGGCTCCCTATCGGAGGAGACAATGCAATTACTGGCGCGTGCCCGGAAAAAAGGAATGCCGTTCTTCGTAACGCCTTATTACCTTTCTTTGCTGAACACCAACACAAGCGGATATGACGACGCCACGATCCGTTCCTATGTCCTTTATTCCGAAGAGTTGGTTGAAACATACGGACAGATAAAAGCTTGGGAAAAAGAGGACATCGTCGTGGCCGGCCAACCCAATGCTGCCGGATGGCTACTGCCGGAAGGGCATAACATACACCGCCGTTATCCGGACGTGGCGATCCTGATTCCCGATTCGATGGGACGGGCTTGCGGTGGTTTGTGCGCTTCTTGCCAACGTATGTACGATTTCCAGAGCGAACGTCTGAATTTCGATTTCGAATCTTTAAAACCGAAAGAGACCTGGGACAAGAAGCTGCGACGCCTTATGCGTTATTTCGAAGAAGATGCACAGCTCAGGGATATCCTGATTACCGGAGGCGACGCGTTGATGAGCCAGAATGCGACACTGCGTAACATCCTCGATGCCGTCTACAAAATGGCAGCCCGAAAACAAAAAGCGAACGAGAGCCGCCCGGATGGAGAAAAGTATGCCGAACTGCAGCGTGTCCGTCTTGGAACCCGCCTGCTTGCCTACCTGCCACTGCGCATCACGGATGATTTGGTTACTATTTTAAGGGATTTCAAAGAGAAAGCATCGCGCATCGGAGTTTCGCAGTTCATTATCCAGACGCATTTCCAGTCTCCGCTCGAAGTGACGCCGGAAGCGAAAAAGGCTATCGAAGCGATTCTGTCTGCCGGATGGATCATCACCAACCAATTGGTCTATACCGTTGCCGCCTCCCGGCGCGGACATACGGCCAAGCTGCGGCAGACGCTGAACGCGATGGGTGTCGTATGCTATTACACATTTTCGGTCAAGGGCTTTCATGAAAATTATGCAGTCTTTACGCCGAACAGCCGCTCCTTGCAAGAACAGCAAGAGGAAAAGATATTCGGTCTTGTCCCGAAAGAAAAACAGAAAGAGCTTTACCGCCTGATCCGCTACGAACGTCCATTGGGAAAGAAGCTGGTCAATTTCATCCGGGAAAACCATCTCCTGTTTGCAGCAACCGACCGTAATGTATTGAATCTTCCCGCTATCGGTAAAAGCATGACATTCAAAACAGTCGGCATGACTGCCGATGGAAAACGTATCCTGAAATTCGAGCATGACGCCGGACGCCTCCATAGCCCTATCATCAATCGTATGGGAGAGGTGTATATTGTCGAAAACAAGTCCATCGCCGCCTACCTGCGCCAGTTACAGGCAATGGGCGAAGACATCAAAGAGTACCTCAGCATCTGGAATTATTCCGAAGGCGTAACCGAACCGCGCTTCAGTATCTACGAATACCCCGATTATCCTTTTGATATTACAGAAAAGATGACGAATCTTGAGCTATAAAACGAGTAATGTGTTATCTTTGTTCGTGCTAAACCAATATTAAAATGATAGAGAACGAAAGAGAAACACGACACGAGCATGTGTTACAGGCTGTCCGCCAGATGATGACAGCCGCCCGGACGGCCCCGAAAGGGAAAGGCATCGACATCATCGAGGTGGCAATGGTTACGGACGAAGATATCAAACGTCTTTCCGAAGAACTTATTATCATGTCAGGCGAAACCGGTTTGAAGTTTTTCCTGCGCGACGCCGACAATATCCTCCAGGCCGAAGCGATTATGATTGCCGGCACGCGCCAGCAGGTACAGGGTTTGAACTGCGCACACTGCGGATACCCCACTTGTGTGGAGAAGCCCGATGCCGTCCCCTGCGCCATCAATTCGGTGGACCTGGGTATCGCAATCGGTTCGGCCTGCGCCACAGCATCGGATCTCCGCTTGGATACACGCGTCATGTTCAGCGCCGGTTTGGCAGCCCAACGGTTGGGGATGCTGGGCGACTGCAAATGCGTGATGGCAATTCCGGTTAGCGCGTCTTCCAAAAACCCGTTCTTCGACCGGAAACCGAAGACTGAAGGTTAACTAATAAAATTGTGTTTATGATTAAGTTTGATAACAAACTCGAACTTCGATATTACTTCAATGACAAGTCCAACTACATGGATGCCATGATCAAACACCGGGCAGAGAAAGAAGTCCTTTCCCTTCTCCGGTCATTGGCAGACATGCTGGATGTCAAGATGACGGTCTACTGCGAATCGTTCCAGCAACAAGAAGGATTCCGCGAGATATGGTCGGCGGCAGGCGAAAACAGCCGCCTGATCTCGATCGTCCTGAATCTGTTTATGCAGGTATGGACACGTCCTTCCCTACTGGTTGGCGGACAGCCGGCGGCAGACCGTACGACGGCAGACGAGGAGAAGATGCAACGTGAAGTGTCGCTCCTTCGTAACAATTTGAAAAAGAGACTGCCCGGCGTCACGATTTCGCACGAATTAGTGGAACTACTGAGTGCATCGCCCCGTTTCTGTAAATGTAAATCCAATTTCTATGAGACTGTGCGCGGTTATCCGAAAGTAACCCGGTTTACTTTACGTGAACTGAACGAAAACAACCGGAGCCGTTCCGGTTCACTGGAAGTCAAGCGCGAACAGTTCGACTATTATATCCTCCGTTCCGACGAACTGCCCCCTGTCAAGGACAACAAAGCGACGATCGAGATTATCTCGCCTGTGTTGAAAGACGCCCGCTACCGCTGGAAAGGGATCTATAACAAAGGAGGAGAAACGATCGACTTCTATATGTGCGACGAAGATTTCAAAAAAGATATGTTCGACGAAAAGATCACCTTCAAGAGCGGCATGTGCATCGACTGCGTGTTGGAAATACAGCGGAAGATGAGCGAGTTAGGCGAAGTGGTCAACGTCAGCTACACTGTCGAGACAGTCATCCGGACCCGCTTCGACAAAATGGAAATCATCACGCCGCAAGGCAAACGGCACCTGCGGAAGTTAGAAGCCGAAAAGAAGCAGTTGACACTTGACCTTTTCGGATAAAACAAAATAACAATGGCGAAAGCAAAAACTGTCTATGTCTGCTCCAATTGCGGGGCTGACTCCCCGAAATGGATTGGGAAATGTCCTTCTTGCGGCGAGTGGAATACGTATGTCGAAGAGATCGTGGCAAAAGAGCCTGCCGGAAAGCGGGCGCTCTACGGCTTGCCGGACGGCGGCAAGGTACGGCCTGTATTGCTTTGCGACATCACTTCCGAAGAGGAATCGCGCATCGACCTGAGGGACCAGGAGCTGAACCGCATCCTCGGAGGCGGCCTGGTGAAAGGCTCGCTTGTCCTGATCGGAGGCGAACCGGGTATCGGGAAATCGACCCTCGTTCTGCAAACTGTTTTAGGATTGAACGGACTGAAAACGCTCTACGTCTCCGGCGAAGAGAGCAGTCGCCAGCTGAAACTCCGTGCCGACCGCATCGCCCACGAAAACCCGGACTGTTTTATCCTTTGCGAAACCAATCTTGAACAGATCTTCGTACAAGCCCAAAATGTACAGCCCGACCTGTTGATTATCGACTCGATACAAACCATTTATACGGAAGTCGTGGAGTCCTCTCCCGGCAGTATCACCCAAGTACGCGAATGCAGCGCGGCTATCCTGAAATATGCCAAGGAAAGCGGGACGCCCGTTCTTCTGATCGGCCATATCAACAAGGAAGGGAGCATTGCCGGCCCGAAGGTATTGGAACATATTGTCGACACGGTCCTGCAGTTCGAGGGAGACCAACACTATATGTACCGCATCCTCCGCAGCATCAAGAACCGTTTCGGGAGTACGGCCGAGTTGGGGATATACGAGATGCGGCAGGACGGGCTTCGCGAAGTCAGCAATCCTTCCGAACTGCTGCTGACGCAAAATCACGAAGGGCTGAGCGGCGTCGCCATCGCGGCGGCTATCGAAGGCGTCCGCCCTTTCCTGATCGAGACGCAGGCATTGGTGAGTTCCGCTGTCTACGGGACGCCCCAGCGCAGCGCGACGGGCTTCGACCTCAGACGTATGAATATGTTGCTGGCCGTGCTGGAAAAGCGCGCTGGCTTCAAGTTGGTCCAGAAAGATGTTTTCCTGAATATCGCCGGTGGCCTGAAGGTGAACGATCCGGCGATCGACCTGGCTGTGATCAGCGCCGTACTTTCTTCCAGTCTCGACATTACGATCGAGTCGGGTATCTGCATGTGTGGCGAAGTGGGGTTGTCGGGCGAGATACGTCCGGTGAACCGCATCGAGCAGCGTATCCTGGAAGCGGAGAAGTTGGGCTTCTCACGCATTATCATCCCGCACAATAACCTGAAAGGCTTCGACTCATCCAAGTGCAAGATTCAAATCATCCAGGTGCGCAAGGTGGAAGAGGCTTTCCGGCAATTGTTCGGATAAGTTATATTTATATGAGAAAAAGTGTTGTTTATCTATTTGTGAGTGTTTTCTTCCTGTTTACGAGCTGTGAGTATCAGTTAGGGGAGAATTTTGTGGAGATGGAAAATCACCAGGTTGACTCGGTCACGACGAGTGTGGATTTTTATGGTTTTATCCATGATTTGGAAAACGAGATCTATGTGGTGAAACATAGCGGGAATGTTGTATGCGAAATTTATCCGTTGCCCGGATTTGAAGTTGAGAAGCAAATCATCCGCTTAGGTGAATTGGAATGGGAAAGCGATGGAATCCGATGCGATTTTGTGCTGGACGTAGACCGGATTCCAAATGGTTCTTATGAGTTGTCGTGCGAAATCTTTGCACGGACAAATAGTGGGACGGTTGCCGGACAGGTCGGGACCGAACATTATGTAGAAAAGCGCAGTTGGCCTCTAAAGGTTGATGCGCGTAACGGGAGCGACAAACTCCTGCCGTATGAAATCAATGAAGAAGGGCATCCAGTCATATTCTGGGAAGTAGACGAATCGGAGCGTAACGGTTTCGATTACTACACAATCGAATATAGCATCGAGAATTATACATATATCCGGCGAAGTTACGATTTTGACCAGCGTTCTTTCGTAGACGAGAAATACACCGGTGGTGGCGGCACGTACGAGGTCTATATTTATTTCAAAGACGAGACCCATCGTCCTTATTCCCTTGGCAAGGCAGTTCTGGTAGCAAATATGTCTAACCTTGAAAACACCCCGGAGAAATGAAACGGATACTGCTTTTTATATGCCTCGTCTTATCTGCCGTCCGCTTCGGACAGGCACAATCGCTGACTGTCGAGTATAACATCGGACATGGTTCTTACCAGATGTCCGAAATGAAAGACCGGTTAAAAGATCTTGCACTCCCTGTTGTAAATGCCCAGACAACCGACAAGTTCCCCGGTTATGTCACCCAGGATACCCGCATCGGGATTGAATGGAAACGTAATCATGCAGGGGTGCTTTTCAACTATATGAATACGGCGGGGAAGAAAGGCGTAGCCGATTATTCGGGGCACTGCAACTATGAGTTACATAACAAAGGGTACAAATTAGGGGCTTTCTACCGCTTCCGCCTGACGAAGGAAGAACTGGGTATTTTCACCTTTGAGCCTTATGTACAGCTCTCGTCCGGTGTCGTGCTGACCAGAGGAAAAGAGCTCTACAGCTTGTTTATAGAGTCTGCTCCGGAAAGTAGCAACCAAAGTAAAAATAAATATTCCGGTACAAACATCTTTCTGGAACCAACTTTTGGTATTAAATTTGGCCTCTGCCGCAACATCGCGCTGAATCTGAGTGTCGGATACGAATGGGATGCGGTAAAAGAAGACTGCCAACTCGGAAATCCGAAATCCCCATTACCCGTAGAGGTCGACTGGAGTGGCTACCGGGCACAGGCTGGTTTGGTTTTTTATTTGAATCTGAAGAAGTAACAATGATACAAGAATTACAACTCCGTATATTGCCCGAAGAGGCTGCAAACGAACAGTCGTTGAAACAGGTTGTTGCCCGTGAGACGGGGACATCCGTTCCGCATATCCTGGCTGTCCGGGTACTGAAACGTTCGATCGATGCGCGCCAGCGGACAATCTATGTGAATGTAAAACTGCGTGTTTTCATCGACGAACAGCCGGACGAACCGGAATACCAATCGGTGGAATATAAAGATGTTTCAGCTGGCAAAACAGTTATCGTGGTAGGCGCTGGCCCGGGAGGTCTGTTTGCAGCTCTCCGCCTGATCGAACTTGGTTTGCGTCCTGTCGTGATCGAACGTGGAAAGAATGTTCGTGAACGAAAGAAAGATATCGCCCTGATCAGCCGCGAGCATAAAGTGAACAGCGAATCGAATTATAGTTTTGGTGAAGGAGGTGCCGGAGCATATTCGGATGGCAAGCTCTACACCCGTAGCAAGAAGCGCGGTTCGGTCGACAAGATCCTGAATATCTTTTGCCAATTTGGTGCCAGCACATCGATCCTGGCAGACGCCCATCCGCATATCGGAACAGATAAACTGCCGCGCGTGATCGAAAATATTCGGGAGCAAATTATCCGCTGCGGTGGCGAAGTTCATTTTGAAACACGCATGGATGCCCTGATCATCCATGGCGAAGAGGTTGCCGGCGTGGAAACCAATACAGGCAAAAGCTTCTACGGTCCGGTCATCCTGGCAACAGGTCATTCCGCACGTGATGTCTACCGCTACTTACACGACCGGCAGATCCCAATCGAAGCAAAAGGCATTGCTGTCGGGGTCCGCCTGGAACATCCTCAGATGCTGATCGATCAGATCCAATATCATCGCAAGGAAGGAAGAGGGGAATATCTGCCGGCTGCCGAATATAGCTTCGTTACGCAGGTCAACGGACGGGGAGTTTACTCTTTCTGCATGTGCCCCGGCGGCTTTGTCGTTCCAGCAGCCAGTGGCCCAAAACAGGTGGTGGTCAATGGGATGTCGCCATCCAACCGGGGGTCTCGTTGGGCTAATTCCGGAATGGTTGTGGAGATTCGTCCGGAAGATTTTCCTTCGGACTCCCCCTTGGGATTAATGGAATTTCAGGAACATCTGGAAGAACTCAGCTGGCTGAATGGCGGGATGAAGCAGACTGCTCCCGCACAGCGAATGGCAGATTTTATCAATAAGAAAAATTCTTTTGATCTTCCGGAATCTTCTTATACACCGGGATTATTGGCTTCTCCGCTACATTTTTGGATGCCGGAATTTGTAACAGGCCGGCTACGTGAAGGCTTCCGTTATTTCGGAAAAGTATCTAAGGGATTCCTGACCAACGAAGCATTGATGATCGGGGTGGAAACACGCACCTCATCGCCTGTCCGCATACTGCGCGACAAAGAGAGCTTCCAACATGTAACGTTAAAAGGCCTTTTTCCATGTGGTGAAGGTGCCGGATATGCGGGTGGAATTGTTTCTGCTGCGATCGACGGTGAACGCTGTGCGGAAGGTGCTGGCCATTATTTGGACAACCAATAGGGGAAGTCTATAATATCTTCTTTTTCAGTTTACAATACCAGGCATTACTGATACCCATATACCGGGCAATGTATTTATCGGGCACACGGTTGATCATCCAAGCATAATTTGCATAGAGAAACTGGATGAACTCTTCAGCGGTAGAGGACAGACGGACAGCCAGCAAAACATCCAGCTTATAGATGATCGTCAGCATGACATTCTGGTAATAGGAAGCGAACAACGGATAACGAAAAGAAAGATCTTCAATATGGCTACGGGAAAAGCAAAGCAATTCTCCTGCTTCAAGTGCCTTAATTTCGAACTCGGAAGGCTGTTTCGTAAAATAACCAATGGCAGACAGGAACGGAAACATATTATCGGCCGCAAAACCGGTGACACATTCGTTACCGTTCTCGTTTACATATAAATTAATGAATAGTCCTTTGTTGATGAAATAGGCATCCTGACACAACTCACCCGTACGCAACAGGTAATCTCCTTTTTTCACTGAAATCACTTTGGCATGGTCTTCCAGTTCGTCCAGGAAAGCTTCATCGCGAGCGAGAGCTTCCGGCAGATCGGCAAGGAGTCGCGCGAAATGAGCATCTGTTTCCATCGTTATTTCTCAAGTGTGAAACTTTTACGTCCGATCAGGTTGCCGTCTGCAAATACGTCTACCCGGTAGGTTCCAGGGGAAAGGAATTCTTCGATATTCCAATACATGGTTACCGGCAGTTCTTCACCGTCATATTCAACCAGCTTCTTCATGGAGTAATTGATTTCTTTTCCTTCAAAGGTAAAGACATCGGCACGGCTCTTTAACAGGATGTCATCGTCAGGCTTCATGATACGCACATAGATCGTTTTTTCACCAACCGGAGCCGTAATATTTTTAGCAATACGGAAATCAACGACAAACTGCTCCATCTTTTTGATCACCTTCGCCTTCTTCCCACGACTGGTTACAGGGGTTACAGTGATTCCTGTCGCGTCCAACCGGCTTGCCAGCGTAACACGTTCTGTCAACTTTTCCTTTTCCTTCTTTAGCGTAGTGGCTGTAGAAGAAGCCTGCTGATATTTCTTTACGGCTTCATTCTTTTCAACCTTCAATTGTTCATTCGCACGATTCAAAGAGTCGATCTGAACGACATAGTTACGCATGATCTTACGTAACGTCTGCAATTCCTTTTTCAAACGGGCAATCTCTTTTGTATTGGTAGCTTTGACAGTCCGGAGCTCTTCTTGCAGACGTTGAACTTTAGCCTGTTCGGTCGACAGCAAGTTCAACAGCGAATCATTGCCTATATTAAATTTATATCCTTCGTACTGGAGAGATAATTCATTAAATTCATCTTCCAGCGATTCCTTATCCAACACATAAGCTTGTTCCAACTCTTGCATCTGCTGCTTCTGATGGAAAATATAATAGCAGGCTCCGGCAATAATTAGCAGTAGCACAACCACTGCCATGATCAATAATGAAAGCTTATTTATTTCTTTTGTTTCTTTCTTTTCTGTATCCATACTGTCACTGTTAAAAATGAACACGCAAAGGTAGTAAAAATGATTTAAGTTCCGAATATTATTCCTACCTTTGTGCCACTCAATTAAATAATAATTTGCATGCACGAGAAACTTATTATTCTTGATTTCGGCTCGCAAACAACTCAATTAATAGGACGTAGAGTCCGTGAGTTGAATATGTATTGCGAGATTGTCCCCTACAACAAATTCCCACATGATGCTACAGATGTGAAAGGTGTAATCCTTTCCGGAAGTCCTTATTCAGTATATGATGCCAATGCATTTAAAGCTGATTTAAGTGAAATACGAGGTAAATATCCCGTATTGGGAATCTGTTATGGAGCCCAATTCCTGGCTTATACATCCGGCGGGAATGTCGAACCGGCAAACTCCCGTGAATACGGACGTGCCAACCTGTCTCACATCGCGGGCACAGACGAGCTGTTGAAAGGTATCAATGTCGGCTCACAAATCTGGATGTCTCACGGAGACACAATCACCGTCCTTCCTGAAAACTTCAAGGTTATCGCCAGTACAGACGATGTGAAAGCTGCCGCTTATCATGTAGAAGGTGAAAAGACTTGGGGCGTACAGTTCCACCCGGAAGTATTCCATACGACCGACGGGACTAAACTGTTAGACAATTTCCTGAATATCTGCGGATGTGCCAAAGACTGGACACCGGCTTCTTTCATCGAATCGACAGTTGCAGAACTGAAGGAACAACTGGGTGACGATAAAGTGATCCTGGCTCTTTCCGGCGGTGTGGATTCTTCCGTTACAGCCGTTCTGTTGAACAAGGCGATCGGAAAAAACCTGACATGTATCTTTGTAGACCATGGCTTACTGCGCAAGAATGAGTTTGAGAATGTATTGAAAGATTACGAACATCTGGGATTGAACGTAATTGGAGTAAATGCAAAAGAAAAATTCTATAAGGAACTGGCCGGAGTCTCCGACCCGGAAAAGAAACGTAAAATCATCGGCAAAGGTTTCATCGACGTATTCGACGAAGAGGCCCACAAGCTGAAAGATATCAAATGGCTGGGTCAAGGTACGATCTATCCGGATGTAATCGAATCGCTCTCCATCACCGGAACGGTTATCAAGAGCCATCACAACGTAGGCGGTCTGCCTGCCAAAATGAACCTGAAGCTGATCGAACCATTGCGTCTGCTGTTCAAAGACGAGGTGCGCCGCGTGGGTATGGAATTAGGAATGCAACCGCACCTGATCAAACGCCATCCCTTCCCCGGTCCCGGTCTGGGCATCCGTATTTTAGGTGACATCACGCCTGAAAAGGTACGGATCCTGCAAGATGCTGACGATATCTATATGTCGCTGATGCGTGAATGGGGATTATACGACAAGATCTGGCAGGCCGGAGTAATCCTCCTCCCGATTCAATCTGTCGGTGTTATGGGTGACGAACGCACATACGAAAACACGGTTGCTTTACGTGCTGTTACTTCTACAGATGCCATGACCGCTGATTGGGCACAACTCCCCTATGAATTCCTCGCAAAGGTTTCCAACGAAATCATTAACAAGGTCAAAGGTGTAAACCGCGTAGTGTACGACATCAGCTCGAAGCCACCAGCTACGATCGAATGGGAATAAGCCTCTTAAAAACATTTATAAAGCCTGGTATTCATGTTATACCGGGCTTTTATTTTGCCTTGAAATGAAAAAATCATATATTTGCCTCAAGTATAACATAATGTAAAATCAATAAAATCAAGAATCACATGAAACAAGATATGATTGTTATCCTGGACCTGGGCAGTCATGAAAACACAGTGTTGGCACGTGCAATCCGTGCATTGGGCGTTTATAGCGAAATCTATCCGCATGACATAACAGCAGAAGAGTTGAAGGCACTGCCGAATGTAAAAGGTGTTATCATCAACGGCGGTCCTAACCATATTATCGACGGTGTTGCAATCGACGTTAATCCGGATATTTATACGATTGGCATTCCTGTAATGGCAGCAGGCCACGAGAAAGCATTATGCGAAGTCAAATTAGAAGAATTCAAGGATGACGTAGAAGCAATCAAGGATGCTGTAAAGTCTTTCGTATTCGACACTTGTAAGGCGGAAGCAAACTGGAATATGACTAATTTCGTCAATGACCAGATCGAACTGGTCAGACGCCAGGTTGGAGACAAGAAAGTCTTGTTGGCGTTATCCGGCGGTGTTGACAGTTCAGTCGTTGCCGCCCTGTTATTGAAAGCGATCGGCGACAAACTGGTTTGCGTACACGTAAATCATGGTCTGATGCGTAAAGGTGAGTCGGAAGCTGTGGTCGAAATATTCAAAAACCAATTGAAGGCAAACCTGATCTATGTAGATGTAACGGACCGTTTCCTTGATAAATTAGTAGATGTCGCCGATCCCGAACAGAAACGTAAAATTATCGGTGGCGAATTTATCCGCGTCTTTGAAGAAGAAGCCCGTAAGTTGGATGGTATCGACTTCCTGGGACAGGGAACTATTTATCCGGATATCGTGGAAAGCGGAACCAAGACTGCCAAAATGGTCAAATCCCACCATAATGTAGGCGGCCTGCCCGACGACTTGAAATTCGAACTGGTAGAACCGCTGCGCCAATTGTTTAAGGACGAAGTTCGTGCTTGCGGTTTGGAATTAGGCTTGCCATACGAGATGGTTTATCGCCAGCCGTTCCCCGGACCAGGCTTAGGCGTACGTTGCTTAGGAGCGATCACCCGTGACAGACTGGAAGCCGTACGTGAAGCAGATGCCATCCTGCGTGAAGAGTTCCAGAATGCCGGCTTGGATAAGAAAGTATGGCAGTATTTTACAGTCGTACCCGATTTCAAGTCTGTAGGCGTACGGGATAATGCCCGGTCTTTTGAATGGCCTGTTATCATCCGTGCCGTCAATACGGTAGATGCCATGACGGCGACCATCGAACCGGTAGATTGGCCTATTTTGATGAAAATAACAGACCGTATCCTGAAAGAAGTTAAAAACGTAAACCGCGTCTGCTACGATATGTCCCCAAAACCCAATGCAACGATCGAGTGGGAATAAATACAAATCCATAAAATAAAGAAAACTCCCCTACCGCTCTTTCTATTAAAGAGAATGACAAGGGAGTTTTCTTTAAACTTTTCCGATCTTCCGTACCACCCGACAAGGGTTACCAACGGCAAGTGAATTATCAGGTATATCTTTCGTCACTACACTGCCGGCACCGATTACAACATTATCGCCAACAGTGACACCGGGAAGAATAATCACACCCGCACCTATCCAAACATTATGACCGATTGTGACCGGATAAGCATATTCCAATCCCTGATTGCGTTGTGAGACATTCAACGGATGCCCTGCTGTATAGATTCCGACATTAGGAGCAATAAAAGCATTATCACCAATCTTCACTTTTGCTCCATCCAATATAACCAAATTGACATTGGCATAGAAATTTTCTCCTATCTCTATATTATATCCGTAGTCACAAGCAAAAGGAGGTTCTATAATGAGGCTCTCTCCTGTCCTCCCCAAAAGTTTCTTCAGGAGTTCCGTCCGCTCTGTCTGTTGTGAAGGGCGCAAACGGTTATAATCGTAAAGCTGTTCTTTAGCTGTTTCACGATCTGACAACAATTCGGGATCATAGTTTGCATCATATAGCAGGCCCAGGTTGCATTTCTCTTTTTCGGTCATTATCTGTTTCTTTATTACTTTGGCAAAAATAAGAATTATTTTAATTCACGTGGACTTTTTCTCATTCGCCAGAAGCTTTCAATTCGCTCAAGGGTAACACCTTTTGTCTCCGGTATATAAAAATATCCCCAGATTAATGCCAAAAAAGCAATCCCTCCATATAGCCAAAAAGCACCAGCAGGATTACCCAGATATTCACCATCCAACAGAATCTCTTTGCCTGGTATAGTCAATACATTGACAATTTTAAAGAAAGTGAATGAAACAATACTATTAAACAACCAAACAGATAACGATCCTAATGACACTCCTAATCCACGTAATTTCTGAGGGAATATTTCCGAAATAATCAACCATCCCAAAGGCCCTATGCTTATTGCGAAGAATGCTACATAACAGAGTATAAGTAGAATTGTTAGCCACTTGACAAATTCTCCTAACAGATTGCCTCCCAGAAAACATAACCCTAACAGTAATAAAGAAACAGTTATTCCGGACAATCCTATAAAATAAAGCTTTCTTCTCCCCAAGCGATCCACAAAATAAACAGACACAATCGTAAATATAACATTCACTAATCCAACCACTACAGAAGCCCAAATAGCAGCAACTGTTCCATCAAAGCCAGCCATTAGAAAAATCTTGGGACTATAATAGATTACAGTATTAATTCCGACAAATTGTTGGAAGAACATAATCCCTATGCAAATGAAAAGTGGTGTCCTCAACCAAGGTTGTAAGAGCTCTTTCCAACCAGATTTTTCCATCTCGTTCCTTTTTATTTCTTCTTGCATCTGTAACAGGGAAATCCTCGCTTGCTCTTTCCCTTCTATTTTATTCAAAATATCTACACATTCATTATGCCTTCCCCTACTCATCAGCCAACGAGGAGTTTCTGGCATAAAAGCCATGCCCACTAATAAAACACAAGCAGGTATGACACCGACATAAAACATGGGGCGCCAACAAGATATATCATTTTCATCCGCAAAAAACAAATCAGATAAATAAGAGACCAATACACCAATGGTAACCATCAACTGAAACATAGAAACAAGCATACCCCTCACTTTTGCCGGAGAAATTTCAGCAATGTACAAAGGTACCGCAAATGAAGATACTCCTATTGCTATTCCAAGAAAAAGACGAGCCAAAATTAAATTCCAAGCATCTACTGCAATTCCTGACCAAATCGCGCCTACTGCAAAAATAATGGCAGAAGCCAATATCACTTTCTTACGTCCTAATCGATCTGTTATTTTACCACAAAACAAGGCACCCAGAATTGCCCCCAACAAACCGGCAGATGTAACTAACTCAATCGTACTATCATCTATTCCAAAATCTTTTTGAAAAAATGGAATCGCTCCTGAAATCACCCCTGTATCAAAGCCAAAAAGCAGACCTCCGGTAGCAGCTATAACAGCTATAATATAAACCAACATACTATTGTGCCCTGTTTCCATGATATCTAAAATTACAAACTAAATTATTTTTATGGAATAAAATTTATCCAGTATTCCTTTCTTAGTTGAGGAGACGGAACAAACAAGAAAGTATCAGGATTTTCTTCAAAAGTATCATATATGGACTTGTTTTTCTTTATACCTAAATCCGTATAATCCGATGGTAATTTACATATCAATTTGGAAGACTGATAACAAGGATTTGCGACCCATTGAATCTCATCAAATTCGTTAAAAACCGGATACCAAGCAATACCTTTATGTTTCCTCACTCCATCATACACAAATCCATATTCGCGATCACACCAAGCACCAAATGTCAAAGGTTTATTAGGATTGGCACTAATAGTCGCATGCGTCCAATAAGGGGGAACCACCACTACATCTCCAGGTTTGGCATAAACAGCAAAGCAGCGTCCCGGATTATCTTCTGCATATTCCTGTATATAAATAATCGCCTCTCCGGACCATATTTCATATACTTCAGGAGTCGACCAATTACTGAAAGGAGAAACCTTATGAATATGCCCCTGGCTTCGAATAGGCTCAGTTCCTAATTTCCCAGCAGCATAAGTC
The DNA here is from genome assembly GCF_003363715.1 of Parabacteroides acidifaciens. Lineage (GTDB taxonomy): Bacteria > Bacteroidota > Bacteroidia > Bacteroidales > Tannerellaceae > Parabacteroides > Parabacteroides acidifaciens. Next base: position 30,660 of record NZ_QREV01000028.1, read on the forward strand.
ACGACTCCATACAACAAATGCATCGAATTGAGTAGTTCCCTATGATTTTTTTTACCGACATCCATAGCAATGGAATAAACAATCTCCGGTCCCTCACAATTCGGATCCAACAAACTCTTCGAGATGTCGTTCAATTTACGATTCTCTACCTGAGGACCAAAAATATCAGGGCCATAAATAAATCCCATAGGACTTTCAGTTGCCTTGATATCAAGCCCTGGATCAAAAAAAAGTTCACACATGATGTTTTACAAAAGCTTTAATTGTGGCACATTCTGTTCCTTCCGATTCTCCAAACGGACGAATTGTATATTCTCTGACCGCTTCCGGTATGATAAATGTTTCTGCATAATGAACAACAAACGGTTCAAAAGATCCGGAAGGGCTTTCAACAACAACTTCTCTCCCTTCAACCAAGTTTAATACATTGACACTGCCGCTCGTATGATGCAAAACTGGTTTTGTAAACCAATGTCTTCGTGTCTCAATAAATTCACATTCATGCAAACCAGTATGTTCCTCCCTCCATCCATCTCCTTCTGCAACAAAAGCAACTTGATTAAGAACTTCTTTTCTCACCCATGATTCCGTACGATTCCATTGAATTACATTCTTTCCATGCTCTATATTTATAGGTCTGGGACGTCCGTCCAACCCTAAACGTCCCCAATCCCATAATTTAAATGTAAAGATATAAGGAGTCGCACTGATCTCAAGTACCATGCCGTTTGCTCCGGAACAATGGACTGTTCCCCCCGGTATCAAGACGTGGTCATGTTTTTTCACAGGATAGCGTCCTACAAACTTTTCGGCATCGAATTTCCCGGAAATTTGGGCATCTTCCAATGCTTTAATCATACCCTTCGAATCAACATTCTCCTTTAGCCCCAAATAGACCACAGCATCTTCTCCCGCATCTAACAAATAATAACTTTCATCCTGTGTATAATGCATGCCGAACTTTTCTTGGATATATTCAGTCAGCGGATGTACCTGCAAGCTTAAATTACCTCCTTGCATCGTATCCAAGAAATCAAATCGAATCGGAAACTCATCACCAAAACGAGCATGTACCGGATCTCCCAATAATTCACGGGGATGAGCAAACACCAAATTAATAGAAGGTATTTCAAACTTGATATTGCCAAAAGATAAAAATAAACTATTCTCTTCCGGAACACAATCAAAACACCAGGCATAATTAGCAATACTTCTATCCAAATCACACACTTCTTTCATCCATTGTCCACCCCATGGTCCCGGATCAAAAAAAGGGACCACACGAAATGGCTGTTTTATAGCTTGCTCCAATCCCGCACGAACAGCATCCCCTGTTGCCATTTTGGGTTCCCCGGCTTTATTGGTATCAAGAACATAGTCCCAATGGGGCATTAATCTCTTTTTGAAACGATCACAAATACGCCAATCTACAAAGAAACCTCTTTTATACTGCAATGCAGATCGCTCAGTCCGATTTTCCACCCCTACATTACTAATTTCATTCCTTCGAAAGCGCATCTGGATTTCCCAACGAGCCATATCTGCATACACTAATAAATCGGTTTCTGGCTGAATATAAGCAGCTCCTGTACCATAAACAATAACAAGTCCTTGTTTCCGGTCTATTTTATTCCGTAAATCACAAACTTTCTGTTCATCAAAATAGCAGTCTATGCTAAAACGTGTCATATAACCAAATAGCTCATCATCCGTTATATCCGCTTGCAACTTAACATTTAGCTCTTGCTCCGACAGCATGCCTTCGGAGGAATCAATAAAAAAAGCATCAGGAAATGCCAAACAGAATTGCTTTTTCACCTCATCATGAAGTATTCCCTGATAGCATTCCACAACCAATATCTTACGGGGTTTATCTATTGCATTCAACCGTTGATTCAAGACGTTTACAATATTCGCCCACCCTAAATAGCAAGAAGATATATATATATCCGGCACATTAACCGATGGATATTTATTATAATTAGATTTTTTATGCAGATAAGATTTCATTCCTTCTTTTTTTATTTTTAAAACAATATTCTGATGCCAATATCGCTGCATTATCACCAAGTTCAGATGCCAATATTTTAACAACTGAACTTGGACACCAAGCTAACTTTCCTACACGTTCACGGATATAGGGAAGTATTACATCTTTACTTTTCATCACTCCACCCCCTAAAACAATAACCTGAGGATCATAAGCATGTATATAAGTAATTATGGCTGCACTCCACACATCCATACATTCATTACGTACGATTAAAGCATCTACATCTCCATGAGAGGCCCAATTAAAGATTTTCTCAAAATCGTAATTGTCAGCGTTTTCCCTAAACGAAGCAGATAACTTCGGATTTTCCTTTATTATGTAAGGAAGGAAAAAAGAGGAGGAAAGAGCCTCTACACATCCTACATTACCACAACTACATTTACGCCCCTTATAATCGATTACGAAATGCCCACCCAATGAACCGGCCTGATAATGCTCCCCATACAGAACACGCCCATCCAAAACAACACCAGTACCAATTCCAGTACCAATTGTCATCATTACAACATTATTCAAACCTTGTGCAGCTCCGCATTCCCATTCCCCAATAGTAGCCAGTCGCGTATCATTATCCATATAAAAAGGGACGCCCCAATTCAATTCGCACCATAATCTCAAATTTAAATCACAAGCATCATCATATTTGTCATTTGTTGCCAAAACCTGATAATGCTTCACATCCACAATCCCCGGAAAAGCCAAACTTATACCTGCCAGATCTGTAATTTGAACTCCGCTATTATACAATAAATTATTTATCGTATCTTTTATTTCTGGTAAATTATTTCTAAGTCCTTTCTCTGAATGAGCCGGCAAAACTTTAAAGTTTAACACCTTACCAGATTCAACCAAACCTATTTTAACAAAAGTTCCTCCCAAATCAATTCCTATAGTATACATATCCAGACCTTTCATAATAAAGTGGGAACCCCATTTACATCCATCAAACTACGCGCAAACCCTTCTGCTGCAATTGTCGCATAATCATGTCCGGCATCAGAAGGCCAACAAGCAGAAAAAACTAATTTTTGATAACCTATATTGGCTACACGATGTGCGACTTTCCCGGGAATATAATGCAAACTACCCGGAAACATTCGTTCGGCCCATACATTTCTTTGCTCATCCATTAGGATTAGCATGCCTTCTCCCTCAACTCCCCAATAAAATTCAGCACGATTGCTATTGGTATGAAAATGCCCTTTAGTCATAAAAAATTCTTGCCCTACTTTACCCGGATAAAGTAATGTGATCCCCATAAACAGTCCCCCTGGTGTATTTTCCACAACAGGAAGAAAACTACTGACCTGATAAATAATCCGGTCTCTATCCATTTGCTCAAAAGCATCCTTATCTTGGAATACACCATCCAAATCCCCCAATAAACGAGTTGATTTTACAACATTTTCTCCTGTAAGACAATTATTGGTAAAAAAAACTTCAGGTACATAAATATTATCTACTTTCATAATCCTTTTTTTACATTGATTCCACCTTCTATCTAATCCATTCATCAAATGACAAATAAAACTCTTTATTGCCTTGCTTTTCAGGCATTTCTATATCTATTCGTTTGCACTCACCTGGCAATAGATTAAAATAACCTTCTGACACATACACTGGAAGTAAAGCTTGTCCGGACTCTTTGTCACGCACGTTGACCTTGATTCCTGTTGCTACCAGATCTGAATTATTCTTTATTTCAGCCTGGATCAATATTCGCTCCTCTGTTTTCTTTACCTTCTTTGATTTTAGCTGCAGTTTAGCTTTCCCTCCTTTTTGCAAAACAGAGAAATTTGAAGGAGCAGCAGGATTAACCCAATAATCATTGTAGGAAATGGTATGCCCCTTTTGATCTAACAACTGGGTTCTGACCAATGATAATTCATTGATTTCTGATGGAACAAAAACTTCCATACAATCAGTTAATCCATTAGCATCTAAGTTTACCGATATTTTTTTCTCATACAACTTTTGGCCTTTTAAATTATATATTTTAAATGATGCTTTTGCGTTCGGAATTTTTCCAAGGGTTGTATTTATGACTTGTAGTTTCCCGTTAACTGAATTCCATTGTACATGTATCGGCTCACAAGCTTTCTTTGCTCCATAGAATGCCCCGTGAGTTTCATAATCATACGAATATACCTGCCAAATAACACTCGGCCATGCCGGGTGACTCATCCATAACAATAATCCACTGGCATAATTCCACATCTTCTGGTTCCAAGTTTCAAACATATTACGATACAGATTATAATTAATAAACTGAGCTCGCGAGCAAAACTCATCCGCACTACGAGATGGAGCCATTCCTAATTTTTCCACATCGCGGATATAATTTTTCCAATCAAAACTTTCATAATGTAAATCATGATAATACCAAACATCTCCAATCGGCCAAAGATCTTCTTCCGGTATAAATTTACGAAGAGTTTCCACTGTTGGAACAGAAGGTGCTCCCAATTCCGTACTGAAACCATTCGCTCTTTCAGTCAAATATTCCAATTGATTGTCAATATAATGCCAAGGACCACTTGGACAAAGATTTAAACATCTTGAATTCCCGTGAAAATGTCGGGTCCCATCCACCGTATTAACTATTTCTTGAAAACCATCTTCCAATATATCTGGTGCATACCCTTCATTACGTGGACACCATATGGCGATAGAAGGATGATTACGAAAACGCAAAACAATATCCCGAGCATTCGAAAGAAATAGTTCATCGTCCAATGGTTCCAAATTATACCCTTGAGTTGAAAGGGAAAAATCATTCCATACAAGCAAGCCGTATTCATCACAGAGAGTATAAAATAGTTCCTCCGTCGACTCTCCGGTCCAATTTCGAATCATTGTAAAATTAGCATCCTTATGCAAACGGAAATAAGGCTCAAGCCTCTCACGGGTCACACGTTTCATCCCATCATCCATACCCCAATTTCCACCACGACAAAAGATCGGTTTTCCATTTACACAAATAGTCAAGAATGGATTTTCCGACTGATTCACTTCTTCCTGCAAATACCGTATAGTTCCATCTGCTAATGTTGGAATAACTACTTGTGGAAAAGCAGGATTTTCTATTGCAATTCGTTTTTTATAATTAAACAAAGTTTTTCCCTTCTCTTCTACATCCGTAGGACTATATTGGAAGCGCACATTTCTCTTGTCTGGAGTTTGCGCCATAAGTTTATAAGAAAGTTCACGAATCCCAAAACGAATATTTTTTGTTTGTAAAGCCTGATTGTCCCGTATTACAGTCAAATTCAACTTATACAAAGCTTGTGCTCCATAACCATTCGGCCACCATAAAGCAGGGTTTTGAAAACGTAGTTGTTCAAACTTTTCCGATGTAAAACATACTTCTTTCCGCTCTAACGGGTTCAACGCTACTTTCTGTGAAAATGAAACATTTCCGATCTTCCCATTTACGAAGAAAATTTGTTCTTCTGTAGTATTATTCACCAAGGGTATCTTTATCGTGATATCCGCATAAGTAGTATCAGGTAAAGGTAAGTCCGTTATAACCTGAGGATCTTCCATAATAACATCACCTACTCGCATCAATCTAACATCTTGCCAAATACCAATATTTCGATCTCGGATACCTGGTATCCAATCCCATCCTTCCGAAGATATAAAAGTTGGTCCATCCAAGCAAAGAGCCCCCCCGTTTCCGCCAAACCATTCCTTCGTTTCCTCAAAAGGAATACCTGGATTATTAGGCGGAAAAACATGAATAGCCAATGTATTTAAGCCTTGTTTATCCAATAAATCAGTAACAGGAAATATTCCTCTTTTAAAAGCACCATTTATAGTTCCTAAACGGCTACCATTTAACCAAACATCTGCTTTATAATTAATACCATTCAATAATATCCGATAGTCTGAATCATTATTATCTTGAGGAACAGCAAAAGAAATCCGATACCACCAGTCCATACGGCAAAGCGTATCCGGTATAAGCAAATTATTCAATCCATAATAAGGATCCGGATATACGGATTGCTCCACTAAAGTTGTCAAGACCGTACCCGGTACAACTGCATTATACCATTCAGATGCATTGGTTTGAATATCCCATAAAGACATTCCCCTTCCAGCCAACTTATACCCTTCGATCATTTCCCAGCCACCGGACAACAAAAAGTTTCCGTCATCATCCAAACTCAGTTTTCCGGAAACGGATTGATAAGCCTTCCGTTTCAAAATATCCTGAGTTGATTTTGAACGTGGGAGTTCATTTACCGGCTGTCTGACAGTCCGCCCAAAATTCAATTTATTTTGTCCTATAGCTTGTCCCCCTATTAATAAAAAGGTAAACAAACTAAACCAATATACCTTTGTCATATTATTAATTTATTTTTTTCAATAGCTTATCTTCCATCACCTCTTTAAAAAGAAGATAAGCATCAGGAGTTATATGAATCTGATCATCCATAAAATATTTCATAATAGGACGATCATTTTTATCTACAAACTTATCCCATACACTTACGAAGTCTATATAATCATATAATGCAGCATACTCTCTCATAAGATTATTAGCTTCCTTATATTTATCAAAAGATTTCACCCGTGCCGGACAAGGCTTAATAGAGACAAGTAATATCTGACATTTAGGATAATGATAATGGATAAGGCGACTCATACAAATTACATCTTCCATAAACTGCACTGGGGTTGTCGACGTTTCATTCAAGTCATTATCGCCCTCGTAAATAACAATCTGTCTGGGACTAAATGGTTTGACAATTTCATCAAAAAAATATATTTGATCACACATCATAGAGCCTCCAAAGGCTCTGTTCACAACAACAGAATTTGGAAAGTATTTCTGCGTATCTCCCCATCTTGTAAAAGTGGAACTTCCTATAAATAAAACACAACCTTGTTTAATCCCCTCTTTACTATTTTTATCTCTTAACTCCTGAATCTTTTCTTCCCATTGTGCCGCTCTTTCATATTGAGCAGAAAGATAAAAACAATGACAAAGTAAAATACAAAACAGAACTATCCTTTTCATGCTACAAAACAGTTTACCGATTCCACACCAGATTTCAAATATAAGCCGGGAACCAAAATTAATCCTCTTATTCCCGGCTTACTCCTCCTCCTTACTTTTTCACTTTAAAACACCAAAACCAAGCCTCCCATCCATTATTTAAAACATGAGCCAATACCATTTTATCTTCTGTCAGTTTCAATATATCAAATTCATGGACAGTTTTTCCTCCTTCATTAGGAGAAACTCCTTTCAGCACAGTACCGTCAATAATTGTTAATGTACCAATAGACCAAGGTGTTCCATCCGCCATTAGTTTCTGTTTGGTCATATCAAATTGAAAACTACCTCTCTCTACCACCTGTCCAGTTTGACTTATTTTAGTAAAATTAGCCGCCCCATTCAAGTCAAAAAGCATAACTCCATCCTTTCCGACTTCTGGATCCTGCTCGTCCATATCACCAGCTTTGATCGTAGCCCAAGCGGGAGCTGTATTTCCCGGGTATCCGCCATTTCCCCAAACAACATCATCCGGACTGGTATAATCCCACATCCAGGTTTTACCGTTCCTATCAGTACCAGCAAAAAGAGCCCATTCATCTTCTATCGGATACAAAATTTTATCAATTATCACCTTTCGACTAGTAGAAACAGTTCCTCCAGAACAAATTCCAGTAAAGACGATTTCCTTTTCCCCTAAAAACGGGACTAATACGGTGTCTTGCTGACGAACGGAAATTCCCGAACCATAATTCCAATGAGATCCAATCATTGGAGTTCTATTTATCATTACGATTTTATTTCCACCTTCTGTAAGTGGGTAAACATCCAAATTCAATTCACTTTCAGCAATAGTACTTCCTTGTTTATGCTCTTCTTCTATCGGATTACAGGACAATTGAAATATTGCCAATAACGAAAAAAGAGCTATTATTATCCTTTTCATATAAATTCATTTAACTAATTAATTAATACAAAGCTTCATTTCCCCAGCCCGGAGTTTGCTCAAGTACCCCTGCAGATAAATCAATCTGAGTTTTAGGAATCGGCATAAATCCACCTGTTTCCTGAAGACGCTGTACCAGATTCCCCATATTCATGACATCATCCACACCATTATTTTTCACTTTCACTCCATTTTGCTTTCCAAGAGCTTCTGCCGCAATCCCCCAGCGGAGTAAATCATAATAACGGACACCTTCAAAAGCAAGTTCCCAGCGACGTTCATCCTGCAAAGCCTTATCCGTATAAACTGCCAAAGGGGCTAAACCTGCACGCTCACGCACCCGATTCAGGTAACTTACATCTTTTTTTAATTCCGCCATCATCAATAAGACATCTGCGTAACGAATAATCACTTGATCCTGTGTATTATCAATTTGAAAATCTGGGGTACGTCCATATAATACACAACTATAATTTACGCAAGCTGTTGTGCCATCCGATTTTGCCTGATGGGCATTGATCGCTATATATTTTTTCTGCCAATAACCTGTTTCCTGAATTTGCATACTGGCTCCCCAAGTATAACTTTTGATATTTTCATCCGGATTATTTACATCCAGAATAGATGCTGTACGTCTAAAATCATTCGGTTCACTCGCTTCCCAATCTTCGATCAAACTCGTACTTACAGTACCGGCCCCCCAACCTTGTCCAAATGGAAAAATATTTTCATAATCAGGCTGTTCACGAATAGAAAAATAAAGCACTGGCTGATTACTATAATAGATACTAGTCGAATGGTTACCCATTGCAGAATATTTAATCGCAAAAATTGTTTCATTATTCTGATCATCACCGACCCAGTTCAAATTATTATCTACAGCAAACTTATAATCAGGAGCCGTAGCCGAATTCGCATAAGGCCATAAATTACCGAAATTAGATACCAGCCCATGACCACTATTATTAATACAATCATCCAGCCAATTAATTACCTCTTGCTTTGTAACAGAACCTCCGTCAGGTAAAGGCAATACATCCTGCTTATAATACCCTGTGTAGAATAAATAAACACGTGCCAACAATGATTCGGCAGCCCATTTGGTTGCATGCCCCAACTGACCGTCTTTTGCTTCATACCTTCTATTCGGTAAAGTTTGAATCGCATATATTAAATCATCTGCTATCTGGGCATACAAGTCTTTTACTTCAGCTCTTGGATTATTAACCGCCTCTGTTGTTAGTACTAATGGAACCGTTCCAAACATTCGACACAGGTCAAAATAAAAGTAAGCACGTAAAAATCGAGCTTCTGCAGCAATCTGATCTTTCAATTCTGGCTTTTCCCATGTTTTTACAACATCAAGAGTTTCCAACAACATATTAGCTCGAAAAATACCTTGATACATTTTTTTCCAAAAATCAGGAAACATATCATCATTTATCTTCTTCAATTGATCAATGGCCCCCCAACTTCGGTCCACTAATGTTCCACCTCCCAAACGATCATCAGACAATAATTCAGATACCAGAAAAGTACACTGATTAACATTCACAGACGGTAATACTGTATACACCCCGGTCAGCGCATCTAATGCATCCTGTGAAGTCTCCGGAAAATTAGAAGTGTCTTTCTTTACTAAATTGTCTGAATCTAGAAAAGAGTCACAACCTGTAATAAAAGAAACGAGTAATATAAGAAATGCTATTTTTTTCATATTTCAAATCTATTAGAATTTTAAATTAACACCTACCATATATGTTCTTGGACTCGGATAAAAACCGACATCTATGCCGGAAACCCAGCTCTTGTCGGCCCCATATCCAATCTCAGGATCCATACCCGAATATTTAGTAAAAGTTACCAGATTCTGGGCTGTAACATATAGTCTGGCCTGCCCCAATGGAATACGTGGAAATAATTTTTTAAAATCATATCCTAATGTGACATTCTGAATACGGAAATAGTCACCGTCTTCTATAAATATGTCAGAAATATATAACCAATTTGTATTTGTTCCAGACGCTACTCGAGGTAAGCGGTTAGAGGTCCCCTCACCATGCCAACGTCCCAAAATATCAGTGGTATAATTTTCCTTCGGTTGATCGGCAAATGACCGGTACGACTTGGCAATCTGATTGCCTAATACAGCATTAGTTGTTATTCCCAGATCAAATCCTTTATAACCTAAATTAAAAGTAAGCCCCATTATTACATCAGGATGAGGATTACCAATCATACATTTATCATTATCATCAATTACACCGTCTTTATTAGTATCCGCAAAGATCAAATCGCCAGGAGCTGTCCCGGAAAGCTTGGCACCGGAATACTCCGCTATTTGCTTTTCACTCTGAAAAACACCTAAAGTTTTGTATCCATAAAAATAACCGATAGGATATCCCTCTTGTGCGCGATACATTTCAGTAGTGCCTTCACTCAAAATATTAGGGCTACCATGAATAATACCTTCTGAATTAGCAATACGGGTTACCTCGTTTTTATTATGAGATAAATTCAAATTTACTCCATAAGTAAAATCACCTACATGATCATTCCAATTCAAAGCCATTTCAATCCCCTGGTTCCGAACATCCCCACCATTTATATATGGAGCACTTGTTCCATAGGAATCCAGAATTGGAGCCTGTACAAGCCAATCCTTAGTTGTCTTCAAATAATAATCGAAAGAGAGCCCCAAACGGCCACCAAAGAAACGAGCATCCAAACCTAAGTCCAATTGTTCGGAAGTTTCCCAAGTAACATCTTTATTAGGTAGAATATCAGGATATGCACCAGAAGAAATCGTTTGCTTATCCGGGCCGAAGAAATAATTAGATTTCAAAAATGAGATCGTCGCCAGATACTGGAACGGATCAATATCTTGATTACCATTTTGTCCCCAACTGGCACGAATTTTAAGAAGATCAAGATAATTCTTTGTCGACTCCATAAAAGCTTCATTACTCATAATCCAACCTGCAGAAATTGAAGGAAAATATCCCCAGCGATTTCCTTTTGCAAAATTAGAAGAACCGTCAGCCCGCATTACCAAAGTCAACAAATAAGTTTCTTTATAATCATAATTTACACGTCCAAAGAAAGATGCAATACTCCTTTTCTGTAAAATCTTATTTTTCATATAGGGAGATCCACCTACGGTTGTTTTATCGGCATAGATAACAGTTGTATTATTCAGATATGCATGTTCAAAATCATTAAAAATTGAATTCACATTACTGGCGGACAAATTATCCCCTAAACCGCTTCTTTCCATTGACTGACCGATTATTGCACTAAAATTATGATCGTTATTTATTTTAAAATCATAACTAATCGTATTTTCCCAAAGCCATCCGGAACTGATATACATCTGTTGAGTCACTTCATTCTCCTTATTATATACGTTAGAAGCCAATTCATAAACCGGCTCAAAACTACGATAAGCATTCGCTTCCATCGTCAAGCCAAAGCTACTTTTAATTTTCAAGTTTTTAACTGGTTGCAAGGTTACATATGCATTAGCCTTGATATTATGCTTTTTTGTCAAATTTTGACCGTGTGCATACTCCATCAGTGCTATAGGATTTTCACCTGTCGGATCCCAAGCCAATGCATAATGATAATCACCGTTTTCGTCATACATCGGAAGGAATGGATTTGCTTTCAACGCACCATTAATATCATTCTGGTACTGGTTACCGATTGATATGCCTGATTTTTCACTATATGAATAAGTTAAATTTTCACCAAACTTAATCACATCAAAATCATTATTTTTTAACAATGTATGTTCCGTATTCAGACGAAATGTATAACGGTCATATTTAGGCTGCACAGGTTTGCCCAAAATACCTTCTTGTGAAGTATACGAAATACCCATAGAATAAACAGACTGTTCGCTACCTCCAGTGATATTCAATGCATGATTTTGAATCGGTGCATTTTCATTTCTCATGGCATCCAACCAGTTTGTTCCTTTATTCGTCCCATTCGAATAACTTTCCCAATTAGGAACCAAAGAACTAAAATCATAAGCAGGCAGACCATCCATCAGCCGACCTTCATTCTGTATCATGGCGTATTCCTGGGCATTTAGCGTCGGAGCCATTTTATACACGTTTTGAACGCCAAAATATCCATCATAAGAAATAGAAGCCTTTCCCGCTTTCCCCTGTTTTGTGGTAACCAACACGACACCATTTGCGGCACGTGAACCATAAATAGCAGCCGAAGCAGCATCTTTCAGCACATCAACAGACTCAATATCAGCTGGATTCAAATTATTAATATCTGCACCCGTCACGCCATCTATAATATACAATGGGCCCGAAGAGCCAGTAGTACCCAACCCTCGTATCGTCACACTATAGCCTTCTCCCGGCATACCGGATGATTGAGTAATATTCACACCCGGAGTTTGACTTTGTAAAGCACCTAAAGCACTTACTGTATTCAATTTTTGGATATCATCGCCTTTCACCTGTACGGTAGCACCAGTCACCAGCTTTTTTTTCTGAATGCCATACCCTATTACCACCACTTCTTCCAAAGCCTGCGAATCTTCTTTCAACGCTACTTGATAAACGGCTATATTAGGTTTAACAGTCAGAAGTTGTTCCTGATATCCAATATACGAAATTTGTAAAACACTCCCATCCGGAACAGTTAAAGTAAATTTCCCGTCCAGATCTGTAACTACACCATTTGTAGTTCCTTTCTGAACTACATTTACACCAATCAAAGGCTCATTATCAACCTCTGAAACAACAATTCCGGAAATAGTTCTTCCCGTTTGAGCTTCTGCGATCAAGTTTCCTAAAAGCAGAAAAACGGAAATGAAAACCAGATAAAAAGTTCTATTCTTCTTCTCCATAAAAGAATCGATTTAATTGATTAATCATTATTAAAAAAATGCAACATCCCCAGCAAAGACAAAAACGTCCTTGCCTATATATTTTTATTTGAGACTTTTGAAGATTGAAATTTAGAGCCGTCTCAATAATTTAGCAGCTACTTCATTATTCATGATAATAGATTCATCTAACTTAGCAGACCTGATTATTGCTGTCATCTCCTGATGCCATTTTATATCACGCCACATTCCTACAAACTGAGGCCCACAAAAATTACTGGTAGCTATCCCGGCCCACATACCGGTTTGAGCAGCGGTGACAGTGCCTAAAGCACAAAGTTCCTTCACCCAATCCCAATTTAACATAGGCCAATCTTTATAATCTACAATACCCCAGCATTCCGTCGTAACAAGAGGGCGGCCTACTCTTTTTGCTACTTTTCCCATCAGTTTAATTTTATCAGTCAAAAGCTTCTGCCAGTACAATGGTTTATCCTGATAAAGATTTTCTGCAACTTTCACCACTTTTTTATATGCCTCTGGAGAAAATTGTCCGTCTTTATAATCTACAATCTTATAAAACTCACTATTATTCTGGTGAACCATCCAAATGTGGTGTTCATACAAATCCAAAAAAGAAGTATCTATTTCTTCATATTTATAAACATCACCACAATCAAACGAGAAAAGGAAAGGTATATCCGGATATTTTTCCTTCATTCGACTCAAAGCCTGCTTCATCCATCGAAGAGATTCTTCCTTATACCACTGCCCCCATACAACATGAGGATATTGTGAAGAAAAGAAAGGTGCCCATAAATTCCCCGGCCATTCATTACATAAATCTACAAACAATATGCTATCCAGTAATCCATCCTGTTCTATAGATTGAAGAGCCGAAATCCAACAATCAGCCATTTTATCAGAGGTCGTTATCTTCATTCGAACATCATCTATATCCTGGCGGTACCAAGAAGAAAGTCCAACTTTTATATCACGTTCTTTGCACTTCAATAGAAACCTATTCAAATTCGGTTGAACCTGTACTTCATTCAAATCCGGACTACCCCAGACCTGCTGATTCCAAACTTCTTTCAATAACCACTTCTTAGTCGGGTTTTCTGCAATCAAATGTGGATAAGCATCAATACGTATTGCATTATAACCACGTTCCTGCAATTCATCCAATGCTATATCCCAGTCTTCATAACCAGCACCCGGCCAACGGCGCTCCAACCAAGAAAAATCCCACATAGTAATTGCACGAGGTGAAACATTTCTCCTCCCAGTCTCAAAAGCCATCGTATCCTTATTAGAAGAACCAAGAGTATCTAAGGCAGTAAGACTCCCTAAAGCGGCTATTGTAGTTTGTTTTATAAAATTTCTTCTATTCATATTAGTACTCAAACAGGATAATTTACAATCGTGTGACAAAACTATTCATTCAAATATTTCTATATTCATAGGCTTTCTATTATTAGAATTACAACTGTTAACTATATCTCAAATATCATATTGCAAATATATAGTAATCCGATATTATCTTATTTCTTAATTCTCACACACATTTCTGGTATTTTACCATAATTCCAAATTCATATAACTTTTTGGTTTTTTACCCCAAATTTCTTCTGGTATTCCGAAGGGGACATTTGCGTAGAGCGTTTAAACTGCTCAATAAAATTTGATAAGTTATTAAAACCGGACTCCATACTCAATGTCGAAATCTTCATACGTCCTTCAATCAATAACTTTTTGGCATGACCAATTCTTATATCATTCAGATATTGAATAAATGTTTTTTTCGTTCGTCCTCTAAAATAGCGACAAAAAGCATTAGGAGTAAGCCCAACCAGTGATGCCACTTCCTCTAATTTAATCGGTTTCATAAAATTCTTCATCATATATTGATATACCTTATCAAATCTTTCAAAATCAGAAGAATTAACAGATTCCGTAAAGCCGATACTCGCTAACAATTCGTATTCATCAGTGGTAGCCATCATTTCTAACAAAGAAATAAAGTTAATAATACGGGACGCTCCGGTATCATTTACCGACCGCTGAATAAAAGAGCCAATGGCATCCCGGGATTTCCCTACAAACTTAATTCCTCTTCTAGAACGTTCTATAAGCTGACGTATATTAGACATCTCCGGCAGACGAATCAAATTTGCTTCAAAAATATCTTTCAGAAAAAACAAACATAAACAAGAAGCCTTCAGTCCTGCTCCTTGTGTAAAAAACTCATCGTCATTTCTCCATTCATGAGGTAGTTTCGGCCCTACCATGCAAACATCTCCTTCTTGGTATCTACCTATATGATCACCAACAAAACGCGTGCCTATGCCCTCTAATATATACATGATTTCAATTTCCGGATGATAATGCCACGGAACAATAAAATGAGGCAAATCTTCTTTATAGAAGTTTATATAACTATTGCTCGTAAATGGTAGTTCTTGATAAAGTGGTATCATAATATTTTATTTGTTAAAAGAATGGACAATCAGACGACAGACGTAAGTCTGCCGTACAAATATACAGCCAAGCACATTTAAAGGCTTATATGATATTCGCAAAGAATTATGGTATTTTACTCTTAACGTTAGGACCTACGTTAATATACCAGAATTCTTCATTAATCTTCTCCTTTTCCGTTGATGCTCTAAATAACGATTCAAAGAAAAATAAAAAAAGGATATGAACCAAAATATTTTTTTGGGTTAACATATCCCTTTTCTTACAAAAATTTATTCTTACTGATTCAACACATGTATCGTATGACATGCCACCAATGCCGCCGTCTCCGTGCGCAACCGGCTTTCGCCCAATGAGATGGGTTCAAATCCTTGTTGCAGGGCAAAGGCTATTTCTTCCGGGCTGAAATCTCCTTCCGGACCGATCAGTATCAAGGCATTCTCGCCAGGATGGTACACTTTCTTCAATAAAGGTTTTTCGCCTTCTTCACAATGAGCGATAAACTTACGGCCTTCAAAAGGCTGGCTGACAAAAGAACGGAAATCCGTCATTCCATTCAATTCCGGCAATGTTGCTTTCTGAGACTGCTTCATCGCACTAACCAAAATCTTTTCCAGGCGGGCCGGCTTAACCTCTTTCCGTTCGGAAAAACGGCAGTTTAAACAAGTGATCGCATTAATACCGATCTCCGTTGCTTTCTCCGCAAACCATTCCATCCGGTCCATATTTTTAGTCGGAGCTACCGCTATATGCAAATTGAAGTTCCACAAAGCCGGTTGTTCCCAGCTTTCCAATATACTGACTTCACAATGTTTAGGATGTGCCCTACTGATGGCTGCCTTATAAAAAAAACCTTTACCGTCCGTCAGTAAAATCTCATCGCCCTCTGTCAATCGAAGGACACGAACACAATGGCCACCTTCTTCTTCCGGCAACTCTGGATTAACAGCAATATCCGGCGTATAAAATATCTGCATCTCTCAAACTTTCAATTTTCAACTCTAATCTTCAATTACCCCAGTATCATGCCCACTATGGTAGCTGAAAGCACCGAAACCAAGGCACCACCGACCATGGCAGGAAAACCGAAGCGGGTAATGAGTTCCCGTTTTTCCGGCGCCAGCACCCCCATGCCTCCCAACAAAATACCGATGGATGAAATATTAGCAAAACCACATAGAATATAAGTAGACATCAAAACTGATTTCTGATATACAAACATACCGGCATCTTTCCATTCCTGCATCTGGAAATAGGCGACAAACTCATTCAGGATTGTTTTCTGCCCCAACAAAGAGCCGACCAGCATGATATCCTGATAAGGAACCCCGATCAACCACATGAAAGGAGAAAGAATTACCCCTAAAATAAACTGGAATGTCAGCCCTTGCGCCTTACCGTCCGTGACCGACACGATCCAATCATTCAGTCCGGTATACCGTCCGACCAACCCTTCCAATATATAGTTGGCAAGCGCCACCATCGCAATAAAGACCAATAACATAGCAGCAATATTGACCATCAGGCGGACACCTGTCGATGTCCCGGCAGCCAAAGCATCCAATGCCGTAGAATGCTCTCCTATTTTTTCCATCTTAACCAGTCTGTCATCGGCTTTTTCCGTCTGCGGACAAAGAATCTTTGCCAGAACAATCGAACCCGGGGCTGCCATCAACGATGCGGAAAGCAAATGCTTCGCAAACAAGACTCTGGCAACCGGGTCACCACCTGCCAACATACCGATATAAGTACCCATCACTGTTCCGGCAATCGTACCCATACCGGAAACCATGACCAAAAATATTTCAGACCGGTTCATGGCCGGCAAATAGTTCTTTATCAAAACAGGCGATTCCGTCATTCCCATAAATACATTTCCGGAAGTTACCAATCCTTCCGCACCGGATATATTCATAAAACGACGCAAAACCCAGGAAAAAGCACCCACTATACGCTGGATAATCCCCCAATAATAGAATAAGGAAACCAATGCGGAAAAGAAAATCACGACAGGGAGTGAATTCAGAAGAAAAATAAACCCTTCACTTTTGGTCACCAACGGTCCTAACAGAAAAGCGACACCCGACTGTGTAAAGTCCATCAACTTGATAAAAGCCTTTCCCAACCATTCCAGCACGATCCCGACTGCCGGAACATGCAGAACCGCAAGTGCAAAAATGACCTGCATCAGCAATCCGCCTCCGACCAGTTTCCAATCGATCCGTTTCCGGTCATAACTCAGGAGATAAGCCACTCCTAAAACCGTTGCTATACCCAGAATACCACGCAAAAAAGACTCCAGGCTAAAACCAAGTTGTTGTTCTATCATTTGGGTCCTCCCTCCTCTTCGCGACGCCGTATTTCATCCTTATACATTTTTGCATACTCATAGTTCTCATCTGCAATCGCCTCATCCAGACGATCCGACAGCTCTTCGGCATCCAAAAGAGAAAGCCACTTTTTTAGCCGGACTTCATCTTTTATATCTTCCGGCTCCAAATCCAGGATAAAATCATCATCATCCTTATCCTTTTCATCCATGGCGGCATCTTCCAGAACAACACCACATTCTTTCACGATCTCAGGAGTTGTATAAATATCGCATTTTACCCGCAATGCAATAGCAATAGCGTCGGAAGTACGCGAATCCAGACGAACCTCGTTGGCTCCATCTTCAAAAAGCAATTCGGAATAAAACACACCGTCTTCAAACTTATAGATAAAAACCTCACGTAAACGGATACCGAAAGCCTGGGCAAACGTTGCAAACAGATCATGCGTCAAAGGACGAGGGGGTGTTATGCGCTCCAATGCAATCGCAATTGACTGCGCTTCCGATGTTCCGACAAT
The DNA here is from genome assembly GCF_003363715.1 of Parabacteroides acidifaciens. GTDB lineage: Bacteria > Bacteroidota > Bacteroidia > Bacteroidales > Tannerellaceae > Parabacteroides > Parabacteroides acidifaciens. The sequence goes on from NZ_QREV01000028.1 coordinate 48,853, forward strand.
GATAGGTATGCGGCGAACCCCTTCTTCTTCCGCCAGGATCAGGGCATATGCCCCCGACTGTATCTGGCTATTCGTCAAACCCTGTACCCGTAGTTTTATTCTTGTATCCACACTATTTAGTTTTTTAGTCAATACACAAAAGTAATATTATTTCGGAATCTTAAAAAGCATTCGATAGGAAAGAAGAGAACATACGGCCTAAAAAAAGAAAAGGTTGTCATCACGACAACCAATCTTCATTGCTAACCTTAAATCTAATACCATGAAAAACACAGTGCAAATATACCTGTTTTATGTTATGCAGCATAGTTTTTCAGCAGAAAAGATCAAAAATTTAGCATTATTTTAATCAAAAAAACCATCTATTTAAGCGTCATTAACGGTTTATTTCTGATTCTTCACGTATTCATCCGCTTTTGCCCTCATTCGTTCCACCCGCTTTTGCGTTTCCGGATGACTGGAGAATAACTGGCGGAATTTGGACGATTTAGGGGCTTCTTCACTCAACTCCAACAGTTTGTTCAATGAATTACACATACTGTAAGGATCAAGGCCGTTGGCTATGCTAAATTCAAAGCCGTAATCGTCCGCCTCGTTTTCCTGTGTCTGTGAATATTGCGCACCAGCAAGCGATTCAGCCAGATCTCCCAACTGCGAATCAGTCAGCTTTGCCGCCGTATTACTCGCAGCACCGGCAGCGTTCTTGGCCGCTGAAGTCAGATAGGCTTGCTTCATGGCATCTTTCGAATCCGTATGTACCACGTGGCCGATTTCATGACCGATAACTGCCATCACTTCATTATCATCCATGATCTTCATCAGACCTCCACAAACACGAACACTTCCGTCTCCGCAAGCGAACGCGTTTACGTCAATCACATTATAGACTTTAAAATTCAGGTCAAGACCATCCACTTTTACATTCTTTGTCAGATTAGCTAAACGCTGTCCCATTTCCGTATCAGGACCAGCTACTTCATTGTGCGTATCCATCCACTGGATATATTCGCGCGCCATCTTTGCCACATCCTCGTCCGACAGAGTTATAGCTTTTGCAGCATCCGCTGCCGCATTTACTAATTTCTTTGTATTGATGGATTTACCGCCAATCTTAAATTGAGCCGATGCACTCATACTGACACCGGCCACCAAAGCCATTGATAATAAAAATGTTCTTCCTTTCATTTCGTTTGTTATTGTTGTAAATAATTCTCTATCTGGTTAAATGTAACATCTTTCAAAATAACTTTCTTATCCTTATCCAACAGATAAAGTGTCGGGATAGCTTTCAAATCATAAATTTCATCATTCTTCAGGCTGACCGTGCTGTCATAAGAATTAATCCAGCTTGCCGGCATATAAGAAATATGGTTCCTCCACGCATCCAGATCTTCATCCGGATAGACGGCAAGGATTTTGAGTTTATTATTCTTGATCCATCCATTCACAATCGGGGAAGCAGTAAGCTGATCGGTTATTTCTTTGCAGGCATGGCAATCCGGATTATAGAAGAATAAAAGCAAATAATCAGCTTTCACATGATACAAAGTGCCTTTCTTTCCGTCTGCCAGCGTATAAGTAAAATCAGTAGCAGGCTCCCCTATCCTGTTTTTAAGAGCCACTTCAAGAAGATGCGCCGGACGTACTTTATGGACTTCATCGAAAACCGGAGCCTCTAAAACAGCTTCCAACACAGGTATATAGAGGGATTCATCCCGCATGGGTGAATTCGGATCATACAAATATTTTTCATATAACCCGGCAAAATAAGCAAACATCGTACTGTCGACAGCCGCCTTATTCATCATGTCTTTAATAGAAGAAGCAGCCGTTGCTGGTGAAACATATTTCATCATGTCAATATAATTGGATGCTGCCTGTTCCGTAATTTCGGGAAGGTGGATCAAGGTCGTATCGGTAAAATCAAATTTATCCCAATAGTGCGTGACCAGATAGGCTGCACGTTTTTCCGGCTCGGTTATGACACTTGGAACAGAAACCATTTCAAAAGTACGTTCTTTTGTGTTCTCTGTTTCCACCTTTTTGGGCTGTTGACCGTTACAAGCACTAAAAATCAACATAAAAGATAATAAGTGAAGTACTTTAATCCGCATAGTATCTTGTTTTTATTTGCCACAAAGATAAGCTTTATCAGCAATTAAATAATCAGAGGCGCAATAATTAATCGACCGGTTAACTAAAGTAAGAGGTTATCCGAAAACCGGCGGGCTCATTCAGAAAAAAATGCCGATATTCAAAGACAACCTCTTACGCGCTACAAGATAAAAATTCGAGGTACCTTATATCTTTGTCTGCTCTACTGATAAATCAGAACAGATTATAGTTTGTCCGTAATACTTTAAATTCTGTCCGACGGTTTATCTGGTCTGCAGTCTCCTGCTGTTCGGGAGTCAGCTTCTCTATAAATTCCTCCGTCAGGACATCCCCTTCATTCAGGAAATCGTAATTCTTAGCCATCTTTTTGTTGATCACCTTAGGAACACTTTCACCATATCCTTTGGCTTCCAAGCGGTCTTTGGCTATACCTCCCGCGATCAGATAATCGACTACCGATTGGGCGCGCCGTTGGGCCAGGCGTTCATTATACTGGTCCGAACCTTTCCGGTCGGTATGCGCTCCTAATTCGATTGTCACATTCGGATTGTCATTCAACATCTTAATCAGTTCATCCAATGCTTTTTTCGATTCCGGACGCAGTGTCGCCTTATCGAAATCATAGAATATATTTTCGATCACAACCGGTTTGCTGATCGGGGAAAGGAAAAAGTCCACGATATATGTCTCATTCTTTTCTTCCGGCCCGGTCTTCAACTCAAAATTCTGGTTCAGATAACCGCGTGCACTGGCCATCATCACATACCTGATGTCACGTTCCAGTTCCACTTTGTACTTACCATCTTTCTTTGCCAGCACTTTTTCGTTCAAACCGTCCCGGCCGACAATACGGACTGTCGCATCTTCGATCGGATTCTCATCCACATCCGATACGATACCTTCAATAAAGATCGTGATAACCGGCATTTCAAAAGAATACAGATGATCGTATCCGCGTGCATCATTTCGATTGGAACTAAAAAAGCCTTTTTCCTGCTTCCCGGCGAAAGTGATACCGAAGTCATCTCCGGAAGAATTGATCGGAGCTTTCATGTTTTCGACATTCCATTTACCGGTACTGTCTAAAGTAGCCTTAAACAGATCGAGTCCTCCCATACCCGGATGGCCATCCGATGCAAAATAAAGTGTAACGGAATCGCGTACATATGGAAACATTTCGTCACCCGGCGTATTGATATCCGGTCCCAAGTTTTCCATCGGTCCGAAATCATTCCCGACAACACGCGCCCGAAACAAGTCTTTACCACCGTAACCGCCCACTGCATCGGATACAAAATACAAATATTTACCGTCAGGCGAAATCGCCGGATGACCAAGAGCTGTCACCGAATCTTTTACGATACTGGCACGCGTACCCTTCCCCCATTTGGCACTGCTACGGGTAGAGATATAAATTTCAGAAGTACGCGGTCCCTCCGGATCCTGCGCACAATAAGTATAATACATCGTATTCCCGTCCTTGGAAAAAGAGGGCGTCCCTTCATCAAATTCCGTGTTTACTTCATCCTCCAACTCTATCGGGGCTTGCCAGGCTCCGTTCTCATCCTGCTTCACCAGGAAGAGATCGTTATTCCGCTGTCCGGTAATCGCATTGGTAGTCTCATCCTTATCTTTTCCGGCACCTTTGGGCGTACGAGTCGATGCAAAATAAAGCTGGTCATATTTTTCTCCGTACAGCATCGGGCCAAACTCGGAGCGGCGGGAGTTAAACTTCTCCATTCGTTTGACCACATAACGAGTCGGATTCTGTTTCCATTTCGTAGCCTCCTCACACCCCGTAATACCGTTAAATGCCAATATGCTGCCCGGTTCCGCTAACAGATAATCATTGTAATATTTGATCGCTTCACCATAACGTCCGCTCTTATGGTACATCTGTCCCAGCCTGAGGTTCACAATACTGTCGGGATAGTTATAGCGCAAGGCATTCATATACGCACTGGTTGCACGCGGCGTATTATTAATCAAACGATTGCAATCAGCCATCCTGTAAGCGATATAACCACGCAAGTCCCGCTTGACAGGAGGTGTTTTTGTATATACTTTCCGGTATATGGCCGCAGCTTCAAAGTATTCGCCAATGCGTTGCTTTTCTTCCGCATCGCTCAACTTCGCCGATTTACAGGAATATAAAGAAACTATTGCAAAAAACAGAAACAAATATGAGATTATATTCAATTTCATCTTATACCAATATGGGAACAAATATACTATTATCTGATAAATACAACGAATACATAATAATCTTATTGCATTAGAAACCTGAATTGAAGAAAATAACTATCTTTGTCAAATAAACATATATAAAACCAACGAGCTATGCTAAATGAATTAAATATCTCTAATAAACCAGCCAATGTTTCTTCGTTGAAAGAGACAAAAGACAGATTGCTTTTTCTTGAAAAAATAGAACGAGGACGTTTAGAGTCTGCATTAATGTTAACCAATACTAAAGAAGAAGCAAGAAACAAACTGTCAAAATGGTTGAAATAAAATGGACTAACTTTGCTATTCAAAACCTTAATGATATTGGAAACTACATTGAACAGAATAGCTATCGACAAGCCTCAAGAGTTGTAAATTACCTTTTTGACTCTGTAAGTATCTTAGAGAACTTTCCTCTATCAGGAAGAGTTGTGCCTGAATATAATGTCCATTATATACGAGAACTAATACGCTCTAACTACAGGATAGTCTACTTAGTGCTAAATGATAGCCGGATCGATATTCTTACCGTTCATCATTCAGCACAATTATTGCCTGATCTACCAGTACTTTACAGCAACAGCGAACTATCCCCGTAACTCAAAAAACGGAAATCATGCGCCAGGGCATAATCGTAAATATTCCTCCAATCTCCTTTTACAAAGGCTGAGATCAGCAGCAGCAAAGTACTTTTCGGCTGGTGGAAATTCGTCACGATACCCCGTACGATTTTGAATTCATAACCCGGAGCGATAATGATCCGGGTAGCCGTCACCAGCTTATCCGCCTGATGCCTGTCCAGATAATCCAGGATATTTTGCAACGCTTCATCAGCAGTCAGACGGTTATTCGTCTCTTCATAAGGCATCCACTGTTTGACAATCAATTCATCGGCTGTCGCCTCCGGATTCGAAGCCAACGTAACCCCCATATAATAGAGGCTTTCAAGCGTACGGACTGAAGTCGTACCGACCGCAATAATCTTACCGAGGTTCTGTTTGATCCGCTCGATCGAACTACGGCGTACGGATATAAATTCCGTATGCATCTCGTGGCCTTCGATTGTTTCACTTTTCACCGGCTTGAAAGTCCCGGCTCCGACATGAAGCGTCAACTCCTCACGTCCGATGCCGTGCGCATCGATATCGACCAGGACTTCCGGCGTAAAATGCAAACCGGCAGTCGGAGCGGCCACCGAACCTTTTATCTTCGAATAGACAGTCTGATAAGTCTGCAAATCGCTTTTTTCAGTTTCCCGGTTCAAGTATGGAGGAATAGGCAATACGCCTGCCGCATCCAGGAGATCGGCAAACGTACAAGTCGGATGATCCCAGGAGAATTCAATCAGATGACTATCTCCGCAAGTCTGTAGCTTCTCCGCTTTTAGCGTGACAGTTTCGCCATCGAGCTGCACCATCTTAGTCAAAAGCCCTTCTTTCCATTTTTTCAGGTTACCGACCAGACACGTCCAGCGGCAACGTTCGGTCTGCTGGAATACCAATGCATAATCATGCGGTTCGACCGGTTCCAGGCAGAAAATCTCGATCTTGGCCCCTGTCTCTTTCTGAAACAAAAGGCGGGCCTGGATCACCCGCGTATTATTAAAGACCATCAACGAGCCTTCCGGCAGATAGTCCGTAATGTGTTTGAATATACTTTCTCCGACCTTTCCTTCCTTATATAATAAAAGTTTCGATTCATCCCGCTTAGGCAACGGGAATTTAGCGATCCGCTCGTCAGGCAGCGGATAATCGAAATCTTCAATACGTATCTGTTGCGTCTTTGTTGTCATGATAATTCTTCCAATTCTATTGTTTGTTCAGTCCAAAGATCCATCGTATCCGACAAATCTTTCTTCAAGGCCGAATATTCGCTATATAAAGAGACATCCGCCGCTCCCTCAGGCGTTGCCAGTTTAGCTTCGATTGCTGCTATGGATTTTTCCAAATCCGCAATTTTCTTTTCGGATTCTGCAATCGCTTTTTCCACTTTCTTGATCGCTTTACTCTGCTCCTTGCGGGCTTCATACGAGAGCTTATTTTGAGTGGGTTGTACATCTGCCGCAGCAACATCAGATGCCACCTGGGCGGAACGTTCCAGTTCTTGCAGACTATCCAGCTTCTTGCGTTCGAGGAAATCATAAATTCCTCCCAGATGTTCGACCACCCGTTTATTGCCAAACTCATATACTTTGTCCACCAGGCCATCCAAGAACTCACGGTCGTGTGAAACGACAATTACCGTTCCGTCAAACTCCTTCAATGCATCTTTCAACACATCTTTAGAACGCATATCCAAATGGTTCGTCGGCTCATCGAGAATCAAGAGGTTCACCGGTTCCAGCAGCAAACGGATCATTGCCAGACGCGTTTTCTCTCCTCCCGACAAGACCTTGACCTTTTTATCCGAAGCTTCTCCCCCGAACATGAAAGCACCCAAAATATCGCGTATCTTCGTGCGGATATCCCCTTGCGCCACATAATCGATCGTATCGAAGACCGTCAGATTTTCATCTAAAAGCTGGGCCTGGTTCTGGGCAAAATAACCGATCTTGACATTATGACCCAGTTGCAACTTGCCGGTGAAGTCGGTAATCTCACCCATTATACATTTTACTAATGTCGATTTACCTTCTCCGTTCTTACCGACAAAAGCGATCTTATCCCCCCGGTTGATCGTAAACGTCGCATGCTCGAAGATCAAGTGTTCGCCATACCGTTTGGCAAGGTCTTCCACTATCACCGGATACGAACCGGAACGGGGAGCCGGCGGAAACTTCAGGTTCAGCATAGCCGTATCCACTTCATCCACTTCGATGCGTTCCACTTTCTCCAATTGCTTGATACGGGATTGTACCTGAACGGATTTGGTCGCCTTATAGCGGAAGCGTTCGATAAAAGCCTCCGTATCGGCCAATTTCTTCTGCTGGTTCTCAAAAGCACGGAGCTGTTGTTCACGCCGCTCCTGGCGCAACACGACATATTCAGAATATTTTACTTTATAGTCATAGATTTTTCCAAGCTCGATCTCGACCGTACGGAAAGTCGTATTGTCGATAAACGCCCGGTCGTGGGAAACGAGAATAACTGCATTGGCACGTGTCGCGATAAAGTTTTCGAGCCATTGGATAGACTCGATATCCAAATGGTTTGTCGGCTCGTCCAGCAACAGAACATCCGGCTTACGCAACAAGAGTTTTGCAAGCTCGATACGCATACGCCATCCCCCGCTGAACTCGGAAGTCGGCCGGTCGAAATCATTCCGGGTGAACCCCAGACCGATAAGCGTACGTTCCAGTTCCGCATGATAGTTATTTCCTCCCATCATCTGGAAGTGTTCTGTCAGATGGGTGACACGATCGATAAGTTTCTGGTAGGATTCCGTCTCATAATCGGTACGTTCGGCCAATTGCAGGTTCAGCCGCTCCATTTCCTTTTCCATTTCATGGATATGCTCGAAAGCCTGCTCGGCTTCTTCACGAACCGTCTGCGTATCCGCCAATTTCATCTGCTGGGGAAGGTAACCGATTGTCGTTTCTTTCGGCACGCTGATTGTCCCCGCGGTCGGTGACTGCAAACCCGCGAATATCTTAAGCATCGTAGACTTTCCCGCCCCGTTCTTTCCGACCAGTGCGATACGATCCTTCTTATTCACCACAAACGAAACATCATCAAAAAGCGTAAACCCGCCAAACTCAACTGTAAGTCCTTCAACCGAAATCATATATTTTCTCTATTATGGCTGCAAAGATACAATTTATCCATAAAAAAAGCCGCAACATAAAGTCGCGGCTTTCTATTTTAATAAAAAGACTTCTCGCCAAATGGCGTACCTATTAATAACCTGTATTCTGTTTCAGGTTCGGGTTCTTATCGATACTACCTTGCGGAATCGGCAAATAACGATTCTTCTCTACAAATTGACGATTTTCGATAAACGCTCTTTTATCAGAAATAACTGCACGTTTATAAGGATCGGTTTCACTGTAGTTGATAGTTCCTGTGATACGATTCAATTCCCCGTTCAACAATGTTTCAGCCAATCTCTTACCACTGGCATCTTTCCAGCGCAAGATATCTGCACGACGCAATCCTTCACCAGCCAGTTCGACACAACGTTCACGACGGATCAACTCACGCAATGATTCTTTTGTACCATATTTGGTTCTATCGACCGGCTTCATGCCTGCACGTGTACGGATTTGATCCAAATATTCATAAACCTGAGCCGAAGGACCATCCAATTCATTCGATGCTTCAGCATAAGTAAGCAACACTTCTGCATAGCGGAAAACGATCACACAAGTAGCCGTATTCCATATGTTCGAATACTGATCGATCGGATCCAAATATTTAGCCCATGTCAAAGCCGTTTTAGAAGCATTATCGGTATAAGTCGGATAATTGATATTTTTCGATTTACCATCAGCTTCAAATTCATCCAAAGTATTCAGGACTTCACCTCTCCATTCCTGTCCGGGGAAAAGAATAGTCTTTTCCATACGAGGATCCCGGTTGGCAAACGGATGAGTAGCGTCATAACCACTACCCGGTTCATCTTTTGTCAAACCGTTACTCATCTCATACATATCAACTAAATTCTGAGTAGGAACGATTGAAGACCAACCAGCATCTTTGTTATTATACATCTGGCCGACAACACCTAAACCATATATATTAGCAATACGCTGATCCGCTAAAATAACTTCTTTGGAATCAATTCCCGTCAGTTTAAACAGATTGGAATAATCCGGGTCCAATTCATACTGTTTCAAATCGATAATAGCTTGAGCTGCATCTTTAGCTTTTTGCCATTCATCATAATACAAAGCTTCGCGCATTCTGATCGCAAGGGCCGCTCCTTTCGCAATCCGTCCACGTTCGGAAGGCTCAGCATTAATGTTTGCAAGCGCATCATCCAAATCTTGTGCAATTTGCCGGCGCACTTCTTCTTCCGTATTACGAGGAACCTGAGCCTCTTCAGCTGTCAGGTAAGAGCCGATAATAGGCACACCACCGTACCACCAGTTCATACGAAAATAGCAATAAGCACGAATGGCTTTAGCCTGGGCGATCAAATCTTCTTTCTTTCCCGGTGTCGTAAACTCGACATTGTCAATGTTGTCCAATACCGTATTACAACGACGGATAATAGAAAAATTATAGAATGAAGCTCCGGTATTGGAACTTGCCAAAGAGCCATCACCCCAAGGACGCCATCCTTCCCAAGGGAAATTATTATAACCGATATCAGAACCGCAATCCAGGTACAAAATAGAACTTGGGTCCCACAGTCCATTATAACATCCTACAACAAAGCTTTCAGCATCATTTTCTGTTTTCCATGTTGTGGAAGGAGACAGCGCATCATGCGGAGCTGTATCCAAAAAGTCCGAGCAGGCAGTAGACAATAGTGCTACTCCAGCCAATAGATATATTGATATACGTTTCATATAATTCAACTTATAATTAGATAATCATTAATTGTTTAGAATGTAATATTAACACCAAATGAATGTGTTGTTGACAGAGGATAGCTTGACAAGCGAGAGCTTACAGTTTCCGGATCTACATTCAACGGCATAGAATCAAATGTCAGCAAGTTTTCAGTTGAATAATACACTCTCAAATTCTGAACACCTACTTTTTCCAAAAGACTTTTCGGGAAAGTATAGCCCAATTGTAAAGTCTTTAAACGCAGATAGCTTGTGTTGATTACCCAAAAGTCAGACAAAACATTGGAAGCTTCACTCGGAGACATACGAGCTTCAGCTACACGTGGCATACTTGCATTCGGATTTTCTGGAGTCCAGGAGTCCAGCCATGCTGTGGACGGATGCCCTGCACTACCGGAGAATTCACCAAAAGCTTCTTTTGTATAAGCAAATCCTACATTAGCGGCTCCTGTGAAATTCATTGTCAAATCAAAATTCTTATAAGCAGCATTCAAGTTCAAACCGAATGTCATGACCGGATCTTTCGTTTTATACAATTCACGGTCTTCAGCCGTAATCTTGCCATCACCGTCTGTGTCGACATATTTCAAATCACCGGCTCTAAACTTCTGTCCGAACGGATATCCTTCCTGTTTGGAATACTTATCCATCCAAGCTTGTGCTTCTTCGTCAGACTGGAAGAATCCATCTGTTTTATAAACATACCAGGAGTTGATCGGCGAACCTACCTTACGCAGGAAGTCACCATCAGACATACGTTCGACACCTCCTAAATTTTCTATCTTATTTTTATTATAAGCAAAATTACCGACTACGCCGAATTTCCAATCACCCCAACGGTTATTGTAACCCAATTGGATTTCAACACCACGGTTACGCATCGCACCTACATTATCTTTATAAGCTCCTAATGCAAACTCTGTCGGAACCGGAACTTCCATGATAATGTCTGTAGTCTTACGATCATAGTAATCGAATGTCAAGTTGATCTTATTATTGATCACAGCGTCCAAACCGATACCCCATGTTGTAGATTTTTCCCATGAAAGGTCTTCGATTTTATAACTGCCCTGATAATAACCAGTTGTCAACGCACCGCCAAAAGGATAATTAGCACCCAGATTATAGGTGTTCAACCAAGGATAGAAGTCACCGCCTGTCGGAGTTCCGTCACTTAATGCATCCTGGTTACCCAGCATACCCCAAGAACCGCGGATCTTCAAGCTGTTCAACCAATCTCTCGTATTTTCCATAAATCCTTCTTCACTGATACGCCATGCACCTGAGAAAGAAGGGAAATATCCCCAACGATGTCCCGGAGCAAAACGGGAAGAGGCATCCGCACGGAAGTTAGCTTCCAACAGATATTTACCTGCATAGTCATAGTTTACACGGCCAAAGTATGAAAGCATAGCCAATTCACGGGTAAATCCGGAGTTTGTTTGAGTAGCTGTCGCACCGGCGTTCATATCATCCAACTCATTGTTAGGGAAGTTTTCACGATACATATAATTGTAACGCACATCATACTGTTCTGCATGATAACCCAACATGGCTTTCAAACCATGGTTACCGAACTGCTTATCATAGTTCAGCAAAATATCCAGATTATAACGGCTCCAGTTTGTGAATGCTTCCGACAAACTATTCGGACGGGCAGCCTGCGCCGGGTCAGCGTCAATTTTCTTTACAAATGCTTTGTAGTGTTGATCGTCATTTACATAAGCACCTGAAACAGTTGCTTTCAGACCATCGATAATCTGATAATCGACAGCCAAAGATCCTGTAAAATTCTGATTGTATTTATCAACAGTCTGTCCGGAATCCAACCATGCGATAGGGTTACCGTCATTTGTTGCCCCATAAGTACCATCTTCTTTATAAACAGGGATCATCGGGCTCAGAATGTTCAACTGACGAATGATCTGATCAGACCAACCGCCGCCATAGTTGGAGTTCGGGTCTTTATAATCATTCTTGATATAAGCCATATTCATACGGACCGTCAATCTCTTCGTGATATTCATATCCAGATTAGCACGCCCATTGAACTGTTTACGTTCCGAATTAGGAAGAATACCTGTTTGTCCTAAATAACCGGCAGAAGCCATATATTTTGCTTTTTCAGAACCTCCGCTTACGTTTACATTATGTTTATGCAGCACACCTGTTTGATAAGCAGCATCATTCCAGTCTGTATTAGGATGGCCATAAGGGTCTGAACCGTCCTGGAACAGACGAATATCTTCATCACTATAACGGTGCGGCTGGCCATTCGTATCGTCAATGCGGTTGTACAGCATTGCATATTCAGCAGAGCTTACACGGTCAATAACAGCCGTCGGGCTTGAAACACCGACATAACCGTTGTATGAAACGCGGGGAGCACCTGATTTACCACGTTTAGTCGTAATCAAAATTACACCATTCGATGCCTTCGAACCATAGATAGCGGCCGACGCTGCATCTTTCAGTACAGAAATACTTTCGATATCATTGGGGTCAACGCTATCCATCGAACCACTTTCGATACCGTCAATCAAAATGTAAGGATCAGAATTATTTAATGTCCCGACACCACGAATACGGATATTACTTCCGTCTTCACCCGGACGACCTTCACCGGCAGTGATCGTTACACCAGGCATCAAACCCTGCAAACCGGATGATACATTAGAGATAGGACGATTGGTCAGTTCTTCACTGGCAACAGAAGCAACAGCGCCTGAAAGGTTCGCTTTCTGCTGTGTTCCATAACCTACAACTACGACCTCTTCCAACTTTTGTGTGTCTTCCTTTAAGTTTACAGTTAACGACGCTTGTCCGGTGTACGGTATTTCCTGAGTCAAATAACCGATGAAAGAAATCTGGATAACATCTCCATTTTTAACATCCAGTACAAAATTACCGTCCATGTCGGTAACCGTACCGTTAGTCGTTCCTTTTACAATTACAGAAGCGCCGGCTACAGGGCCTAAATCATCACTCACTGTACCTTTCAAACTTTTTTGTTGCTGAGAAATGCCAACTTTGGGAGTTGCCGTACTGTCTAATGCATAAGCTGCTCCTCCGGAACACAATGCTGCAGACAACAACATAAGGCTGACTGGTCTTGCGATTTTCAACATACCAATTTGTTTTTTGTTTAATAATAATAGTTACTATATGAATAAGATCTAAGGAGGTGACAATCACCCAACTTATAGACTTAACACATTCTTTTCTTGATTTTGAACGTTCAAAAAAACTTGCATCCAAAAACTTGACTTAGTTCTTGTAGGACTA
>NZ_QREV01000029.1:0-28480 GCF_003363715.1 Parabacteroides acidifaciens
CATAGTTAGGCAGCCTGAACTGCCCTATACCCACCCATAAGAGAACTTATGGTTTTGGTATAAACAAATCGCACGAACACAAGGTCGGCAAAGAAATAATCTTCGTCTATCAAGATGCGTTTTTGCCGGGCTTCAAAGCAGAAGCCATGCCCCATTTCTAACAGGAAGTGTTGCAGATTGTCAAGGATGGATTGCTCTAAGTCGTCTTCTGTTACTAAGGCTCGTTCATTAAGCCCCAAGAACTCTAAAGTTACAGGGGTATTTATCACATCCGCAGGCTGCAGTTGAATTGCTTGTTGCTGTACCAATGCAGAAAGGGCTTCTTTGTTTTTGGATAAGCCGCTACGTTCGTAATATAAAGATGCTATTTGTCGCTCCAATTCCTTGTACGACCAGCATCCGCGAATGGTTTCCATTTCATAGAAAGCACGCTTCACCGGATTATCAATAGCAGAAATGAGCATTAAGTTGGAGTACGTGAGTTTATTAAAGAGTTTATCAGCCGGAATCATCCATTCTTTTGTAGCTATCAATTCGGCGGACGGTATCCGCCGAATGTTCATTGCAGATTCGGCGGACGGCATCCGCCGAATTGGTTCTATGAATTCGGCGGTTACCGACCGCCGAATTGCCGACATCGACATTAGATAGCCCAGAACCTCTTCTTTTAGCTGCGGATAAACAAGGTACAAGCGTCTGAATTCCCGGAACCGACGTTCGTTCAGCCCTTTGATATTTAACCGTTTTTCCAACTTCTTCAATAGTTGTTCGCCATAGGCGGCACGGTCTTCTCCGTTTTGTTCAAACTCGACAATATAACACCCCATTAACCAATTACGGGAAGTTAATGCAAGATTGACAGAATGTGCAGCTTGCGCTTGCAATGTATCCTGAATGGCACTGATATGATTAGCTAACGATTCAAAGTTCATATTTTGGTATTTTGTACAAAGTTACTGTTTTTATTTTCTTTCTTTGCCATACATTACTGGTTTTGTCTTGATTTTTGTACATTTGTTTCATGGATAAAAATATCTGGCAGGAGATAGAAGAACTGTACCGGGAGTTTCAGAAACTTGGGATCAGTCAGTCGGTGGGCTATGAAAAGTACTACCTCTATTCTCTTATTACCCATTCTACGGCTATCGAAGGCTCTACGCTTACCGAAATGGATACACAGCTTCTCTTTGATGAGGGGGTGACCGCCAAAGGGAAACCGTTGGTTTATCATCTGATGAATGACGATTTGAAGAAAGCGTATGAACTGGCCAAAGAGGAAAGCGAACAAGGGGCTGTGATTACCCCTGCTTTCTTGCAAAAGTTGAATGCTACTCTAATGCGTACTACAGGAAGTGTGCATCATGTAATGGGTGGTTCTTTCGATTCTTCCAAAGGTGAGTTTCGTTTGTGTGGTGTTACGGCCGGAGTAGGTGGGCGCTCTTATATGAGCTATCAAAAAGTACCTGCTAAAATGGAAGAGCTCTGTTCTATCTTGCAAGAGAAGCAAAAAGCGGCGGGAACATTCCGGGAACAATACGAGTTGAGCTTTAATGCCCACCTTAATTTAGCAACTATCCATCCATGGGTGGACGGGAATGGAAGAACGGCTCGTTTGTTGATGAACTATATCCAGTTTTGTTATCACCTTTTCCCGATGAAAATATTCAAAGAAGATCGAGCCGACTATATTCTTTCCTTACGGCAGTCGCAAGATGATGAAGTTAACCGGCCTTTCCTGGACTTCATGACAATGCAGCTCAAGAAATCACTTTCTTTAGAGATTGAGAAGTATAATGCCACCCGTAAGAAGGGATTTGGGTTTATGTTTTAGAATGTGCCCCGAAAACATTATGGATAGACAAAAAGTAGCTTTAGTTCTTTCGACCGGCGGGGCACGCGGAATAGCCCATATCGGTGTGATTGAAGAATTGGAAAGACAAGGATATGAAATATCGTCGATAGCCGGGTGCTCGATGGGGGCTTTGGTCGGGGCGGCTTATGCCACGGGCAATTTGCAGAAGTGCAAGGAGGCTTTGTGCGGGCTCGATTTACGCCGGATATGGAAGCTGTTGGATATTAGTTTCTCTAAGAAAGGCTTTCTGAAGGGGGATAAGATATTGAAAGAGCTGGAAGGGATTATGCCGGATTTGAATATCGAAGAGTTACCGCTCCCTTATACGGCTGTTGCGACAAATCTCCTGACTGACGGGGAAGTTGTCTTTGAACAAGGCAGCCTCTACGAAGCTGTCCGGGCATCCATTTCGTTGCCTTTTGTCTTTAAGCCTGTTGAAAAAGAGGGCATGCTCCTGGTAGACGGCGGAATCAGTAACCCTTTGCCTTTGTCGCGGGTGAAACGTACGGAAGGCGATTTGTTGGTGGCTGTCATTGCTGGAGCTCCCGAAGAACGTGTGTCCGGCAATCCCAGGCAGCTTAAAAACAATAAGTATTCTCTTCTGATTGAATCCATGACCACCCTTGTGCAGCGGCTGATCCAGTGCTCCGTGTCCGCCTGCCGGCCGGATATCGTCATACGTGTGCCGGGCAGGAAATACAGCCTGTTGCAATTCAATAAAGCGGCGGGGATGATAGAGGAAGGTGTGGAAGCGACCCGGAGAGCTTTACAAGAAACAGAAGAATAGAAACACTAAATAAATATCTAATATCATGATGATGCAGAGTCAGAATCCGGCTATTCGCCAATCGGGACATATCGTTTGGCTCGATGTCGTACGTTTTGTCGCTATGTTTACCGTGGTTTGTTGCCATTGCGCGGACCCGTTTAACTTTTATCCGGGCGAGCCGCCTGCCAATATCGAACAGATTAAATTCTGGGGAGCCGCCTATGGGGCTTTTCTCCGCCCTTGTGTGCCCCTGTTTGTGATGATTACGGGGGCTTTGCTGTTGCCGGTTCGTGGCGATACGTCGGTTTTCTACAAGAAAAGAATCAGCCGTGTCTTCTGGCCCTTCCTGATCTGGTCGGTTCTTTATAATCTTTTTCCCTGGATAACGGGATTGCTTGGCTTGTCTCCGGATGTGATCCTGAACTTTTTCCCTTATTCGGGCGAGGAGGTCACCCGGCAGTCGTTGGCTGTTTCCTTGAAATACATTGCTGAGATTCCGGAGAATTTCTCAATCGTGGATGTACATATGTGGTATATCTATTTGCTGATCGGCCTCTATCTTTATATGCCTATCTTCTCTGCCTGGGTGGAGAAAGCTTCTGAACGGGCCAAGCTGTGGTTCCTGATTGCCTGGGGTGTGACGACGTTACTGCCTTACTACTATCAGTTTGTTTCGCCTTATATCTGGGGCGGTTGTTCCTGGAACTCCTTCAATATGTTGTATTATTTTGCCGGCTTCAACGGATATCTGCTGTTGGGGCATTATCTGCGTAATCGTGATTGGGAGTTGGGCCGGATTTTAGCATTTGGAATCCCGATGTTCCTGGTTGGCTATGCCGTGACCTTCTTCGGCTTCCGGTATGTTACGGCCTTGCCGGAATACAGCGAAGAGTTGCTGGAACTGTTCTTTACGTATTGTTCCCTGAATGTCGTGATGATGACCCTGCCGCTTTTCCTGCTGGCGAAGAAGGTGAAAGTGCGCTCCGAAAAGGTGAAGGGCATGCTGGCGAATCTGACGGTTTGCGGGTTCGGCATCTATATGATACATTATTTCTTCACCGGTCCGGGCGTTGTGCTGATGCGTGCTTTGGATGTGCCGGTCGCTTTGCAGATACCGGCGGCGGCAGTTGTCGCGTTCTGCGTTTCATGGCTGATTGTGTATGCGATTAACCGGTTGATGGGCAAAAAAGCCCGTTATATTGTCGGGTAATAAGTCAATTCTTACTAATTTATGCGCTAAAGTTTTATTGTTGGGAATAAATCAATACCTTTGCGGCCATTATTTACTTTGATTTTCATAGGTTTTATATGATTGATCTTAGGTGAAAATGATGACATGGATTTGTTAGATCGTTATAAAAGTAGTTTTTTGTTAACCTGCTTAATGGTATTGGCATCGTTAACATCTGCCTTTGCTTCTCCCGCGACAAAGCAGCCGGATTATGTTCTCATCATAAATTCTTATACGGAATCTACTCCCTGGAGCCGGGTTTTTACAACCCCTATCTATGAGCGTATGATTACGGATAATGACAGTATCAATGCTTATACTGAGCATATGGATGTGATGCTGATGAAAACAGAGGAGGATGTAAATGCCTTTATAGATGAACTATCTGGAAAATACAGGGAGAAACCTCCTGTAATGGTGGTCCTTTTAGGGAACAGCTCGTATGTCCTGCTGCGGGATGAACTGGCGCGGCGTTGGGGAGATGAGATACCGCTTTTAGTCTGTGTCGAAAAAGATTATATCTGTCCGAGCGGTTATTACCTGTCGAAACAGGCTTGTCCGGTTGATGAGAGGATACAACTTGGAGATATTGTCAAAAGCCGTAAGAACCTGACTGTCGTATATGTTCCGGAATATATTAATGAAACGATTTCCTTAATGAAACGGTGTATTCCGGAGATGAACCGTCTGTTGTTTCTTGTAGATAAACGATATATCAGCGCCCAGAACCAAAGTACATTAGAGAACGTGATGCAGGCATTTCCGGAAATAAAGTTGGAAACACTGACTGCCGGAGAAATGCAGACAGATGAGTTGATCGACGTCCTGCAGAGCTCGGGCCCCAATACCGGGATTCTCTATTATTCATGGACATTGATGAAGACGCGGGGAAGAAATACAATGTTGAGTTCCGATACTTACCGGATGTTGAGTTCCTGCACCAATCTTCCGATATTTACATTGAACGATATGGATATTGTGGAAAATGGCATGATTGGCGGTTGCTATTATCCGGCAGCCAAGATATCATCCCTTTTGTTCAAGACAATAGACGAACTGCTAAAAGGTAAAATATATGATGCGGTCATCATGCCGGACGGTCCTTATCCGGTATTGAATTACCCGGTTTTGGAGAGGTTGGATATCCCATTGGAAGCTTGCCCGGCCGATACGGTTTTTTATATGAAGCCTCCTACGTTTTGGGAGCAATACGGTACATACGTTTACGCAGGTGGAACTGTATTAATCTTTCTGTTGCTGATTCTTATTTTTAGGATTCTAAGTTTGAGCGCAAAACGGGAATTTCAGGAAAAGGAACTGAAACTGATGAGCAGCTATAGCCGTCTGGTTAAGAATATGCCGATTTGCTATATGAAGCAGCGTGTGATATTTGGTCCTGACGGAACTCCTGTCGACTATATAATAAAGGATATAAATCCGGAGTTTGAAATGCGATTGGGAACGAATGCGCTTTTTGTCGGAAAGAAAGGTTCTGAGTTACCAAACCAGCAGTTCGGGCAGTATCTGAATGTGTGCAATCTGGTCCTGGGGCAGAATAAGAAAGTGAGTACGCAGTATTATATCGAGTCGGCAGACCGTTATTTCAGCGTGATGATTATTTCAGCCAGCGAACAGGATTGTGTGGATCTTTTCATGGTCGATACAAGCGAACTTTTCAAGGCACAGCAATTGTTGCGCACTGTCAATAAGAAATTGTCGATGTCCCTGGACGTTGCAAACGTTATTCCCTGGAAATGGGATTTAGAGAGAAAAACAATCCTTTGCGATGTAAGCCGGGAAGCCAATTTAAGCGCTTCCGACTTGTTTGATGAAAATCAATTGAGCGTACCGGAGGCTGATTATTTCTCTAAAATATTCAAGAGCGACCGGAAGAAAGTGAGAGAGGCTTATCAGTCACTGATAGCCGGGACTATTGATAAGGTAAGAGAAGAGTACCGTGTTTACAACCCCGAAAAGGGCGTGCATGGCTTCGATTGGGTGGAAGCGCGTGCGACCATAGATAAGAGGGATGAAGAGGGGCATCCTCTCTCGCTGATCGGTTCTTCCCTGATTATAACCGATCGTAAAGCCATAGAGCGGGAATTGATCGATGCAAAGAACAAAGCGGAAGAATCTAACCGCCTGAAATCGGCATTCCTGGCTAATATGAGTCATGAAATTCGTACTCCGCTAAATGCAATTGTCGGTTTCTCCAATGTCTTGGCGACAACGGATGAACAGGACGAAAAAGAAGAATATATAAGTATTATAGAGAATAATAATGCGCTTCTTCTCCAGTTGATAAGCGATATTCTGGACCTTTCGAAGATTGAAGCCGGAACATTGGAGTTTATCTATTCGGATGTCGATATCAATAGTCTGTTGTATGAATTTGAACGGATGATGCAGCCTCGTGCGGCGAAAGATGTGAAAGTGCAGTTTGAGCAACGGACCGAAGAATGTTATGTCTCTGTTCCAAAGAATCGTTTGATGCAGGTTTTGACCAACCTGACGACCAATGCGATTAAGTTTACGACGGAAGGTAGTATCCGCTTTGGCTATACCCGGGAACGTGATAATTTATTGCGATTCTATGTGACGGATACCGGTTGTGGGATTGCAGAAGATATGCAGGCAAAGATATTCGAGCGTTTTGTCAAATTGAACGCTTTTGCCCAGGGGACAGGTCTTGGCCTCTCTATCTGCCAGATGATTATCAACCATCTGGGAGGCGAGCTCGGGGTGGAATCGAAAGAAGGAAAAGGAACGACATTCTGGTTTACCTTCCCTTGCTCTCCTGCCAACAAGCCGGAAAAGCACCATCACCAATTCGAGAAGAAAAGGGTTGAGAAAGACAGGCTAACTGTTTTGATTGCCGAGGATAATGTCGGTAACTTCAAATTATTCGAGTCGATCCTGAAACATGAATATACTCTGCTTCATGCATGGAACGGGAAGGAAGCGGTCGAACTGTTTAAAGAATTCGGACCCCATATTATCCTGATGGACATCAATATGCCGGAAATGAATGGCTATGAGGCAACAGCCGAAATTCGTAAGATATCGGCAGATGTACCTATCATTGCTGTGACGGCCTATGCTTTCGCTTCGGACGAGCAACGGATTATGAATTGTGGCTTCGATGCTTACACCTCAAAGCCGCTTAATGCACCGGCATTGAAACGGCAGATGGGAGATTTGTTGAGCAAACGGCTGTTTTTTGTTTAGAGAGGACTTCATTTACAAAGACTTTGAGCCATTGATATGAAAAAAATACTGTACTTTTGCAGATGCGAGTTATAACAGTATAATGGTAAAGTCAAGCAATAAATCTACAATAAGCGGGTTAATAATATCTATCCTTGTTTTCGTTCTTTTCTTTTTCCACATACAGGCGGGTATGGCGGAAGTGAATAGTTCGAAGATACTGGTCATTAGTTCTTATTCTCCAATTAAAGAAGAAGGGAACCGGGTGATTTCGTCTTTTATCACTCAACTGAGAACAGATGCAAGGGTGAAAATATCCGTCGAATATATGGACTCCGAATCGTCTTCATCCTTTGAAGATTGGTCTGAATGGATGCGCCAGTTGTTCGATGCATATAAGACACGGCCCAAGGTCGTGGTTTTGATGGGGAATGAGGCTTGGTCGGTTTATCGGGTTACTTGCCCTGATGACTGGCATGATACGCCTGTCGTTCTGGGATGCGTGAAAGGTTCGTTTATCGACTATGAATGCCTGAATGACCTGGATCTGCTCACTGTCAGGGAAATGCAGCAGATGGAGGAGTCTTTTGGTGGTTTTAAGGTGACGGGATATGCTTATAAAGATTATTTGTCCGAAAACTTCAGGTTGATAAAAAGGCTTCAGCCACAAGTGGAACACATCGCTTTCTGTTATGATAACCGTTATAATCTGTCCTTTTTCGAAAACTACCTGAAAACCCTTTGCGAGCAGACCGATTCGCTCGGCTTTTGTTATCTGGATGGCAACAAGCTGTCTACGACACAATTGCTCGATTCGATCTCCCGGATGGATGATACGTACGCATTGCTGACGGCGGGCTGGTACACGGATGCGCTCCAGTATCCCCATGCCCATTCAAAGCTCCATAATGAATTGCCGCATTATACTTCGATACCGCTTTTCCAAGCCCTGGATCAGGGAAAAGCAAACATGAATTATATCGGTGGTTACTACATCTCAGGGGAGGAAATGGGGAAAGATCTCGCTACTCTTACCAGTAGTGTCCTGACCAAAGGGATCGAGAACAGTCCCGTTTTCCAGTACACCCCTTCCCAACCCCGTTATTATATTAATTATCCGACTTTTGTGGCGGCAGGACTTGATTTATCTCTGTTGCCGGAAGGTACGGTGTTCTACAATAAGGCCCCTTCTTTGTGGGAGGAGCATTCGTTGGAAGTCGTGCTCCTCATTTGCCTGATTATCCTGATGATCGTTATTTTCATTGGAGTCCTGCTATATCGGAAGCGAAAGGAAGATGCCTACAGGACCGCTAATGCCAGGATGCTCGAACTTTTAAGCCGGATGCCGGATATGGCGACTATTTATGACTCGGAACTGAATATTCTGGATATTATCAATCCGCAGGAGCATGTGCTACACGGGGGCAATGACAAAAGCATGATCGGGCGTAACTTGTTGGATGTAGGCGAAGAGTATAAGGCGTTCGATGATATGATGGATTGCCTTATCAGTAATCTGAGGGCTACGATAAAGACCGGCGAGGTGAGGGTCTTTAATTATAAATATGCAAAGGGAGATGTAATCTATTACACCAAAGCGCGTGTCGTTCCTTTCGGAAAAGATTCCATCATTTGCTTTTCGCATGATGTAACCCCTTATGTCGTTGCTGAAAAGGAAATATTACAGTTGAAGACGTTCCTGCAATCGATTATGGATAACCTGCCTGTCGGCCTGTTCATTAAGGATGTCGATGACCAGTTCCGCTATCTGTTTTACAATAACAAAGTCTCCGAATTTTATGAGGAAAACTTCGGTGTCATGTTAGGTAAGAACGATTTTGAGGTAAATGATCCGGAAGCGGAACGGTTCAGGGAGGAAGACCTGAAGGTGCTGGAAAGTGCTGAACCGATCACGTTTGACCGGATATTCTATGATCCTGAAACCGGAGCTCCTAAACGTTGGGGAGTTACCACAAAGACGCGGCTCGAAGACCAAGAGGGCAAGTTGTATATTGTCGCAACGACAGTCGATACGACGGAAATCCGTAAGAACGAACAGGAACTGAATGAAAGCAAGTTGAAACTTGAGTTTACACTGGAGGCGGCACAGATCATATCGTGGGAATATAACGTAGATGCCCGGACTTTCTATTCCCCGAATTCTACTGTTTTTGAAGAAACGATCATCCCGTTGGACGATTACCTCTCTTTTGTCTTTCCGGAAGATACCACCCTGTTGAGTGCAGGACTGGAAGACCTGGCCAGTGGGAAAACACAAGTGATGGATATCCAGATCCGCCTTATTACGCCGGCTTTGGGAGAACGTTGGTTTGAAATGCATGCCGTACCGTACGGACAGGAGGAAGATGGAAGGATCAGTAAACTGATCGGTCTGCGTACGGATATTACAGACCAGAAAATGACGAACGAACTGATCCGCCTGCGTGATAAGGCCGAGGAGGCTAATCGCCTGAAGAGTGCGTTCCTGGCCAATATGAGCCATGAGATACGGACACCGCTCAACGCAATTGTCGGGTTTTCCAACCTGATAGCGACGACTGATGATAAGGAGGAGATAGGCGAGTACGTCAAGATCGTGGAGACAAACAACGAACTCCTGCTCCAATTAATCAGCGATATTCTCGACCTTTCGAAGATCGAAGCCGGGCAATTGGATTTCAATTATACGGATGTCGATCTGTCGGACGTTTTCAATAATCTGTATCAAGTCTATAAATGCCGGGTAAAAGACAATGTCGAACTACTTTGCCGGCAACCTTCCCCGGGTTATGTGATTCATTCGGAAAAGAACCGTTTGACACAGGTCGTGTCCAATTTCTTGAGCAATGCCTGCAAATATACCTCTAAAGGCTCTATTATCATGGGATATGAGCTGCAGGGCGACAGGCTCCGTTTTTATGTGACGGATACGGGAAAAGGAATTTCCGGGGAAAATATGCCACATGTGTTTGAACGATTTGCTAAATTTGACAGCTTTGTACAGGGAACGGGACTGGGGCTTTCCATTTGCGAGTCGATTGTTCAATCTCTGGGCGGCGAAATCGGTGCTGAATCGGAATTGGGCCGGGGATCTACTTTCTGGTTTACGATCCCGTATGAACCGGCAAGCAAATAAATAAGTATAAAAACAAATAACAATAGAATGGAAAAAGTAAAGAAATCACTGGTAAAGAAAGAGTATCTTATCCCTTTTATATTAGTCACTTCACTGTTTTTCTTATGGGGTTTCGCACACGCTATATTGGATGTATTGAACAAACATTTCCAGGAAGCGCTTGTCATGACAAAAGCCCACTCCGCCTTGATCCAGGCAACGATGTACACCGGCTATTTTACGATGGCGATCCCTGCCGGACTTTTTATCAATAAATACGGATACCGCCAGGGAGTCGTGTTCGGACTGATCCTTTACGGCATCGGTTCGCTGCTCTTTATCCCGAGCGAGCAGTTGATGTCGTTCAACTTCTTCCTCTTTTCCCTCTTTGTGATCGGTTGCGGATTGACTTTCCTCGAGACGGCAGCCAATCCCTACGTGACGGAATTGGGCGACCGTGAGACGGCTGCCAGTCGTTTGAATCTGGCACAGTCTTTTAACGGCCTGGGGTGTATCTGTGCTCCGGTGATCGGCGGTATGTTGCTGTTCTCCGGCAATGGGGAGGCTAATATCGCGTTGCCCTATACCGTGATGGGTGTTGTCGTGTTGACTGTGGCTCTTGTCTTTTTCCGTATCCGCTTGCCGGAGATCAGTCATGACGATTGCGAAGAAACGGCAGTCGAAGCGAAAGCCGGGTTAGGCGGATTATGGAAGCACCGTTGTTTTACGTGGGGAGTCATGGCTTTGTTCTGCTACGAAATTGCGGAGATATCCATTAATAGCTTCTTTATTAATTATGTGACGGATGATGGCTGGATGGATGCACACGATGCCGCGATCGTCCTCTCTTTCGGCGGATTGGGACTGTTTATGGTCGGACGTGTCATCGGTAGCTGGATTATGAGTTATATCCGGGCGGAGAAAGTGTTGTTCGTTTGTGCCATCTTTACCGTCTTGGGTGCTCTGTTGATTACGCTGGACTTAGGTGTCCTTTCGAAAGGAGCTTTGTTTGCCTGCTATGTATTCGAAGCCATCATGTTCCCCACCATCTTTGCCATCTCGCTGAAAGGCTTGGGCGATTACACGAAACGGGCCTCTTCCTTCCTGATGATGTCACCGATAGGAGGGGCAGTCGGTCCCCTGCTGATGGGCTATGTGGCGGATGTCTCGACAATGGCTCTTTCCTTTATTGTCCCGTTGTTCGGATATGCGGTCGTGTTGATCTATTCTTATATGGTGATGGCGAAGAAGATACGGTGAGTTCACTAACGGACGGGCAACAGCCTTATGAATACAGCAAAGGCTACCTCATCCCCTATACCGCCGACGAACGGCAACTGGTCAAAGTTGGTGTATCTTTTGATGCCGGCGAACGGAACGTCGGGGAATGGAAGGTTGTTGGATTATAATACAATAACCCCCTGTTTCGGCTGTTTTTCTATTTCGTCTGAAATCTTGATCGATTTTGGATTGACTCTTTTCATGGTTTTAACCGGCTCGGATGACAACAGAGAAAATGAGGTGCCGAGCTTATTCCAAAAAGCGTGCAATTTGATTATCGAAAACCGGAAACACCGTCAAAGTGATAAAGCTTAACTCCCGGAGAATCGAATATTTGCGAACGAAGACGGACGGCGTTCCAAATATCCCAAGGAATTTATGAGAGCTTGTTGCCGTGAGGTGCGCAGAAAATTGCCTTGAAGTAACGCTTCATCGCTCTGAAGGTTGACTTCGTGCTATATGAAGTCCGACTTCAGGGCAACAAAGTTCCGGATCAGAGCGATAAAGTCCCTCTTCGCGGAAGTGAGGTCCCGGATCATAGGGAAAAGCCCCTTTTTGACAGCTGAAAAGTAGATTAACATTTGTTTGAATTAGGGCCTCTTTGGGGATTTGAAAAACACGTTTTATACAATAAGCCTGCGGCAAATATTCTTACAACTGACAAATAATCCTATTCCTTTGTTTGTTGTATATTCGTTTTATATAAATAAAAAGACTATGACAACAAACAGAACAAAAAGGCGCCCTTCGGAAGTATATCTGTTCCGTACGATCGATACCCTGATCTTCCGCCGGCGAAGTGCGGGGAGGGATGCTACCGCCGATCTGTACCGGGCTGCCGGTAACTGGTTTAGAAAATTCAGAAATGGCCGCGATCTCTGCCTGTTAGGAATGACTCCTTCCCTTGTGGATGGCTTTATCGCTTTCCTGCAGACCGGGAAAAAGCTGAAGGTAAACTCCGTGAACAGCTATCTTTGCGCACTCCGGGCGATGTACAACATCATCATTCGAGAATTGGGATACATCCCCCGTGTCCATCCTTTCGCGCATGTCACGATCCATCCGGAGAGGTCCGCTAAACGTGCCGTCGACCTGAAAGTATTTGAACAGATTTCTGCCCTGGACTTGAAGGAAGAACCCAGCTTGCAGTTTGCCGCCGATCTGTGCACCTTCTCGTTTTTAGCTTGCGGGATGCCGTTTGTCGACCTGGCGCATCTCACACATGCCAATATCGAGGGAAACACGCTTGTCTATAACCGGACGAAGACCGGTTCGCCTATCCGGATCGGTATAACCCAGGGAATGCGTTGTTTGCTGGATAAGTATGCATCCCCGTCGAGTCCGTACCTTTTCCCTGTTTTCCCACCGGAAGGTCCTGTCTCTTATGAACACTATAAGAAGCTCCTACATAAATATAATGTAGCGTTGAAGAAGCTCGGTGCCCGCCTGCGACTACCGGCTCTTTTCACCTCGTATGTCGTCAGGCACTCATGGGCAACCATCGCTTATCGGAAATATACGCCGATAGCCCTGATCAGTCAAGCCTTAGGGCACACGTCGGAGCGGACAACACGGCATTATCTCGCCCAACTGGACCAGTCGGAATTGAGTAAAGCAAATCTCTTGGTAATAGGAACGGTGGACAATCTTGTGAGGTTACGGGCGTGACCTTAATTCTGATTTAAGGTAAGGTGTTAGGATTAGAGATAATTTGATAAACAAGGGTTATCTTCAATCTTGTTGGGGCAAAGATATGAATCTTTTTTATAATAAAAACATTTATCCGCTTAAATTTAAGTGGGTGGGGGATTTTATGTAATAATTTAAGCTATTCGATGTTTTTCAACACAAGTAAGAGCGTAAAAAGCCAGAACAACCGGTATCGGTCATCCTAAAAAAGCATTTGCTTTTTATATCCGGCCTTAGCCGGTGAGCGTTGAGCGGAGTGACCGCAGTGAGTGCCCGGAGCATCTGCTGTTTGAGCGAAGCGAGTTTCAGATGCGACAGCGAACGAAGGAAACGGAGTCGCGAGGCGGGTGAAGCCTTGACCTTTTGGTTACTTTTGAGTCAAGCCAAAAGTAATAATCCGAACCTTAAATCAGAATTAAGGGTAAAAGAACGCATTTTGGTAATTTCCGTCTCACCAACGGGCAACTTAAATTTTGAATATTATGGCTACTGACAAAACTATCTTATCTGTGGATTTATGCGACAGCGTATTAACGGCAGTTGATGCAGTCCTCAATTGCAAAAGCGTTTTCGACAGTAGATGCCCCGGAGTAATCTGATCTTTGGGGTATGGTTCCCTCAATTATGTAGCATACGGCCCCCAGCCAGCTGAGGACCTATCCGGCGAATCAATATCAAGAACTTTTTCAATATTAATAACTCACTTTTAAAATCAAGAGCTTATGAAGCGAAAATTACACTTTTTGCTTGCCGTCGGTATAGGGCTGACGACGAGCGTAGGTTGGCTGCATGCGGCAAATGTCGTAACTGCAGAAGACGCCGCAGATTTGTTAACAAAGGTCGCTGCCGCCAATGACGGTGACACAATCAAATTGAAGGTGCAACATTATGAATTGGACCAACAATTGGTAATTAACAAAGGAATTGTATTGTATGGGACTAATGACGGCCCTAATTATTCAATGATTAGTGCCAATCCTAATGCAGAATGGACTAAAAAAGAGAATGGAGAAATTGATAATAGTAAAGCTAATCTTATTTCCATAGTAGGTGGTACATCTGGACAGACGGTGAAACTGGAAAATCTGGTGGTGTATGGTTCTATGGCATCAGGAATTAACGCCCAGTCTACAATGAAAACTGTTTTGAAAGTTGTTACGGTCGAAAGAAGTAAGAATGCTGCTTTACTTGTTCATTCTGCGGTTGAAGCTGAGGCCTTATTGACTCGTGATAATGGCTGGGGTAGTGTCAATGTCGATCAAGGTTCGACTGACTATTCTCCCAATTTCAAATTCTTTGATAGTAATTTCATGGCTTATGAGCCGTACAAGATTTGGACAGAGTTGACAACAACGGAAAATGTTGTTACGGTACCGGGAAATAGTAATTGGAAGACCTACACAATAAATGCAACTGTTGTCGATGGCGTTGAAAAAGAGAAGGCTAAGAAGTACTGGGTACAGTCGGGTCTGGATATGGAATACGTTGCACAATTTCCTCGTAACGCTAAATTAACAGCAGGTTATACATTCGTTTATGCAAAGGGAGCTCCTATTATTATCCAACAAAGTGCCAATGAGGGATTTGTATCCATTAATGATAAAGATGGTAAATCACTGCTGGAATTACCTGAAAAGTGTAATCCTGTTATCTTCGGTGGTTCTAAAGAGGCATTAGATGGAAACACAAATATCACGATGAATAGTGGTAGGGTTTATGCGTTGATCGGTGGTGGATATAATGCTAATGTGAAGGATGTTTCTTTGACAGTGAATGGCGGAACCATCAGACAGTATTTAGTTGGTGGTGGATTTGGACCGAATAATGCTTTAGACAATGCGAAGTCTGCTAATGTAGAAACTGTACTTATCAACGTTGAAAATGCGGCTATCGGTTATTTGATTTCCGGAGGTATGGAGTTCTCTAAAGTAACGTCAACGCATGTTGTATTGAATAATGCAACTGTTAGCAATGCTTTGGGAGGTGGATTCGCTCCTGTAGGAAATGCTTTAGGTCAGTCTTTGACTCAGACTTTTGATGCTTCGTTGAATAGTGTTGGCTCTTCCAATTTAGAAATGACGGGTGGTAAAGTTACATCTGAAATCATGTTAGGTGGTGGTTTTAGTTTCTCTTATGCAAAGACTGTTACTGCAACGTTGGAAGGCGTTACTTTTAACGGTGGTTTATATGGAATTGGATTTAATGGTTTCTCGGATGATGTTACAGCAGAAGTGAAAGGTTGTACCTTCAATAAGGTAAATCCGGACTATAATACGATTGCTGCAATGGTTCGCGGAAAAGCAGGTAAGGTATCAATGACATTTGATGAGAATTGTAAATTTGATTCTAAATATGAATGTTATCTGGGTGCAGACCGTGATAATGAGTATAATCCTGCTCCTCAGACAGCAAATGCTATTTTTACTTTTAAAGGGGATGCTCCGATTGTCAAAGTGAGCGAAGATATGCAGGATGTTACAGTGACAGGTGCAAAGGTTAATGTGGCTCCATTCCTTAGACAATTAAGTTCTAAAACAATGGTTAGTGACTTTACGATTCCTGTCGGCAAAACCTGGACTTTCAATGATGGCCTTTCAATGGAAAGTGGCGTGACGCTGACAAAGAACGGTACTTTGAAGTATGATAAGTCTTTTGAAGCCAACGTCGCAACCTTGGCTGAAATGAAGAATGCTTTGGAACTGGTAAATGCAGGTGCTGAAACAAATGTCAATACAATCAACTTAGAGGCTGATTTGGTTGTTCCAAGTAGTGATGCTGATTGGATGAAAGAATTTGGTTCTAATCCAGGTCTTAAATACTATTTCAATATACAAAAGCCAGCTACGATCAATGGTAATGGTAAATCCATTTCGGGAACATTCCCTACTGGTGCAGAGAAGAAATATGTCATTACTGCCGATTATTCCGGAGAAGGAGCGATCACGATTAACGATCTGACGATTAAGGAAACGAATGCTACTGCATTGAATATCACATGGCCGAAGAATGTTATCCTAAATAACGTTACATTGAATAAGAATAGCGAAGGTGGTCTGAATATCAACTCTGCAGTGGTTAAAGCAACAAATTTGAAAACAGAAGGTAACCGCGTTGGTGTCCGTATCCAGAATGAGAATAGTGCAGTAACATCGCCTCATTTCGAATTAGTAAGCGGCACACTGAAAGACTCTGTCCAGATTGCTTTCCATAACAGAACTGTTACTACAGGTGAAAAAGGTGTCGCTATTACTGATTATGACGCCTTAGTAAAACTTCCTGCTGCAGACAAGTATTTCAAGACTTGGAGAAAAGCAGAACTGAAGGCGGGTAAAGAAGCTGTCGTTCGTGTTTGGGCTAATAGCCGTTTTGCAACTGCATACTACGACAACTCTAACTTTATCCAATTAGACAGCATCTCTACCGGTCTGGATTCATTGCTGATCGATACTGATTTTGCAAATGTAAAGGGTGTGATAAACACAGATGTGGAATGTGCGACATTCAATAAAGAATTTACTGCTTCTGCTTTGAAGGAAGGTTTGATTATTAACTGTAAAGATGCTTATCTGGTAACAGGTAAGGATGAAGCTGCTGCTTTTGCCGATAAAGCTAAGAACAAAGCTGTAAAGCAGTTGACTCTTGCGAACAACAAGTTGGCTGTCATCTCTGCTATCTCTACTCCGGTTATTGGTGGTACAGAATCTTGGAACGATGCCAAGTATGCAGGAGGAAATGTGAAGATCACTTCGACCGGTATCCTGAACATCAATACAGCAATGGCCCTCGATACTGTCTTTATGGAAGAAGGTGCACAGTTGAAGGTGCTTCCGAATACTGCCGTAACAGCTAAAGCTGTCCAGTTGGCCTATAATGTAACGGATCAGTGGAAAGCGTTCGGATTCCCGTTCAATAAGATGGGTAACAGTAAGACTATGACAGTTAAGGATGCTGCCGGTACGGATGTTCAAACTACGACTGGCGGAACATTTGGAAAGGAAGAAGTTGGTTTTTGGACAGCAAAAGTAAAGGCTTCGGAAGTTGGATTCGATCTTACATCCACTGCTGCTACTCCTGATTCGGCTTGTCTTATCGCAGCTTCAAGAGCAGATAAGAAAGACAGTCTGATCTATGTAACAAGCCCGAAGGATGTGGTTGTCTCTTTAGGTACGAAAGTCGCTCCGGTAGTTCCGACAGCTACAAGTGGAATCGCTCTTGCTATGCATTCAAACCCGAACCTCTACGATATGCAGCTTCAGGGCTATGCCTACATATTCGATGAGGGTAAAAATGTGTTCACACAACAGTTCAACCCGACAATCGCTCCGTTCCAGAGTTATATCCTGGCAGATGAGGCAACGGCTAACACACTGCGTTCTTTGCGCGTTGGCGATATGCCGACAGGCAATGAGGTGATCGCTCCGGTGGAAGGATACTATGTTGAGTCTGGTCATGGCATGATCACGATCCGTACGGCTGAACCTGTACAGGTGGTTGTGGCTGATATGTTGGGTCGTATTCATTACAATGCCCGCGTAACATCCGACGGCTATCAGATCAATCTCCCGGCCGGCATCTATGTTGTAAACAAACAGAAGGTAATCGTTAAGTAACAATTAAAATCGACATGAATATGAAAAATATAAAGACCGCGTTATCCCTCGCCCTCCTCGCAGTGGCCCCGACGATATACGCACAAAATACAGATACAAAAGCGCCCGCTGAGCCTGGCTTCATGGTGACGCTGAATGTAACGAACAATGGGGGAGGCCTGGACTCCGTCTTTGTAAAGGGTTCTAATGGTAAGGATAGCTTAATCTTGAACGGGACAAACAGCACCTCGGTGTTGTATAACTCGAATATCGAGATGTATTTGAAAGCCAACAGCCAGTATAAGTTGAAAGAGTTCAAGGTAAACGGTACGGCTCAAACATTGGAAGCTTCGTTTGGAGCGGGTGCCCGCTATGCTGGTGTCAATGGGTATAAATACGCTCCGACAAGTACTTCTTTGAAGGGGAAGACGGATATTGCGATTACTTGGGAAGAAAAAGCAAGTTGGGATCTTAAGTATGAAAATACAAGTGCAACTGTAGGATCTGCTGTTGCATTGAAAGTAATGGATGGTACTGATGATAAAACAACATCTCTTGTCCAAGGTTATTACAAAACGGCTGACCATACAGGAGATAAAGTCACTCAGAGCGCTGATATGGCTGCCGGAACCTATTATGTCTGGCTCAAAGCTGATGAAACAGCCGAGAAAAAAGCTCTTGATGTAGTAGTGCCTTATCAAGTCAACAAAAAGTTGGCACTGTCTATAGCTGATGCCGACAAACCAAAATGCACGGATGATGCTTTGCAGGAAGGCCAACCCCTTTCTGTTGCCACAATCACAGGCGGTATCTGTAAATATGGCGACCGTGAGATCAAAGGTACATGGGCATGGGAAAATCCGAACCAGAAGCTTGTTAAGGGGACAACTACAAGCTATACTGCCATTTTTACCCCGGACTCTTCTGCTATCTATAATACAAAAACAGAAAGCATAACAGTCTCTGCTTTATATGTCGCCACCGTCACCGTAGAACAATCTGCCGGCGGTACAGTCGCGATCAAAGACGCGACTCCTGATAATAAGTATGTAGGAACGACAAGTGCATACGCGGATATAACGGCGACTGCCACACCTGCAAAGGGATATAAGTTCGTTTCATGGGCTTCGCCTGCTGATGCTACCTCTACTACTAATGTAGATAAATACGAAGAAGCTAAAGAAAAAACAGTTTCTGCCGCTGCTGACGGGACTGTTTTCAAGGCGACTTTCGCAAAAGCGACCCGTAAGGTGACGATTGCTTCTGTATCTGACGGAACAGGAACAGTCCAGGTTTTAAATGGCGGGACAGCTATTACATCAGAAACAGACATTCCGTATGGTACAAACCTGACGATCGTTGCCACGCCGGCTTCCGGTAAGCAAGTAAAATCTGTTTCCTATACCTATAAAGCAACAGATAGCGCTACAGGTACGACAACCACAGCCAACAATTTTGTAGTTGGTGGAGACGAAGGCGGTTCTTATACGGTAAGTGTAGAATTTGAAGATATACCGATATCGAAAGTGATGGTAACCGTTACAGCGCCGGTTAACGGTTCTATCACACTGTTGGATAAAGACAATCAAGCTGTGAATCCGAACTCTTCTGTAACGGCGGGCTCTGCCCTGACAATTGTCGCAGTCCCGAACAGGGGGTACAAGTTGGAATGGCTGCAAGCTGGTGGCGAAGATGTGGCAGGTGACTTTATTACGGTTAATGCGGCAATGAATATTGCAGCAAGCTTCATAAAAGAGAAATATGAGGTGACGAACCAAGCTCCTGCACAGGTAGAGTTTAGTCATGTTACGTTTAGTGAACTTGAGTTTAATACTCAGATCAAGAATGTGACAGCTTCTATCAAAGAGGAATATAAGGGTACTCACAAACTGGTATCCCTTCTGTTGAACAACCAGGCGATTGCCAATGGCAATAACGACTTGCTGGTGGAAGGCAATATGAACTTCTCGGCTTTGGTAAAGAAGCTTGAACCGGTCAGCATCCAGAATGAACAGAAGACCGAGGTTGTCTATAATGGCAATGCCTATGTGTACACTGTTAAAACGGCTGCCAACTTAAGTGATTTCAAGGTGACGTTTAAGGATAAGGACGGTAACGAAGTGGTTGCTCCTTCGACTGTCGGAACTTATAAGGTGATCATTGCGCGTGAAGCCGACGACTTGTATGCCGCTTATAAGAATGAAACGGATTATACGCTGGAGATCAAGCCGGGTATGCCGGGCGTGTTGGATATCCCGTTTACGGATAAATTGAGTGTTGCAGAAACAGCTGCTACGACAACTGTTGCAGGCGAATGGATGGATCAGCCTACTTTCCGGCAGAAATATCCGAATCGTGAGCAGGCAACAAAAGCGGTCAGCTCTTCTGTTATCTATTTTGTCCCGTCGGATGATAACCTGGGATACGTAAAGACTACTTCTGTAAGTTCTGCGGATGCCGATAATGCAAAAACAGTTACGATCACCTATGCAAGCAATGCCGGTGATCATGGTACTGTTTCCGTCGAGAATGATTTCATCTCGGTAGCGAAGACCTATGAGGGGTTGATATTAACGCTTAATGCAAAGGCTGAAGCGGGTTATAAGACCAATTGGGATAAGATTGCAGTAACAGGCGGTACGATAAATGGTAAGCAGTTTACGGTAACCGGTAATGTGACGGTTAGTGTCGCTGACGGTGCTTTCACAAAAATGTCTGCTCCTACGCCTACTTCTACTTCAATTGACAAAAAGGATCTTTACTATACCGGCAGCTCCTTGGCTTGCAGCCCTTCTGATTTTGGTCTGAAGTCTGGTGTTGCCTGGAAAATCCAGTATGCCAAAATGAATGGTGAAGACGAAGCCTATACGACTGCAGATCCTATCGATGCCGGAACTTATAAGATTAAAGTAAGTTGTGACAATGGCGCTGATTATAGCGCACTTGCAGAAACAGCGATCGGTACGATTACTATCAATCCGCAGAAATTGACGGCAAGTAATATTCAAGTGCCGAATGCTTCACCTGTAGCCAAGAATGCCATGTTGTCTACCTCTATTCTGGATACGAATGGAAAGGTTATCGATGCGCAGGGGAATCCTGTCCCGGGACAGTTTACTTGGGAGTCTGATGTAAAGGTAACATCTGCCGGTGACCAAGTTGTTATATTTACACCAAGTGATGCAAATAACTATTCAGTAGATGGTCTTCAACTCAGCTCTTATGTCTCATTGAAAGGTGTGGCAACCTATGTGATGACTGTCAAGGCAGAGAATGGAAATGCAAGTAATCTGGTATTCACAGATGCTACAGGTAAAGTGATAAATCCGGCTACCGATAGAGTGCCTGCTGGTATGAAGCTGTTTATTACGACTACCAGTGGTACGATTGGCGGTGTATCTGTTGTTGGAGCAAATGCTTCTTCCGGTAGTGAAACTATTAGTGGTGAATCTACAAAATGGTATTGTATTGCCGGTAGTGAAGCATTCACCGTAACCGTAGCTTTCAAATCCGGTAGCGAAGGCGAAGGTGGCAATACTCCAGGTGAAGAAGGCGTAGCCGTTACCGGTATCTCCCTTAACAAGACAACGCTTACGTTGCCGCGCTTGAAATCAGAGAAGTTAGTGGCTACTGTTGCTCCGACTGGTGCAACCAAGAAGGATGTGAAGTGGACCAGTACGAATCCTGAGGTTGCTACGGTGGATGCCGACGGAACTGTGAAAGCAGTGAAATACGGACAGGCTACGATCATCGCAACAACTGTGGACGGTGGTTTCACTGCCATGTGCCAGGTGAATGTGGACTTTGCTACAGCTATCGAAAAGATCCTTTCCGAAAGTCTGGTTTACAGCCGCAATGGACAGATCATTATCGAACCGGCCGCTCCGGTAGAAATATCGATCATCAACCTCGGTGGACAAGTTATCTATAACAACTCCATCAGCAGCACAGTACAGGTACCTGCCAACAATGGCGTTTACATTGTTCGTATGGCTGCTGCCGGTAAAGCAACAACAACAAAAGTTATTGTGAGGTAGTAAAGATCCCTATATCAAACTATGCGCTCCTCTGAATGAGGAAACCGTTTGATTAATAAGAAAGGGGGGGAACCGTGAGGTTCTCCCCTTTCTGCTGAATTGCCGGATAGAAACGGTAATTTATTATCCTTTCCTCACAATCTCCCAAACCTCCTCTTCCGTCCCGTCGAAAGGACCGGAGGCTTCCAGTTTGATTGTGCACATGGCGGCGGCGAAGCAACCGGCTTCTTTGTAGGAGGCGCCTTTGCCCCGCATATAGAGGTAGCCGACCATGTAGGTGTCGCCGCATCCGGTGGCGTCTACTACTTCCGTAGGCGGGTAGGCGGGAATCT
This sequence comes from Parabacteroides acidifaciens, assembly GCF_003363715.1. Classification (GTDB taxonomy): domain Bacteria; phylum Bacteroidota; class Bacteroidia; order Bacteroidales; family Tannerellaceae; genus Parabacteroides; species Parabacteroides acidifaciens. Next base: position 22,103 of record NZ_QREV01000029.1, read on the forward strand.
CATGAAACTCGCCGTCGGCATAGATGACAGAACCCATGCTTCCTAATGTCAGCAGCACTTCTTTTACACCCCAGTCGGCAAGCATCAGGGCCGCCTTCCGCGGGTCTTTGCATCCGGTAAGGACTTCCGTCTCGTGTTCGTTGGCTTTCAGGATATGGATATACTTCAGGGCTTCCTGCTTTTCAGGCCAGTCGACAGCGAAAACCTTTTCACCGCGAACCTCACGCAGATACCCCTGGGCGTCGACCGACAAGATGCCTTTGGTCGACAGGTATTTTACCACATCGAGCGAGAAGTCGTCAGCCAGGAGGCTGCCTAAATGGTAGATACGGGCGTTTACGTCCTGCAGCCCTTCCACCGTAAACGGATCGGCTTTCGCCAATACCCGCTGTGTCCGGTTGTCCTGGTTTTCGCCATATGTGTTTTCGAAATAAACGGAATGGGCGCTTGGCAATACTTTCACCTCGATACCTTTACTGCGGATATCTTCGACGGCAGCCATCTCGCTTTCGGCAAGGGCTGTCACCAGTTGAAAGTTGGAGGCGTCTAAGTGGCTGATTGCATGTGCGAAATAAAAAGAAGTTCCTCCCGGCATATGTATGGTGCGTTTCGGGGTTACAATCTTATCCAAAGTGATGTGCCCGATGCAACAAAGATCATGTATGTTCATATTACTTATTTAATCAGGCTGCAAAAGTATATAAAAACAAGGAATAAATTGCTGTTACGGTTATTTTTAGCTGTTTGTACACCTAATTGGATTATAATTAGTGTGTGAACTTACACTTTTTCCTTATATTTGCCGCTGTGATAAGTTATTCGTTTAAGTAATACCTGGAAAAACAGTCATTTTTATGAGAAAGCATCTTTCCTATTTAATCTTATTATTCTTGCTGTCGGGCCTGTTTCCGGTGGCGGCCGCTTCGGCTTCATCCGGACAACGCTATCTGTTTGCCTATTTTACAGATAAGAATGAAAACCGTAACGGGATGCATCTGGCCTGGAGTGAGGACGGATATACCTGGAACCCTATAGGACCGGAACATAGTTTCCTGAAATCCGATTACGGGACCTGGCATGCCGACAAACGCATGCGCGACCCTTTTGTCATGCAAGGGCCGGACGGGCTTTGGCATTGCATCTGGACACTCAACTGGGACGGCAACGCCATCGGGTATGCCTGCTCCAAAGACCTTGTGCACTGGTCGCGCCAGTCCTATCCGAAGGTAATGGAGGGCTATGAAGTGAGAAACTGTTGGGCTCCCGAAATGATCTATGATGAGGAAAACGGGCAATATGTGATCTATTGGGCCAGTACGATCAAGGAAAACGGCGAATGGAAAACCGAGCCGGGAGAGAAATACGACCACCGGATGTATTATACCACGACAAAGGATTTCAAGACATTTTCTCCGGCAAAGATATTTTTCGATCCGGGACATAATGTGATCGACGTGACCATTCAGAAGAAAGACGGGAAATATTATATGCTCTATAAAGACGAACGAATCTGGCCGAAGGCGAAGAAAGAACTGTCGGTTGCCGTGAGCGACCATGCGGCAGGTCCGTACATCCCGACCGGAGATAAGCCTTTCGCGACCGACTGGGTGGAAGGCCCGGCTGTCTGTCCGCTGTCCGACGGCAGCTATGTGGTTTACATGGATGCCTATACCCGTCACCGCTATGAAGCGAAACGGACACGCGATTTCCATACCTGGGAGGATGTGACCGACCGTATTTCGATTCCGAAAGATGCCAAACATGGCTCTATCATCACTGTTTCGGAGGAATTTGTCGATAATCTATTGTCGGAAGTCTCCGCCTTCCAGCACCGCGAAAAGTTGCGCAACGAGCGCCTTGCCCTGCCGGATTCCCTGAAAGGGGCTATCCCTGTAGAGGCGGAAATCACCGTTCATGGCAACCGGGCAAAGAAGATCAGTGATAACCTGTTCGGTATCTTCTTTGAAGACCTGAACTATGCGGCCGATGGCGGTCTGTATGCCGAACTGATCCAGAACCGCGACTTTGAATACTCCTCCGAGGATGGTGCGCGTCAAGGCTGGGATAGCGGTTATGCATGGAGTGTCAGGGAAGGAGGGCATTCTTCACCTGTTACGATAGCCGTTGAGAATCCTTTACACGAAAATAACCCGCATTATGCAGTGCTTCAGGCAAATCCGGGAGTTGCTTTGCAGAACGACGGTTTTGACGGGATTTCTTTGAAAAAAGGGGACAAATATGATTTCTCGCTTTTTGCGCGTCTTCCGGAAGGTAGCAAGGGGGGCAAGGTGATTGTCCGTTTGTTGGATCAAGACGGCAGGGAAGTGGCACAGTCGGCAGTGAATGTCTCTACCAAGGAATGGAAGCGGCAGCATACGGTATTGGTCGCCAATGCGGATGTACGCGCAGGAGTGTTGTCACTTGAACCGAAACTGACGGGTGCAGTGCATTTGGATATGGTATCCCTTTTCCCGCAGAATACGTTTAAGAACCGTCCGAACGGCCTGCGTGCCGATCTGGCGCAGACCATAGCCGACTTGCATCCGCGCTTCATGCGTTTCCCCGGCGGCTGCTTGGCGCATGGCGACGGTGTGCATAATATATATAACTGGAAAGAAACGATCGGCCCGCTGGAAAGCCGTAAGCCGCAGCGGAACCTGTGGGGCTATCACCAGACAAAAGGATTGGGCTATTTCGAGTTCTTCCAATACTGCGAAGATATCCATGCGGAACCTGTCCCGGTGATTGCTGCCGGTGTGTGTTGCCAGAACTCGCAAGGTGGCGGACAACAGGGAATCCCGATGTGCGACATGGATGCCTTTATACAGGATATCCTGGACCTGGTGGAATATGCAAACGGAGATGCCTCTACAGAATGGGGACGGAAGCGTGCCGAAGCCGGCCATCCCGAACCTTTCCGCCTGAAATATATCGGTATCGGCAACGAAGACCAGATAACGGATGCCTTTGAGGAACGTTTCACCATGATCTACCAGGCATTGAAAACGAAACATCCCGAGATTACCGTGATCGGTACGGCCGGACCTTTCAATGAAGGGACCGATTATGAAGAAGGTTGGGCCATTGTCAATCAGTTAGGTGTGCCGATGGTGGATGAACATTACTACCAGACACCCGGTTGGTTCTTGAATAACCAGCATTTCTACGATTCCTACGACCGGAAGGGAGCGAAGGTTTATTTGGGCGAATATGCCGCCCATCTTCCCGGGCGTCCGAACAACCTGGAAGTCTCGTTGGCTGAAGCGGCTTATATGACTTCCCTGGAGCGCAACGGCGATGTTGTCAGCATGGCTTCCTATGCTCCGCTATTGGCGAAAGAGGGGCATACGCAATGGAATCCGGATTTGATCTATTTCGATAATCAGACTGTGAAACCGACGGTGAACTATTACGTCCAGCAGCTATACGGGCAGAATGCAGGTGACGAATATCTGCCGAGTACGGTGAAGCTGTCCGATTCGTCGGAAAACATTGCCAAACGTTTTCCCGTATCAGTTGTAAAGGACAGCAAGACAGGCGACCTGATCCTGAAAATGGTGAATATCCTGCCGTCTGCAACCCGGGCACGGATTTATCTGGAGGGTGTTACGGCTGCCGGTTCACGCGCCGTCAAGACTGTTCTGTCCGGAGCATTGGAAGATAAGAACCTCGAACCTCAAAGCTCTGATTGCGAAGTTGGACAGGAATTTACCTGCGAATTGCCGGCATATTCGTTTACGGTAATCAGATTCAAGATAAAATCCGTATATTAGTCGCTGTTAATTAAACAGTGACATTATGGAAGCTGCATTTTTCGTCTTACTCATTCTTGTCGTATGGATCAGCCTGTATAATCATATAGGTAAAGTTTCCACTAATATCGAATCTCTCAAAAAAGAGATCGACAGTCTGCGGAAGCAGTTGGAAGGACATCCGGTGGCAGAGAAAGAGAAGAAGGAGGATGCAGTTTCGGTTAAACCGGTTGAAGAAGAATATCACATACCGATATTGTCCGTAGAGGTAAAGCCGGATGACGTTCTTCCTCATGAAACACCGGTAACGTTAGAAACGCCGAAGCCGCAAGCTCCTAAAAGGCAATGCAAGCCCGTTAATTACGAGAAATATATAGGGGAAAATCTGTTCGGAAAGATCGGCATCCTGATATTGGTTGTCGGCGTGGGCTTGTTCGTGAAGTATGCAATCGATAAGGATTGGATTAATGAAGTGTTCCGCACTGTGTTGGGATTTCTTGTCGGCGGTGGTTTGTTGCTGATTTCGGGGAAACTGAAAAAGACATACCGCGCATTCAGTTCCTTACTGGCAGGTGGCGCTTTTGCCATTTTCTATGTGACGGTTGCGATGGCTTACCATTATTACGGGCTGTTCAATCAGGCGGCGGCTTTTATCATATTAGTGGTGCTGACGATCGGGATGTCGGTGCTGTCCGTCCTTTATAACCGGAGGGAACTGGCCGTTATCGCCCTTGTCGGCGGATTTATTTCTCCTTTCCTGGTCAGCAACGGCATGGGGAGTTACCTGGTGCTGTTCAGCTACTTGACGATATTGAACTTAGGGATGTTCGGGCTTTCCCTCTATAAGAAATGGGGCGAGCTGCCGCTTGTATGCTTTGCGGCCAGCTACCTGATCTTGTTTGGTTATTCGTGTGCGGCTGATCTGGAGATTGCCACCAATACGCAATTAGTGCACCTGCTGCTCTTCGTCACTCTATTCTACTTGATTTTCCTCTTGCCGATTGTTTCCGTGATTCGTTCGGACAGCCGTAAGATCAACCAGCTATTGATGGCTGTCGTGGTCCTGAATAATTTCCTTTTCCTCTTTTTCTGTCTTTGGTTCCTCCGGGAAATGGGTCCCGAACAGCCTGTAAAAGGAATGTTTACGCTGTTTATTGCCGTTGTTAATGCTGTGATAGCCTTTGTTCTCAACTGGCGGAAGGCAGAAAACGGTTTGTTGCCCTCTGTTTTGATCGGATTGGCACTGACCTTTCTTTCTATCACGATTCCGATCCAGTTGGACGGGACGTTTATCACTTTGCTGTGGGCGTCGGAGATGGTGATTGTCCTGTGGCTCTTCATCAAATGGAGGATACCGGTATATGAATATTTTGTCGCGATACTTTTCTTTTTGACGAACGTTTCCTATTGGATGGATATTGAAGCGATACTGGGTACTGACTCGAGGCCGTCCCTATTTGTGAATGGGATGTTTGCGACGGGCGTTTTCGTGGGTTTGGCGTTTTTGCTGGTTGCCTGGCTTTTGTTCAGGGAGAAAGAGTTGTTTGGCACGACTTCCGTACTGAAATATTCGCCGTTCAATGCCATCACCCTTTTGGATGGCTGTGCGGTTCTTTATACGGCATTTATGATCGAGTTTGCGCGGAACGTGGATGACTGGTATTTGTCGCAAGGGTTGATGCTGTCGTTTACGGCTGCCACTTTCCTTATCATGCTTATCGTTATGCGGAAACGTTTTCTGGTGGAGCGTTATTACCGATTGTATGCTCTTTCGCTGTTCGTTTCGGTAGTCTGGTATATGGAGGTTGTTTTGCTGAACCGTTATCTTATGTGGACGGATTTGGAGACGCTCGGATGGTTGACTGTGGCTATTATCGTGGCGCATATCTATTGGCTGGCAAGGGAATATTATGCCGTCTTCAACTACCGTTCCGGGGCGGCCAGCCGGATGACGGGCTATATCAGTATCCTTTCTACTGCGTTATTGGTGCTTGCTGTCCGCAGCTTGTTGTGTCAGCTTTCACTCGCTGACGAGATGAATGCCGGTTTCTCCATTTCCCTGATTATTGCCGGTTTTGTAGAGATGGCAATCGGTATGCGCCTGCATCTTAAATCTTTGCGAATGATCAGCTTAGGCACATTCGGCCTTGTCCTTCTCAAACTTGTCATTATCGATTTATGGCTGTTACCGACTATCGGCAAGATCGTCATCTTTATCATCCTGGGCATTATCCTGCTGCTTCTCTCGTTCCTTTACCAGAAGTTGAAGAAGGTTTTATTTGAGTAACCATTTTCAATTCTCCCGGGGGACCTTATTGTAAAAAACGCATTTTTTAGGTTCAAAAGACATCCGAGGGTGAACAAATGTTAATCCACTTTTCAGCCGTCAAAAAGGGACTTTTCCTGCTTTTTTGAGCGTTTCCAGCCATTACGACCGTCCTCTTTGCCACCGTGACCGTGCTAATGTGTAGTGCACTCGGCACCTCGCGAAGATTAGGACGGTCACAATGGCGATTTGGACGGTCGTAATTGGAAAGAGGACCGTCATAAGGGCAAAAAAGCCCCTGAATTTCCTTGGGATATTTGGAACGCCGTCCGTTTTGTTTTCAAATATTCGATTCTCCGG
>NZ_QREV01000029.1:28499-56328 GCF_003363715.1 Parabacteroides acidifaciens
ATTGTCGGTGTTTTAGTCTTTCTGCAATCAAATTGCATGCTTTTCGGAATGGCCTCGGCTGCTCGTTCCGCCTGTTGTCAACGTGAATGGCTAAAACCGTGAAAAGAGTCAATCCAAAATCGATCAAGATTTCGGACGAAATAGAAAAGTGCGCAAAAAGGGGGTTGTTGTAATTTTTTATCCGATTGTGTCAATCACTTGCAGGGGAGTTATTTAAAAGTTTTTGGATATTCTCGAATGAGAGTGAAGATATAAATCGTATATTTAGTCGCTGAACCATAAAACAATATCGTATGAAGTCTATCTTTTTTGCATTTACAATCTGTCTGCTCTCTCAAACACTTGATGCAAGTGTGAAGATTTATGTCTCTCCGCGTGGAGATGATGGCAATACCGGCTCTTTGCATCAACCTTTGGCCACTTTTGAAGGCGCCAGGGACAAAATCAGGGAGTTACGTCTTGATAAGCAGATTACAGATACGATTTTTGTGGAAGTACAATCCGGGACTTACTATATTTCTCACGCATGGATGCTTACCGGAAAAGATTCCGGAACACCGCAGGCACCGGTGATATTTCGCGGCGATGAAAATGACAGGCCGGTTGTGTGCGGAGGAAAGAAAACGGATCGTTTTGAGGAAGTGACACCCGGGCTTTGGCGTGTTTATATTCCTGAGGTTGCAGATTTAGGATTCTATTTCGAACAATTGTATGTGAATGGCCAGCGACGTTTCCGGGCGCAGACCCCTAATAAGGGCGAGTTTGTGAAAGTGAAAAGAATAGAGGAAACGGTTCTGGATGCTTCCGGTTCACAAGGCCCTACTTTTGCCGTACAGAAAATGGTAGTACCGGCGGAATATTTGCCAATACTGAATGATATCGATAAGAGTGAATGGAATGATGTCCTGATGGTTTTTTATCATAAGTGGGACAATACCCGTAAGCGGGTTGAACATATCAATGCCCTTGATTCGACTATATGTTTTACCGGTGAGGCTATGCGTGTTTATAATAAGATCGACAGTCAAAGTCTTTGTGTCGTGGAAAATTACCGGAAGGCGTTGGACAGTCCGGGCGAGTGGTTTCTGCAACGCGACGGGTATCTGTATTATATCCCTTTACCGGGCGAAACGATTGAGGATACGGAATGTGTATATCCTGTTACCGATAAACTTCTAACTATAACCGGAGACGAAGGAAAGGCAGTTTCTTCTGTCCGATTTGAAAATATCTGTTTCGAAGCGACTGCCTATCGTACGCCGCCGGAAGGAAATGAACCTATGCAGGCGGCTGCCGGTATAGATGCTGCCATTATGCTTGACTATGCCAATAATATTGAGTTTGTTAATTGCGATATAGCCCGTACGGGGCAGTATGCCATTTGGTTCCGTAAGCATTGTTCCTATTCCAAGGTGGAACATTGCCACCTGTACGATTTGGGAGGAGGCGGTGTTAAAATAGGGAATTATTCTTCGCCTGAATTTATAAAGACAGGGCAGGGGGAGACTGCTGCAACCCATCACATTACTGTGCATAACAATATCATACAGCATGGCGGATATGTGTTCCCCTGTGCGGTCGGAGTGATTATCTTTCATGGAAGCGATAACACTGTTACCCACAATGATATTGCCGATCTCAGATATACGGGCGTTTCCGTCGGTTGGATATGGGGCTATGCGCCGAGTCCGTCCAAACGTAATAAAATCGAATTTAACCGCATTCATCATCTTGGATGGGGAGAGTTGAGCGATATGGGAGGTGTATATACGCTTGGCGCTTCGGAAGGAACGACAGTGAGCAATAACGTGATTCATCATATCCATTCGTTTACTTATGGCGGCTGGGGATTATATACCGACGAGGGCTCTTATGGGGTCTGTATGGAGAATAACTTGGTGTATAAGTGTAAGAGTGCTGGTTTCCATCAACATTACGGGAGGGAAAATGTGATCCGGAACAATATTTTTGCATTCAACCTGCTTTCACAAATGCAACTTACACGCCCGGAAGAACATTTATCCTTTTCGTTTATCAACAATATTATTTATTTTGACAAAGGTCTTTTGTACATGGATAAGGGAAGTGACTCATGGCTTAAGGCCCAAACCGTCATCGACCGGAACTGCTATTGGGACCGGCGTGCCCCGCAGCCGGATTTTCATGGATTGAGCTTTTCCGACTGGAAAAAGTTAGGGAAAGATAAGCATTCAATAATTGCAGATCCGTTATTTGTTAATCCCGATGCATTCGATTTCAGGTTTAGTAATCCCCGTGTGGCAAAGAAAATAGGTTTTAAGCCTTTTGATTATTCTCGTGCAGGGGTATATGGCGATAAGGAGTGGAAAATGAAGGCTGTGTTGACGGATGAGTTGAAGGAACAGTTTGACGCCTTACCTGTTTACCAGTAAACGGCTACGTAAACAAAATGTTAAATCATGGATCTGCGGGCGGCATTGTAATATCTTTTGCTTTTCTTTGCAACAATTAAGAGGAGATGATAGTAGAGAAGAAAATATCGCCATATAATTTCGAGGATATATATGTTTCCTATTTTTCACGGATGAAATATTTCGCCTTGGAATATGTATTGTCTGAGGAAGATGCGGAAAATATTGTGCAGGATGTGTTTACCGAACTGTGGGAAAAGAAAGAAATACTTACTTATAATATCAATCTGGTCGCATTCCTTTTTACTTCGATTAAAAATAAATGCATCGATCTGTTGCGCCATCGGGTTGTTGTGCAAGAAGCTGTCAGCGTGATGCAAGAAGAGTATCAGGCAACTTTGCGTGTGAAGCTTGCTTCTCTGGAATTGTTTGACCAATCTATGCTTTTGGAACAAGATATTGAAAGAATTATTACGGAGGCAATAGATTCATTGCCCGAAAAATGCCGAGAAATATTTATTAAAAGTAAAATAGAGGGAAAGAAGCAGAAAGAAATAGCCGAAGAACTGAATATCTCACTTAAAACAGTTGAGAACCAGATGAATATTGCCTATAAGAAGATCCGGGTCGAATTAAAAGATTATCTCCCCTTGCTGATATTTTTATTTGCTAATTAAAAAAACACATTTACTCTTTTGGGGGTTTTTGCTTCCTGATTCGTTTATTAGAGACAAAAGCGGAAAATATGAACGAACGAATATATAAATACTTTTATGAAGAACTTTCCCCGGAGGAGCGTTTATCCCTGTTGCATGATGTTGAAGCGAGTGAGGACCTGAAAAGGCAATTTGCCGAATATCAGAATCAATATGCTTTGCTGAACTTGGGGCTTCAGATGCAAAACAAGACAATGGGCAGGCAGAAATTCGATCAGTTCATTTTACAGAAACAGCGTTATAAGGTACGGAAGCAATGGTTCCGCAGGATAGGATATGCTGCAGCGGTATTAGTTTTGATCATTTCTTCAAGTCTTTTGACCTATTGGTCTATGCGGTCGGAACTGTCTGATGATTTATCGGCAAATGTGATGAACACCTTGTACACTCCTGCCGGACAACGGGCGCAATTAGTGTTGCAGGATGGAACGGAGGTTTGGTTGAATGCGAAATCGAAATTAACTTATCCGGCCCGGTTTACAGGAGAAAAAAGACAAGTAGAGGTAGAAGGAGAAGCATTTTTTAAAGTGGCAAAAGATCCTTCCAAACCTTTTATTGTTTCTACGCATGATGTTAACATGAAGGTCTTAGGCACTCAGTTTAATGTATATAGCTATCCGGAAGCCGGATATGTGCAGACCAGCTTATTGGAAGGTTCCGTCCGTGTGTCTTTTTCGGGTAAGGATAGCGAAGGGATCCTTTTAAAGCCGGACCAACAGGTGACTGTTTCAAATGGCAAAATGAAAGTTGAAAAGATCCGCTTGCAGGATCATTTTCTGTGGCGTGATGGTATTTATGCTTTCGAGAATGAGCCTTTGATTGATATATTGAAAAAGATGGAACTTTATTATGATGTGAAGATCATCATAGAAGATACTTCCTTATTCAAGGAAACCTATACCGGTAAATTCAGGCAACGCGACAGCTTGGACGATGTATTCCGTGTATTACAACAGATACGGAAATTTAAAGTGGAAAAAGATATTGAACGAAATACAGTGACCTTAAAAAAATAGCATGTCAAACATTAAAATTTATAGCCTATGATGAAAGAACAGTAGAATAAAAACAAAAGCGGCAGAAGCTACCAACAACTGCCGCCGGAGTTAAAGCAAACACAAGTCGTAATTTTTAGTATTCACCTTAAACATTTGAACAAAGATATGAAAAGAAAAACTTTGTTAGAGTCTTTTATTGTGCATAATAACTGCCTTAAAGAATTTTTTAGAATTATGAGAATTTCACTTTTCCTCTTGTTTGTCTGCATGTGCCAGTTGATGGCAACCGATGCCGGAGCACAAAATGCAGAAATCAGAATCAGTCAAAATAGCATGTCTATCCGGCAACTGATAAAAGAAATCGAGGCGCAGACTGATTTTCTGGTGGTATTCAGAGATCAGGATGTGGATGTTAACCGAATCGTTTCTTTTAAAAGCAAGTCGGCAAGTGTAACCAATTATCTGGAAGAGATTTCTAAAAGTGCAGATATCGGATACTGTTTGGAGAATAATTATATCACATTAGTTCCAAAAACGAAAATGATCGCTCGGGATAAAAAGACGATCACTGGTAAGATAGTCGATATGAGTGGTGAACCGATCATCGGGGCCAATATTGTTGAGAAGGGGACGACTAATGGTACAATAACGGATGCTGACGGTAACTTTTCGTTGGAAGTCAGCGAAAACAGTACGTTGGTTGTAAGCTATATCGGTTATACTCCACAAGAAATCATTGTTACGAATAAATCAAGTTTCAACATTAAGCTGAAAGAAGATACGGAGGTTTTAGATGAGGTAGTGGTGGTCGGATATGGAACAGCAAAGAAGAAAGATCTTACAGGAGCTGTATCCAGTGTAAAAGCTGAGAAATTATCTGCTCAGGCTCCTCGAAATGTACAAGATATTTTACGTTCGAATGCAGCAGGTTTGAATATTGGTATCGCAACAGATGCTAAAGCTGATGCAGACTTGACTGTTCGTGGTAAAGGTACTTTATCTGCAGGTAGTTCTCCTCTCATTGTCTTGGATGGAGTGATTTATGAGGGAAATTTGTCTGATATAACCCCTGAAGATATAGCGAGTCTGGATGTCTTGAAAGATGCAAGTTCTGCTGCTGTGTACGGAGCAAAAGCGGCTAATGGAGTTATTGCGATTACTACGAAAAAAGGAGCTCAAGGGAAACCGGTGATTAATTTCAATGCAAATATATCTTTTGCCCAATCAGCCAGTCAGCCTAAAATATTGGATGCTGATGGATTTTTAAAATTTAGGCAGGACTATAATGAAGGCAGGAATTCGGATGAATATTTGGCGAAATATCCTCAAATATTTGTAAATCCATTTAAATTGCAAGGTGTTGACCCGCTTGTATGGTATAATTATGACCAAAGCATACCTGCCACATCTGTCACAGACAAACAATTAGAGACTCAATGGTTGTCTCGTCTGAATTTATTGACCCCTGAAATTAATAATTATTTTGCGGGCAGAATCACAAGATGGGATGATCTCGTATTCCAAACGGGATTGCAACAAGATTATACAGTTAGTGTATCGAGTGCAACAGAGAAGACATCGCAGTATTATTCATTAAACTGGGCAGATAGGGATGGCATTATTACAGGAGATAAATATACCAACTTTAGAGCAAGAATGAATGTAAAAACAGAAATCACATCATTCCTCTCTGTAGGTATGAATGCTCAATTTTCATCTCGAAATGAAGGTTTCTTGAAGTGCCTTTGGGAACAAATGACAATGATTTCGCCTTATGGTGCAAATGAGGTGGATGATTTAGAAAGCCCTTACAGACGAAATCCGACAGGAATGGACCCGGTCAATCCTTTTTATGATAATATGTATACAGAAAGGAAAGATTTGTATCAAAATTTGAATGCAAAATTATATGCAGAAGTCAAACTTCCATTTGGAATCGAATATAGTTTGAATTTTACACCTTATTATAGTTGGCATGATTATTATAACCATTATTCATCTGAAGGAGAAAAGTGGGAAGCCATAGGAGGAGCTTCAGTTAGAACAAATACTAAACAGTTCAGTTGGCAAATAGATAATATCATTCGCTGGAAGAAAGAATTTGCTCAGAAGCATAAAGTGGAAGTCACATTGTTAGCTAATGCAGAAAAAGCCCAATACTGGTCCACTACAGCAGAGGCTCAAGGATATACGCCTAATGATGTTTTAGGATATCATCAATTACAATCGGGATCAGTACAAAAAGTTTCAAGTGACGATACTTATCAAACAGGGGATGCTTTAATGGCTCGTCTATTTTATTCGTTTAATAACAAATATATGTTGACAACTTCTATCCGACGTGACGGGTATTCTGCATTTGGCAAGAAAAACCCTCGGGCCACATTCCCTTCTGTCGCTTTAGGATGGGTTTTTACTCAAGAACAATTTATGCAACAAACAAATTCTTGGCTTAATTATGCAAAATTGAGAATCTCTTGGGGAGAAAATGGAAATCGGGATATTGGCCAGTATGCAGCATTGGCTCAAATGAAATCAAGTTTGAGACCTTATATAGACCAAACAGGAAATATCTATACAATTTCTCAGATGTTTGTGAATACGATGGCGAACCATAATTTGAAATGGGAGAGGACTGCTGCGTTTAATTTTGGTTTGGATTTCTCTTTGTTTAATGAATTGTTGAGCGGATCTATCGAAACTTATGTCTCTAAGACAAATGATTTGTTAGTAAAACGGGCATTACCCGATGTTACCGGTTTTAACAGCGTAACAGCCAATTTGGGGCAGTTACAGAATAAAGGATTTGAATTGACTTTAAATGCAAATATTATTAATTTAAAAGATTTCAAGTGGTTTGCCTCTGGTAATTTTTCATTAAATAGAAGAAAAATAAATAGCCTTTATGGTGATATGGTTGATGTTTTGGATGAGAATGGGAATGTTATTGGACAAAAAGAATCGGATGATGAGACCAATAAATGGTTTATAGGTCAAGATCCGGATCGCATTTGGGACTACGAGAGAGCTGGAGTCTGGCAAAAAAATGAACGTGAAGAAGCTGCAGTTTATGGATGTCAACCTGGTGATTTTAAGTATATCGACCAAAACGGAGACGGTATCATGAATAATAAAGATAAAGTTTTTCAAGGATATACAACTCCTCGTTTTCGTTGGACTTTGAGAAATGAATGGACTTACAAAAATCTTTCATTATCGGCTGTTCTATATTCTTATTTAGGATATTATGGTGCATTTCAAAGGGCTGCCAATAATTATTCGTTCCCAGACAGAACATCGGACTATGATTTTCCAAGATGGACAACGACAAATCCGATAAATGATTATGCACGTATCGGCTCAAAAAATATAGGAACTAATTATGTAAGTAAGTCATTTGTTCGCTTGGAAAATGTGACGTTATCTTATCATTTTCCGAAAGAATGGATAAATAAATTTGCAATACAGTCTCTGCGTTTGTCCGGTAGTATTCAGAATGCTGCTGTTTTTGCTCCTCATTGGAATTTTTGGGATCCGGAAAGCGGCTCTGTTACTCCTCGTACGTTTAATTTAGGTATTAATGTCACATTGTAAAAATTAGATTATGAAAAATAGGAATATATATATATGCGTAGTTGTAGCTTTTTTGTCGCTCAACTCTTGTACAGATAGTTGGTTAGAGCCTAAGCCATTATCTTTTCATACTCCGGAAGATACTTATGTTGGAGTTGATGGTTTTGAAGCTACCTTGTCTGCATGCGAAGCCGAAATGCATGATGAGTATAATGGAGATGGATGTGCCATCCTTACAGAGATGATACAATCGGACATTTGTGTGGAAGGAACTACTGATAAAGCCGGACCTCAAATGGATATGGATAAATCTTTATTACCCGATATGCCTTTGGATAATATGGATTATACTCGTGTCGGATGGTATTGGACACATGGTTACAAAGCCATTAAATCTGCAAATATAATCATTGCCCGTATCGACGAAGGGAAATTTGCGAATGAAGAAGAGAAGAATCGGATATTGGGACAGGCTTATTTTCATAGAGCTTATTGGTATTATAAATTGGTACATCAATTTGGTGATGTACCTTGGTTAGACTATGAATTGTCAGAACCTAAGACTGATTTTTATTCGTACGACAGATGGAGCATTCTGGAAGAATTAAAACGAAATTTGGAATATTCTTATCAGAATGTACCAGACAACGTTAATCGTGGTAAGGTTTCAAAAAGCGCTTGTGGGGTTTTATTGATGAAAATAAATATGTGCTTGGGACATTTTGACGAAGCAATACAAATAGGACAATCTATAGTAGCTGAACATCCTTTGATGACAACTCGTTTTACCTCAAATCAGAATAAACCTAAAACGAATCTGATGCATGATCTGCATAGTGTTGAAGCAAAGATGGATATATCTAACACTGAAGGCCTGATGTATATTGTATCTTACCCAAATGCTCAAGGATCTGTAAGATCTCAATTGATGAGAAATACAATTCCACGCATAGTTGGAGTTACGACTCCGGATGGAATGTCCGGAATTGTTTATACGGATAATGTGGAATCTCAATATGAAATTAATAAAACGTATGGAAGAGGTATTGGTAGAGCCCGTTGCACTAATTATTATCAGTACACCATATGGACGGAAAAGGAGAAAAATGATTTAAGGGGTGTTTATAATCGTGATAGTTGGATAAGTCCATCCGACTTGTACTATAATGATCCGACGTTAAAAACAAGTGGAAACATTTATTATGGTACCCATTTGGTCAAAAACCCGGCAATGTCTGTAGAAGATTCTATACGAGCCTGGTATCAATGGCCTCATTATAAACTATATGTGCCCGACCCACTTTCTTCAAGTTGGTATTGGGGAGGTGAAACCCCTATGTATATTTATCGCTCAGCGGAAGTTTACCTATTGATGGCAGAAGCTTATTATTGGAAAGAACAACCGGCTAAAGTGGCAGAGATGTTGAATATCGTACGTGATCGGGCTGGAGCAGCATCTTTGACTGCTTCGGAAATTAATATCGGTTCAATTTTAGATGAACGGGCGCGTGAACTGTATTATGAAGAAAATAGACATGTGGAAATTACTCGTATAGCTTTTACTTATGCTCGTACAGGTAAAAATTGTGAATATTTTGGGAGAAGCTATAGTCTTGATAATATATCAGGACCCGGAGGTGCTGGTTCTAATATTAAACAAGAGGGGATCAATTTCTGGTATGATTGGGTAAATGCTAAGAATAATTTTTATAATAAAGGTATCAAGCATCGTTGGGCTGAATATAAAATCAGTGTCCATCATCTGTTATGGCCTGTTCCTGCATCAGCTATTAATGCGAATACGAAAGGGGTTATAAATCAGAATATCGGTTATCCTGGTGCAGAGAAAAATGTAGAACCTTTGAAAGTAGGTCAATTGTAATAAATAGATGTTGTATTAAAAAGTAATAATCATATGAAATCATTTTTTTATGTATTGTTTCTTTCCTTGATCTGTGATTTTGCTTGTGGTCAAGCAATCATAAAAGGAATAAACTATGATGAGAGTAAAGTCCCTGATTTTGTATTGCCAGATCCGCTTATTTGTAATGATGGGCGGCAAATAACCACTGCAGGTGAATGGGAGAGTATAAGGCGACCGGAGATTTTGGAGATATTCATGTCTAAAGTTTATGGACGAACACCTACTGATAAAATCGATGTGTCTTATACATTATTGGCTTGTGATCCAAAAGCAATGGATGGCGAAGCTACTTGTAAACAAGTATTATTTTCCTTTACGAATGGGGAAAAAACAATAGAAGCAATCCTGTTATTATATATCCCTAATCATGTACAGGGGAAAGTGCCGGTGTTTGTTGGGTATAATTTTATGGGAAATCAAACAACAACATTGGAACCGTCGATTTATTATTCCCCAGGATTGCGGTTTGTGCACGGAAAGGATAGTCCTGTATGGAAAAGAGGAGCACAGAAAAATCGTTGGTGTTACGATAAGATATTAAAACGTGGATACGCCGTAGCGACAATGTGCTATCATGATATCTATCCGGATCGAGCTGAGTTGCGGGATTATAGCATCGCCTCTCTTTTCCCGGATTATATATCTGGATCTAAAAATCATGATGAGTGGGAAGCTATTGGAGTTTGGGCTTGGGGATCAAGCCGTATTGTCGATTATTTGGAACGTGAGGAAAGAATAGATATGAGTAAAATTGCAATAATGGGACATTCCAGACAAGGGAAAGCTGCGCTTTGGTCCGGAGCTCAGGATTCACGTTTCAAAGTAGTTATATCAAATGATTCTGGCTGTGGGGGAGCTGCCTTATCAAAAAGAGTTTATGGGGAAAATATTGCTCGTATAACGACTGTACTTTCTCATTGGTTTTGCCCTGCATTTAGTCAGTATGCAGGTAATGAAGAGAATTTACCTTTTGACCAACATGAGATGCTGGCTTTAATAGCACCGCGCCACCTTTATGTAGCGAGTGCAGAAGGTGATCTTTGGGCTGATCCTAAAGGTGAATATCTGTCTGCATATTATACAAATAAGGTTTATGAGTTATACAAAATGAAAGGATTGGACTCACCTGTTCCTCCAGCTATTCATCAACCAATCATGAATGATGTAGGTTATCATATACGAGCCGGTAAGCATGATGTGACGGATTATGATTGGGAGCGTTTTATGGATTTCTGTGATTTGCATTTTAATCCCTAAAGAATCATATTTAATATAATATTTATTCTTTACTCAGTAATAGTTTTCAAAAACTTGAGATACCTCTAAGAAATAGCACAATGTAGAAGGTTTGTGTCAGTTTCTTAGAGGTATCTATTTTTATTCAGAGTGGAAGGCTGTTATAAAACCTCTACCACCCTTTCCAGCGCCATCCCATGCGACCCCTTTATCAAAACATGATACCCTTTCAGCGGATTCTTGCGCAGGGCTTCAATCAGTTCGTCCGTTGTGGCGAAGGTGGTGAAGTCGTTGCCGGCGGCTTTTTGGAAATGTTGGCCGCAGAGGAATACTTTGTCGTAGTTGCCTTCTTTGATGCGGGCGATGACTTCGGTGTGGAGCTCGTCGCTTGTCGGGCCCAATTCGCGCATGTCACCTAAGATTAATGCTTTGGGGGAAACGGGCATTGCGGCAAAATTGTCCAGGGCGACTTTCATGCTGCTGGGGTTTGCATTATAAGCATCTATGATCAGTTCGTTCTTGTCGGTCTTTTTTAGCTGCGAACGGTTGTTTGTCGGTTCGTAAGCGGCAATGGCGCGGCTGATGCGTTCTGCCGGGATCTTGAAGAAACGGCCGACGGCAACGGCTGCTAACGCGTTGTCCAGGTTGTAACCGCCGATCAGGTGGGTTTCCACCGTGTGGATCTTGCCCTGCTGCTTCCACTCGAAGGTCAGATATGGATTGCTGCTGACCATACATCCCCAAGCAAAGGCCGTGTCATCGGAACCATATGTGATCTGTTCGATCCCCTTGGCGATCTCCGTCAGGTATTTGTTGTCCTGGTTGATGAATATCTTGTTCTTTGTACGGCGTATATAATCATATAACTCACCTTTCGTCTTGATTATATTTTCGAATGAGCCGAAACCCTCCAGGTGGGCGCGACCGACGTTGGTGATGATGCCGTAGTTCGGTTGTACGATATCCACAAGCTCTTTGATGTCGCCCGGATGGCTGGCACCCATTTCGATCACGGCCATCTCATGCTCATGCGTCAGACGGAGTAAGGTGAGCGGTACACCGATCTGGTTGTTGAGGTTGCCTTCGGTGTAGAGCAGATTGTATTTTGTCGATAAGACTGCCGCCAACAATTCTTTGGTGGTCGTCTTCCCGTTTGTACCGGTGATGCCGATAATGGGACAGCCGATTGCTTTGCGGTGGCGGTACGCCAATTGTTGTAAAGCCGTCAACACGTCGTCCACCAGGATCGTACGCTCTCCGATGAAATAGTCCGGGTTGTCTATTACTGCATACACACAACCGGAGGCCAATGCCTTTTCTGCATATTGGTTGCCATCGAATTTCTCACCTTTCAGGGCAAAGAAGATGGAGCCACGCGGACAGTTACGGCTGTCTGTTGTTATTTTCGGATTGTGTATAAACAATTCATAAAGTTCTGAAATAGTCATAGCATATTCTCCTTTGCAAATTCTATAAGAGTTATTTCGCGCAAATGTAGTGATTTAATGTATTTACCTTTATCTTTGCCGGAAAGAAAAATAAGAATGTTGCATAAAACGCTCAATATTAGAGGAACGCTTACCTCGCTCGAAACACCGTTGGTGATGGGAATATTGAATATCACGCCCGATTCTTTCTATGCCGACAGCCGGAAACAGACCGAGGCAGCTATTGAAGAACGCATACAGACGATATTGTCCGAAGGAGGACAAATAATCGATATCGGGGGATATTCTTCGCGTCCGGATGCTGTGGAAGTTACACCGGAAGAGGAGATGAGCCGGTTGGCTTTCGCTTTGAAGATATTAAACGCGCATTATCCCGATACGCCTTTGTCCGTCGACACCTTCCGGGCGGATGTTGCCCGCCGGTGCGTCGAGGAATACGGCGTTGCGATTGTCAATGATATTTCGGGCGGTGAGCTGGATCGCGAAATGTTCGATACGGTTGCCCGTTTGCATGTGCCTTATATCATGATGCATATGCGGGGTACTCCCCAGACGATGCAGCAGCATACGGATTATGCGGACATGATGGAGGATATCATGCTGTATTTTGCCGGTAAAGTCCGCCGTCTCCGCCTGTTGGGAGTGAATGATATCATCCTGGACCCCGGTTTCGGTTTCAGCAAGACGGTGGAGCAGAATTATGCTTTGATGAGCCATCTGCGCGAGTTCGGCGAGTTTGGCCTTCCCCTGCTGGTCGGTGTTTCCCGCAAGAGCATGATCTATAAATTTCTGGGCGGAACACCAGCCGACAGCCTGAACGGTACAACCGTTCTCAACACCTTCGCCCTGATGAACGGAGCGGATATTCTGCGGGTACATGATGTGCGGGCGGCGGTGGAAGCAGTGAAGATTGTTAATCAGTTGAAACAATAAAACTATGTGGATGAATTTCGGAGTAAAAGACCTGATCGATGTCTTGTTGGTGGCTTTCTTTTTGTATCAGACGTATAAGCTGATGAAGAATTCCGGAACATTAGCTATCTTTAGTGGGGTCGTGTCGTTTATCGTAGTCTGGATTCTGGTATCCCAGGTGCTGGAAATGCGTCTGATGGGAGCCATACTCGATAAGTTTATCAGTGTCGGTTTCTTGGTGCTGGTGATCCTGTTCCAGGATGAGATACGCCGTTTCTTAGTGGCGCTCGGTTCGCACCGGGGATGGAAATTCCTGGGAAAAATCTTTACCAAGAAGAGCCATGAGAATGAAAACGAAGGGAAATTTATCGCTCCGGTTGTCCTGGCCTGTATGAATATGGCGAAGAAAAAGACCGGTGCCCTGATCTGTATCCAGCAGGATGTGGACCTGACCGTTTACGAGCATACAGGTGAGATGTTCAATGCCGATGTCAATGCCCGCCTGATTGAGAATATCTTTTTCAAGAACAGCCCTTTGCATGATGGGGCGATGATCATTGCCGATAACCGTATCAAGGCGGCAGGCTGTATTCTTCCAGTAGCCCAGAACGCCAACCTGCCGAAAGACATGGGACTCCGCCACCGCTCCGGACTGGGGATGTCGCTCGAGACCGATGCTTTGGTAATCATCGTTTCCGAGGAACGAGGCAAGATATCGGTAGCCCATAATGGCAAGATAGAAGTAAACGTCACAGCTGAAGATTTGCAACAAATCCTGTCGGGAGAGAAAGAAGTGACAAATTATTGTTAAATGTTCTGAAACTGGCAGGTCGGCTTATAAATATTTTGCTGGTTTTGCAAACTCCATATTACATTTTGCCTACTTTTGTACCCGATAACCGTGGTATCAAACTAACAACATAATAATAAAATAGATCTTCCGCTATGGACTTAATGCAAGAGATTATTGCACGCGCTAAAGCAAACAAACAGCGTATCGTTCTTCCCGAAGGAACAGAGGAAAGAACATTGAAAGCTGCCGACCGTTTAGTGGCCGACGGAGTTGCAGACATTATCCTGATTGGCAATCCCGCTGAAATCAACAGCCTGGCTGCTGAGTACGGGTTGAACCACATTGGACAAGCTACTATTATCGATCCGAAGAATCACGAAAAGAAAGCCGCTTACGCCGACCTGCTTTTCCAGTTACGTCAGAAGAAAGGAATGACACCCGAAAAGGCTGCCGTTTTAGTAGAAGATCCTTTGTTTCTTGCCTGCCTGATGATTAAATCCGGTGATGCCGACGGTGAAATTGCCGGCGCACAGAACACAACCGGTAACGTCTTGCGTCCGGCTTTGCAGATCATCAAGACTGCTCCGGGCATGAGCTGCGTATCAGGTGCGTTCCTGATGTTTACAAAAACTCCGCAGTATGGAAAAGACGGTGTTTTAGTATTTGCGGACTGCGCCGTAATGCCGAACCCGACAGCTCCCGAACTGGCAAGTATCGCCATCGCCACTGCTGCTACCGCCCGCGATATCGTAGGTATGGAACCGCGTGTTGCCATGCTGAGTTTCTCTACAAAAGGCAGTGCATCCCACGAAATGGTGGACAAAGTTGTGGAAGCAACCCGCCTGGCAAAAGAAATGGCTCCCGAACTGAAGATCGACGGAGAGTTGCAGGCCGATGCTGCCCTGGTTGAGAAAGTAGCTTCCCTGAAAGCTCCGGGCAGTGAAGTAGCCGGACAGGCTAACGTCATGGTATTCCCGACGTTAGAAGTAGGTAATATCGCTTATAAGCTGGTTCAGCGCCTGGGTGGTGCGGAAGCCGTAGGTCCTATCCTGCAAGGTATGGCTGCTCCGGTTAACGACCTGTCCCGCGGTTGTTCCGTAGACGATATCTATAAGATGGTTGCCATTGCCTGCAACCAATCTATCGGTCTGAAAGCCGCAAAATAAAGATATATGGCCGTAGAGACGCACGGCCGTGCGTCTCTATACAATTAACATTTACGAATCATAAATCATAAAACATGAAAGTCTTAGTATTAAACTGCGGTAGCAGTTCCATCAAATATAAATTGTTCGATATGACATCCGGCGAAGTGATGGCCCAGGGTGGTATCGAAAAGATCGGTCTGCCGGGCGCATTCCTGAAGCTGACCGACAAAGACGGAAAGAAAGTTGTGCTGGAAAAAGAGATTCCCGGCCATAAGGAAGGTATCGAATTTATCCTGAGCATCCTGACAGACAAAACATACGGCTGTATCAAAGAATATACGGAAATCGACGCTGTCGGCCATCGCGTGGTACACGGCGGCGAGAAATTCGCTTCCAGTGTGAAGATCGACCAGGATGTGATCAATAAAGTAATCGAATGTTCCGACCTGGCTCCGCTGCATAACCCGGCTAACCTGAAAGGTATCGATGCTATGGAAGCGCTGATTCCGGGTATTCCCCAGGTGGCAGTTTTCGACACAGCTTTCCATCAGACAATGCCGAGCAAGGCTTATATGTATGGTCTGCCGTATGAGATGTACACGAAATACGGTGTGCGCCGTTACGGATTCCACGGGACAAGCCACCGTTATGTATCCCGTCGCGCCTGTGAAATCTTAGGTGTTCCTTACGAAGAACAGAAGATCATCACGGCTCACGTAGGCAATGGAGGTTCTATCGCCGCTGTCGACCATGGCAAGTGTGTCGATACTTCTATGGGACTGACTCCGGTGGAGGGTCTGCTGATGGGTACCCGTTGCGGGGATGTGGATGCAGGCGCTTTGTCTTTCATCATGGATAAGGAAGGTATGGACGGTGCAGGCCTGTCCGACCTGATCAATAAGAAGAGCGGTGTTGCCGGCCTTTCCGGTATCTCGTCCGATATGCGCGAGATCGAAGCGGCTGTTGCTGCCGGTAACGAACGTGCCATCATGGCATTGGATGTTTACAACTACCGTATCAAGAAATATATCGGTGCTTATGCGGCTGCCATGGGTGGCTGCGATATCCTGGTATGGACAGGTGGCGTAGGTGAGAACCAGTGGGCTACCCGTCGTGTCGTATGTGAAGACATGGAATACATGGGTATGAAGATCGACGTTCAGAAGAACGAAGGTATGCGTGGCGAAGAAATGGTTATCAGTACGCCGGACAGCAAGGTGACGATCATCGTCGTGCCGACCGACGAAGAGTTCATGATCGCTGCCGATACAATGGATATATTAGATAAATAATTATTCTAATCCTCACAGCTTACAAAACATTAGGATTAGTGTTTAGACTGCCCCGACACCGGTTGGGGCAGTCTTTTTTTTTGTCTGTTTGACACGTATTATCCGTTATTTGTTTATCTTTGGAAACTTCTTATTGATCGGGAAACCATTTAAATACAATATTATACCATGAAAGCTTGTAAGTTCTTACTCCTTTTATTGCTGACAGCATGGCTGTTGTCGGAACGTACCGAGGCACAGCAGACGATTTCCGCAGATGATTATCCGTTGTTGGGAGCGCAGGTCTTTATCGAACCCGGACAGACGGAGGAGGAGACGGAAGGCTGGTTCCGGACAATGCACGACAACGGGATGTCGGTTTGCCGCATCCGTATGTTCGAATCGTATATGCGTAAACCCGGCGGTTGGGATTTCTCTCTCTTCGACCGTGCTTTCCGCTTGGCGGAGAAGTATGATATCAAGATTATCGGGACATTCTTTCCGCTGACGGACAAGACGGATATCGGAGGCTGGAAGTTTCCGGAGAGCCGTGCACAGTTGAATACCTTTGCCGAATATATCAAGCAGATGACGACTCATTTCAAGCAATTCAAGTCCCTGTATGCCTGGGTGCTGATCAATGAACCGGGCGGAGGGCTGAAAGATAACGAGTTCTCACGCCAGATGCGCCGGGAGTGGAACAGACAGCATCCGCAGGCGGAATATCTGGAAAACGGTTATCCGGTATTGGTCGATTTGCAGGATAAACGTTTCATGAACTACATGACAACCTGGATGCTCGGCTGGATCGCTTCCGAAGTGCGCAAGTACGATAAGAATATACATCTGCATGTCAATAATCATGCTATTTTCTCGAATATAACGGAATATAACTTCCCCGAGTGGCGTCGTTTCCTGAACAGCCTGGGCGGTTCGGCTCATGCCAGCTGGCATTTTACTCTTTTCCCGCGCGAAGAATACAGCTTAGCGATGTCTGCCGACTGCGAACTGCTGCTGTCCGGTGCCGGGGAACTGCCTTGGTTGATGACGGAGGTGCAGGGAGGAAACAATACTTATAGCGGCGCCCGTGCCATGTGCCCGACAAAGGAAGAGATCACGCAATGGCTCTGGATCGTGATGGGGACGGAAGGGAAAGGCGCGATCTTCTGGTCGCTTAACCCGCGTGCATCGGGCATCGAGTCGGGGGAATGGGCTTTGCTCGACTTCCAGCACCAGCCTACGGACCGGGTGGCTGCCGTTGCCGAGGTCGGCAACTGTCTGAAACAGCATAAAACGCTCTTCTCGGAGGCGAAGAAACTGGATCCGGGAATCAGTATCGTCTATATCCGCGAGTCTCTCTGGACGGAGGATATTGTTTCGAAGGGAACGCCTGCCGCCGAAGACGGGCGTATCATGTGTATGACTAATATGCTGGGCTATTTCAAAGCCTTGTCCGGGAGTGGCATCACCCCGAATCTGAAGGCGTTTGAGGAATATGATTTCAGCCGTCCGGACTATACGGGGCAAACGATTATCCTGGCCCACCAGATTGCTGTGCCTCTTTCATACGTCCCGTTGTTAGAGTCTTTCGTCCAAAAGGGCGGGAAACTGATTGTAGACGGAATGACCGGTTTCTATGACGGGGATGTCCATAATCAGATGTTGACCGGTTTCTCTCTTAAGAACCTCTTTGGTGGCTGTATCTCCGAGTTCAAACGGATCGACACTCCTTACCTGTACCGCCTGAAAGGATACGAACAGCCTGTTCCGGGATATGGTTGGAAGGGATTTATTCGCACGGATAAAGGAGCTGAAACGATTTGCGGGGAAGGGGAGCTTCCGCTGGCATCCCGCTTTGCTTACGGGAAGGGAGAAGTTGTCTGGGTTCCGGGTCTGTTGGGTAGCGGTGCCTGGAAAGGGGACGGCGCGCCACTTGCCGGCTGGGTGCGGCAGGAGTGCGATACGGACCGCTTGCCCTGTTCCTTCAAAACCTATTATAAAGACGTCCTGATGAAGGTGTCTGAGACGAAAGACGCTTATATCGCTGTGGTCGTCAATAAATCAGGTGCTTTGCAAACGATCGCTTTACAGACGGATGGTAAGAAGCGCCCGTCAGAAGTCCTTTTTGCCGATAAAAACGGTTCGATAGACGGTGATATCCTGACTGTCCATCCGGAGGAAACATTGGTTGTTTGCTGGAAAAAATAGTATTCGGACTGCGGAATTATGGCTCCCGTCCCGTTTTTTCTCGCTCCCGTCCCGTAAAATATGGCCCGTGAGCCGTCGGAAAAAAGGATGCCAGTCTTTTTGGAAAGCGATGCCGACCTTTTTCGGAAGCGATGCCTACCTTTTTTTCAGGAAGTCTGCTCCGCCTCGAACTGCTCCATAAAGAGGTTTTCGCCGTCCCATACGATGTATGAGAAGAGATGCATCCAGTCTCCGGCAATCAGGAGGCGGGACGTGCGCGAGAGCATCAGGTCGAGCATGATGTGGCGGTGGCCGAAGATAAAGAAGTTGATGTCGGGATGCGTTTTAAGATATTCCTTTGCAAAAAGGACCATGTATTCGTTCTCCTCTCCCTGATATTCGGCCGCTTCGCTTGTCTGATGCTTCTTCAATCCGCTTTTGCGGCTGCTGAGCGACCAGCCGAGGGCGAAGCCGAATGTCCATCGGGGATGAATGCCTGCATACAGCCATTGGCAGAATTTATTGCGGAAAAGGGTACGGATAAAGCGGAATGCCTTGCTGCGGTAGTCGACCTCGTCGCCGTGTCCGAGGAAGAAGCGTTTGCCTAACAGGTCTACCGTGAGTACGTCCCGATGGATGATGGCGCCGATCTCTTTTGGCAGGTAGTCGAACATCCAGATATCGTGGTTGCCGATAAAGATATGGATTTCCACCCCGCTGTCCGACAACTCCGCCAGTTTGCCAAGGAAACGGACAAAGCCTTTGGGCGCGACATATTTGTATTCGTACCAGTAGTCGAACATATCCCCCAGGAAATAGATTGCCATCGCCTCGTCCTTGATGCTGTCTAACCAGCGCACCAGTCTCTTTTCGACGGCAAGCGGGTCTTTATGGAAACGGGCGCCCAGATGGGCATCCGAAGCAAAATATATTTTCTTTCGAAGGGAATCCATGTTTCTACCGGGTGTATATTATAAGAAGCCCAATTCCAGTTTGGCCTCTTCAGACATCATATCCTTGTCCCATTCGGGTTCGAAAACAAGGTTTATTTCCACATTATTCACGCCATCGACGGATTCGATCTTCATGCGGACGTCTTCAATGATGAAGTCGGCAGCCGGGCAATTGGGGGCGGTGAGGGTCATGTCGATGCGGACGTTCTTCTCATCGTCAACCTCTATATTATAGATCAGGCCAAGATCGTACACGTTCACCGGAATCTCCGGGTCGTACACGGTTTTAAGCATGGCGACAATCGCTTCTTCTGTTTGGAGGAATTCGTTGTTCATCTTTGTTCAATTTGAATGCAAACGTACAAATAAATTGTCAATTGTTCAAAGTTTTCCTTCGTCCGAATAGCTGTAATAGCTGCCGTCGCCGATAACGATATGGTCCAGCAGGTTGATGTCGACCAGCCGGGCAGCACTTTTAAGTCGTTGCGTCAGCTGGTCGTCCTCCCGGCTGGGACGGATGCTTCCCGAAGGATGGTTATGGCAGAGGATGATACTTGAGGCAAGCGCCGTGATCGCCGCTTTCAGTATCAGGCGCAGGTCGGCGGATGTTTCGCTTGTCCCTCCCTGGCTGATTTTGACCTTTTCGATGACTTGGCAAGAGCGGTTGATGAGTACGGCCCACAGTTCTTCGTGCGGAAGGTCGCAGAGCAGGGGATGAAGGAGGCGGAATGTGTCGTGGCTACTCCGGATTTCCGGGCGTTGGATGGGATCGCAGCTCCCGCGGCGTTTCCCCAATTCGAGTGCCGCATTGATGGTGATCGCTTTTACCTGTCCGATGCCTTTGAATTTGGACATCAGTTCTTTGACAGAAAGTTTGCCTAAAGCATTCAGGTTATTATCGACGGAGAAAAGGATACGTTGTGATAGTTGGACAGCCGTTTCATGACTGTTCCCTGAACCGATCAGGATGGCAAGCAGTTCGGCATCGCTAAGAGACGCAATACCTTTCAGTAACATTTTTTCGCGCGGCCGGTCTTCTTCGGCCCATTCTTTTATTTTCATAGCAAGACTTTATTAATTGACAATTGAGAATTGACAATTGACAATTAAATGCGGGAAACTGCAAATTCTTAATTGTCAATTGTCAATTGTCCATTGTTATCGGATACGTCCTACATAAGAACCGTCCTGTGTGTTGATTTCGATCGTTTCGCCTTCTTCGATGAACAAAGGAACGCGAACTTCCGCACCTGATTCAACCGTAGCCGGTTTCAGTGTGTTGGTTGCTGTATCGCCTTTGATTCCCGGTTCGGTATAAGTAACCTTCAGCTGAACCTTTACAGGCATATCTGCGAACAGGACTGTTTCGGTCGAAGCATCTGAAACAACGTCTACCATCTGGCCTTCGATCATGAAGTCTACACCGTTGATCAGGTCTTTGTCGATGATCACGTCGTCATATGTTTCCTGGTTCATGAAGTGATAGTGTTCACCTTCCTGATATGTGTATTGGTACGGGCGACGTTCTACGCGTACGTCTTCCAGTTTTTCACCGATGTTGAAACGACGTTCGATCTGACCGCCTTTTACAACGTCTTTCAGAGTTGTACGCATAATCGTATTACCTTTTCCCGGTTTTACGTGAAGAAAATCGACGCAGAAATAGAGTTTACCGTCCAGACGGATACATGTTCCTTTCTTAATGTCCTGTGAATTAATCATACTTATGTGCTTTATATTATATATTGTTAATTTATCTCGTGATGGATTTTGGGTGCAAAAGTAGTGTTTTCCTCTTAAAGTAACAATAAACTTCTGCTTTTTTATTTGGAAATGGGTTGCAAATCAGTTTGATATGATTCACGATGAGCATGAGTCAGGTGATGATCTGCTTAGAATAGCGAGATAATAAAACTGATAACCGGGACGAGAATTGCCGTCATAATACCCATCAACCCGATTGCCAGTCCGCTCAACGCTCCTTCCACGGCCCCGATTTGGATCGCTACGGATGTCCCGACGCCATGCGAAGAAGCTCCCAACGCCAACCCTTTGGCAATGCGGCTTTCAATGCCTAACACCTTCATGACGAACGGCCCGACGATGCTGCCGAATATCCCGACTGCGACCACGATAACTGCCGTCAGCGAAGGAATGCCTCCCGACTTCTCGGCAATACCCATCGCAATAGGCGTCGTAACCGATTTCGGTTCGAGGGTGGCTACCAATGCCGCGTCCGCTCCCATCAGCTTGCCGATGACGATGACGCTGACAATCCCGACAATCGCTCCTACAAAGACGGAGGTCAGGATCGAGATGACGTTTCCTTTCAGATACTGGATTTGTTCGTAAAGCACATATCCGAGCGCCACGACCGACGGCCCTAACAGGAAATGGATCAGGTGGCTGCCTTTCTGAAAGGATTCATATTCGATATTCATCGTCTTCAGTACGACGATAATGACCAAGATGGAAGTGATAAGCGGATGTAGCAGGCTGATGCGCGTTTTCCTGTAGAGCGCCAGCGATGCGAGGTAAGTGCCGATCACTAACGTAAGGGAAAAGACCTCCGACTGTGCCAGGTTATTCATCATTTGTCGGCCTCCTTCCCTAATTTTTGCTGGATAAGGGCCACGCTGGCAATTACTAATATCGTACTGACAACGGATGCCGTAACGATCACAACCCAGTATTTGGAGATAATGCCCAACGAATTCATCAGGCCTACGCCCGCCGGAAGGAAAAACAATCCCATATTCTCGGTCAGGAGCGTCGAGAGTCTCTTTACTTTATTCGGCTTGACGGCTTTGAATGCCAACGCTAAAAATAACAATACCATCCCGATTACGCTGCCCGGAATGAACCCGTCGATGAAATAACTGATAAACTCTCCTGTAAAATAGAAGAAGAGAATGTAAAATGCTTCTATTAGCATGTCCTTACTGTCTTTTTGATAACCTGCCGCAAAGATAATACCTATGTCGTAAATATGTTCTACAACATAGGTTATTTAACTATCCGGCCAGCGTAGACGAGATAAACATGTAAATCATCATCCCGATAATGTCGTTTGTAATGGTGATAAAAGGTCCGGTCGCCAGAGCCGGATCGATCTTCAGCTTGTCGAGTGTCATAGGCACTAACGTCCCGAAGATACTGGCGAACATTACGACGGCAAACAGGCTGAGGGAAACGGATGCCGTAATAGCCCGATCGCCTAACATAAAGAAGTTATAGATGAATACGACCAGGCTGATGATACTGGCATTAATCAAAGAGACAACCGCTTCTTTCAGTATCTGGGGTACGATATTCCCTTCTTTTAAGCTGTTGTTGGCCAAGCCTTGTACCACGATAGCGGAAGATTGGATCCCGACGTTACCGCCGGTTCCGCCGATAAGCGGGATGAAGAGCGCCATTTTAGGGTTGACGGCAAAGTTCCCTTCGAAGTTCCCTAATATGAGGGAGTTGCCGATACCGCCGATCATGCCGATCAACAGCCAGGGCAGGCGGGCGGCCGTTTGGGTAAAGACGTTGTCCGATGTCTCCACGTCCTGCGAGATACCGGATGCCAACTGGTAGTCACGTTCGTGTTGTTCGCGGACTTCATCCATGACGTCGTCGATGGTGATGCGTCCGACCAGTCGTCCGATGCTGTCGACAACCGGCAGGGCCACAAGGTCGTATTTCTCGATCGTCTCGGTCACTTCCTCGATGCTGTCGCTGTCGCGGACGGAGATCGGGTCTTTCTTCATCACGTGCTTGATCTTCGAGACGGAAGGATTGGTGATCAGTTTCTGGAGCTGGAGCACTCCGCGCAGGCGTTCGTCGTCGTCTACTACATACACATAATAGATCTCGTCCATGTCTTCGGCTTGTTTGCGCATCTCGTCAATACATTTGGGCATACTCCAATTCTCGTTTACCACGATCATTTCCGTACCCATCAAACCGCCGGCAGTGTCTTCGTCATATTTCAACAGGTCGACGATGTCTCCGGCCTGTTCCACGTCCTCGATATGCGAAAGAATCTCTTCCTGGGTGTCTTCGTCCAACTCGCGCATCAGGTCTACGGCGTCGTCGGTCTCCATATTGTCCACGAAGCGTTTGGCGATCAGTTCGTTCGGAAGCTCTTTCAGTAACTTGTGACGGTCTTCTTCGTCCAGTTCCATCAGCACATCCGCCGCCTTTTCGCCATCCATCAGAAGATAAAGGTAGATTGCCTCCTGCAGGTTCAGTTCCTGATACAGTTCGGCGATATCGGCCGGATACAATTCATCCAGTGTCTCCTTGATCTTTGCGTCATCCTTCTCAGAGATGATGCCTTTCAGATTCTCTATATATTCTTTCGTCAGTTCAATCATTTCTCTGCCTATTTAGAAGATGAACAACTTGCTTTATTTCAAATTCCGTTCCGTTATCAACGTCAGCTCCACAAACTGTTCTACCGACAACTGCTCCGGCCGCTTGTCGAAGATCGGGAGCTGGTAATCGGGGCAGTCTTTGCCTAACAGCGGTTTCATGGAATTGCGCAACGTTTTGCGCCGCTGGTTGAAAGAGGTCTTGACAACCGTTTTGAAGAGCTTTTCGTCGCATCCCAATTCCGTCCGGTTGTTGCGAACCATCCGTATCACCGCGCTTTTGACCTTTGGAGGCGGATCGAATACTTTCTCACTGACGGTAAACAGATATTCCACTTCGTACCAGGCTTGCAGCAGGACACTCAGGATACCGTATGTCTTACTGCCCGGACCGGCGGCAAGGCGTTCGGCCACCTCTTTCTGTATCATGCCCGAACAGCAGGGAATATGTTCTTTATAATCGAGAACCTTGAAAAATATCTGACTGGAAATATTATACGGATAATTGCCGATCACGCAGAACTGGCTGGCAAACAACTTGCTGAGATCCAGGCGCAGAAAGTCTTCCGCCAGTATCTTGCCTTCCAAGGCCGGAAAGTTCTGTTCGAGGTAATCGACCGATTCCAGGTCCAGCTCGACCACTGTCAGGTCGTGCCCTTTTTCCAGTAAGAATTGGGTGAGGACGCCCATACCCGGGCCTATTTCCAGTACAGGCAACTGCTTGTAATCGGACAATGTATCTGCAATGCGTTCAGCTATTTGCAGATCTTTCAGGAAATGTTGTCCTAACGCTTTCTTTGGCTTAACTAATCTCATCCACTTCTTTGGTGTATAGTTGTGTTCGTATTTAAATATAATGCTTATCTTTGCAGGCGTACAAAAATACAACAAATAATTTAAAGTCATCTACGCATAATGGATTTTAAAGCAATTCTACGCACGTTTCTCAAGATCATCCTCCCGCTTGCTTTCGGTTGTTTACTGCTCTGGTATTTGTATAGTAAGATGGATCTTGGCGAGATATGGAACGTGATCCGCAAAGGCGTCCGTTACGAAATCATCCTCTTTTCGCTTCTGTTCGGCTTAGGCGCCAATATCGTTCGCGGCTTGCGTTGGGGGTTGCTGATCCGTTCGTTGGGCGATAAGGTGAAGACAAGCAATGTCATTTACGCTGTCCTCGGCAACTATGCCGTAAACCTTGTCCTGCCGCGCGTGGGCGAAGTCTGGCGTTGCGGTATGATCACCAAATATGACAAAATCCCGTTTACCCGCCTGTTGGGCACTTTGCTGATCGACCGTGTGAGCGATACGATCATGGTCGGGTTGATCACGATGTCTATCGTCGTGTTCAATTTCGGTTTCTTCCAGAGCTTCTTTGCGAAGAACCCCGCCTTGCTGGACGGTTTCCAGTCGATGTTCAATTCGATATGGATTTACGTGGCGGCTGTAATTTTTATCGCCGGAATTTGGTTTATATTCACATATATGAGTAACTTTACGCTGGTGAAGAAAGCGAAGTCGATGTTGCAGAACGTCTGGGACGGAATGAAGAGCATCTGGCTGATGAAGCGGAAAGGTCTTTTTGTGATTCAAACATTACTGATCTGGACAGGCTATTTCCTGTACTTCTACATCACTTTCTACGCCTTCGACTTTACCCGCGATCTGGGTGTGACAGTCGGGCTGATCGCTTTTACAATGAGCAGTATCGCAGTGGCTGTGCCCGTTCAGGGAGGTATCGGACCGTGGCATTTTATGGTGATAGCCACCCTGATGTGCTTCGGAGTAAAGGAAACCGATGCAGCGGCTTTCGCCCTGGTCGTACACACAGTGCAGACCGCGTGGCTCGGACTTACAGGATTGTTTGGCGTGGTGGTTTTGCCGTTCACGAACAAGGAAGCCCCGGTTGCTGTTAATGATAATACTATTGCATAAAAATAAAAGTAGCACAAATTAAATTAAACTTCTATGTCAGCAGAAATCAAAAATCTTTCTCCGCAGCCTGTCTGGGGTTATTTCTATGACCTTACGCAAATTCCTCGTCCGACCGGACACATGGAGGCTGTAACCCGTTTTATGGTAGCTTTTGGTAAAGGATTGGGATTGGAAACCCTGCAAGACGAAGTGGGAAACGTTTTGATTCGTAAACCGGCATCTCCGGGAATGGAAGGACACAAAACCGTAACCATGCAGTCTCATCTGGATATGGTTCCGCAGAAGAACTCTTCAGTAAAACACGACTTTCTAACCGACCCGATCGATGCTTACATAGATGGAGACTGGGTGAAAGCCCGCGAAACGACATTAGGCGCCGATAACGGTATGGGTGCCGCTTTTGCGATGGCAGCCCTTGCCGACAAGACCTTGAAGCATGGTCCGCTGGAAGCCCTTTTCACCATTAATGAAGAAGTAGGAATGGACGGCGCGGTCGGCTTGAAACCGGGTTTCCTGAAAGGTGAAATCTTGTTGAACTGCGATTCCGAAGAGGAAGGCGAACTGTTTGTCGGTTGTGCCGGTGGCGCAGACCTGAACGTGTCCATGCAATTTAAGGAAGATACCTATATTCCGGAAGGCGATGTCGCTGTAAAGATCAGCCTGACCGGTTTGAAAGGCGGCCACTCCGGTGTCGATATCCATTTAGGACGTGCGAACGCCAATAAGCTGATGTTCCGTTTCCTGAAAGAGGCGGTACGCGATTATGGTGCGCGCTTGTCGTCTGTCGATGGCGGCTCGTTGCGGAATGCGATCCCTCGCGAGGCTTTTGCTGTCATTACGATTCCCGGCGACAATGTGGAAGCCCTTTGGGAATTTGTATCCGATTATCAGGAAATGTATCGTACCGAATATAAAGGTATTGAAGATAATGTCAATTTCGTATCAGAAATGACCGATATGCCGGCAACTCTGATCCCCGAAGAAATCCAGGACGACCTGATCAATGCGATCGAAGGTTGTCAGAACGGCGTTATCAGTATGTTGGCCGATTTCCCCGGAACAGTGGAATCGTCTACAAATCTGGCGATCGTGAAGTCGTCGAACGAACTGATCGAGATTCAGATCCTGGTGCGCAGCTCTTCCGAGAGCCGCAAAGAAGCGGTTTGCTCCAGCCTGGAAAGCGTATTCGCGCTCGCAGGTGCCAAAGTGGAATATGACGGCGGCTACGGCGGCTGGCAACCGAATATCGATTCTCCGATCCTGAAGATCATGCAGCAAGCCTATATGGACCTGTACGGCAAGAAACCGGAAGCAACCGTGATGCACGCAGGTCTCGAATGCGGCATTATCCAGGAAGCCTATCCGAACATGGATATGATCTCTATCGGCCCGGACCTGCAACATCCGCATTCTCCGGACGAACGGGTAAGCATTCCGTCTGTTGCCCGC
Organism: Parabacteroides acidifaciens; assembly: GCF_003363715.1. Classification (GTDB taxonomy): domain Bacteria; phylum Bacteroidota; class Bacteroidia; order Bacteroidales; family Tannerellaceae; genus Parabacteroides; species Parabacteroides acidifaciens. The sequence goes on from NZ_QREV01000029.1 coordinate 55,794, forward strand.
ACATGGGATTTCATTGTTACGACGCTTGCAAGAATATAATATAATTAGGAGAGGATGTGTCCCCGCGCTTGACGCGGGGTCGCAACATCTCTCTGCCATACTTTCCTTAATAAATCTCCTCACACTTCACTGTATTCCATCTCCGGATTTTTAGTTTCACGTATCTTTTTCTTTGAAACTTTAGTTTCATGCCGATGGAACTTTAGTTTCCTCGGACGAAAATTTAGTTTCCTGCCGTGAAACTTTAGTTTCGACCGCAGACACTTTAGTTTCAATGACTGTCTTTATTTTTGGATAAATATCCGGCTCGATAGGGGCTAAAAAGGGCTGTTTTGGGCGGTTATCTGCAAAAAGGCGTCTTTTTGCATTTTAGCGGTTTTCGTAATGTCTTGATTAATAGTAATGTACTAATTTATATAATGTACGCGTAAAAGGGCTATTTTAGGGGGTAAAACAGATATAAAATTGAATATAAAGTGTTGAATTTTAAAAAGATAGGAGGTCGTTCGGAAATGACTAATGAAAACGTACGTTT
>NZ_QREV01000003.1 GCF_003363715.1 Parabacteroides acidifaciens
TCCTTGGGATATTTGGAACGCCGTCCGTTTTATTTTCAAATATTCGATTCTCCGGGAGTTAAGGTTTATCACTTTGTCGGTTTTTCAGCCTTTAGACAATCAAATTGCAGGCTTAACGGGACGAGCTCGGCACCTCGTTTCATCAGTTGTTAGTCCTAAAAGCTAAAACCGTAAAAAAAGTCAATCCAAAATTGATCAAAATTTTAGATGAAATAGAAAAATGGCCGAAATGGGGGGTTATTGTATTTTTTTATTTGCGGGAGATTTAAATTTAGGTAGAAGTGAGTTACTTTCTTATGATTAATATTCGCAAAGATCTTGAATTACCTTCTCAATGGTAGGAAGTAAGGTCGGAATATCTTCTTTTATTGTTGAATAAACAATTCCAGCATCAACATCAAAGTAATGGTGAGCAATTTTATCTCTTATCTGCATAACTCCTCTCCAATATATTTCAGGGTATTGAGGCAAAACTTTCCCTCCTGTTATTTTGTCGAAACTTTTAACTGATTCTCCTAATGCTATCAGATTCATACAAATAGCATCTAACCGTAACATACCATCCGGTGAACAAAGAAAGTCGTTTACACAAGAAATGACTGTAGCACGTTCTTCTATAGTTAACAATGCTTTTCTAATATTTTCCAGACATTGGATAGCTAACTCTCGGTCAAACATAAATAGCCTCCTTTGTGATACGTTGTTTCAAATAAGCATTCATGTGTTCTCGTATGCGTACTAAGTCAACAGGACATCCAAACAGATTCTTTAGCTCTGATTGCATCTTATCCAATGTTAACAAAGACGGTGCTTTTCCTTCGTAGCAAATATCGATATCACTTTCTTCTTTTTGTTCGCCACGAGCAACAGAACCAAATATACCCATGCGAGTAATCCCGTATTTACCAGCATGTTGTGCCTGGTAGCTCTTTAGGATTGAAAGATATTCAGTTGTTGTTTTCATATTACCACGTTTTGGGCAAATATACGGAATATTATCGAAAGCTGATAAATTCTATCCTGATTTCGGGTAAACCTGTAAGCTGTTTTTAGCTCTTTTTACCCCCTTTTTTGCCGCATCCCTTCAAAAATAACAAAACAGCACTTCAAGCACTACTTGAATGGAGGTGGTGTAAGTGGTTATAAATAAGAAATATATACACAATTGTAAGCGGACGCGGAAAAGCCCGTTTTTTAGGGGTAAAAATGACCTGTTTTTGACTTATAACTGACTGGGAATAAAAAAGATAGGAGGCTAATTCGAAATGACGAAAAAAAACGTACGTTTAAATTCGTCACAAATTTACGCATACTTTTTAAACCTGCAATTCTTTTCTCTAATATTTTTTCATTTTCTATGTTGTTTCTTATCAATTAGATAGCTTATCAAGGACAAAAATACCTCTTTTTGCAACAAACACCAAAAACGCCTCAAAAAATGACGAATTTAAACGTACGTATTTGTAGTCAAAATACAATCGTTAACATTAACAAAGTAGTATACATTAATATAACACATAGATTTTATTACTAATTAAATTATTAAATTATGAACAAAAGATTTTCTACTCTTTTGGCTGCCGTAATGGTGGTAGGTAGTTCTTTCTCGGCTCAAGCAAACGGAGATGAAGTTACTTTGAAAGAAAGCTTGGGAAAGTATTATCAAATGAAAGTTGACGGCAATTTCGTCGTTATTGGACATGGCGAGACGCGTGACTCTTTGGCTGTTTGGGCTGCTGACGAGATTAAAACACTTGAAGATGTAAACGAGACATTGTGGCGTGTTGAATTTACTCCGGTTAAGGCTGCAAACGGACAGATTGCCGAATATGAAATGCGCTTGTTTAACAAGGTTGGTAACCGCCAGTTGATTTTAAGCACTGCTCTTGCACAACATGGGAAAACATTCTACAAATCTCCGGCTGCAGTCTTGGGGGCTGAAGGTTTGGATAAATGGACTGTGACAAAAGAAGAATACGATGAATTGTCAACGGTTGCAGACCAGGATTTCCGTTTTATTAAATATATCTATTCTAAAACAGCTGACAAAACGACTAAATATAAGTTAGCTATTAAGGGGGATGTAATCAAACTGCAATCGATCGTTTCTGATGAGCAAAAAGGTAGTGAACCTACATTTACTCATGACTTTCCTGTAGAGAGTGATGTTGAGACATTTGCCCCGACAGCTACAGCCGTAGATGAAAATGGAGTTTACTCTTTTGATGCAAAAGAACTGAACGCTAAAGGCAATGATGGTTTTACCCTTTCTTTCTCAAAGGATGTCGTAAATAATAAATATGCGAATCCGTTCTCTGCTTATACTTTACATGCTACAACAAAGCCTATCTATTCTGCTGCTGTATATAAAGGTGACTATGCGAAGGCTTTAGCTGATGTAAAAGAAGCTTACGAACAGTTGGATGATTTGAAAGCGGCTTTGAAAGGTTATTCAGATGGCGTAAATGAAGCGATTACTTATTTGACAACAACTGGTAATACGGGTGCTGCAGCTGCTAAAGCCGGATCATTGATTCAGAATCAGTCTGATTTGAATTTGGCTGGCGAAGAAGTGGATGCTTGTCTTGTTATCTTGTCTACTGGCAGTGAGATCAAAACTCTTATTGGAACGGCTAAAAATGCTATGAATAAAGTTGCAGCTATAGAGATTGCTGCTGGAACTAAATTGGCTACTACCAATGCTGACCTGAAAGCATATCAGACTGCCAATAAAGCAGTTTTGGATGCTATTGATGATCTGATTGATGACACCAAAGATGCTGTTGATGCTGTAGATGAAATTATGCAGGCTTGGATGGTTCCGGCTAATATTGATGCTACGATCGGGTTTGATGATACTGAAAGCGAACTGACTGCTTTAACAACTTTCAATACAGCTAATTTTGCAACAAGTGAAAACACTATTGGTGCATTAATTTCTACTCTGGCAAGCAAAGCTGTTGTTGGTGAAAGAGAAGCTGCTGCAACTTTAGTTGAAGATTATTATGCATTGGCAATCGCCGATTCAACAATCAAAGAAAAGCAGGCTTATCTGGCTGTAGACACGAACTATGTTGCCAACAAAGAAAAATATCTGACTTTTACTACAGATACATTGATTCCGGCAACAGTAAAAGTTGGAAGTGAAGACGTAGATGTTTTGGTCGCTCCATTGAATAAAAATATCAACAAATATGCATTCGCATTGTCTGCAGTTATTGATAATATCGCAACAGGTGACTCTATCCTGATTGATACTTATGCACCTAATGTAGGTGATAATGGTAATTTTACCGATGTAAAAGATGGTTTTGTGACATATGAGGATGAAGCACGTGTTGTAATCCGTACTTTGGGTAATGGCCGTGAAATTTCTGTGACAACAGATATTACTACTCCTGACGAAGCAGTTTATAATACAAACATTGCATTTGCAATGCCTCCGTATGCAGACTTTGAAGAAGGTGAAGTATTCTTTGTTAAGAGCATGAAGGATGCAGATAAGGGTGGTTTCCGTGTTGTGGCTTATGACGGTACATTCAATACTACATTAGTAAAAGAAAGTAAAGTGTCGGCATCTGTTCCTGCGACTCAGTGGTTCGTTAAGAAAGCAAATGCTGCTACTCATACTTATACAATCGCTAACCGTGATAAGGATCAGAAGCTTGTAAATGCAGGAAGTGTATATGTCGTAGATGCTGAAAAACGTATTTATACAACTGCTGCCAAAGATACATTCCAGGTTGTGGAAATCGCAGACTTGAAAGAAGATACTCATCTGGGTTACAAATATCTGACTAATGAAGAGCAGGTATTGAAATCATTTGTACTGACAGCTAAGAACTATGCTAATCCGGAAGCTTACTATCTGACAGTCGGTAAGGATTCTGCTGTTGTGGTTACTCCGAATGCAGACGAAGCAATGTCTTTGGTTGTTGCCACTCCGACAACTACAGATTCAAAATTGAATGACGAATCTATCCTGACTCGTGCATTCCAGTTGGTAACAAAAGATAAGAAGGAAACTTATTATCTGACTTCTACCGACGGTATGTTGTATATCACGACAAAGGCAAACACCAATACTTTGAAGTTCAGAAGAGTAAACGATAATGCTGACGAATATGAAGTTTTGGTTAATGCAAACGAAGGCAAGTTGTCAATCAACCAGGATGGTGAAGGCGTGAAGGTTGCAATGGGTGAAGCTACTTCTTATGTATTCAATCTGGCAGAAGAAGTGACAGAAATCTATAAGAACTTTGAAACTGAAACGATCAAGAATGTGACCATTTCTTTGGATGGCGATGAGGCTTCTAAGGTAACAGCTGTTAAGCCGTTTGCTATTATCAAACGCACAGGTTTGGAACTGAAGGCTGCTGCTACAGATAACGATTTTGTTCTGGGATTGGATACTGCTTATATCAATCGTGCAAATAACTATCGCTATGCTTACTATATCACTAAACCGATCGATGTAGAAAAAGTAGGTTCCTTCGACGAAAAAGCATATATGGTAAGTTATAACGATTCTATCGATTATAGCAGTGATACAGTTAAGTATACTCAAGACAATCTGACTCGTATCGGATTTGTTCATGCGAGCCGTATTGAAGCATTCAATAATGATTCTTTGGCTATCAGCAAGGTGGCTCCTGATGAAAGTGATACGATCAATGTTGCCAGCGCACAGGGTATCACTCCTGCAACTTGGGCATTCGCAATTGAAAGCGACGGTGTTTATCGCATTGAAACAAAACAGGATGTTAATGGATGCAAGTATGTTAGCTACCTGAATGGAATCTTGGTACTGGGTAACAAGGAACAGGCACAATTATTCAATGTAAACGATACAGATTTGACTCCGACAGACAACGAGGTAATCTCAACTTCAGAAGTGAAAGTAATCGCTGCTAACGGCGGTGTTCAGATCATCGGTGCACAGGGTAAGAAAGTTGTTATCACTAACATCCTTGGCCAGACAATCGCCAACACAGTTATTTCTTCTGACAACGCAACAATCGCTGCACCTGCCAGTGTAGTCGTAGTTGCTATTGAAGGTGAAGAAGCTGTAAAAGCAATCGTAAAATAAGAATGAAATTATAATCAAATAATTCTAAAATAGGCCGCGCGGGTTTGTAGAGACGGACGGCCGTCCGTCTCGATCAACACCAATTACCCTGTGACAGGCGAACAAGCGGTCAAGTTTAATATTAATAATACTAAAGTATATTGAATTAAAAGTTCAATGTAGCCGGTAACCCTGTGAAGGACGAAAGCATACAAAAAAACAAGCCCCGGGAGATGGTAACACTTCCGGGGCTTTGTCGTTAGCCGGTATATCTGCGATACGATCTGCCACTACTGCCGAAAAGAAGAAGTGGCTTTCGGGGCGCGAGGGATAAACAATCCCCCTCCGAACATATTTTATGAAAGAACTACTGACAGCACTGTTTAACGGTGCCAATCCGTCCGTGTCTTTGTATCAACAGTGTCTAACCTCCATGCCCACCGAAGAACGGCAAACCTTTCGTCGTAAGACATATGCGATAGCTCTTTCGGAATGGAGCGAACTAAACTCGCCTTACCGCCTTTTCCTGGTGCGCCTGATTAAAAGCGAACGTCAGGAATTTCTCGATTACTTGCATGACGAAACGATATTAGGGCAATTCCTGTATGATATGGAAGACTTAAATCTCTTCCTGAAAGTCCTTGGTTTATTAGCTAAACCCAGTAAAAATCATATAACTTCTTATACCAAATTGTCTTTCTCCCTACTTCTGTCTTTTAATATGGATTTAAAAATAAAGACCTTATCCGATAAAATCAGATACGCGAAAGCCGATACCTTCGATTTTGTGGAGCTGATGGAGAAAAACGGTGAGATGGAATAAACGATTTTTCGGGCTAAATTCCCCTAATAACTTACTTTTTTTCTTTAATTAGAGCGTTTTTCTTTTTTTTATTTGTACTTTTGCAATGCCCATCTACAATTAGAAGGGGTTTCGAGGCTCGTTTTGGCAAGATCCAATTCGGAGCCTTGCGTTTTTTATAAGACTTCGTTCAGTTTCTTTTTCAGCATCTTCTTTATTTTCTTCTCACCGCCCGGCATATTCAAGTAATAGGCAGTCAGCAGATAATATCCGTAAGGGCTTCGTTGTGGTTCAAGGACAATTATATACTTCTCCGCTGTGTCATACACGATACGGATTAGAGGACTATTCTTTAAGCGGGACAGAAATATTGCTGTATTCTGCGAATAGAGTGGCTTTCTTTCTGGTGCGCCTGATCAAAGCGAACGTCAGGAATTTCTCGATTACCTGCATGACGAAACGATATTGGGGCAATTCCTGTGTGAGATGGAATAGCAGATTAAAAAGGGAGGGCCTCTATTTGTATAGAAGGAATTAATTCCGTTTCTTTGTGGCAAAGATTTTTGGATATGGCAGACGAACAACAAATGGTGCTCCGCACGGAGGACCTCGTTAAGAAATATAAGACACGAACCGTTGTAAATCATGTTTCTATTAATGTGAAGCAAGGGGAGATCGTGGGATTGCTCGGACCGAACGGGGCGGGGAAAACGACTACGTTCTATATGACGGTAGGCTTGGTGACGCCCAACGAAGGAAAGATATTTCTGAACGACATGGAGATCACGAAGTTTCCGGTATATAAACGTGCCCGTAACGGTATCGGCTACCTGGCGCAGGAAGCTTCCATCTTCCGGAAAATGACGGTGGAAGATAATATCCGCTCCGTATTGGAAATGACGGAAACGACACCTGAATACCAGAAAGAGAAGCTGGAAAGCCTGATTGCCGAGTTTGGTCTGAACAAGGTGCGGAAAAACTTAGGTGACCAGTTGTCCGGAGGTGAACGGCGCCGTGCCGAGATTGCCCGCTGTCTGGCTATCGACCCGAAATTTATCATGCTCGACGAACCGTTTGCCGGAGTCGACCCGATTGCCGTACAGGATATCCAGAGCATTGTTGCCAAATTGAAACACAAAAATATCGGTATCCTGATAACCGACCACAACGTGTATGAGACGCTGAGTATTTGCGACCGTGCCTACCTTTTGTTTGAAGGAAAAGTGCTCTTTCAGGGAACAGCCGAGCAGCTGGCCGAGAACGAGATCGTACGCGAAAAATACCTGGGTAAAGACTTTGTGCTTCGCAAGAAAGACTTTTAGTTTTTGGCTGCCGTCAACTGTTTAATCTTTTTTGCACAGGCATAAAACAGGAACAACGAGATAATGGCTATGACGGTGTAAGGCAACAGGTTTTGCGCAGAGATATCGCCGGTGATAAATTCGTTGTCTTTGAGCTTGGCATCCGACATACTTATTACGGCAAAAGCGTTGTTGGTAAAGTGGGCGAATACCGGTATCCAGATATTCCGTCCCCAGTAGAGCAGATAACCGAAATAAGCACCTAACAGCATACGGGGCAGGAAACCGAAGAACTGCATATGGAAGGCGCTGAAAAGAATTGCGGCGCTCCAGATGATAATATGGTGGTTACGTGTCCATCCTCCGATTACCCGTTGCACGGCTCCCCTAAAAAGAAATTCTTCCGTGATCCCGGCGGCAAGGGCGATGACAAGCAAATTGAACAATAACGTTACGATCCCTTTGCCTGCCAGCAGCATCAGTGTCAACTCTTCAGCGGTCTTTTCCTGCGCGCGCATCCAGTTTTCTACCGGTTCCATAAAAGACGGCAGTTCCATTTGTTTATTCAACAATCCGGCCAAGCTGATGGAGGGAGAGAGCAGGAAGATACTGACCAGTGTGAGCAGCAGAATTTGTCCTTTGGGGATTTTGCCGATCGACAGATATTCTTTCGGATTGTTGCTGCAAGTCCAGGCCAGTGCTACGGCCGGAAACAGGAAAGTTCCGACAGCCGATATCAATTGCACAAGGCGCATCATGTCGGGATATTGCATGATATCAGACTGGAAACCATACACCATATAGAATATTCCCATTGCGATCAGCGATGAGAAAATAGCCCCGAACAAAACCAGCAGGAGCAAGACGAACAGTTGAAAGAAAGCCGGTTTTCCGGCATATATACCTTTTAAGAACATACGTTTGGACATAAAAAAACTTCTGCTCAAAGATAAGCAGAAGTTTTTTATTTCTTTCCGGAAAAGTAATTATTTAGGACGAGCCTCTTTTACTACCATCTGACGGCCTTCGTATTCAGCTTCGTTTAATTCTTCGATAGCCTTCTTTGCTGCTGCATCGTCGGGCATTTCAACGAAAGCAAAACCTTTTGATTTGCCGGTTTCACGGTCTTTGATGATCTTTACGGAATCAACAGTACCGTATTCTTCCATTACTTGTTTCAAATCATCTTCCCGAACACGATAGTTCAGGTTTCCAACATAAATGTTCATAAAATAGAAAATTAAAAAAATAAAATTGTTACTTAATGAAAGAAGTAAACCGGAACTTCGTAACAGGTTGCCCTTTCATGTCACAAAGGAATACATTTATTTTAGATAAACAACATTTTAGCCGGGAAAAAATAATATTGCTCTTAAATTCATCTCGGTTATAACAAATTAAGCAAACAATTTGCGAGATTAAAAGAATAAGTCTAATTTTGCACCCTAAAATTCGAACAAGACTATTAATTAAATAAATCATTCAGAATGAACGTTTCGCTTAAAAACATTGATGCCACAAAAGGCATTGTGAAATTAGAAATAGTGAAAGCTGACTATGCTGAAAAGGTCGAAAAGAGCCTTCGCAGCTTCCGTCAGAAAGCAAATGTGCCTGGTTTCCGTAAAGGTATGGTGCCGATGGGTATGGTGAAAAAGATGTATGGAAAGCATGTGTTGGTGGAAGAAATCAACAAATTGGTTTCTGAAAACCTGTACAACTATATCCGTGAAAATAACCTGAACATTTTGGGCGAACCGCTGCCTAACGAGACTGAACAGAAAGAAATCAACTTTGATACTCAGGAAGAGTTCGAATTTTGTTTCGACGTTGCTTTGGCTCCGGAAATCAAACTCGAACTGTCCAAGAACGATAAGGTTCCTTACTATCAGGTGAATATCGACGATGACATGATCGGCAAGCAGGTTGAAGCTTACCAGGCTAATTTCGGCTCTTATGACGAAGTTGACGATGTAGAAGAAAAAGACCTGATAAAAGGTACTGTAGCCGAGCTGGAAAACGGTTCTCCGAAAGAAGGTGGTATCGTTGTTGAAGACGCAGTCCTGATGCCTATGTATATCAAGGATGAAGCAGAAAAGGCTAAATTCTTGGGTGCAAAGAAAAATACGGTTGTCGTGTTCAACCCGAACAAGGCTTATGAAGGTGCAGAAGCTGAAATCGCTTCATTCCTGAAGGTAGAGAAAGAGGCGGTTGCCGGCATTACAGGTGACTTCAGCTTCGAAATCAAGGAAGTGACTCGTCATAAAAATGCAGAACTGAACCAGGAATTGTTCGACAAAGTATTCGGAGAAGGTGTAGTTACCAGCGAAGAAGAATTTAAGAACAAGATCCGCGAAGCGTTGGCTGAACAGTTCACTCCGCAGAGCGACTTCAAGTTCCTGACCGATACACGTGATATTTTGGTTAAGAAAGCCGGAGAACTGGCTTTTGCCGAAGACCTGTTGAAACGTTGGTTGCTGGTTGCAAACGAAAAGAATACAAAAGAAAAGATCGACGAAGAATATCCGCAGATCGTGGAAGACCTGAAATATCACCTGATCAAGGAAAATCTGGTGAAAGAAAACGGTCTGAAGGTTGAAGATGCCGATATCGAAAACTTCGCTAAACGTGTGGCTAAAGCCCAGTTCGCACAGTACGGAATGCTTTCTGTACCTGAAGATGTGTTGGCTAACTATGCGAAGGACATTTTGAAGAATAAACAAACCTTGCAGAATATCATCGACCGTGCTGTCGAAGAAAAACTGGCTGGTTGGTTGAAGGAACAGGTTGAGCTGGATGTTAAGGAAGTATCAGCCGACGAGTTCAATAAACTTTTTGAAGAATAATATCCCCTGAAAAAGCAGCTCCGGCTGCTTTTTTCTTCTAAAAAGGGCTTTCTCTCGAAAAAATATCTTACCGGATTGCAAATAAGTTGTTTCTTTCAGAAATTTATTTATAACTTTGTTTTTCCGATAAGTAAGAGGGGAATCCCTTTTTTTATGACTTTTCGGTAATACAAATAAGACTATAGATTATGGAAGATTTCAGAAAGTATGCAACGAAGCATTTAGGGATGAGCAGTAATGCGCTGGACAGTTATATGAACATAACCAGCAGTTACATCTCTCCGACGATTATCGAAGAGCGCCAATTGAACGTTGCTCAGATGGACGTTTTTTCACGGTTGATGATGGACCGTATTATATTTTTAGGTACACAAGTTGACGATTATACGGCCAATGTAATCCAGGCACAGTTGTTGTATCTGGACTCCAGTGATCCTGGTAAAGATATTTCAATTTATATCAATTCACCGGGCGGTTCCGTCTATGCCGGATATGGCATCTATGACACCATGCAGTTTATCAGCAGTGACGTATCGACAATCTGTACGGGTATGGCAGCTTCATTCGCAGCCGTATTGCTGGTGGCCGGAACAAAAGGCAAACGTATGGCATTGCCCCATTCCCGCGTGATGATTCACCAACCGTTAGGAGGTGCTCAGGGACAGGCCTCGGATATCGAGATTACAGCACGTGAAATCCTGAAAGTAAAGAAAGAACTGTACACGATCATATCGACCCATTCCGGTCAGCCGTATGAAAAGGTAGAACACGACAGTGACCGTGACTACTGGATGACAGCGGAAGAAGCGTTGGCTTACGGTATGGTGGACAAGGTTCTGGTACGTAACAAATAATATTAATGCAGGGGCAAGGTAAGCTTGCCCTTTAAAAAAACAAATACGGAATGGCCAAAACAGGCGATAGCTGTACGTTTTGCGGGCGCAGTAGCCGGGATGTTAATATGCTGATTAACGGAATTTCCGGCGCTATCTGTGATGAATGTGCACAGCAGGCGTACGAAATAGTAAAAGAACAAATGCCCGGTAAAAAGAGCTCTTTCGGATTAAGCCAGGGAGAGTTGCCGAAACCGGAAGATATTAAGGCTTTCCTGGATCAATATGTAATAGGGCAAGACGATGCCAAACGTTACCTGTCGGTTGCCGTTTATAACCACTATAAGCGTTTGATCCAGAAAGTGACATCGGATGATGTCGAGATCGAGAAATCGAATATTATTATGGTGGGTGCTACGGGTACCGGTAAAACGTTGTTGGCCCGTACGATCGCCAAATTGCTTCATGTCCCGTTTGCTATTGTCGATGCAACGGTGCTGACGGAAGCCGGTTATGTAGGGGAGGATATAGAAAGTATTTTGACCCGTTTGTTGCAGGCAGCCGATTATGATGTGGATGCGGCGCAACGCGGTATCGTATTTATCGACGAAATAGACAAGATCGCCCGCAAGAGCGATAATCCTTCCATTACACGTGATGTCAGTGGTGAAGGCGTACAGCAGGGATTGCTGAAATTACTGGAAGGTTCCATCGTGAACGTGCCTCCCCAGGGTGGCCGTAAACATCCGGAACAGAAAATGATTGCTGTGGATACCAAAAATATCCTGTTTGTATGTGGTGGCGCTTTCGACGGAATAGAGAAGAAAATCGCCCAGCGTTTGAATACCCGTGTAGTTGGATACGCCGCAAACGAAAACACAGCACAGGTTGACCGTAACAATCTGCTGAAATATATTACGCCTACCGATTTGAAGTCGTTTGGTCTGATTCCTGAGATCATCGGACGTCTGCCCATTCTGACGTATTTGAATCCGTTGGATAGAAGTACGCTCCGGAATATCCTGACGGAGCCGAAGAACTCCATTATCAAACAATACATCAAATTGTTCGATATGGATGATATAAAGCTGACGTTTGATGAGGACGTGTTCGAATTTATTGTCGATAAGGCACTCGAATTTAAGTTGGGAGCACGTGGTCTGCGTTCCATTGTAGAGGCTGTGATGATGGATGCCATGTACAGTATGCCGTCTGCAAAAAAGAAGACACTCCATGTTACGTTGGAGTATGCGAAGGATAAGTTTGAAAAGTCGGACGTAAACCGTCTGCAGGTGGTCTGATCGGCGGTTTTTAAAATATTAATTAGTATGGCAAAGAAGGATAATTTGACAGAGGCGCTCAAAAAACATTTTGGTTTTGGTACCTTTAAAGGTAATCAGAGAGCGATCATCGAAAATGTGCTGGCAGGAAACGATACCTTTGTGTTGATGCCGACCGGAGGAGGAAAGTCTTTGTGTTACCAATTGCCTTCTCTGATGATGCAGGGGACGGCCATTGTGATTTCTCCCTTGATAGCCCTGATGAAAAACCAGGTGGATGCCATGCGTAACTTCAGTGAGGAAGACGGAGTGGCCCATTTCATCAACTCCTCTCTGAACAAGTCGGCTATAGATCAGGTGAAAGATGATATCAGAAGCGGCCGTACCAAGTTGCTTTATGTGGCCCCGGAGTCTCTGACAAAGGAAGAGAATGTCGAATTTTTGCGTCAGGTCAATATTTCGTTTTATGCCGTGGACGAAGCGCATTGTATTTCAGAGTGGGGGCATGACTTCCGGCCGGAATACCGTCGTATCCGCCCGATCATAAACGAGATCGGCAAACGTCCGTTAATAGCCCTGACTGCTACGGCAACGCCGAAAGTGCAGCACGATATCCAGAAAAACCTGGGAATGATCGATGCTTCAGTTTTCAAATCATCCTTCAACCGTTCTAATCTGTATTATGAGATTCGTCCGAAAACGGCGAATATCGACCGTGAGATCATTAAATATATTAAGTCCAACGAGGGAAAATCAGGTATTATTTATTGTCTGAGCCGTAAGAAGGTGGAAGAGTTTGCCGATATACTGAAAGCAAACGGCATTAAGGCGTTGCCTTATCATGCCGGTATGGATTCGCAGCAGCGTTCGTCCAACCAGGATGCATTCCTGATGGAAAAAGCGGATGTGATTGTGGCGACTATTGCTTTCGGTATGGGAATCGATAAACCGGATGTACGCTATGTCATTCATTACGATATACCGAAAAGCCTCGAAGGATATTACCAGGAAACCGGACGTGCCGGCCGTGATGGCGGCGAGGGGCAGTGCATTGCTTTTTATGCATACAAAGACTTGCAGAAATTAGAAAAGTTCATGCAGGGGAAGCCGGTTGCGGAGCAGGAAATCGGAAAGCAATTATTGCTGGAAACTGCCGCTTACGCCGAAACTTCCGTATGTCGACGGAAAGTATTGTTGCACTACTTCGGTGAAGAGTACCTGGAAGATAATTGTGGAAATTGTGATAATTGTTTGAACCCCAAAAAGAAAGTGGAAGCAAAAGAATTATTAAGCGCCGTACTGGAAGTTATTGGTACGTTAAAGGAAAAGTTTAAGGCAGAATATATCGTCAACATGTTGGTTGGCAACGAAACCTCCGAAATTCAATCTTACAAACACAACGAACTGGAAGTTTTCGGCTCCGGTTCGGATGAAGAAGAGAAAACATGGAATGCCGTTATCCGTCAGGCGCTGATCGCCGGGTATCTGGCTAAAGACATTGAAAACTACGGACTGCTGAAGATTACGGAAAAAGGAAAAGAGTTTATAAAAAAGCCGGTTTCTTTCAAGATTACGGAAGACAACGAATTTGACGAAGAGGAAGAAGAGGTTCCGGTACGCGGCGGGGCTACCTGTGCCGTCGACCCGATCCTTTATTCGATGATGAAGGATTTGCGTAAGAAGCTGTCGAAACGCCTGGAGGTTCCTCCTTTCGTAATTTTCCAGGACCCGTCTTTGGAAGCGATGGCAACGACTTATCCGGTGACATTGGATGAGTTGCAGAACATCCCGGGAGTGGGTGCCGGTAAGGCAAAGAGATATGGCAAGGAGTTTGTCGAGCTGATCAAGAAACATGTGGAAGAAAACGAGATCGAACGTCCCGAAGACCTTCGTGTGCGTACGGTTGCCAATAAGTCCAAACTGAAAGTTTCAATCATCCAGCGCATCGACCGCAAGGTGGCGTTGGACGAGATCGCGATGACGAACGGACTGGAGTTTAACGAACTGCTGGACGAAATCGAAGCGATCGTTTATTCCGGAACCCGTATCAATATCGACTATTTCCTGAACGACGTGATGGATGAAGATCATATCGAAGATATTTACGAATACTTCAAGGATTCGGAAACGGATGATCTGGAAGATGCTATTGAAGAATTGGGAGGCGATTATACCGAAGAAGAAATTCGTTTGGTCCGTATCAAGTTCCTGTCTGAAATGGCGAACTGATTAATAATTATTTAAAGTATAAGTTTATGTCATTTATAGCAGACAGAGTAGTGATGGACGGGTTGACATTCGACGATGTATTGTTGATTCCGGCCTATTCGGAAGTACTTCCCCGTAATGTCGATCTGACTACGAAGTTTTCCCGTAACATCTCTTTGAATATCCCGATGGTTTCGGCTGCGATGGATACGGTTACCGAAGCGAAGATGGCGATTGCCATTGCCCGCGAAGGCGGTATCGGTGTTATTCATAAGAATATGACGATTGCCGAACAGGCAAAGCAGGTTCAGAGTGTGAAACGGGCCGAGAACGGCATGATCTATGATCCCGTTACCATCACAAGAGGCAAGACCGTTGGGGATGCTTTGGGGATGATGAAGGAGTATAAGATCGGAGGGATTCCTGTGGTGGATGAAGCCGGTTGCCTGGTCGGGATCGTGACGAACCGTGACTTGCGGTTCGAAAGAGACATGAACCGTTCGATCGACGAGGTGATGACAAGGGAGAACCTGATTGTAGCGGACCAGTCGACAGACCTGGAAGCGGCAGCCAGCATCCTGCAGCAGCACAAGATTGAGAAACTGCCGGTAGTGGACCACCATAATAAACTGGTCGGCCTGATTACCTATAAAGATATAACGAGGGCAAAAGACAAACCGACCGCTTGCAAGGATTCAAAAGGCCGTTTGCGTGTAGCTGCCGGTGTCGGCGTTACGTTCAACACGTTTGAACGGGTTGCCGCTTTGGTGGAAGCCGGTGCGGATGCGCTGGTGATCGATACGGCCCACGGGCACTCCAAAGGGGTTGTCGACGTGTTGAAGCAGATCAAAGCCCAATATTCGCAAATCGACTGTGTCGTGGGAAACATAGCGACAGGCGATGCGGCCCGGTATCTGGTGGAAGCCGGGGCGGATGCCGTAAAAGTCGGGATCGGTCCGGGTTCTATCTGTACGACCCGTGTGATTGCAGGTGTCGGTGTGCCCCAGCTGTCAGCCATCTATGAGGTGGCAAAGGCGTTGAAGGATACGGAAGTCCCGTTGATTGCAGACGGAGGCTTGCGCTATTCCGGTGATATCGTGAAAGCGATTGCCGCCGGCGGCTCGTCGGTCATGATGGGTTCGTTGTTGGCCGGTGTGGAAGAGTCGCCGGGTGAGACGATCATCTTCAACGGGCGTAAGTTCAAGTCTTATCGTGGCATGGGTTCGCTGGAAGCCATGCAGAAAGGTTCGAAAGACCGCTATTTCCAGGATGTGGAAGACGATGTGAAGAAGCTGGTTCCCGAAGGTATTGCCGCGCGTGTGCCGTACAAAGGCTCGCTGTATGAGGTGATCTACCAGATGGTAGGCGGTCTGCGTGCAGGGATGGGGTATTGCGGAGCACACAATATCGACGAACTGCATTCGGCCCGGTTTACCCGTATCACGAATGCCGGTGTGCTGGAAAGCCATCCGCATGATGTGGCGATTACGCAGGAAGCGCCGAATTACAGCCGTGGAGAATAAGAAAGTCATATGACCTGTATTATAAAAAACACTAATTTAATTGGATAGCATACTTTTCTTGCCTGCTCTCCGTTAGATTAGTGTTATTTTTGTAATGTATATCGTGATATGATAAAAGGAGGATTAATGAAGAAGTTACTTGTATTATCTTTGGTATTCGCTTGTATGACAGGACATGCCCAGATCCCGGCCGATTCAGTTGTGATGACGGTTGCCGGAAAGCAGATCCCGTTGGATGAATTTATTTTTATTGCACAAAAGAATAGCGAAGTTAATTTGTCAGACCAGAAGTCCGTGAATGCCTATGTGGAGTTGTTTAAGAACTTCAAGCTGAAAGTGGCGGAAGCGGAAGAACAGGGTCTGGACAAGACAAAGGCGTTCAAAGACGAATTGGACGGCTATCGCGCTCAGTTGACTTCGAGTTATTTGTCGGATAAAGAAGGTGAAGAGGCTGCAGTGCATGCCGTGTACGATCGCTATGGCGAGGTGCTCGAATTAAGTCACATCTTATTCCGCTTGCCGGCGCGTACCTTGTCGAAAGATACGGTTGCCGTTTATCAGAAAGCGATGCAGGCTTACGAGCGCATTCAGAAAGGGGAGGACTTTGCCGCTGTAGGTGAGGAACTGAAAGAAGCCGACAAAGAAAATGTCGGTTATGAGTATGTCCATTGCCTGCTGCCGATGCAGACGGTCAAAGCCTTTGAGAATGTCGCCTATTCCATGCCGGTAGGGGCTATATCCAAGCCGGTGCGTACGACGATGGGTTTCCATCTGATAAAGATACATAGCCGTAAGCCGAATCCCGGTCTGGTGCGTGTGGCGCATATCCTGATCCCGTTTCCGGCGGACTCGGTGAAGCAGGATGAAGCAGAGGTGTTGGCGCGTGCGGAAGAAGTTTACCGGAAAGCAAAAGAAGGAGCCGACTTTGCCGAGTTGGCAAAAGAATATTCATCGGATACCGGCTCTGCCAAAAGGGGTGGCGAACTGCCCGCTTTCGGTGTCGGCGAGATGGTAGAACCGTTTGAAGCGGCTGCTTTTGCATTGAATACGCCGGGGGAATTGTCCCGTCCGGTGAAAACGCGTTTCGGCTATCATATCATTAAGTTGATCGAGAAGAAAGGAATGCCTACTTTCGATGAAAAGAAAAAAGGTTGGTCACGCCAGATGGCACAGGGCGAACGCAACTTTGAATATTACGGTGCCTTTGACGAACGGATGAAGAAAGAGTACGGATATAAATTCTATCCCGAAGCCTATGCGGAATTGCAGGCGCTTTGCAATGACTATTTCCCGTCCGATCCGGCTTTCTACGAGAAGGCGAAGGATATGAACAAGACATTGTTCCATCTTAACGGTACGGATTTCCCGCAGAGCGAGTTCGCTTATTACATCCAGCGTTGCCCGTTCTCCACAAAATCCTATGCCGGAGATTTTATGCAGGAAGTGTACGATCTTTTCATCCGTGATATCGTAACGACAGCAGAGCGTAAGAACCTGACGACAAAGCATCCTGAATTTAACCTGTTGATGCAGGAATACCGGGATGGCATCCTGTTGTTTGATATTAGCAATAAGGAAGTCTGGAACAAGCCTATGAACGAGCAGGCTCAGGCAGAAGCCGCTTGGATCGAGCGTTTGAACCAGAAATATCCGGTGACGGTAAACAAGAAATTGCTGAAGAAGATCGATAAAAAGATAAAGAAATAATAAAGAGAAAGTTATATGAGATATTGCTTCATTTTTATAGCATTCGTATCTTTGCTGTGTTCTTGCAAGAAGACACAGTCTTCCGATGATGCGGATGTACTGGTAAGAGTGAAGGACCGGGTTCTCGAGCGTTCGGAGGTCAAAAAGCAGATCCCGCGCGGACTCTCGTCGGCTGACAGCCTGTTGCTTGGCGAAAGCCTGGAAAAGAAATGGGTGAAAGACGCTTTGGTTTACGAGGTGGCACAGCGTAACCTGGATGGAAAAGATAAAGAAGAAGTGGACAAGCTGGTGGAGGAATACCGCCATTCGCTGATCCGCTACCGCTATCAGGAACAACTGGTAAGGGAAAGGCTTTCATCCGAGTTCCAGGAAAGCGACAAGTTGAGCTATTACGAAGAGAACCAGAAAAAGTTTGTATTGGACAAGGCTTTGGTGAAAGGCTTGTTCCTGAAAATCCCGGTGGACGCCCCCGGGCTTTCTGATGTAAAAGGATGGTATAGATCGACATCTGAGGCTTCTTTAGAAAAAATTGAGAAGTATAGTGTGCAGAATGCCAGTATTTATGACTACTTTTACGACAAATGGGTGGACTTCGACCAGGTGATGGATAATATTCCTGTCCGGGTGTCGAACGCAAACGACTTCCTGAAGGCGAATAAATTTGTGGAAGCGACCGATAGTACGTATTGCTATCTGTTGAATATCAAAGAGTATTTGCCCGTAGGTAGTGTGGCTCCCTACGATTACGCCAGTCCGCAGATTGTGGAGATGCTGACTAATTTGCGTAAGGTGGAGTTTTTGAGGAAATTTGAAGAAGAATTATATAATGAT
Source organism: Parabacteroides acidifaciens (assembly GCF_003363715.1). Classification (GTDB taxonomy): domain Bacteria; phylum Bacteroidota; class Bacteroidia; order Bacteroidales; family Tannerellaceae; genus Parabacteroides; species Parabacteroides acidifaciens. The sequence continues at coordinate 18,397 of NZ_QREV01000003.1, forward strand.
GCAGTCAGGCGAGGTGATGTTCAGTTTTACACGGAACCCTGATTGGTAACTTATTTATAAATAGTACATGATGAAAAAGATTTTAACAGTATTCATTCTTGCCTGCTTATCCTGTGTTGTTTATGCACAGGATAATGTGATTGATGAGATAGTGTGGGTGGTAGGAGATGATGCAATTCTGCGTTCGGATGTGGAAAGCCAGCGTTTGTACTTACAGAACGAGGGGCAGCGTCTGGATGGAGACCCCTATTGTGTGATTCCGGAACAGATGGCCATCCAGAAATTGTATCTGAACCAGGCAAAGATCGATAGTGTGGAAGTAAGTGAAAGCCAGGTGATCCAGGAAGCGGACCGTTGGGTGAACTATGCGATCAACCAGAGTGGTTCAAGAGAAAAGTTAGAGGAGTATTTCAATAAAAGGATTTCCGAAATAAAGGAAGAAAAAAAGGAACAGCTTATGGAGCAGCAAACGGTGCAGCAGATGCAGCGCCAGCTGATCGGTGAGATTAAGCTGACTCCTTCCGAAGTCCGTAAATATTACAGCCAACTGTCTAAGGACAGCTTGCCTAATATCCCGACAACAGTGGAAGTGCAGGTTATCACAATGGAGCCGAAGATTCCGTTCGAAGAAACAGATGCTATCAAGGCTCGTTTGCGCCAGTACACGGAAGATATCAATAGTGGAAAATATGAGTTTTCGACATTGGCGCGTTTGTATTCCGAAGATCCCGGATCGGCTGCCCGTGGTGGCGAGTTGGGCTTTATGAGTAAGATGGACTTGTTACCGGAGTATGCCAATGTCGCTTTCAATTTGAACGATCCGAAAAAGATTTCCCAGATTGTACAGACTGAATATGGTTTTCATATTATCCAGTTGATCGAAAAGCGTGGCGACCGTATCAACAGCCGCCATATCCTGTTGAAGCCGAAAGTGTCGGATAAGGAGTTGAACGAATGTTTGACCCGTATGGATTCACTGTACGCAGATTTGACTGCAAAGAAATTTACATTCGAAGAAGCGGCAACCTTTATCTCTGCCGATAAGGATACAAGAAACAACAAAGGTTTGATGGTAAACCCGAAATTTGAAAGCAACAATCACGGAACGCCGAAGTTTGAGATGTCCGAACTGCCGCAGGAAATTGGTAAGATGGTTTATACCATGCAGGTTGGCGAAATCTCCAAACCTTTTACGATGATAAACGACAAGCAGAAAGAAGTGGTTGCTATCGTAAAGTTGAAATCCAGAGTAGAGCAGCATAAGGCAAATATCTCGGACGACTATCAGGCTTTGAAGGCAATCGTCGAAGCTCGGAAGCGTGAAGAATTGTTGAATAACTGGATTGTTAAGAAGCAGAAAAGTACATATGTACGCATCAGTGAAGGCTGGCGTAATTGTGACTTCAAGTTCCCTGGCTGGGTTAAAGAATGAAGACGGTAAAGAAATTTGTTTTCACATCTCTGTTTTTTCTCTGTACGGTTTGCGCTTTTGCACAGACCCAGGATACCACTGTCATCTCTGCACAAAATATAACAGTTGCTCCGCCGGACAGTTTGTTGGCCGGCGATAGTTTGCAGGTTGCAGATAGCTTGCTTGTAGCTGATACCGTTCCGGTAAAGAAGACAAAAATTTATTTGGAACATACGAATACGCTGTCGTTTGACAAGGATATCATGCCCGATGCGCAAATCCTGAACGGGGATGTCTGTTTCCGGCACGACAGTTCGTATATGTATTGCGACAGCGCTTACTTTTTTGAGCAGGCCAATTCGCTCGAAGCATTCAGTAATGTTAGGATGGAGCAGGGAGACACCTTGTTCGTCTATGGCGATTACCTGTTTTATGACGGTAATACGCAAATTGCCTACCTGCGCGAGAATGTCCGGATGGAGAACGGGGAGGTGACGCTTTTTACGGACAGTCTCAACTATGAGCGTATTCCAAATATCGGTTATTATTTCGAGGGAGGGATGATTGTCGATTCCCTCAATCAGCTTACCTCTTTCTACGGGCAATATTCTCCGGATACGAAACTGGCTATCTTTAATGACAGTGTGCAACTCGAGAATCCCGATTTCACGTTGTACTCCGATACTTTGAATTACGATACAGAATCGAAGATCGCAACTATCTTGGGACCGTCTGTCATTGTTTCGGACAGCGGTACGATCCATACTTCGCGCGGTTGGTATGATACGCAAAACAATACCTCCCTTTTGCTTGACCGTTCGCAGGTGGAGTCGGGTGAAAAGATACTGATCGGTGACTCCATCTTCTATAACCGGGATTCGGGTATGGGGGAAGTTTACGGCAATATGGTCCTGGTCGATACGGCGCAACATGTGACCCTGGAAGGCAATTACGGCTATTATAACGAACAGACTGACTACGCATTTGCGACCGACAGTGCCCGTTTCCTCGAATATTCGCAAGGTGATACGCTTTTCCTGCATGCCGATACCCTGCAGATGATAACAGTCGACTCGGCCTACCGGGAGATTAAAGCCTATTACGGCGTCCGCTTCTACCGGACCGATATGCAGGGAGTTTGTGACTCCATGCAGTTTAATACGCGTGACTCTGTATTATATATGTACACGGAACCAGTTATCTGGAACGAACAATACCAGTTGTACGGCGATACGATTGCCATTTATATGAATGACAGTACGATCGAGTACGCCCACGTGATTCAGTTCGCTTTCGCCGCCCAGCATGTCGATTCGACTTATTATAACCAGCTGAAAGGGAACGACCTGAAAGCCTATTTCGAAGGGCAGGCACTCAGCCGGATCGATGTGGCGGGAAATGCCGAGTCTATTTTTTATCCTTTGGAAAAGGACGGGGCAAAGGTGGGCATGAATCAAACGAAGAGCGGTTTCCTGACTATTTGGGTGAAAGAAAACAAGCTGGACCGATTGAAGCTCTGGCCGCAGGTGACAGCCGATATGACGCCGATCCCGGACTTGAGGCCCGATCAGAAAATGCTGAAAGATTTCTACTGGTTCGATTATCTGCGTCCGAAGGATAAGTATGATATTTACCAGGTGGTGAAAAGAAAAGCGGCAGAGTCACCCAAGAGAAGCAATAAATTTGTACATTAGCACAATATTTATAAACAATAAAAGACTATGGCGTTATTCTCATTTTATAATGTACGGAAACCTCGCCAATTCGAGCACAAACCGATCTATTGGGATCCTCATAAAGAGGCGATGGAAGATCGTATCCGCAAGGTGAAGCGAGAGATTGGGATGGACGGTGAACTGTCGATCGACGATTACAAAGCTGAGATCAAAGGCAGTTTTGTCGAAGGAACTTCCCATTTGAAAAAGAGCCGCGACAATGGACATGATTCCCGTAGTCGTACCTATAAGAATGTAAAACTGTTATTGGCCGTCGCTATTTTAGTCGGCATATTCTGGTATTTGTTCATGTAATGAGCGATATAATACATTTACTTCCCGACAGTATTGCCAATCAGATAGCGGCAGGCGAGGTGATCCAACGTCCTGCCTCTGTTGTGAAGGAACTGGTGGAGAATGCGGTTGATGCCGGTGCCGGACATATTCAGGTGAATATCAAGGATGCCGGCCGTACATTGGTCCAGGTGATCGATGACGGGAAAGGTATGTCCGAAACGGATGCCCGCATGGCTTTCGAGCGGCATGCAACGTCTAAGATTTCTTCTGCCGACGATCTATTCTCTTTGCATACGATGGGTTTTCGCGGTGAGGCGCTTGCTTCGATCGTGGCTGTCTCGCAGGTTGAGCTTCGTACGCGCCTGAAGGGAACGGAGCTGGGTTCGCATCTTGTCTTTTCCGGTTCCAACCTGGAAAGTATCGAGCCGGATGCCTGTAACGAGGGGAGTATATTTTCTGTCAAGAATCTTTTCTTTAATGTCCCGGCACGTCGCAAGTTCCTGAAATCGAACGAGACGGAGTTCCGGAATATCATCAATGAATTTGAACGGATTGCCTTGGTGAATCCGCAGGTTGCCTTGTCTCTCTATCATAACGATACGGAGATTTTCAACCTGCCGGAGTCCGGCTTGAGGCAACGTATTATTAATGTATATGGCAAGACGCTGAACCAAAAGCTGCTTTCGGTGGATGCCCAAAGTTCATTAGTTACGGTTTCCGGCTTTGTCGGCCGTCCCGATTCGGCCAAGAAACGCGGAGCTTTGCAATATTTCTTTGTGAACGGACGCTTCATGAAGCACCCGTATTTCCACAAAGCCGTGATGCAGGCCTATGAACAATTGATCCCGCAAGGCGAACAGCCAAACTATTTTATCTATTTCACGCTCGATCCCTCCACGATAGATGTGAATATACATCCGACCAAAACGGAGATCAAGTTTGAAAACGAACAACCGATCTGGCAAATCCTGATGGCGGCAACCCGCGAAGCGCTGGCCAAATCGAGCGCTATCCCTACAATCGACTTCGATGTGGAGGGCGCTATCGACATCCCGGTCTATAATCCTGTCAAGGAGACTGCCTCTTATAAAGCTCCCCGCGTGCAGGTGGATGCAGGCTATAATCCATTTGAATCCTCCTCCTATAAGAAACCGGAGTTCGACTGGTCCAAGCTCTATCAGGATTTTGAGGAAGACCGTTCTGCTGTCAGCCAGGACCCGGCTTTGACGGATGCCTTGCTGCCAGACCTATCAGAACCTGTGGCCGATGTCGGTGAAGCGGCTGCGGCGGACTCTTCTACAGGTCTGTTTAATGATGTGTCTAATCCCTGCTATCAGTATAAAGGGAAATATATCGTCACATCGTTGAAGTCCGGTCTGGCTCTGATCGATCAACATCGTGCCCATGTCCGCATCCTCTTCGACCAATATATCACGAATATACGGCAGCAGAAAGGCGCCTCCCAACAGATGCTTTTCCCGGAAGTAGTGGAGTTTACGACTGCCGAAGCGGCTGTTTTGCCGTCTTTGTTGGATGATATGCACTTCATCGGTTTTGAGTTGACCCATCTGGGGAACAACAGTTATGCCATCAACGGCATGCCTGCCGGTATCGAGAATCTGGATACGGTAGCTCTGGTGCGCGACATGGTTAGCCGCGCCATTGAAACAGGCTGTGAGGTACATGAGGAAATTTGTGAATCGCTGGCACTTTCCCTGGCAAAAGCCGCAGCTATCCGCCCCGGCAAAGTCCTTTCCGCCGAAGAAATGGATAACCTGATCGCCACTCTTTTCTCCTGTCCGGATTCTAACTTGACTCCCGACGGCAAGACGATCATCTCGCTATTGACGGATGATGAGTTGGAAAGACGCTTCAAGTAATTATTGATATAGGACTCATTATATGGACTGCAGTCCGTTTGCGATTCGATGGGCATCGGCTGCAACTTCGATGGGCATCGGCTGCAACTTCGATGGGCATCGAATCGCAAACGCTAAAGGAGCGGAAACTTAACGAATGTCTCCTTCTTGATGAAATAATTGTTAATTATCTGTAAATGGATAAAAGGTTGGTCTTGTGATACGGGAACAAATGCGTAACTTTGCACCGTTTTTAGCGCGAAGTGTATAATAAAGTGGACTTAAATGATTGATAGTCCGAAAAGAATGCGTACCTTTGCAGCTCAAAATAAAGAAATAGATAATTATAATAATAACACATTCAAAGTTTAAAAAAGAAAAGAAATGCCTACAATTCAGCAATTAGTTAGAAAAGGAAGGGAAACTTTGGTGGAAAAGGGTAAATCACCCGCATTGGATTCATGTCCGCAGAGACGTGGCGTTTGCGTTCGTGTTTACACTACAACTCCGAAGAAACCTAACTCTGCAATGCGTAAAGTAGCGAGAGTACGTTTGACAAATGGAAAAGAAGTAAACTCTTACATTCCGGGAGAAGGACACAACTTGCAGGAACACTCAATCGTACTGGTACGTGGTGGTCGTGTGAAAGACCTTCCTGGTGTACGTTATCACATTGTACGTGGAACCTTGGATACTGCAGGCGTAAACGGACGTACTCAGAGACGTTCCAAATACGGCGCTAAACGCCCGAAACCGGGACAGGCAGCTGCTGCAGCTAAAGGAAAGAAGAAGTAATTAGTTACATCCCTTCAAACTGAGAATTTAAATTTAAGTATTAAAGCTGGTTTGAGTTATTTGGATAGGCTATAGGTTGAGTAAATGGTTCAGCGGAACCGTTGAAGACGCATAAAAGGCAACCAAGAAACAAGAACGAAATTTTTGAAAACAAAATGAGAAAAGCAAAACCAAAGAAAAGACAGATCCTTCCGGATCCTGTTTTCGGTGATGTTAAGGTTACGAGATTCGTTAACCATTTGATGTATGACGGCAAGAAAAATACTGCCTTCGAAATTTTCTATTCCGCTTTGGAAACAGTTAAGGCCAAATTGCCTAACGAAGAAAAGTCCGCTCTCGAAATTTGGAAAGCTGCACTCGACAATATTACTCCTCAAGTCGAAGTGAAATCCCGCCGTGTTGGTGGTGCTACTTTCCAGGTACCTACTGAAATCCGCCCCGATCGTAAAGAATCAATTTCAATGAAGAACCTGATCATCTTCTCACGCAAGAGAGGTGGTAAGACTATGGCTGACAAGCTGTCTGCAGAGATTGTAGATGCTTTCAACAATCAAGGTGGCGCGTTTAAAAGAAAAGAAGATATGCACCGTATGGCTGAAGCTAACCGTGCATTCGCTCACTTCAGATTTTAATTTATCAATTATTTAGGAGATAATAAAAAAGATGGCAACAAAAGCTGACGAACAATTAAAGTATACCAGAAACATCGGTATCATGGCGCACATCGATGCAGGAAAGACTACGACTTCAGAGCGTATCCTTTTCTACACAGGTCTGACTCACAAGATTGGTGAAGTTCACGACGGTGCTGCAACAATGGACTGGATGGAACAGGAGCAGGAACGCGGTATCACAATTACCTCTGCTGCAACTACGACTTTCTGGAACTACGCTAATGATAAATATAAGATTAACTTGATTGACACTCCGGGACACGTTGACTTCACTGTCGAAGTAGAACGTTCATTGCGTATCCTGGATGGTGCTGTTGCTGCTTTCTGTGCTGTAGGTGGTGTTGAACCGCAGTCTGAAACAGTATGGCGTCAAGCTGATAAATATAACGTACCCAGAATTGGTTATGTAAATAAAATGGACCGTTCCGGCGCAAACTTCTTCGAAGTAGTTCGTCAGGTAAAGGATGTTTTAGGTGCTAATCCTTGTCCGATTCAGATACCTATCGGCGCAGAGGAAACTTTCAAAGGGGTTGTAGACCTGGTTAGAATGAAAGCTATTTTCTGGCATGACGAAACAATGGGTGCTGAATATTCTGTTGAAGAAATTCCGGCAAACCTGATGGCTGAAGCTGAAGAATGGAGAGACAAGATGCTTGAAGTTCTGGCTGAATGCGATGATGCTTTGATGGAAAAGTATTTTGACGATCCTTCTACTATCACAGAAGAAGAAATCAGAACTGCTATCCGTAAAGGTACATTGGCTATGCAGATCAACCCGATGATCTGTGGTTCTTCTTTCAAGAACAAGGGTGTTCAGACTTTGCTGGATGCTGTTTGTGCATATCTGCCGAGCCCTGCCGATACAGAAGCTATCGAAGGTACAGATCCGCGTGATCCGGATAAAGTGATCGTTCGCAAACCGTTGTTTGAAGAACCGTTGACCGCGTTGGCATTTAAGATCGCAACCGACCCGTATGTAGGCCGCTTGTGCTTCTTCCGTGTGTATTCAGGTTCTTTGCAGGCTGGTTCTTATGTGTATAACACTCGTTCAGACAAGAAAGAACGTATTTCACGTCTGTTCCAGATGCACTCAAACAAACAGAACCCGATGGAAGCTATCGGTTGCGGTGATATCGGTGCCGGTGTTGGTTTCAAGGATATCCGTACTGGTGATACTCTTTGTGACGAAGCACATCCGATCACACTGGAATCAATGGAATTCCCGGATCCGGTTATCGGTATCGCAGTAGAGCCTAAGACTCAGAAAGACCTGGATAAGCTGGGTATGGGATTGGCTAAGCTGGCTGAAGAAGACCCGACGTTCCGCGTACAGACTAACGAAGAAACTGGCCAGACAGTAATCAGCGGTATGGGTGAGCTTCACCTGGATATCATTGTTGACCGTCTGCGTCGTGAATTCAAGGTTGAATGTAACCAGGGTAAACCTCAGGTTACTTACAAGGAAGCTATCACCAAGTCTGTTGAACTTCGCGAAGTTTATAAGAAACAGTCCGGTGGTCGTGGTAAGTTTGCCGATATCATCGTTCGTATCGAACCGGCTGACGAAAGCTTTGAAGGTACACTGCAGTTTATCGACGAAGTGAAGGGTGGTAACATTCCGAAGGAATTTATCCCGTCTGTTCAGAAAGGTTTCGAAAAGGCAATGAAGAACGGTATCTTGGCCGGTTATCCGTTGGATAAACTGAAAGTTACTTTGATCGATGGTTCTTTCCACCCGGTAGACTCTGACCAGTTGTCATTCGAAATTTGTGCTATCCAGGCATTCAAGAGTGCTTCTGAAAAGGCAGGTCCTGCTTTGATGGAACCGATCATGCAGATGGAAGTTGTGACTCCGGAAGAAAGCATGGGTGATGTAATCGGCGACTTGAACAAACGTCGTGGACAGGTTGAAGGTATGGAATCAAGCCGTACCGGTGCACGTGTAGTGAAAGCGAAAGTTCCTTTGGCTGAAACATTCGGTTATGTAACAGCATTGCGTACTATCACTTCAGGTCGTGCAACTTCTTCAATGCAGTTCTCACACTATGCTCAGGTATCTTCTTCTATCGCTAAGCAGGTATTGACAGAAGTACAGGGTCGTGCTGATTTGATCAAATAATTTAGAAACATATATATAAATATGAGCCAAAAGATCAGAATTAAATTAAAGTCTTACGATTATTCTCTGGTAGACAAGTCTGCCGAGAAGATCGTGAAGACGGTTAAGGCTACCGGTGCAGTTGTTAGCGGCCCGATACCTCTGCCTACGCACAAGCGTATCTTTACTGTGAACCGCTCGACTTTCGTTAACAAAAAGTCTCGTGAGCAGTTCGAACTCTCTTCTTATAAGAGATTAATCGATATCTATAGCTCGACTGCAAAAACAGTTGACGCTTTGATGAAGCTGGAATTGCCCAGCGGTGTTGAAGTAGAAATTAAAGTGTAAGTTTATTAACAAATTAGTGAAATGCCAGGATTATTAGGAAAAAAAATCGGAATGACATCCGTTTTCAGTGCCGAGGGAAAAAATCTTCCATGCACTGTTATCGAAGTGGGTCCTTGTGTAGTTACACAGATTAAGACTTTGGAAAAAGATGGCTATGAAGCTGTACAGTTGGGTTTCGAAGAGAAAAAAGAGAAACACACTACGCAGCCTGAAATGGGCCACTTTAAAAAAGCTGGTGTAACTCCCAAGAGATACTTGGCCGAGTTCAAGAATTTTGAAACCGAATATAAGCTCGGTGATGTAATCACTGTAGATTATTTGGAAGATGCAGGTTTCGTTGATGTAGTTGGTACATCAAAAGGTAAAGGTTTCCAGGGTGTAGTAAAACGTCATGGTTTCGGTGGTGTAGGTCAGACTACTCACGGTCAGCATAACCGTTTGCGTGCTCCCGGTGGTATCGGTGCCTGTTCTTACCCTGCAAAGGTATTCAAAGGTATGCGTATGGCCGGCCAAATGGGTAATGAACGTGTAACTGTTCAGAACCTGCAAGTGATCAAGGTGATGCCGGAACACAATCTTTTATTGGTTAAAGGATCTGTTCCAGGAGCAAAAGGTTCAATCTTATTAATTGAAAAGTAATGGAACTGAGCGTATTAAATATTAAAGGTGAAGATACCGGAAGAAAGGTAACATTGAACGATGCTATCTTTGGAATTGAACCCAATGATCATGCTATTTACTTGGATGTAAAACAGTATTTGGCTAATCAGCGTCAGGGAACTCACAAATCGAAAGAAAGAAGTGAAGTTTCCGGTAGTACTCGTAAACTGATCCGCCAGAAGGGTGGTGGTGGAGCTCGTCGTGGTGACATCAACTCTCCGGTGTTGGTAGGTGGTGGCCGTGTATTCGGTCCGAAACCCAGAGATTATGAGTTCAAATTGAACAAGAAAGTGAAGGGTCTGGCTCGTAAGTCTGCCTTGGCTTATAAAGCAAAGAATAACGCAATCGTAGTAGTAGAAGATTTCACTTTGGAAGCTCCTAAGACTAAAGAATTCGTAACAATTGCTAAGAATCTGAAAGTGGCTGACGGAAAGTTACTTTTGGTTTTATCAGAGAAAAATAATTTCGTATATTTGTCGGCCAGAAATTTAGAGAAGGCAAATGTTATAACAGCTTCTGAATTAAATACATACGGAGTGTTAAATGCTGCAAATGTTGTATTTACCGAAAGTTCAGTCGCTGCTATTGAAAAACTGTTTAACGCATAAGGAGTAGAAAAATGGGAATTATTATTAAACCTATAGTAACTGAGAAGCAAACAGCGATTACAGAAAAGATGGCTAATCGCTATGGTTTTCGTGTTTCTCCTGATGCCAACAAGTTAGAGATTAAAAAAGCCATTGAAGACATGTACAATGTTACCGTAGTTGATGTTAATACCATCAACTACTCAGGCAAACAGAAAAGTCGTTATACCAAATCCGGTATTATCAATGGCAAACAATCAGCTTTCAAAAAAGCTATCGTAACGTTGAAAGAAGGAGAAACAATTGATTTCTTTAGTAATATCTAAAAAAAGAAATGGGAATACGTAAATTAAAGCCCACAACACCGGGGCAGAGACACAAAGTTATTGGTGCATTTGATAAAATCACTGCAAGTACACCAGAAAAGTCTCTTGTAACAGGTAAAAGAAGTACAGGTGGTCGTAACAACACAGGTAAGATGACAATGCGTTATCTTGGTGGCGGTCACAAACAGAAGTACAGATTTATCGATTTCAAGAGAAATAAAGATGGCATTCCTGCAACAGTTAAGTCTATCGAGTATGATCCTAACCGTACATCTCGTATCGCACTGTTGTATTACGCAGACGGAGCAAAGAGCTATATCATCGCTCCGAACGGACTGGAAGTTGGCCAGACAGTGGTTTCAGGTAGCGAAGCAGCTCCTGAGATAGGTAATACTTTGCCTATGGCAAATATTCCCGTTGGTACTATTATTCATAATATCGAGCTTCGTCCGGGACAGGGTGCCAAAATGGTACGTTCTGCCGGTGCATTTGCTCAGCTGACTTCAAAAGAAGGCGATTATGCAATTATTAAGATGCCTTCTGGTGAAACCAGAAAGATTCTTGCTGCATGTAAGGCTACAGTTGGTAGCGTAGGTAACTCAGACCATGGTCTTGAAAAATCAGGTAAAGCCGGTCGTTCTAGATGGTTAGGTCGTCGTCCTCGTAACCGTGGTGTTGTAATGAACCCGGTTGATCACCCAATGGGTGGTGGTGAAGGTCGTGCTTCCGGAGGTCATCCAAGATCTCGTAATGGCTTGTATGCTAAGGGCTTGAAGACAAGAGCTCCGAAGAAGCATTCTTCAAAATATATCATTGAAAGAAGAAAGAAATAATCTGATTAATTAAGTAAACTATGAGTCGTTCGCTAAAAAAAGGCCCGTACATTAATATCAAGCTGGAAAAGAAAGTCCTGGCAATGAATGAGTCAGGTAAGAAGGCTGTCGTTAAGACATGGGCAAGAGCTTCAATGATTTCGCCTGACTTTGTAGGCCATACTATTGCAGTTCATAATGGAAATAAATTTATTCCTGTTTTTGTAACCGAGAACATGGTAGGTCATAAACTGGGAGAGTTTTCTCCTACTCGTACGTTCCGTGGTCACGCCGGTAACAAGAAAAAATAATCGGTAGTAACAGGAATTCAGGAATCTGAAAATAAAAAGAATCAATAAAATGGGTGCTAGAAAAAGAATATCAGCTGAAGCAAGAAAAGAAGCCCAAAAAACCATGTATTTCGCAAAGTTGCGTAACGTGCCGACTTCTCCGCGCAAGATGCGTCTCGTTGTAGACATGATCCGCGGTATGGAAGTATTCCGTGCACTTGGTGTTTTGAAGTTTTCTAATAAGGAAGCTGCAGCAAGAGTAGAAAAATTGCTTCGTTCGGCTATTGCCAATTGGGAACAGAAGAATGAACGTAAAGCAGAAGCTGGAGAGTTGTGCGTATCTTCAATCAGCGTAGATTGCGCTACTACATTGAAGAGAATGCGTCCGGCTCCTCAGGGAAGAGGTTACAGAATTCGTAAACGTTCGAACCATGTAACTCTGTTTGTTGATACACTTAGTAAAAACGATAGTCAAAATTAATTTGTAGATGGGACAAAAAGTTAATCCGGTTAGTAATCGTTTGGGAATTATCCGTGGATGGGATTCCAATTGGTATGGCGGCAAGAAATACGGAGACACTTTGCTGGAAGATAGCAAAATCCGTAAATATCTGAATGCTCGTCTTGCTAAGGCTAGTGTATCTCGCGTCGTTATTGAACGTACGCTGAAGTTGATTACAATTACAGTTTGCACATCGCGTCCGGGTATCATCATCGGAAAAGGTGGTCAGGAAGTTGATAAGTTGAAAGAAGAGTTGAAGAAAATTACCGACAAAGAAGTTCAGATCAATATCTTTGAGGTAAAAAGACCCGAATTGGACGCTGTTATCGTTGCAAACAACATTGCTCGTCAGCTTGAAGGAAAAATTGCTTACCGTCGTGCTATCAAGATGGCTATCGCCTCTACCATGAGAATGGGTGCCGAAGGTATTAAAGTGCAAGTCTCTGGTCGTTTGAATGGTGCTGAAATGGCGCGTTCAGAAATGTATAAAGAAGGAAGAACTCCGTTACACACATTCAGAGCAGATATTGATTATGCTTTGGCTGAAGCGTTGACGAAGGTTGGTTTGATCGGCGTTAAGGTTTGGATCTGCCGCGGTGAAGTATATGGTAAGAGAGATCTTGCTCCTTCATTCGCTGCTACTAAAGATTCAGGTCGCAGAAATGACAATGCCGGCGGCAGCAGAGAAAAGAACTTCAAGAGAAAGAAAGCTAATCGTTAAACGTTAGAATTTAAGAAGAGATGTTACAACCAAAGAAAACCAAGTTCAGAAGACAGCAGAAAGGCCGCATGAAGGGCGAAGCTCAACGTGGCAACCAGCTGGCATTCGGTTCGTTTGGTATAAAAGCGTTAGAGAATAAATGGATTACCGGTCGTCAGATTGAAGCTGCTCGTATCGCGGTAACTCGTTATATGCAACGTCAGGGTCAGGTTTGGGTTCGTATTTTCCCGGACAAACCAATCACAAAGAAGCCTGCTGAAGTACGTATGGGTAAAGGTAAAGGTAATCCCGAAGGGTTTGTTGCGCCTGTTACTCCAGGTCGTTTGATTTTCGAAATCGAAGGGGTTCCTTTTGATATTGCTAAAGAAGCTTTGCGCTTAGCTGCACAGAAGCTTCCGGTAACAACAAAGTTTGTTGTGAGACGTGATTATGATATGGCTAATCAAAATGCGTAATTGTTATGAAGATTGCAGAAATTAGAGAATTAAGCACGAAGGAGTTAGTAGAAAGAATTGATGCTGAAGTTACTGCTTACGATCAGAAAGTAATTAACCACAGCATATCTCCGAGTGAAAACCCTGCTCAGATTAAACAACAACGCAGGATGATTGCGCGCATGAAGACAGAATTGCGCCAGAGAGAACTTAACAACAAATAATTGAGCCTGATGGAAACTAGAAATTTAAGAAAAGAAAGAACGGGCGTGGTTACCAGCAACAAGATGGATAAGAGCATCACGGTTGCTATCAAATGGAAGGAAAAACACCCCATTTATGGAAAGTTCGTTAGCAAGACGAAGAAATATCATGCTCATGACGAAAAGAATGAATGCGGTATCGGCGATACTGTAAAGATTATGGAAACTCGTCCTTTGAGCAAAACAAAAAGATGGAGATTAGTTCAAATAATCGAAAGGGCTAAGTAACATGATACAACAAGAATCAAGACTAGTAGTAGCAGATAACAGTGGCGCTAAAGAAGCGTTGTGTATCCGTGTTTTGGGCGGAACAAGAAAACGTTATGCCTCTGTTGGGGATGTAATTGTAGTAGCAATTAAGAGTGTAATCCCGGCAAGTGATGTGAAGAAGGGTGCTGTTTCTAAGGCTATCATTGTTCGCACTAAAAAAGAAATCCGCCGTCCGGATGGTTCATACATCCGTTTCGATGATAACGCATGCGTATTGTTGAATGCCGGTGGTGATATTCGTGGAAGCCGTATCTTCGGTCCGGTTGCCAGAGAACTTCGTGCAACAAACATGAAAATCGTTTCACTTGCACCTGAAGTGCTTTAATTTTGTAAAACGTAAAGTAATGAGCAAATTACATATCAAAAAAGGCGATATAGTTTTTGTTAATACCGGCGAAGACAAAGGTAAGACAGGTCGTGTTTTAGAAGTACTCGTAAAAGACAGCCGTGCCATTGTAGAAGGTATTAATATGGTATCAAAGCATACCAAGCCTAATGCAAAGAATCCTCAGGGAGGAATTGAAAAGAAAGAAGCCCCGATTCATATTTCCAACCTAAACGTTGTTGACCCGAAATCCGGCAAGCCGACACGTATTGGTCGCAAATTAGACGAAAAAGGTGCTTTAGTGCGTTATTCTAAAAAATCAGGGGAGGAAATTAAGTAATGAGCAATACTGCCAGTCTTAAGAAAGAATATCAGGACAGAATTGTTCCTGCTTTGACGAAAGAGTTCGGTTATAAAACCGTTATGCAGGTGCCCGTACTGAAGAAGATTGTTATCAATCAAGGTTTAGGTATGGCTGCTGCTGATAAGAAGATTATTGATATCGCTATCAGCGAATTGTCAACTATCACAGGCCAGAAGGCTGTTGCGACAGTTTCAAAGAAGGATATCTCTAACTTCAAGTTGCGTAAGAAAATGCCGATCGGTGTAATGGTAACATTGCGTCGTGAACAGATGTACGAATTCCTGGAAAGACTCGTTCGCGTGGCTCTTCCCCGTATCCGTGACTTCAAGGGCATCGAAAGCAAATTGGACGGAAGAGGTAATTATACACTCGGTATTCAGGAACAAATCATTTTCCCTGAAATAAATATCGATAATATTACCAAAATATTGGGAATGAATATTACCTTTGTGACCTCTGCGAAAACAGATGAAGAAGGGTATGCTCTCTTGAGAGAATTTGGATTGCCTTTTAAAAATGCAAAAAAAGACTAAGTAGTTATGGCAAAGGAATCAATGAAAGCCCGTGAGGTGAAAAGAGCAAAGCTCGTAGCTAAATATGCTGCTAAAAGAGCAGAACTGAAAGCAGCAGGTGACTATGAAGCTTTACAGGCTTTACCTAAAAATGCTTCTCCTGTACGTTTGCACAACCGTTGCAAAATTACAGGACGTCCGAAAGGCTATGTACGCCAGTTCGGTATTTCTCGTATTCAACTGCGTGAAATGGCATCTAATGGTTTAATCCCGGGTGTAAAGAAAGCAAGTTGGTAAGAGTTTTTTAATTTAAATATTGTCCGGGTGTCCGGATCAATTTAATTCATTTATATATGACAGATCCTATTGCAGATTATTTGACAAGATTGCGTAATGCAATTAAAGCGAAGCACAGAGTTGTTGAAGTGCCGGCGTCAAATTTAAAGAAAGAGATCACAAAGATCCTTTTCGACAAGGGCTACATTCTTAATTTCAAGTTTGTAGAAGATGGTCCTCAGGGTACAATTAAGATTGCCTTGAAGTATGACCTGGTAAACAAAGTTAATGCAATCAAGAAACTTGAGAGAGTTTCTACCCCTGGTTTGCGTAAGTACACTGGTTACAAGGAAATGCCGAGAGTATTGAATGGTTTAGGTATTGCCGTTCTTTCTACTTCTAAGGGTGTGATGACAGACAAAGAAGCACGTGATCTGAAGATCGGCGGCGAAGTATTATGTTATGTTTATTAATTAGGAGGAAAGAAGAATGTCAAGAATAGGAAAATTACCAATTCATGTACCGGCCGGTGTTACGGTTACCATTAAGGATAATGTAGTGACTGTAAAAGGTCCCAAAGGCGAGATGACTCAGGCTGTGAATCCTGATATTAATGTGACTTTGGAAGATGGAATCATCCATCTGACACGTCCGACAGACGAAAAGAACCATCGTGCATTGCACGGCTTGTATCGTTCACTGATCAACAACATGGTGATCGGATGTTCAGAAGGATATAAGAAAGAACTGGAACTTGTCGGTGTTGGTTACCGTGTGACAAATACAGGTCAGCTGTTAGACCTTTCTTTAGGTTATACACATAACATTTACATGCAGTTGCCTAAAGAAGTGAAAGTTGAAACAAAGGCAGAGAGAAATAAAAATCCTCTTATTATCCTTGAATCGGCTGATAAACAATTACTGGGACAGATTTGTGCTAAGATTCGTTCATTCAGAATGCCGGAACCGTATAAAGGTAAAGGTATCAAGTTCGTGGGTGAAGAAATTCGCAGAAAGTCTGGTAAATCAGCAGGTAAGTAATCTACGTAAACTGAAATTATCATGACAACGAAGGAAGAAAGAAGATTAAAGATAAAAGCAGGTGTACGCGGTAAGATCTCAGGAACTCCTGAACGTCCGCGCCTGACTGTGTTTAGAAGCAACAAGCAGATCTATGCACAGGTTATTGATGACACTACAGGTAAGACTCTGGCTGCAGCATCATCTCTGAAGATGGATGTTAAGGCTCCGAAAAAGGAGATCGCTGCCAAGGTTGGAGAACAGATCGCTAAAGTAGCCCAGGAAGCTGGTGTACAAGCTGTCGTTTTCGACCGTAACGGTTACCTGTATCATGGGAGAATTAAAGAATTAGCTGATGCTGCACGTAACGGCGGCCTTAAATTTTAATGAAGATGGCAGGAGTTAATAATAGAGTTAAGTCGACCAACGACATAGAGTTGAAGGACCGTTTGGTTGCAATCAACCGCGTAACTAAAGTAACTAAGGGTGGACGTACATTCAGTTTTGCTGCAATCGTTGTAGTAGGAAATGAAGACGGCATCGTTGGTTGGGGCTTGGGAAAAGCCGGTGAAGTCACGACAGCTATCGCTAAAGGTGTTGAAGCTGCAAAGAAAAACTTGATCAAGGTTCCCGTTCATAAAGGTACTATCCCTCACGAACAATTAGCTAAGTTCGGTGGTGCTCAGGTGCTGATCAAACCGGCATCTCACGGTACCGGAGTGAAGGCTGGTGGTGCTATGCGTGCCGTATTGGAAAGTGTTGGTATCACAGACGTTTTGGCTAAGTCAAAAGGTTCTTCTAACCCTCACAACCTGGTGAAAGCGACTATCGCTGCACTGAGTGAGTTGAGAAGCCCGTTGATGGTTGCTCAGAACAGAGGTGTTGCAGTTGAAAAAGTATTCAGAGGTTAATTAGGGAGGATAATAAGTTATGGCAACTATCAAAGTTAAGCAGACAAAAAGTAGAATTAAATGCCCGAAAGACCAAAAGAGAACTCTTGATGCACTGGGTCTGAAGAAAATGAACCAGGTAGTAGAACATGAAGCTACTCCGGCAATTCTGGGTATGGTTGAGAAAGTGAAACATTTGGTTTCAGTAGTAAAGTAATAACGGTTGAAAAATAAATTATACGATATGAACTTATCAAATTTAAAACCTGCTGAAGGATCTACCAAGACCAGAAAGAGAATCGGCCGTGGTCCGGGTTCAGGATTAGGAGGAACTTCAACAAGAGGTCATAAAGGTGCGAAATCAAGATCCGGTTATAGCCAGAAGATTGGTTTCGAAGGTGGTCAGATGCCTATACAGAGACGCTTACCTAAATTTGGTTTCAAGAATATTAACCGCGTAGAATATAAAGCTATCAATCTTTCTACATTACAGGGCATGGCTGAAGCTCAGCAGCTCACAAAGATTGGTATCAATGATTTGATCGAAGCTGGTTTCATTTCAGCTTCCCAGTTGGTTAAAATCCTTGCTAAAGGTAGCTTGACAGCGAAACTTGAAGTGGAAGCTCACGCTTTCTCAAAGAGTGCTGAAGCAGCTATCCAGGCTGTAGGTGGAACTGTTGTTAAACTCTAAGTTATGAGAGCAGTTGAAACAATAAAAAATATCTGGAAGATTGAGGATCTGAGAAATCGGATCCTCACCACTCTTTTGTTAGTGGCGATATACCGTTTCGGTACATACGTTGTGCTTCCGGGTATTGATCCTAAAGCGTTGACCGCTTTGCAGGAACAGACAAGAGGCGGATTGCTGGCATTGTTGGACATGTTCTCTGGTGGTGCATTCTCTAATGCTTCTATTTTTGCATTAGGGATTATGCCGTATATCTCCGCTTCCATTGTGATGCAGTTGATGGCAATTGCAGTTCCTTCTTTCCAGAAATTACAGAGAGAAGGCGAAAGTGGTCGTCGTAAGATCAACCAGTGGACTCGCTACCTGACAGTGGCTATTCTTCTGTTCCAGGGTCCTACTTATCTTGTTAACTTAAGTGTACAGCTGAAAGCCGCCGGAGCAGCTCTGCCTGCAGGTATATGGTTTACAATCTCTTCTACAGTTATTTTAGCTGCTGGAAGTATGTTTATCTTATGGCTTGGTGAAAGAATTACAGATAAAGGTGTTGGAAATGGTATCTCATTTATCATTTTAGTTGGTATTATAGCCCGTCTGCCGCACTCGCTGTTCGAAGAATTTATTTCAAGAACAAGTGAAAAAACCGGTGGTCTGGTTATGTTCCTGTTTGAAATGTTGTTCCTTTTGCTGGTTATCGCAGGTGCTATCCTGTTGGTACAAGGTACCCGTAAGGTCCCCGTACAGTATGCAAAACGGATCATTGGAAATAAACAATATGGTGGCGCACGCCAGTACATTCCCCTGAAGGTGAATGCTGCAAACGTAATGCCTATCATCTTTGCCCAGGCAATCATGTTTATTCCGATTTCAATTGTTGGTTTCTCAAGCACGGGCGAACGTTCCGGCTTTGTAGCTGCCTTTATGGATAATACCGGATTTTGGTACAACTTCGTATTTGCTGTACTGATTATCTTGTTTACATATTTCTATACAGCTATCACGATCAATCCTACTCAGATGTCGGATGATCTGAAGAGAAACAACGGGTTCATTCCGGGTGTCAAGCCGGGAAAGAGTACCAAAGATTATTTGGATACCATTATGGACCGTATTACTTTGCCGGGAGCATTCTTCCTTGCATTAGTGGCAATCATGCCTGCTTTTGCCCGGATCGCCGGTGTAAGTATGGCGTTCTCCCAATTCTTTGGCGGAACATCTTTGTTGATCCTGGTTGGTGTAGTGTTGGATACACTGCAGCAAGTAGAAAGTCATTTGTTGATGCGTCATTATGACGGTTTGTTGAAGTCAGGAAGAATTAAAGGTCGTACAGGCTCAGTTGCCGCTTACTAATAGAATGATCTATTTAAAAACAGATGAAGAAATAGAGTTGATGCGTGCTGCGAATCAACTGGTGGGTAAGACGCTTGGCGAATTAGCCAAACATATCGCTCCCGGCGTGAATACGCTTCAACTCGATAAGATTGCCGAGGAATTCATTAGAGATAATGGTGCAGTTCCGGCCTTTTTAGGATACGGTGGTTTTCCAAACTCAATCTGTGCTTCCGTAAACGAGCAGGTAGTACACGGCATCCCTTCCGAGAAAGCAGTTTTGAAAGAAGGTGACGTTATATCTGTCGATTGCGGTACGGTGTTGAATGGTTTTGTCGGAGATTCCGCCTATACATTTTGTGTCGGCGAAGTCGATCCCAAAGTGAAAGCCTTGTTGAAGACAACAAAAGAATCACTTTACCTGGGCATCCAGCATGCCCTCGAAGGCAAACGCCTGGGTGATATCAGCCATGCCGTACAGTCCTATTGTGAATCGAAAGGTTACTCTGTTGTCAGAGAGCTGGTCGGTCACGGAATCGGACGTAAGATGCACGAAGAACCGGAAGTCCCCAATTACGGGCGCCCCGGTTGCGGTCCCTTATTACGCAGCGGTATGTGCATCTGCATAGAACCGATGATCAATATGGGAAGCAAGAATGTAGCTTTTGAGAAAGACGGTTGGACAGTCCGCACGAAAGACAGAAAGTGTTCGGCTCATTTCGAGCATTGTATCGCGATCCGTCCCGACGGTCCCCAGATCTTATCTTCATTCGAGTTTTTAGAAGAAGTTTTAGGTAATAACGCAATTTAATTTGATTTAATTTATATGGCTAAACAGTCAGCAATTGAACAAGATGGAGTTATAGTAGAAGCATTGTCAAACGCAATGTTTCGTGTAGAATTAGAGAACGGACATGAAATTACTGCTCATATCTCAGGGAAGATGAGAATGCACTACATTAAGATCCTCCCGGGTGATAAAGTAAGAGTTGAGATGTCTCCGTATGATCTATCGAAAGGTAGAATTGCTTTTAGATATAAATAAAAAAAACAACAAGATATGAAAGTAAGAGCATCTTTAAAGAAGCGTACTCCCGAATGTAAAATCGTTAGAAGAAAGGGACGCTTATACGTAATTAACAAGAAAAATCCTAAGTATAAACAACGTCAAGGATAATTTATTATTTTTGCAAAATAATTTAAGTAAGTAATATGGCTATAAGAATAGTTGGTGTAGACTTGCCACAAAATAAAAGAGGAGAAATTGCCTTGACCTATATTTACGGTATTGGTCGTAGTGCTTCAAAATCCATTTTAGATAAAGCAGGCATCGATCGTGATATCAAAGTAAAAGACTGGACAGACGATCAGGCTGCAAAAGTACGTGAAGTCATTGGCGCTGAGTATAAAGTAGAAGGTGATCTTCGTTCAGAAGTTCAGCTGAACATCAAGCGTCTGATGGATATCGGATGTTATAGAGGTGTTCGTCACCGTATTGGTTTGCCTTTGAGAGGCCAGAGCACGAAGAACAATGCTCGTACTCGTAAGGGTAAGAAGAAAACTGTTGCAAATAAGAAAAAAGCTACTAAATAATAAGAATTGATATGGCAAAGAAATCAGTCGCAGCAAAGAAGAGAAACGTAAAAGTTGACGCTTACGGTCAAGCTCATATTCATTCTTCTTTTAACAACATTATTGTGTCTCTTGCTAATAGCGAAGGTCAGGTTATCAGTTGGTCTTCTGCTGGTAAGATGGGATTCAGAAGTTCTAAAAAGAACACTCCGTATGCCGCTCAGATGGCAGCTCAGGATTGTGCAAAAGTAGCTTATGATCTTGGTTTGAGAAAAGTAAAAGTATTCGTTAAGGGCCCGGGTAACGGACGTGAGTCTGCTATCCGTACAATTCACGGTGCCGGTATTGAAGTAACAGAAATCGTTGACGTTACTCCGCTTCCTCACAATGGTTGTCGTCCTCCGAAAAAGAGAAGAGTATAATTAACTATAGTTTCTTGAACATTGAATCCGGAATTGTGAATAGATTACACAAAGACCTTATCCTCTCTGTAATCGCGGCTGCACGGTTCCAGATTCAGAACAGAACATTAAAACAATAAAAAAATGGCAAGATATACTGGACCTAAAACAAGAATTGCCCGTAAGTTTGGTGAGGCAATATTCGGACCGGATAAAGTTCTTTCAAAGAAGAACTATCCTCCCGGACAGCACGGAAACGCCCGCAAAAGAAAAACTTCTGAGTACGGAATCCAGCTTCGTGAGAAGCAGAAAGCAAAATACACTTACGGTGTATTGGAAAAACAATTTAGAAACCTGTTTGAAAAGGCTTCACGTTCAAAAGGTATTACCGGTGAGGTGCTGTTGCAGCTCCTGGAAGGCCGTCTGGACAACGTAGTATTCCGTTTGGGTATCGCCCCGACGCGTGCTGCAGCTCGTCAGTTGGTTTCTCATCGTCACATTACAGTAGACGGTAAGGTTGTAAACATTCCTTCTTACTCTGTAAAAGCCGGTCAGGTTATTGGTGTTAGAGAAAAATCCAAATCACTTGAAGTGATTGCTGACGCATTGTCAGGATTCAATCACAGCAAGTATCCCTGGATCGAATGGGATCAGTCTTCTTTAAGCGGAAAATTACTGCATCTGCCGGAAAGAGCTGACATTCCTGAAAACATTAAAGAGCAGTTGATCGTAGAATTGTATTCTAAATAATAATTGATTTCCATGGCGATATTAGCATTTCAAAAACCCGATAAAGTATTAATGTTGGAAGCGGACAATTTCTTCGGAAAGTTTGAATTTCGTCCGTTGGAACCCGGCTATGGTATTACAATAGGTAATGCTCTACGTCGTATTCTCCTGTCGTCACTTGAAGGTTTTGCTATTACATCCATTAAGATCGAAGGCGTTGACCATGAATTTGGTACAATTCCCGGCGTGATCGAGGATGTGACAAACATAATCTTGAATCTGAAACAAGTCCGGTTCAAGCATATTGTAGACGACATAGAGAATGAAAAAGTAAGTATTACTGTTTCGGGTTCGGAAGTGTTCAAAGCCGGTGATATAGGTAAACAGCTGACCGGATTCGAAGTATTGAATCCTGAGTTGGTTATTTGTCGCTTAGATCCGAACGCAGGTTTCCAGATTGAACTGACGATTAACAAAGGTCGCGGATATGTTCCCGCTGATGAAAACAGAGACCCGAACGCAGACATGCACGTGATTGCAATCGACTCTATTTACACACCTGTGCGTAACGTCAAATATTCAATCGAAAACTTCCGTGTTGAGCAGAAGACGGACTACGAAAAGTTGGTTCTTGAAATAGCCACTGATGGTTCTATTCATCCGAAGGAAGCGTTAAAAGAAGCAGCTAAGATTCTGATTCACCATTTCATGTTGTTCTCAGATGAAAAGATTGCTATCGAGACAGTTGATACTGACGGTAATGAGGAATTCGATGAAGAAGTACTTCACATGCGCCAGTTGCTCAAGAGCAAACTCTCGGATATGGATCTTTCCGTTCGCGCATTGAATTGCTTGAAGGCCGCAGATGTTGAAACGTTAGGCGAACTGGTTAAATTCAACAAGAATGACCTGTTGAAGTTCCGTAACTTCGGTAAGAAGTCACTGACCGAGCTTGACGAACTGCTTGAAAGTCTGAACCTTTCATTCGGTATGGATATCACTAAGTATAAATTAGATAAAGAGTAAGTATAGCGATGAGACATAATAAAAAAATAAATCATTTGGGTCGTACAAATACTCACCGTAACGCGATGCTTTCAAACATGGCATGTTCCCTTATCAAGCATAAGAGAATCTTTACTACTGTTGCAAAAGCTAAAGCGCTTCGTAAATTTGTAGAACCGCTTATCACTAAGTCTAAGGAGGATACAACTCACTCAAGACGTGTGGTATTCAGCAATTTGCAGGACAAATTTGCTGTAACAGAATTGTTCAAGGAAGTATCTCAGAAGATCGGCGACCGTCCGGGTGGTTACACACGTATCCTGAAGACTGGCAACCGTCTGGGTGACAACGCAGCCATGTGCTTCATTGAACTGGTTGATTACAACGAAAACATGTTGAGCGCAGCTACAACTAAGAAAGCTACGAAGACAAGACGTTCTCGTAAGAAAGCTACAGCTGCTGAAGCCGCTGTCGAAGCTCCCGTTGCAGAAGCACCGGTTGCTGAAGAAAAAGCTGCCGAATAATACGACCAGTTTTTGGCAAACAAATAAAAAAAGCCTGTCTGCATTTTTGCAGACGGGCTTTTTTGTGTTCTACCAGAGTCTGATCCTAACGGACAGTCTCAAATAGAGGTTCATCCCCTTCCTCAGAATCCGGAGGAGCAGGGCGAGGATAAGTTTCAGTGCTGACGGGAGGTTCTTCATCCGGTACGGGTTTAAAGTGAAACAAGAAATTCAATAATGCCAAAACAAATTCAATGATCTTTCTGATTTTCTGCATAATTATTCTTCAATTAACGCAATAACCGCCTGAATTGTCCGTGCGATCTGGATGATGCTGTGCCGGTACGTTTCGCGGTTGTCGCCGTTCTGTTCGCTAATGTAGGGACTGTAGGCAATCTCTTTGGCGTAGGCCTCCGGGTCATTGCTTACCTGCCAGGCACGGCGATAACAATCCCGAATAAGGCGTGCAAAATCCAGGAAAGAGTTTTCGCGCGTATCATACCGGCGGAAGTCCAAAGAATAGGCAGAAGTCTTTAAAACCGTCTTTCCGCCATGCCAATAAGCGTTACTGCAACCGTAGGCCGTCAATCCGAAAAAGTTCCGGCTTTCCCGTGCCAGGTCACTCATGCCCCAACCGCTCTCTAACGCCGCCTGTGCCAAGATGACCAGCGGATTCATGTTGAAAGCTGCTCCTGCCGACAAAGCCGCCGGCAAACACTCTTTTACGAAGCTGATTTGTGCTGGTTTCATAAAATTCCAGGTCTTTCTACACCAGAACCATTTCCGGAATTATCTGATTCATTTTCAATGCGTTCAACGCTTACTTTGGCTATCATTTCACGCAGTTTAGCCCCCGGAGAGAAGATTATTCGCGGCTTTCGGATCATGGATGCCTGAAAATCGCTTGCATATACCACTCCAGCGCTTCCGATCGAGAGGCGGAAGTTACCCAATGCGCCCATCTGGACCGTTTCGCCTCGGAGCAACGCCTCTTGCATGCAGCGGATCACACCCAGCAAGACGAGCGCCACGTCGCCATCGCTGGCTGTCGAACGGTCTGCCACCACATCGCAGATGGTATTGAAGTCCATCATTCCCGTGACATTGGCGGAAGCATAATACCGCTTCGCATCTGCATCCGCACCTTTCGTCAGGTCTTTTTTCAAAACAAGTTTGTACTTTACTGACATACGATTAAAAAATTTAAGGGTTAGTGAATTATTACATTACAAAGATACAACACCATGTAGCCCAATGGGAAAGGTGTTGCAGGGTGCCGGATGTTTGTGCCGGATTCAATAACTTTTTATAAAATAGTTGTCAAAAAGTTTGTACAGTATTAAATAAGTCCGTACATTGTAAGTGGTTTAGATGACTTAGATAAAAAATATTATGGAAGATAAAAAAAACGAGCTGGAATCAGCAAGAGGCGCAATGGGAGTAACCGAGTTCGCCCTCCTTTATTTCCCTGACTGTACGCCCGAAATGGCATACAAAAGGATGTGGGTATGGATTCGTACCTCGCGCGGATTGAAGGAAAAGCTGATCGCTGCCGGTTGGGTAAGATTTCAGAAACTCTACACGCCGAAACAAGTCGCCTGCCTGGTTGAGCACCTGGGCGAACCTTAGATAGAATACTAATCGGATATTTTTAGTACATCCACATAAAACAATTGTGACATGATTGATTCATTAAGCGTCAAAGGAACTTTCTTTGACTCGGCGATCCGGACATGGAGCGCCCGTATGATGCCCTTAGATCAGTACATCAACGAAGTGAAAAACGGAGTTCACGCTCCGGCGATTGCCCGGATCAGGGAACTGGTCTCGGCCGGTAAAAACAAAGAAGCGGAGAGCCTGAAGAAGGAACTATCCCTCTACGTTGCCGGCGGCGAAATGCAAGGCGGCCGGCGCCTGGAGCACATGGTCGCTTATAGCGGTTGCATCTGCACTGATATCGACGACCCCGCCATCCCGCCCCAGGAAGTCCTCCGGATCGCAGGAAACCTCCCGTATGTGAAAGCCGGGCACATCAGTCCTTCCGGCACAGGTAACAAAC
Organism: Parabacteroides acidifaciens; assembly: GCF_003363715.1. Lineage (GTDB taxonomy): Bacteria > Bacteroidota > Bacteroidia > Bacteroidales > Tannerellaceae > Parabacteroides > Parabacteroides acidifaciens. The sequence continues at coordinate 44,129 of NZ_QREV01000003.1, forward strand.
TCTTTATCCTGGTAGACAGCCCTTTGGAGTGCCACTCCCTGGCCTTTGAGCTCGTACGCCGCCGCATCGAAACCGATATCCCCGGCGTGACGGTGGACCGGAGCGGCAAGGACCCGAACCGCGGCTGTTTCGTCAGCCACGACCCCGACGCCTTTTATAAGGAAGAGTCGGAAGTGCTCTCCCTTCCCATGCCCGAGCCTGCGCCGGTCACCCATGCGTCCCGCCCGGAGGCCGGCCGTACGGCAGACGCCCTCACGAACTACATCGACAAGTATGAGCAGGATAACCCTTTCGCCGCCGGAGGGCGTCACTCGCATGTCGTGAAACTCGCCGCCGTCCTGAACAATGCCGGCTTTTCGCCTTACGAAGTAGCGGCCGAATGCACCCGCCGTTACGTCCAGCCGGATTTCCCGGCAGGCGAAATCGAGAAGACCGTCACGGATATTTACCGCCGTTACAGCGCCTCGCATGGCTGCAATCCGTATAGGCCGAAAGAGGAGCAGGAGATCCGGAAAACTGCCAAAACCGCCAAAACTGCCCCCGATGGTATCCAGAGAGGATTAGCTACAGATAATGATGTAGAAAGTGTTGATATAGAACCGGATATGTCTCTTTTGCCCTGCTTCGACGAATCCATCTACAATCACCTCCCCAGCCTTCTGGCGGACGTCGTGAAGCGTGCCGAAAGCCGTACGGAAAAGGATGTCTTGCTGCTCTCCACCCTGACGTTGTTGAGTAGTGTAATGCCGGGTGTCAGGGGCTCATTGAAAGAGCACGAATACGCATCTCCTCTTTATACGATCATCACCGGCAGTTCGGGTAGCGGGAAAGGCTGTGTCGCTGGTTTGCAAAAGTTGCTCGATCCCTGGCAACAATATATCTACGATAACTCCTCCTATGAAGTTGAAAAATATGAGCAGGAGAACGAAGAATATGAAACCTACCGGATGCAGAAGCGGCAGAACCGCAGCTCGAAACAGCCCGCCGGCCCGGCACCGTCGAAGCCGAAGGTCGTGAAGCAACGCAACCTCCGTGTCACCGGCAGCGTCACGCAAGCACGCCTGGTGGAACTCCTCCATGTCAACTATCCCTACACCTCTTGCCTGCTGGACACGGAGATGGAGACGGTAGTCAATATGTTGTCGCAGGATTTCGGAAACTATTCCGATATCATAAACAAGTCGGCCCATCACGAGACTGTTGGCAATTCTTCTAAAAAAGACGGTTCCCTGCTGGCCAAATTCCCCTGCCTTGCAATGTTGTGCACCGGGACGCCCGCCTTGCTGCCCCGTCTGATCCCCTCGACCGAGAATGGATTGTTCAGTCGTATTTTGATGTATAAGATAGCCGGGGGAGGGCAGTACCATCCGCTGACTTCGGCCGATGATACGCCGGCTGCTTCCAGCCATCTGGACAGCCTTGGACAGTGTGTGCTCGACTATGGTGTTTTTCTGGACGGTTCACTGACGTGGGTGAAGTTTTCCAATGCACAACGTAAAAGGCTGGATCGTTTCTTGGAGAGCGAATACTATAATGTCCGTTCTTTCGGCCATGAAGATCTCGAATCGACGGTCCTGCGCTATCGGCTGATTATCTTCCGCCTGGGGATGACCCTGACCGGTTTGCGTAAAGCCGAGAGTGGTTTGACGGAACGTGTCTGGACGATAAGCGATGAAGATTTTGACCTGGTTTTTCATATCGGGAAAATCTGTTTGCAGCATGCCTATGTCGTGGCTACCTCGTTGAAGCACGCCTCTGAAGAGGTCCACTTCAAGTTTCCGCATGCCTTGCGCAACCTCTTTGCCTCCCTTCCGGAAAGTTTCAAACGTAGCGATGCTTTAGTCGCTGCAAATGGCTGTGGCGTCAGTGTCTCAAGTCTCGACAAATTTCTCCGGAAAGCCGAAAAAAGCAATCTAATCGTCTCTGAAGGAAGTGGTTACTATCGGAAGACAGAACAGGGTAAACAGGTGGTTGCCATTTAAAATAGGGTAGGGCAATTTTGGCAGTTTCGGCAGTTTTTTAACACGAAATTCATCAAATGCCCAAAATTGAACGGATAAGCATCGAATCAAAAACGGATAAGCACCCCTTCAAAACGCAGTAGGCATCGGGGTTTTCCCTAAAAAGCACCGATTTTTAGACGGAAACGCTGTTAAGACTTTTTAAGACTGTCGTTTTTGGAAGTAAATATCTGGGATTCAGATTGTTGGGTGGCTGAAAAATGACTAAAAAAAACGATCGTTTTAATTCGTCATTTTTACTGCACAAAAATACGCATTCCTTTTTAAACCACAACTCTTTTCAATAAAAAATTTCTTACCTCTATATTCTTTCTTATCAATTAGATAGCAATTTTAGTACGAAAATACGCCTTTTCAATACGAAGTCCAAAGATAGCCGAAAAAAATGACTAAAAAAAACGATCGTATTCGTAGTCAAAATACAAGAATTAACAAACGTACCTTATAATAGCGCGTACGTATATATAGAACTGACATTTCAATAACTGTATTATTAATATTAAAATTTAGATTATGAACAGAAAGATTTCTACTCTTTTGACAGCGGGCTTGTTAGCTACAAGTGCGTTGTGTAGTAGTGCTTGGGCACAAGGTGCAGATCCGAAACCCATCACAATTAATGGAATTGAATTAAAGGCTGTCGATGATCCTGCTAAAGACAAAGCATGGGCAACAGGTCCTTATTTTGTTATTGCTGATGTGGATAACGATGGTGAAGCTTCAGAGAATGACATTTTGCTGAAAGTTGTAGCTACAGACGAAGGTGAGACTTTGACTTATTCTGGTGTGAAATTAGTAGCTGGCGACCAAACATTAGATTTGGATGAGACTGCTTGGAACTTTAATGAAGATGCTCAGGTAAATGCTCTTGGTGAACCTGAATATCTGTATTCATTGCAGAGCATAGGTACAGGTAAGTTTTTGACTGCCGCTAAGAACGGTGCAATCAAAACTTTGGCAGCCGAAAGTACACATGATGCAACTAAAAGTCAGTATGCTCTTTTTACTACTAAGGATAATGACAAATCCACTCAGTTTGCGCAGAATGGTAATTTGTTCCTTTATGTAGGGGAAGCTGTAACAAATGCTCTTAATATAACAGATGGGACAATTTCTTCTGTTGTGGGTAGTGAAGCAACAAGCAAGCTTATCCTTTGCAAACTTAAAACAAAGACATTGGATAACCTCGAAGTTGCAGCCTTGAACGACGTAATGGGTGGTGAAGGTTTCAACCTGGATTTCACTTCCGGTAACAAGTATCCTTGGAAGAACGATTCTTTGACGGGTCTTAATCTGAAGGCTTTCTATGTTGACGCTCCTGGTATCGACTTGGGCAACAGCATGGCTATTCCTGCCGGTGTTTATTTGGCAACTGCTTATCCGGAAGAATTGAACGGAACAAACGTTAAAATTGCTAATGCAGAATTGTTTAATCAATGTACATTCCTGGCAATCGATCCGAAAGGCAATTATGATATCAACAAGGCTGACCGCGCTGCTGGTATTGGCTACGAATTGAAAACTGTACAAGGTTCTGAAATGAACTTCTTCGCAGGACTTCCTGCTTCAGATAACTATTCTGCAGGCGATGAAGTTTTCGTTGGTAATGCTTGTTTCTCTATCGAAGTGCCTGATCCAATGACAGCTCCGGAAACTTATAACATTAAGGTTGCCAATATGCATGTGTTTGTTTCTGCCAACAAAAATCCGACAGAAAAGCATGAAGCTAAAAATGGTTATATCGGTTTGGTTACAGACCAGTTAGTAAACTACTTGGTAACAAATACAAGCGGTTTGAACTTCGCAACAACCAATTCTACTCTTATGGATGGTGACGATCTGGCAACATTGTTGCAGAAAGCTGATGCTCCTTCTATCTACACAATCCAGTTTGTAAGCGGTGAGAAGAAAGAAAATGAATCGGAATACTTGCAGTATCTGACTGCTATTAAAGGTGCAAGTGCTTTCGATTTGGCTTCTACGGTAGAATACAACGAAGCTGACCCGATGTATCAGTTTGTTGTTACTGCTATCGACAAGACTAACAAGACGATCACATTCACAAACCGTCAGACTAAAACAGATTTGACAGTTTCTCTGTATGAAAATGCAGAAGGCGTTTACACTGTATATCCTGCTGCTACAACTAATGTATATGTAGAATATGTAGACACTGATGATAAGAACGAAGAAGTAAAGTTCGAAGCTGTTGATCTGGCTAACACAAAGATCGTCCTGACTCCGTATACTGTAGAAGATAAATTCGCTACATTCGTAAACAGAACAGATGCTATGGGCTTGGTTCAGTTCGAATTGGCTAAGAACAGCGTTTCTGGTACTGCTTTCTACTTAGGTGGAACAAAGGATGATGACGGCAAACTTCAGGAAGATGAGATCCTGGCTTATGTTGATGCTGACGATATGACTCAGTTCGAGTTGGTTAAGAGTGAAAAACCGGTTAATGTATTGAATAAATACATCTATCTGAAAGATACTCGTATCCTGACTTCTACTGCAAAAGATACAGTTGCTTACTATACGTATGCTGTAAAAGCATTTGATGCAGAGATCGATAATTACTATCTGACTTATACAACTAATGGTAGTATTACGTATAAGTTAGCAGAGAAGAATTCACTTGCAGCTGCTGATAAATTCATCATCAAAGAAAACATGGATGGTTCTATCTCTTTGATTAAGGATGCTTCTAATGCTCTTTCAACATATGGTGTAAACTATGCCGAATCTGCAGACCCGAAGGAAAACGAAGAGGCTGCTTGGGCTGCTAAAGCAAACTATGACCTGGCTGCTAAGATCAGCACAAGCCTGAAGACTTTCATGGTAGAAGAAACTCCGGCTGTCAGCCTGGAAGCTGTTCCGCAGCACATCTCTATCGAAGTAGCTCGTGGCGGTTTCATGACAATGGATGAAAACAAGGATGCACGCCTGGCTATCACAAGCGAAGCTGGTGAAGACTTGACATTCTGGGTTGACACTGTTCATTCAGATCGCAACATCCCTTCATTCTATATCATCAAGGGTGGTAACTTCTTGTATAACTCAACAGACTCTGCTACATATTATGCAGCTCGCAAGAACTACCGTTTCAATATGGAAAATCAGGCCGATGGCGCAGCTAAACTGATCTTCAAAGCCGGTGAACTGGTTTCTTCCGATACTTTGAGCACTACGGTTGACGGCAAGCAGGTATTGGTTGCTGAAAAAGACAATGCTCCGAAGAAGATCAAAGGCAACTTGGCTAAGTTCCAGTATCAGATCATTCTGGATGAAACAGGAGGCGACGAATATGTAATCCGTCAGGGTGGCCAGTATGTTAGCCAGTATAACAACTACTTCTATATGAATGCAGACAAGAAGAAAGCCGTTCGCTTCCTTATCGAATCTCAATCTGCTCCTACAGCTAACGAAGGTGTAGAAGTATCAGAAGTAAAAGTTATCGCTGGTAACGGTAATGTACAGATCGCTGGTGCTGCCGGCAAGAAAGTTGTTATCAGCAACATTTTGGGCCAGGTAGTAGCTAACACTGTTATCTCTTCTGACAACGCAACGATCGCAGCTCCTGCTGGTGTAGTAGTTGTAGCTGTTGAAGGTGAAGCAGCTGTAAAAGCTATCGTTAAGTAACGATTGATATAAAAGAACAATACTGAATGTGGCGGGCGAGTGAACCTCGCCCCTACATAATGACATTTTATAATCAAATAATTCTAAGATTCACTCGTGCGGCATTTCCCGGACGGAAGGCCCTTGTTGTCTCTGTCCCGTAGAAACGTCCAACTACCCCGTGAGGGCGAACAAGCGGTGGATATTAATACTAAAGTAATCGAAATTACAGTAAAAAAGTTCATCTGTCCCTCCCTCTGCGAAGACCGAAGGCAGACAAAAAAACAAGCACCCGCAATCTTTTGATTGCGGGTGCTTCGTTGTGTATCATTGTAAAAAACTTCTTGTAGTTTAACGCTTAATCCAGTTTTCTGTTTGGTTTCATTCGTCAAAGGATACTATATGCCGTGTTGTATTATTCTGACGACCTTGTTTAATAGCCTCACTTATCTTCTCAACTTCCGGATTATCTTTCCAAATACCGGCCAGGCGATGCAATGCGATATCCTTGTCTGTCTCTATAGTTGCTTGTCTTTTTTTTAGATTCAACAAACCATACAGGCGATGTTTAACCATTTCAAGAATATCATCGTTTTCAATGGAAAGTATGGCACGAGCTAATTCCGCTTTATCAGCTTCCAGTTTCAGACTTGTATCCATATTCTATTCTCCTATTCTAATGTTATTTAGACAAAGATAATTGTTTTTTCTCACAGTTGTGTAGCCCTGGCTGTAAAAAGTTTGTCAGCTCTTTTTATTTGGGGGCTTATTTAATGTTCTTCAGCGCTTCGAGGGCAGTCTTGTTGCCGGGGTCGATGTCGAGGATTTTGTTCCAGTATGTCCGGGAGCTGTCCATGTCTTGCTTGAGGTAATAGAAGTAACCTAAGTAGCGGTAACATTCGGACAACTCTTTCTGGTATTTGTCCTTGTCCTTTTCGAGGAGGGGAATACATGATTCGTAGTACGGTTTAGCTTGCCCCTTTACTGTTTCCGGGTCCATCAGCGAGTTGGTGCGCGCCTGCCACAAGAGCCCCAGGTGGCTTGACGGGACCCGTTCCTTGACGATCGCGAAAAGGCTGTCGGCTTTTGTCAGGTAGCCGGTTGCAAGCGTGCTGTCCTTGACGGCGGCGCCGTAATAATATTTCCCCAATTGGTAGAAGTCGGAAGCCTCTGCCGCTTCACCCGCCTGTTCGATGTATTTTGTGTAAGCCAGGATGGCGGCCTTGTCGTCTCCTTTGTTCAGGTTGGCATCGGCGATATCCTTATAGATCTCGGGATGTGTATCGCTATTGCAAAGCGCTTGCGCTTTTTGTAAGGCGACTAACGACTGTTCATACTGTTCGGACTTGTTTAGCAGACGGCCATAGTACAGGTAATCCTGCCAGATGAATTTGCCGTCCGGGATATTGAAGAAGGCAGTCGCTTCGTCCAGGCCCTCCCGGTAGTTGCCGGTTTCGCAGGCGCTATAGAAGCTAAGACGTTTCAGCAGGAAATTGTCCGGGTCGATGGACTTTCCTTCGGCTATCGCCCGGGCCGCTTCGTCGTACTGTTTGTTGAAGAAGAGGGCGGAGGCGTAATGGACCAGGTTGTCGACAGAATAGAAGCCTCCGGCCATGTAGCGGCTGTAGGCGTCGATCGCTTTCGCATAGGCACCCTCCTGCGAATAGATATTCCCTAAGGTACGTTGGGCAAGCAAATAATCCGGATGGCTTGCCAGCACCTTTTGCAACATTTCCACCGAAAGGGCAGGGGTTACGCTCTGGTAGACCTCGGCATATTTGAGATAGGCGATCCGGCAGTCGGGATCGAAATGGATCGCCTGCTCGTATTTGCCGGCGGCGTCACCCGGTTTGTTCTCGGACAGCAGGCGGTCGCCTTCGTACAAATAGAGGGAGGGGGCGTTCGGATTGTATTTGCGGGCGTTCTCGAGAGAGGCGGCGGCTTCTGTCGCCATACCGTTTGCTGCATAGGCAGAGGCGATGGCGACGTAGGTGTCCGCATCCTTTTTGTTTACTTTGATGGCAGCGTCGAAGGCTTTTACGGCGGCGGATTTGTCTGTCTTCAGCAGGAGCTTTCCTTCGCCTACTTTACTCAGGGCATATTCGGGGTTGGCTTCCCAACCCTGTTTATAGTAGTTTTGCGCTTCCGGCAATTGTCCGGCGTTGTAGGCGATCTCGCCTAAATAATAGCAGGCGATCGCTTTTTCCACAGGGGAATTGTCCAGCTGTTTCTCAAACAGTTTTCTGGCAATATCCGGTTCACCGGCTTGGTAGAAGTCGATGCCGGGATTGTTGTCTGCATAGGCAATGGTTGCCAGCAGACTGATGATCAGGATATAGATGTTGCGTCTCATAATAATTAATTGTTTAGTGTTGGTAACTAATTCGTTATATTCACGATCCGGACCGGCTGTGTCACCGGGAGCAGACCGGATTTCAGGATGATCCGCTGTCCGCGATCGCTCGAGACAAAAGAGGTGAAACCAGAAGCCAATCCTGTCCGGGGTTCGGAAAGGATCAGGTAGACTGGCCGTGTCATCGGATAATCGCCTAATGCGATATAGGCCTGGTAAGGCTTGAAGCTGTTTGCCGGAGTTGCCTCCTGGTAACGGCTGACGGCCATCACGCGAATATTGTCGATAAAGCTCATGCAAGTGGAATCGGACGGATTACTGATCCAGTTAACCCCGATGACGCCGAGCGCTCCGGGTGTCTTGGAAACGTAGTCGAGGACGGCTCGGTTGCTCTGTGCCGCTTGCAGGTGTGCACTTAGTTTCTCACCGCCGCAAATAGAGTCGATCGCATACCGTACGGTGCTCGAATTGGGGTTGTCGAACACCACTTCGATCCGGGTCGCCGGATTTCCGGGTGATAGCTCGTTCCAGTTGTGTATCTTACCGGTCAGGATATCTTTCAGGGTGGGAATACCGATCAACGAATCGGCATTCTGCCTGTTGACGATCAGTGCAATTGCATCGGTCGCGATCCGGATGGCTTTCGGGTACAACTTTTTCCGATTCATAAAGTCTGTTTCCTCTCCGGTCAGTTGCCGGGTGGTAACGGCCAGCCAGGTACTGTCGTGCAACAGCCGGTTGATCGTCTCCGTCTCGCCGGAGGATAGGGGAACGATTCCCGCTTCTTTGTAGATGCTTTCGAATACGGCGACCTCTTCTTGCAGGATCGGTGCCAGAGATTCGTCCGACGCGACGGCTATCACGCCGCTTGTCGGAGTGTCGTCGGGTTCCGTCTCTTTCCTGGAGTTGCATGCAACCAGAGACGAGGCTATTAAGAGCGATATGATAATATTCTGTTTCATCTTAACACTTTACCTCCATAATTATTGTAACTTGAAGCGAACCGGAACCGTGAAATAGACAGGGACAGCCCTACCGTTCTGCTTGCCTGGCATCCATTTGGGGAGCGACTTGATCACACGTATTGCCTCTTTGTCGCATGAAGGGTCCAGTTTACGGAGTATTTCCACATCCGTCACTTCGCCGGTCGGACTGACTACGAAGCGGATCGTTACGCTTCCCTGTATTCCCTGTTCGGCCGCCAAGATCGGATATTTCAGATGTCCGGAGATGTATTTCAGCAGCTCGGTCGTGCCGCCGGGATATTCAGGCATCTGCTCGACGGCGGTGTAGGGTTTTGCTTCCTCCTGGATGACCTCTTTGTTGTCTTTCAGGTCGGCGATGTCGATCGCATCTTCGCTGTCTGTCCCCTGTACGTCGGCTACCGAAATAGCCATCTTCGAGGTGGTCAGTTCTTCCTGTGTCTTGATCTCTTCGTTATCGTTCACTTCCTTGTCCGCTTTGATGACGGGAGGGGTGAACTTGATGGTGCTCTTCAGTTTGGGAGGAGGGGGCGCTTCGAGGTTGCGGATAACGTTCTCTTCCGGTACTTTCGTTTCCATTTTCAGGTCGGAGAGGGTGGTTACTTCCAACACCTGCTCCTTCGCATGTTGCGGTATGACCGACTTGATGATGGCCGGCAACACCATGATCAGAATGGCTCCGGCTGCGACGATCAGCAGGGCGCGGATATGCCGGGAGGAAGAATCTTTACGCAATTCGTAAGCTCCGTATTCCTTGTTCTTCCCGGTGAAGACCAGCTCGCACCATTCCGGTGAATTCAGATTTATATTCTTTAGCATGACCGTCATTTTTTAGGGTTGGACCGGGCAATCTGCTTCGTCAGCTCTCCGCCGCTCTTCAGGTTGTCGACCAGAAATTTATCTCCATCCGTGATGTCCACGATTGCGTATTTGCCGATATTGCATATCTGCATTTCGTCCAGAGCGTCTACCAGGTTCCGGTAGGAAGCGTCGTCGGTCGCCTTGATCAGGACGACGGGGGCGTCTTTGGAACCTTTTATCTCGGAGGCCTGTTTCTTGAACTCGTCTTCGGAAATCTCTTTGTCCAGTTTCTTCAGCTTGAGTTCTTTCATCTTTTGGACGACATCGAAGTTGCGTGCCAGCAGGATGTCGCGCAGTCCGGTGGGCGAGTAGTCGGTTTGTTTCAGGGATTCGACGTGCTCGTAGTCCGGTTCACCGAAATAGTAGTATATCTTGTTGTCTTCGCCAAGTAACAGGGTGATGGCCTTGGAGGCTTTCACTTTCGTTTGTTCGGCTTCTGTCACCTGGTCTTTCGACGGCATGCTGATCTCCATTGTCTGCGGCTTGCTGAGCGAGGTGCAGAGCATGAAGAAGGTGATCAGCAACATGTTCATGTCCACCATAGGCGTAAAATCTACGCGGACGGTCATCTTCTTCTGTTTGCCTTTCTTGCCGTCGTCTTTGTTTTTATCTGTATTTACTTCTGCCATGACTTGTGTCGTTGTTAGACATTGTCGGGCATGTTCTTGAGTGTGGTAATCAAATTATACCGGTTCTCTCGAAGGTCCTGCAATGTGTTCATAATGTTCTTAATCTTCGGGTAAGGAGTGTCCTGGTCGGCCTTGATGGCGATGACCAGGTCGCGGTTCACTTCGCGCGCATGCTGTACCCAGAATTTGAACTGGTTGTTGATGCTATCGGTAGGGATACCGTAGTCTTTCATCAGCCGGTCTTGTTCGTCGGACGGCATGTTGAGATACTCCTGCATGTTCTGGATAGGGACGCCGAAGGAAGGTTGCAGGCTGAAGTTGTAGATTTCTTTGTCTGTGAAACGGATGCCGAAATCTTTTCCCAATAATTTCAGGACGTTTGCCTTGTCTTCCTGCTTGTCCAGGCTCATGAATACTTTCCCGTCGGGGTCTACCAGGATGGAAAGGATGTTCGTTTCCGGTATCTTGATCTCGGAGACGGACGAAGGGGTGGAAACGACCACCGGTTCTTTCTGGATAAAGGTAGACGTCAGCATGAAGAAAGTAAGCAGCAGCACGGTGACATCACTCATCGCCGTCATGTCGATGAATGTGCTTTTGCGTTTTACTATCAGCTTAGGCATACGGCTCAGTGTTTAGCGGCAAACGTCTGTACGATGGAGAAACCGATTTCATCAATGGCATAGGTGATATTATCTATTTTACTGGTGAAGTAGTTGTATGAGATGATGGCCAGTGCACCGGTGGCAATACCTAATGCGGTGTTGACCAGGGCTTCGGAAATACCTGTCGACAGGGCTACGGAGTCGGGTGATCCGGCATTGGCCAGGGCGGCGAACGAACGGATCATGCCCAATACGGTGCCCAGCAGTCCGAACAGGGTTCCTAACGTAGAGATCGTGGCGATGACCGGGAGGTTCTGTTCCATTGAAGGCAGTTCGAGGGCGGTGCTCTCTTCTATCTCTTTCTGGATAATGGCTATTTTTTGCTCCTTGGTCTGCTCTGTCGTGCTCTCCACATCGCTATAGCGCGACAGGGCGGCGTTGACGACATTGGCGACAGAGCCTTTCTGTTCGCTGCACAGTTTATGGGCGGCTTCGAGGTTGCCGGCTTCGAGGTATTTCTTGATTGCCTGTACGAAGTTGACCAGATTCTTTTTCCCTTTTGAGCGGCTGATGGCGATCATGCGTTCGATACTCAGGGTGATCACGGTGAGCAACAGTGTGATCACGAGCGGGACAATGTATCCGCCTTTGTAGACAGTTCCGAAATAGTTTCCGGGCAGCGGATGGTTGGCAGGATTGTTATCCATGAAGTTGGCCGGGTTGCCCAGCACGAACTTGTAAAAACAAACGGCTATGATGAAGCACGCTAAGATGACGATGGCTGCGGAAATGCCGTTATATGACTTCTTGTTATTTGATTTCTTCGTTTCCATACTCTTGTATTATTTGACAGTAAATGTGATTTTGTGATAAAGCTGATGCATGTATGGCTGTTTAGCGGCTGTATCCAACCATTCCCCTCTTGAGAAAGGCGGAGAGTGCGGTATTGTCTGCGCATGTGAAAATACACACTCTTTGATCCCCTCTCCAAGAGGGGAGACGATTACTCTCAGCTACTAAAAACCGACAGTATGTACTATCAAATAATAATTTTTCGTAAGACGTAGACCCAGTGGCCTGCCCGTATACGAAGGGAAGAGCATTTTAAGGTGTGATTGATTGATGTTATTTCGGATATCTTATTGAGGGCGTCTTGTTCTTTTTGCAACGATAGCTCAAGCAGGCGGGTAGTCGTTTTTAAAAGACGTTCGCTGTATTCGGTCGTTTGTTGTACACGGTTGGTGAGGCATAGGGCGGCATTCGGACTTTTGCATAATTCGAAATGTTTGACTTTCTCCTGGAGGGAATGGGCATTGTCTTTTTCCGTCACGATGGTTTGCCTGTCGGCGGAGTCTTCTGTCGTAGCCATGATTCCTTGTCCTACGGTGAACAGGAGAAGAATGGATAATATGGATAACAATCTTTTCATCATGGTACATTTAGAAACCCTATCGTATAAACATAACAATGCAAGTGGCAAAAAGTTGAACGGTGTATAGATAAATTCGATCTCTTTTTTCCAACAAACCTTCGTATTCTCCTGTTATATTTGTACAAAAGATAAAACTCAAAAAGTAAAAGTATGGAAATTGTAAAAGTAATAGGACGAGAAATCCTTGATTCACGTGGTAACCCGACTGTTGAAGTAGATGTACATTTGGCTTCCGGCGCTTTTGGCCGTGCGGCTGTTCCCTCCGGAGCTTCTACCGGTGAAAACGAAGCGATCGAGCTTCGCGATGGCGACAAGAAACGTTATGGTGGCAAAGGCGTTCTGAAAGCTGTCGATAATGTAAACAACATAATTGCTCCCGCTATCTTAGGTATGTGTGCCCTGAACCAGCGCGAGATCGACCATAAACTGATCGCCCTGGACGGTACGAAGACTAAGTCTAATCTGGGCGCCAACGCCATGCTGGGCGTTTCACTGGCAGTAGCCAAAGCGGCAGCCAACTATCTGGACCAGCCCCTTTACCGCTATATCGGCGGAACGAATGCATACGTGCTGCCTGTCCCGATGATGAATATTATCAATGGCGGTTCACACTCCGACGCGCCGATCGCATTCCAGGAATTTATGATCCGTCCGGTGGGAGCTTGCTGCTTCCGCGAAGGTTTGCGTATGGGAGCCGAAGTGTTCCATGCTTTGAAGAAGGTGTTGCACGACCGCGGCCTGAGCACTGCCGTAGGGGATGAAGGAGGATTTGCTCCTGCATTGGACGGCACGGAAGATGCCCTGAACTCCATTATGGCCGCTATCAAAGCCGCCGGATACGAACCGGGCAAGGATGTGACGATCGCGATGGACTGCGCCTCTTCCGAATTCTATCACGACGGCGTATATGACTATACGAAGTTCGAAGGCGACAAGGGCGCTAAACGTACGGCTCAACAGCAGGTGGCTTACCTCTCCGAACTGGTTGCCAAGTATCCGATCGACTCGATCGAGGACGGTATGGACGAAAACGACTGGGCAGGCTGGAAGATGCTGACGGAAGCGTTGGGCAGCAAATGCCAGTTGGTGGGCGACGACTTGTTTGTTACAAACGTTGAGTTCCTGAAGAAAGGTATTGAAGAAGGCTGTGCCAACTCTATCCTGATTAAGGTCAACCAGATCGGTACGCTGACTGAGACACTGGATGCTATCGAGATGGCACACCGCAACGGCTACACCTCCGTCACTTCCCACCGTTCCGGTGAGACGGAAGATGCAACGATTGCCGATATCGCCGTGGCTACCAACAGTGGACAGATCAAGACCGGTTCTCTGAGCCGCTCCGACCGTATGGCGAAATACAACCAGCTGCTCCGTATCGAAGAAGAGTTGGGTGACCTGGCTGTTTATGGCTATAAGACTTACAAGAAGTAACCGACGGAAAGAAGGTCTATAATAACAAAAAGGCCTGCCAATCACTGGTGGGCCTTTTTTCATGTGTCAAAAAATTTTACCTAATCAGAGAGTGAATGTTTATTCGTTTCATCATCATTCGTCATCCGGGTCATAATCGTATGGATGCAGTTCCCAGATGTCATCGAACCGGTAAGTACCGCTTTTGCCCGTTGCTATAAAGCCTCTTGTCCCGTTGGAGAAAGAGACTGCTACTGTACGCGCCGACCCTTTGAAGGCATGTACCTCTTCCCACAGGTCGGTAGAAGGATTATACTTCCATGTGTCGTTTCGGACGTTTCCGCTTTCCCCGCAGGTCAGATAGGCTGCGCCGTCGATAACGAAGGTGCTGGCGTTCATGCGTACAATACTATAATCGTCGTCATAGTCTTCATCCGAAGTGTTGGCTATGTCGCGAAGTTGTGTCCATTGTCCTGTCGACGGGTCGAACTTCCAGAAGTCGCTGATATATTCGCCGTTGTTGACGCCGCCGCATACATAGGCGATATTGTCGATCACGAAGCTGGAAGCGCCCATGCGCTTGCTTCCCCCGATACTGATAATCTGTGTCCAGGTGTTGTTGGCAGGGTCGAAGGAGTAGAAGTCTTTCAGGTAGTTGCCGTCGTATCCGGCACCGATGTATCCTTTCCCGGAGACTCCGAAGGAGACGGCGCTGTATCGTCCTACGCCGGGAAAGTCGGCCTTTTGTGTCCAGGTATTGGTTGCCGGATCGTATTCCCAGAAGTCGTTCAGCTTGTTTTCGCCGTCGTAGCCGGTACCGAAATAGCCTTTGCCGTCGATCGCGAAGGCGGTTGCGTTACTGCGGGCGATGCCGGGGAAGCTGGCTTTCTGCGTCCAGGCGTCCGTTGTCATATCGTATTCCCACAGGTCGCTCAGTCGCGCATTGCTTTTGCTACCGTCATATCCGCAGACCAGGTATCCTTTATTGCCGATGGAGAAGCAGGAGGCTTCTCCGCGGGCAAGCCCGTCGAAGTCGGAGGTGCGTACCCAGTTACCGATCAGATCGTCGTCATCGTCGTCGCTGCAAGAAGAGACGAAGACGGGAAGCAGAGCTATCAAGAGAGCAAATAATCTTTTGTGTGTCATTCTTAAACGTGTTCTTTTGTTGTTTACGGTTGCAAAAGAACGAGGCTTTCCCTTTTCCCGCAAATGAAATCGACGAACAGACGTTCTTATCCGGTGAACGGACGGATCAGGGAGGTAAATGCCTTTTTCACCCGCTGAAAGACATTGGCAGGCGAACAGCAGCCTTTTATTGAGAGAAACCGGCCGTTGGCAGGTTATTCTTGCAGGACAAAACCGGATTGAAGTTCTTTGCAAGCCGAAATATATCGTATATGTATGAATAAGAATCTGATTCCTTTTGGGCTGCTTCTACTGTGCAGCGCTCTCTTTTCCTGTTATGACGAGAATAATAGTTACGGGGACAACTTGGTGGACAGTGTTTTCCGGAATGTGCTGGTGGACAGTTGTACCGTCACGGTGAGTTCCACCATAATCGATTCGTTAGAGACGACCGGACAGGGGCTTGCACTGGTGGGACAGTACACCCATTCGCTCTGGGGAACAGTCTCCGCCAGTGCCTATCTGCCTTATTCGTCTCCTTCCTATACGACGGAGGCGGACGAGGTTGTACGGTTGGATTCCCTTGTGCTGGCCCTCTCATACGGCGGCTATTCGATCGGCGACACGGCGCAACCGATGCGGCTTACCGTACACCGCCTCTTGGAGAAGGTCATCCTGAACGATAACGACTATCTTTATAACAACAGCTCTTTCGCCTATGATCCGGAGCCGATCGCTACCTGCACCTTCAAGCCGAAGCCGGGTGACAGCGAACGGTTGGAAATCCGTCTGCCGGACGACTTGGGAGAAGATATGCTCACAAGGTTGCACAGCCGCGACGACGGCCTGTCGGGTGACCGTTTCGAGGATTACTTCAAAGGGCTGGTCGTTGTTCCCGACCTCGACGTATGCCGGAATATCGTTTCCTTCAGTGTGGGCGACACGGCTTCCGCCCTGATCCTGCGCTATCGTATAGAAGATGCAATCGCGCAGGAAGCGGAGTGTGTGATCTATCCGAACACCGAGACGCAGTTCTACCATGTCGACCACGACCGGACAGGGACGGCTATGGAAAGCCTGCCGCTTAAGAACCTCGAAGTCGCTTCCTCCGAACTGGATAACCGGGGCGTGCTCTTCGGGGGAATCGGCTGGTACAGCCGGCTTGGCTTTCCCCACCTGAACGAGATCCTGCAACAGGGCGAACGTATCTCGATCGAATCGGCCTATCTAAAGATCTATCCCGAGCCGGGTTCCTGGTCTGAGTTCAACCCTCTTCCCGACAGCCTTTTCCTGTATATCGTAGACGAGAACAACGTGGTGACGGATGCCGTCACCGACTATTTAGGCACCGAAGTACAGAGCGGGACGCTGGTCAAGGACGAGAGTTTCTCGGAGAATACATATTACTACTTTGACGTCAGTACTTTCATGCAAGAGGAGTTAGGCGCTTTCGGGAAGTATAAGCACAGCCTGCAACTGGTCTTCGGCGAGGACGATTATACCCAGACGTTCCGCAACCTGACCTTCAGCGACCAGGCGGGACGTTCTCCCATTGTCTTACAACTAACTTATAAAATATATGAGAGTTATTAAATACGGATGGCTGCTCGGCCTGCTGCTTCCCCTCTCCGCCGCAGCCCAGAATGTGATGACTTCCTCGCCCTATTCGATGTTCGGGATCGGGGAGATTACGACCGGGCTATATGGCTCCAATACGGCTATGGGAGGCGTTTCGACCGGTATGCGGGGGAAGATGCTTCTCAACATGGATAATCCTGCCGCCCTGACTGCCATCGATACGTGCCGCTTGCTGGCGGAAGTCTCTGCTTTTGCCAAGTGGGAGGCGTACCGCTCGAAGGGGGACGATAACCAGGCTTTTACGGGCAACTTCTCCCGCTTTGCGATGGCCGGGCGTATCATTCCCCGCTGGTATATGGCGGCGGGACTGACGCCTTACAGTTCGGTCGGCTATTATTTCCAGAGCACGCAGGAGCTGGAAGGTTCTCCCGGCTCTTACTATACGAGTGTGTTCTCCGGTGACGGCGGCCTGTCGAAGGTGTATCTCTCGAATGCTTTTCTGGTGTTGCCCTCGCTGTCGGTCGGTGTCAATCTGGGCTATATCTTCGGGAATATGACACAGGCGGAGACGCAGAGCACGATGGCGATCTCCCAGAAACTCTTCGGGCAGTCTTTCACGGCCGATTTCGGCGTGCAGTACTCCCGCCGTCTCGGCCGCGAACTGAACCTGACGCTCGGTGCTGTCTACGGCCTGCCCCAAACGATGCGCCTGGAGAAGACAAAGACGATGACGGATAATTCCACCTCCACCTCTTCCAATATGAAGAAGGTCAGCCAGACCTTGCCGCAGTATATCGGGGCAGGCGTTTCCGTGGAGTATAAAAAGATGACGTATGCGTTCGACTATATGTACCGGCAGTACAGTTCGCTGACTTCGGTGGACACGCGTGTCACGTTCCACGATTCGCACGAACTGCGTGCCGGCGCCTGTTATTATCCGGATGGCTACAGCTCATCGAGCATCTGGCAAAGGATGGATTATAAGATCGGCCTCGGACTGTCGTCCCCTTATTATATGCATGTCAGAGGACAGTCCGGCATCTCCTGGCGTGTCAGTGCCGGCCTCGGCTTCCCGCTGATGAACGGCCGCCTCCATACCGCCTTCTTCTACGACCGTGTCGACCTCAGCGGCAATGCGCTGAAGCGGGGGATAACCGGTTTCACGGTTACTTATACGCTGAGCGAGTTGTTCTATAAGGTTAAGTTGTAGAGGAATGTGTTGCCGGATGTTATAAGCCTTTGATGTGTTGCGGGAAAAGATTTATTTCATATCTTTGCTTCTGTAACTCAAAAGAAAGGAGTATAAATATGACTATGATAGAATTAGACACTTACTCCATGCCTGCGGATTTATTGGACGATTTGATGGCACAAGCAGAAAAAGATGATGAGACTGGATTGTGTATAACATCCGAAGAGTTAGACAAGGAGATGGAAACATGGTAATGTTCAACCGCTAAAAAACTATATGGCAAAGCTTAACCGCAAAATAAAGACAAAGACAACCGCGTCCACCGAAGAGGGAGCCGGATATATCAGTAAGGAAGAAATCCTTGCTGGAATTGATGTTGGGTTGAAAGATTTGAAAGCAGGAAGGAAAACACCGGCACGGGAATTCTTAAAAGAGTTGAGAGATGTTCGTTAGTATCTTCTAACCGATTATATCTTCTATTCGCTTAATCTATTAAACTTATCCCTATCCATTAAGTCATTCCCCCTATTATATTATCCCTTTCATCGTAATCAATAAGTCGTCCGCTTGGCGTCGAACGATCGTTCGCTTGCCGCCGGACGATCGTTCACTGGGCGGCGGACGATCGTTCGCCACCAAGCGGACGACTTACGAATAGTAACCAACGGCCTAACATATACCGAAGAAAAGGCTAAAGGATAACGATCAAACGCTTAACAGCCGGTAGCCTTATTTGGAAGAAGTCCCGCTCTCCAGAATACTGACAATGGAGAAGAGCGTGAAACAGATACCTCCCAATCCCGCCAACACACGTGCCGGCACGAAATAGTATCCGTGAACCGTCCCCATTTCGAACAGGAATGCTGCCAGGAAGAGGCACCCCAACGCCGTAAAGATAGGAATCAGCGGGATACGGTTGGACAGCTTGAACTCATGCCGCCATATCTTCGACAACAGGATCACCTTGCTGGAAATGCTGTAGCAGACCAGTCCCAATCCAATCATGATGTAGCCGGTCGAAGCGAGTCCCCTGTCGGCCGTACCCAATATCAGGATCAATCCCCAGATGACACACAGGCTTCCCATGATTAGGACCAGCACCGGCCATATCTTTCGTTCGGAGGCGGAGAAGATGTTCCGTATCTGCCGGGCGATGGTGGCGACCAGCGTAATCAGGCAGGTACAAATCGAGGCGAGCCCGATCATGACGTGTCCCGCCACGAAATACTTCGGATGCAGTCCGCTCTTGGCAAGCAGCACGAATGCCCATACCCAGGCGACGACCGAGATGATGAGGGCAATGGAGATCAGCGTCAGCCCCTGTGTGCGTGTGAAGGCTTTGGGTGGTGGCTCGTGGTCGTTCCTCCGGGCGTTAACGGTTATCATTGTAAAGCGGGTGGATGAGGTCGCGGTTGTTGCCACACAGGCGGTGATAAGTCCGACGCCGCAGATGACATGCCCTGCCACAAACGAAGCTGTGTCCGTCGAAACATGCAGCAACCGGATTCCTCCGATAATCGTCAGGGCTGCCGACAGATAGCCCACTCCGGGAAGCACATATTTACTCACTGTCCCGAAAGTCCCGATAATCTGCCGTATGATAGTGGCGGCTGTCGAGAAAAGAGCAATACAAATCATCCCTAACGAGAACACGACCGGACCGGCTAAAAAGCGGTTTGGGTCTGTCCCATACGACGTGATGAACAGCCCGTAACCGAAACAAAACAGGCCCATAAGCAGGGGAATAGCCCTGAACAGAACGCTAATACCGTAATTCATAGAATCATCTTTTTGAGTTTCCAGACAAACAACGCCTGCCGCAGCTTTGTTCCTGCTCTTTACATTTTATAAATACTTTTAGGGGTGGACGGTTTATGAATCCGATGCCTGTCCGTCCGCAAAGCGACAGGCATCGCATCCGGAACGGACAGGCACAACAAAAAAGCCGCCCGAAATGAATCGGACGGCTTTTTCGTATGGCAATCGAACCAGAGAGATTACACTCTTCTTTCTTTGATTCTTGCTTTTTTACCGGTAAGAGCACGCAGATAATACAGCTTGGCGCGACGTACTTTACCAAATTTGTTTACAGTGATGCTTTCGATAAACGGAGATTCGATCGGGAAAATACGTTCTACACCTACGTTTTCAGACATCTTACGAACAGTGAAGCGTTTCTTGTCGCCGTGACCTGAGATGCGGATTACAACACCTCTGTACTGCTGGATACGTTCCTTGTTACCTTCTTTGATACGGTAAGCTACTGTAATAGTGTCACCACTCTTGAATGAAGGATATTCCTTCTTTGTAGCAAACGCTTCGTTTACAACCTTAATTAAATCCATTGTTTTATAGCTTTTTAATTGTATTTATTAATGAAACGCAATGTAACGGGCAACCTTGTCCCGACAGAGATTACGCAAAGCGGATGCAAAGTAACGAAATAATTATTTGATACGCAAAGAATCCGGATTGTTTATTTTAGATAAACTACAAGTATTGAGAGCACGTATGGTTGTTGGCTATGTAACGGACTAAATAAGTCTCATTGTGAATCGAAAAGAATACATACCATTGTGTGTTATGATTTTTCCTGTAGCTGACGTAATACAACTCCTTCCCATAACGATCAAAATGAGCCGGAGCTTTCTTCTTTAATTGAAAGGGAAGGCTGTCTTTAATGTCTTGAATCAAGTCTTCCACGTAATCCATAGCAGATTCGTAAAAACCAAAATACTGTTTCTGATAAAGTATTTCGATTAATTCAACCAAGTAGTTCTCTACTTCTGGTAAGAATAATACAACCATTAATCAAATAGGGCTTTGATACGGGGACGAAGGCGGTTGATTAATTCATCCGCAGTGATGGCGCGCTCCAAATCTATATCATAATCGACTTGGGATTGCATTCCTCTACGATTGTAGGAAACGATAGGTTCTTCAACTTTGAAGTGGCTTTCTTCCGGTTCTGGATATGTTTTATGTTCAGTCATTATGTGTTGTCTTTTAAGATGTCTCCAAAAGTACGGATTATAATCGGCATAGGCAAACGAATCCAAATAGAAATCCAATTATGTTCGGATACAATTGGATTTCCGTTCGGAATTATTATTCATTTCAACCACTTATCCGCAAACCGGATGTAGTTCTCCCAGTCGAAATCCGTCACGTCGTGTACACCGGTACGGATGTGATAGGCGACGCGGTCTCCGATCGAAGTGTTGACGGGCGGAAGGGTGGTTGTCTCCAGACCTTTCATGCCGTAGAGTTTGTAAACATCTCCTGCGTATGAGGCGGAAAGGAATTCCCCTTTCGGATCGGACCAGCGGTCGCCTTCGGCACTTGCCACATAAAGCGGGCGGGGAGCGATGAGGGCGAGCAGTTCGTGCTGGTCGATTGGCAGGTCGTTCTCTTTCTTGTTGTACCGGCGGAAGTTCTTGCAGAACCAGTGCGGGAATACATTGTTGATGCGGTTGACCGTCTCGCCTACCTGCCGTCTGGACAGGGCTGCACCGCCGCAACCGGATTCGTTGGCGACGACGATGGCGAAGCGCGTATCTAAAGCACCGGCCCAGAGTGAGGCTTTCCCTAAGCGGGAATGGCCCATAAGGATCACTTTGGAAGCGTCCACCTGCCAGTCTGTTTCCAGATAGTCCATCACACGGCTGTTTCCCCAGGCCCAAGCGGCAATGGCCTGTCCGCCGTCTGCCGGGATAT
Source organism: Parabacteroides acidifaciens (assembly GCF_003363715.1). Classification (GTDB taxonomy): domain Bacteria; phylum Bacteroidota; class Bacteroidia; order Bacteroidales; family Tannerellaceae; genus Parabacteroides; species Parabacteroides acidifaciens. Next base: position 65,659 of record NZ_QREV01000003.1, read on the forward strand.
CATCGCCGGGTTTGTAGCCGAAGAGGGCGAGGATGCTTTCCGCATGCTTGTCTTTATCGTCGGGGAAGAAGTCGAAATAATGGACGGTGGCAAGGCCGTAACCGGCATCGATAATCTTCTGCAACGGCCAGCGGGAGGCTTGGTTGCCCCGGGCTTCTTTGGAATATTGCGAAGGGATGATCTCCGGGTCTGCCGAGATTGTCTGGTTCCCCTGGAAGTTGAAGTGCAGGAAGACCGGCACTTTGGTCTTGACATGGTTCGGCAGGTACATCAGCAGCAGGGCTTTCCGTTCGACGCCGTTGCGGCTGAACGTGATCTCGATCTGTTTGCGGGTGGCGCTGCCGTCGAGGGCGCTGTGGTTGTCGTCCAGCTTTTTATAGGAGACATCCACTTTGCCCTCAGGCATTTTACCATATACCTGTTCGGCAAAGATGGAAAGCAGTTCGGGACGCCTGGTCTGCTCCCATTGTTGCGAGGTGGTAACTTTCTGGCCGTTTGCTGTTTCCAGCAGGGCTGGCAGGGTGAACGGCGGAATCTTGCTTTCGTCGTAGTTGGCTTCTTCTGCATTCTGCGCGTGCAGGCCGAGCAGGCTGAATGCTAAAAGTAACAGGATGGATAATCTTTGCTTCATGGTATGATATATTAATTCTTAAATTGGCACATTATCCCATTGGCATATTATTTATATTTGCGAATAGGGCAATGGCGAAAGGAACAGGCTGGTGTTCCGGGTTGCCGTGTAGGCATATTCGGGCATATCCTTGATCCGTTGCCAGTCGGGATGCTTGCCGAACTTGTTCCAGGCTTCTGCGCGTGTCGGTTCGTCCTTATACCAGGTGAGGTACATGATCGCCGGCATAATCGGTCCGGCCATTATCTCGCCGTAGCAGACGGAGTTGACGCCTACTTTGTCGAATATCTCGATCTCGTCGTTGTTGAACATGGCGATTTTCCGCTGGTTTGCCTCTTCGTTCGGGCTGTGGTAAGTGCGCAGTTCCAGGAGCGTCCGGTTCTTGTCCGGCATTCGCATCACAGGGATTTTGTCGAATGCTTCGCAAAGGTAGCTTTCGAAGTTGAAGTAGGCTGGCTTGGGAGCCGTCTGGTCGAAGAAAGGTTGGGCGGCTTTCCGGAACGTGGTGTCTTTCCATATATCCTTCTTTACCTTGTAATAGGTGTCGATATCGGGATAGACGAACAACAGCAGGCGGCGTTCCTTTTCCTCTTTCTTGTAAGGGGCGAAAGCGCCGGCTTTGATATTCTTCCGGTTATAGGCCGGGATCAGGGTATCACGGAAAAAGGCATCCAGTCCGTCTCCGTCTCCTTCCAGTGTGTAGATGCGCCATTCGTAGATCTGCTTCTTTGAGGAAGCGGTTTTTTCTGTGGTTGCGGCTATTCCGTTGATTGCCGGGAGAGTGGCCAACAGGCCGGTCAGTTTCATAAAGTGTCTTCTCTGCATGGTTTGATAGAATTTGAATTAAAAAATAATTAGTAAACAGCCCAAAGGTAGGAAATATCAGGGTAAAATTCTTACTTTTGGTGTGCAATATTCTCGGGATTTGTTTAATATTTGATGAAGTAAGGAAGTTAAGATGAAGAAAATATATATCCTCCTGTTTAGTTGTGTCACGTTTTTATCCGCTCTGGCGCAGACGACACCGAACCTTTACCGGGCTGCGGACCAGGCGAAGATGAACCATTGGGTAGACTCCGTCTTCGATGCGATGAGCTATGACGAACGTATCGGGCAGCTCTTTATGGTGATCGCCAATCCGAAGTCCGACACCCGCAATATGCAACGGCTGATGCGGTATGTCAATGAAGTTAAGATAGGCGGCATCCTGTTCCACAAAGGCGATCCGGTGACACAGGCCGAGGTGACCAACCGCCTGCAAAAAGCCTCCCGCATCCCGATGTTGGTCTCGCTGGACGGCGAGTGGGGGCTATCAATGCGCCTCTCCGGTACGACACGTTTTCCGAAGAACATGATGTTGGGCGCAATCGAAGACAACAGCCTGATCACCGAATACGGGAAAGAGGTGGCCCGCCAATGCAAGGAGATGGGCATCCATATCAACTTCGCTCCGGATATGGATGTGAATAGCAATACCGATAACCCGGTGATCGGTTTGCGCTCTTTCGGCGAGAATCCGAATGCGGTTGCAGACAAGGGACTGGCTTATGCCCGCGGACTGGAAGGGCAGGGGATTATCTCCGTCTCCAAACACTTTCCCGGCCATGGCGATACGAACGAGGATTCCCATTACACCCTGCCTGCCGTCCACCACGACCGGGCGCGACTGGACAGTGTCGAACTGCTCCCTTTCAAACGCTATATCTACGATGGCTATGCCGGTGTGATGACCGGGCACTTGTATGTCCCGGCGCTGGATAAGGCTCGCAATAAACCTGTCTCCATGTCGCGTGCCGTTGTCACCGACCTGTTGCAAAAAGATTTAGGATTCCGGGGACTTTGCTTCACTGATGCGTTAGCGATGAAAGGCGCCTCCACCCGCAAATCCGATAACCCGTCCGTCATGGCTCTTCTTGCCGGAAACGATATCCTGCTGGCTCCTGCCGCTCCGATCAACGATTTCGCTGCGGTCAAGGATGCACTGGAAGAGGGTATTCTGGATAGGGAAGAGGTAGAAGCAAAGATTATCAAGATTTTGCAATACAAATATATCGCCGGACTGAACAATTACCGCCCGGTCGAAACGAAAGGCCTGTCCGCTCGCCTGAACACGCCCCATGCCGCCTGGCTGGCGGCAAAGCTGAATGCCGAGGCGATCACGCTTATGAAGAATGAAGGAGACATCGTGCCCCTGAAACAGTTGGACAAGAAGAAGATTGCCGCCCTCTCTATCGGAGATGACACCGGCAACGAGTTCCAGAAGATGCTCTCCCGCTATGACTCGGTCGCTTGTTTCAGTATCGGCAGGAATGCGACGGCGCAGCAGGTGCAGAACGTGTATAGGAAACTGGAGAAATACGATGTGATTATCTGTGGTGTCCACACGGTGCGTATCCCGGAAAGCCTTGCTCTGCGCCAGTTGGCCGAGAAGAAAGAGCTGGTCTATGCCTTCTTCACTTTGCCTTATTTCTGTAAGGAATATAAAGCCTCCATTCTGAAAGCCAAAGCTGTGGTGATGGCTTACGAAGGGACGCCGCTCGCCCAGGAATACGCTGCGCAAGTAATCTTCGGCGGCATTGCAGCCAAAGGAAAACTTCCGGTCTCTATCCCGACCTTATACCAGGCCGGTACGGGTATCTTTACCGAAAAGACGCGCCTCGGCTATCATGAGCCGGAAGAGGTAGGCGCCAGTCCCGAACGCCTCGATGTCATCGCCTCGATTGTGGAGGACGGACTGGAGCAGAAAGCCTTTCCTGGTTGCCAGGTCTTAGTTGCCAAAGACGGGATGATTATTTATGATAAATCGTTCGGCTATTTCAGTTACGACGGGAAACAGCCGGTTGAAGGAAACTCGGTCTACGACCTGGCCTCTTCCTCCAAAGCAGCCGGAACGCTTCTGGCAGTCATGAAGGCTTACGATGAAAAGAAGTTCACCCTGAACAATAAGATTTCCGATTTTGTTCCCGAACTAAAAGACTCCGACAAGAAGAATCTGCTTATTAAGGAACTGCTCTATCATCAGTCCGGCCTGACACCTACGATTAATTTCTACTTGAAAGCGATCGACAAGGACAGCTACAAAGGCAGCCTCTACAGCGGTGCAAAGAACGCTACACATCCCGTCCGCTTCGATGCCAAGACGTATGTCCGCAACGATTTCTCTTTCCTGCCCGACCTTGTTTCCAATAAGAAGAAACCGGGCTTTACGACAGAAGTCGCCCGGGGTATGTATCTGCACGATTCCTTTAAAGACACCATCATACAGGAAATAAAAGACTCCCGTCTGGGGGTGCGGGGTAAGTATAAATATAGTTGCATCAACTTCATCCTCCTGAAGATGATGGTTGAAAAGCAGACCGGGCAGCCGATGGACCGCTTGTTGCACGACCAGTTCTTTAGTCGTCTTGGCGCCTGGCATACGACTTACAATCCGCTGCATGTCATGGACACGGCCTGTATTGTCCCGACGGAAAACGACCAGTTTGTCCGCCGCCAACTGCTTCGCGGTTATGTGCACGACGAGGCTGCCGCTTTCCAAGGAGGCGTTTCCGGAAATGCCGGGTTGTTCTCTAATGCGGACGATCTGGCGAAAGTCCTGCAACTCTACCTGAACCAGGGAACCTATGGCGGCGAGCAATACCTCTCCCCGGAGACCGCCCGCCTCTTCACGCAAAGCAAAAGTCCGACCTGCCGTCGCGGTCTCGGTTTCGACAAACCTGCTCCCGGTGCGGGCAAAGGTTCGCCATGTGGCAGTCTGGCGCCGGCCTCCGTCTACGGACATACCGGTTTTACCGGCACCTGCTTCTGGGTCGATCCGGACAACAACTTGCTCTATATCTTCCTGTCCAACCGCGTGAACCCGACACGGGCCAACAACAAACTAAGCTCGCTGGAAATACGGACGCGCATACAGGATGCTATCTATAAAGCAATCAATGGAGGGAAATAAAACAAAAGTCGTATCTTTGCCTCTCTATTACACGATAATTATTTACTAAAAACAGATATTGTATGCTATTCGGACACGGTGATGATTTCTATAATTCGCAGAACGAAGTAAAGATAAACTTCAGTTCAAACGTCTGGCATGGTGCTAACCTGGAAAAGCTCAAAGATCATTTGAATGAGCAGTTTGATAAACTGACACGCTATCCGGAACCGGATGCCGGCACCCTGAAGCGGTTACTGGCCCGCCGGTATGAGATGAAAGAGAATAATATTGTCGTAACAAACGGCTCGATCACGGCTTTCTATCTCCTGGCGCAAGCCTGGAAGGGGGGGAAGTCGATGATTGCGATCCCCTCTTTCTCCGAATATGAAGATGCCTGCCGCCTGCACGGACATGAGATCAGCTTCTTCCCGACATCGGACGACCTGTCCGAACTTTCGCTCGAAGGACAGGATTTCTGCTGGATATGCAACCCGAACAATCCGGACGGCAAGCTGATACACCGCACCGAACTGCTGGCTCTGATTGCTGCTAACCGACAGACTACTTTTATCATCGACCAGGCATACGTCGCCTTTACGACTGAAGATATGCTGAAGCCTTCGGATGTCAAGAATCATCCGAACCTGATCCTGGTGCAGTCCATCTCGAAAGCCTACAACATTCCGGGGCTGCGCATCGGTTACCTGATTGCCTCTCCCGAGAAGACGGAAGAGATTAATAAATACATCATTCCCTGGTCGGTCAATGCGATCGCTATCGAGGCAAGCAAATATATCCTGATCCACCCGGCACAGTTCACCCTGCCGATCCGTAAATGGCAGCGCGAAACAGCCGAACTAATCTATCAGCTGAATAAGCTGGACGGTCTCGAAGTGCAACCCACTTCCACCACCTTCTTCCTGGTCCGCCTGAAGAAAGGTACTGCCGCCGCACTGAAACAGTATTTGTGGGAGAACCACGGCATACTGATCCGCGACGCCTCCAACTTCCGCGGCCTCGATGAAACCTATATCCGTGTCTCTACCCAGACCACTGCCGAGAATCAGGTACTGGTCGATGCGGTAAAGGAATGGCTGGCGCAGCAATAAAGAAAAGTAAAAACATGGCACGCTGATGGCACAGATTAGGTAAATGGTAAATAAATATCATTATCTTTGTCTGTGTTATTCATTCAAATAAATGATAATATGAAAACATTAGAATTGCGTGCTTCATTAATGCAGGAAATTGTAGGGTTGTTAGATAACGACGAGGCAATGGAGAAGTTACAGAAATATATCCGTCGGTTAAAGAAAGAGATAACTGTAAATGCTCCGGCTGTTCAACCCTATACAATGGTAGAACTGAATGAGCGTATCAATCAGGCAGAAGATGATGTCCGTACCGGGCGTACACTATCAAACGAACAGATGTTTGAGGAGATTGACAATTATCTGAAAGAATTATGCAGATAATCTGGACAGAACAAGCCCGGCAGCAGGTGAAGTCGGCTATGGACTATTGTAAAGCGACGTTCGGGACAAGAATCTTGATCCGTTTTAGTGGACAGTTAAAGGCTGATATCGTTCGATTAGGTAAAAATCCGTTTATGGGACTGGTTGAGCCTTTATTGGAAGGACGAAATAAGGTATATCGTAGTTTAGTTATCCATAAATTGTACAAGTTGGTTTATTATGTGGATGAAGAAACGATTTATATCGCCGATCTATGGGATGTGCGTCGTGATCCGGATAGATTAATAGCTCGTTTACCGTTGTAAAAGAGAATCGTTCAAACATAAATGAGGATGGGACTGAATAAAAAGTCCCATTCCTTACCCTTTTTCCCACTCAATCATCTTCCTCTTTCTTTCGCTTCCCCAATGATATTCTCCGTATTCTCCGGTGGAACGTATGACTCTATGGCACGGTATGAACAAAGAGACCGGATTGGCTCCTACTGCCGAACCGACTGCACGGCAGGCTTTCGGCTTTCCGATATGGTTGGCGATGGTGGAATAGGTGGTGAGTGTTCCGGTGGGAACCTTAAGTAATTCTTCCCAGACCTGTATCTGGAAATCAGTTCCCTTTACATGTAAAGGAATCGGACCGGAGGCGCATTCTTCTTTCCCTTCTCCCGTCTCTTCCCGGTAAGTAGCATTTGGGAAAATCGCTTGCAATTCGCCTATGGCCTGCTTGCGGTCGTCATCGAAGGCGGCATAGCAAATTCCTTTTCCGGTACGGGCCAGCAGCATCTCTCCGAACTCTCCGCTGGTGTAACGGTAGCGGATGACGAGGTTTCTCCCTCCGTCTTTATATTCTTCAGGAGTCATTCTTTCGATGCGGAACGAGCAGCTGTTTAAATGTGTGTAAGTCATAATGATATAGTTTGATTCTGCTTGCAAAGCTAACATTCTTCTTTAATTATGAATGATGAATTGTGAATTATTTGTAAGTTAGCAAGATTGGAAAAGTGCCCCGGCAGGAGGCTGGTTACCTTTGCGAAGTAAAACAGAAAAGAATATGCAACAAAGAACTACGACAAGAGAAGAGTATCTGAAACGGGTGAACCTGGTGGTCGAGTATATCAATAATCACTTAGGGGACGAGATTGACCTGAATCGGCTGGCCGAAATGTCGCATTTATCCCCGTATCATTTTCATCGGGTGATGAGTGCGTTCCTGGGAGAGCCGTTAGGGGCGTTCATTGTGCGGAAACGGATTGAGACTGCAGCTCATCTGCTTCGCTACACGGATATGTCCATTGGCGATATCGCTTACCGGATCGGATACGGTGCACCCTCCTCCCTGTCGAAAGCATTCAGGCAGTTCTATTCTATTTCACCTAACGAATACAGAAACAATAAAGAGTACACGATTATGAGACCAGAAAAGATATGGCCCGACCTGCAATTGGAGGCCGAAGTGAAGGAAATCCCTGCCCGCGATGTTATCTATATCCGCCTGATGGGAAACTACCAGTTGAATGACTACGGTGGAACGTGGATGAGGCTTTATGCCTTTGCCCGCGAACAGAACCTGCCGGTGAACGACCCTTGTCCGCTTTGCATCTATCACGATGACCCGAAGGTGACTTCCGAAGAGAAGCTCCGCACGGATGTCTGTATGGTGATGCCCGAAGCCGTTCAGCCGAAGGGGGAAGTCGGAGCGAAACAGATTCCGGCAGGACGTTATGCCAGCTTCATTTATAAAGGCCCGTACGACAAACTGCAAGCCGTCTATGATACCATCTATGCCCGTAAATTGCCGGAGATGGGTTGCACCCTGCGTGACGAGCCGAGCTACGAACGCTACCTGAACGATCCGTGCACGACGGAGCCGGAAGACCTGCTGACGGAAATCTGCATTCCGATACAGTAGCCCTGTTAATCTTTCTTGATTATCCCAGAATCGCTGAGCCTTTTGCCGGGTTGGTTGTTTACATAGCATCTTTATTTAAACGCAGACGATTATGAAAACGACAAGCAGACATCTTAGCGATAAACTGACAACCGAAGAAAGGGACTTGCTCCCTTCTTCGGATTTTGGCATTCCCGAAACCCGTGAGTTCCCGATGCCCGATGCGGCCCACGTCCGGGCGGCAGAAGCCTATTTCCGCTACGCCTCCGAAACGGACAAGCCTCTCTTGGCTTACCGGATTCTATTAAAAGCACGAGAGTACGGCGTAGAGGTGAAAAGTCCGACGGTCCTCGAATGGGCGGAGAAATATAAACCGTAATAATTCTGCCGCCGGAGGGATATTGTTACCGGAAAAGTTTTACATTTGCCTTGTGAACTGTAAAACGAATTGATTCAACTTATGAAACACCAACTCTGTATATAGCGTCTCCACACTGACATAACAGGCAAAGATACTTCCTGCCTGTTTGTACGCTATCCTATACATATACAGGGTACGAATCTCTATACAATTATATTTATTCATTAGTCGGGATGCCTTCCCTTGCGGAGGTGTGTCCGGACGCATCCTTTAAGTTGAATTATGAACTTTTCTTATAAACAAATCTGGCTCATCAACTATCCGGTGATGATGAGCTTGCTGATGGAACAATTGATTAACATGACAGACGCCGTGTGTCTGGGACGGGTAGGCAAGGTAGAGTTAGGAGCTTCGGCTCTGGCGTGTATGTATTATCTGGCGATTTATATGCTGGGCTTTGGCTTCGGGTTGGGCATACAGGTACTTGTCGCACGGAAGAATGGTGAGGGACGGCTGTCTGAAACGGGCGAAGTGTTCTGGCAGGGACAGTATTTCCTGCTGGCACTGGCATTGGCGTTATGCCTGCTGTCCGAGTTTCTTTCTCCTTTTCTGCTTCGCCGGATGATTGCATCCGATGCCGTCTGGCAGGCGGTTGTCGATTATGTCCGGTGGCGTAACTACGGGCTGTTCTTTGCATTCCCGGTATTGGCGTTCCGTTCTTTCTTTGTCGGGATTACGAAGACGAAAGTGTTGATTGTGAACTCGGTGTTGATGGTACTGGTGAATGTGGCGCTCAACTATATCCTGATCTTCGGTCGTTTCGGGTTTCCGGCATTGGGGATTTCGGGGGCGGCGATCGCCTCTTCGCTGGCGGAAGGATTCTCGTTGTTGTTCTTTAGTGTGTATGTCTGGAAGAAGGTGGACTGGAAGCGGTTCGGTCTGAAGCCTGTGTTTCGTTTCGCCCTCTTGCGGCAGTTGTTCCGTTTGTCGGTGTGGACGATGGTGCGCTCTTTTGTTTGTGTGATTCCCTGGTTCTATTTCTTTGTGGTCATCGAGCATTTGGGGGAGAGCCAGTTGGCGATTGCCAACATCATCCGGAATGTCTTTACCATATTCTTTGTTATCATGAACTCGTTTGCGACGACGACGAGTGCGCTGGTCAGTAACCTGATCGGGGCTGGAGAACGAGGACGGGTGATGTCGCTCTGCCGGAAAGTGATGTGGTTGAGCTATGGGATCGGGACGCCGTTTGTGTTGCTGGCTTTGCTTTTTCCTACTGTTGTATTGGGTATTTATACGAACGAGGCGTCTTTGGTTGACGGGGCTTTCTGGCCTTATCTGGTGATGTTGACGAATTACTTCCTGGCGATTCCCGGTTATATTTACTGCAATGCGGTGATCGGAACGGGGCATACCCGGACGGCTTTTGCTTTCCAGTTGGTTACGATTGCCGGCTATGTCGGGTATCTGTTACTATTGTCCGGCTTTCCGGGGATGCCGTTGGCGGTTTACTGGACTGCGGACCATGTGCATGTGTTATTGCTCTTTATCCTTTCTTATTCATATATAAGGAAGGAGTATAAACAATTCAATCTGAGTCCGGTTCTATATAAAGAAGACAATTAAAATGAACTTTTTATGGAATATCGGATAGAGAAAGACACGATGGGGGAGGTAAAAGTCCCCATCGATGCCTATTATGGCGCGCAGACACAGCGCAGTGTGGACAATTTCAAGATTGCCCGGGATATTAACCGCATGCCGATCGAGGTGATACGCGGGTTCGCTTACCTGAAGAAGGCGGCAGCTCTGGCAAACAAGGACGCGGGCGTTTTATCGGCTGAGAAGTGCGAACTGATCGGGCGTGTCTGCGACGAGATATTGGCGGGCAAGCTCGACGACCAGTTCCCGTTGGTCGTCTGGCAAACCGGTAGCGGCACGCAGACCAATATGAACGTGAACGAGGTAATTGCCAATCGGGCCCATGTCCTGAACGGCGGCAAACTGACGGATAAGGAAAAGGTGCTGCTTCCCAATGACGATGTGAACAAGTCGCAGTCTTCGAATGACACGTTTCCGACGGCTATGCACATTGCCGCCTATATCATGGTTAAAGAAGTCACCCTTCCCGGCCTGGAGAAGCTGCTCAAGACTCTCCGGAAGAAAAGTCGCGACTTTATGCCTGTTGTCAAGATTGGACGTACGCACTTTATGGATGCGACCCCGCTGACATTGGGCCAGGAGTTCAGTGGTTATGCCTCCCAGTTGGAACATGGCATACGGGCGATTAAAAACGCTCTTCTGCATTTGGCGGAACTGGCGATCGGAGGGACGGCAGTCGGAACAGGTATCAATACGCCTCCTGACTTTGACGAATGCGTGTCGAAACGGGTTTCGGAGATGACGGGACAACCGTTTGTGAAGGCGCCGAATAAGTTCGAGGCGCTTGCTTCGCACGACGCGATCGTGGAGGTGCATGGCGCCTTGAAGCAGGTTGCTGTCAGCCTGATGAAGATTGCGAATGACATCCGTATGTTGAGTTCGGGACCGCGTGCCGGTATTGGTGAAATTCATCTGCCTGAGAACGAGCCGGGCTCCTCCATTATGCCGGGAAAAGTGAACCCTACGCAGTGCGAGGCTTTGACGATGATTGCCACCCAGGTGATGGGGAACGATGTGGCAATCTCGGTCGGTGGTGCGAGCGGGCAGTTCGAACTGAATGTGTTCAAGCCGATGATTATTTATAACTTCCTGCACAGTGCCCGGCTGATAGGCGAAGGCTGTGTCAGCTTTAACGACCGTTGCGCCGTCGGTATCGAACCGGTGAAGGAGAACATAAAGAAGCATCTCGACGATTCGCTGATGCTGGTCACCGCCCTGAATCCGAAGATCGGTTATTACAAAGCTGCCTCCATTGCCCAGAAAGCCTTCAAGGAGAATAAAACCTTGAAACAGGCCGCTGTCGAGTCGGGGCTGCTAACGGCCGAAGAGTTTGACGAATGGGTGGATCCGTCGAAGATGGTTGGTCGGTTGGATACATTCCCGGAATGATATAAATGCTGATTTATCGGTGCGTTTGCTCGTATTTACCGGACGCAGACGGGCGCAGATTACGCAGAGGAACGCAGACTTATTTTCTTTTAAAACAATAAATGATCTGCGTTCGTCTGCGTTGTCTGCGAAATCTGCGTCCGGTAATACAAACATAGCGACACCCCGTTAAATCATCATTTACTTCTTATTCCCCTCTGTTATTACCTCCTTTATATTTTGCCTTAGTGAGTAAGCTACCTCCTTCGCATACCCGATCCGTAACAACAATACCGGATATTCTTTATCGATAGGCAACTCTTGCCGTATCTCCTCCGCTAACTCTTTTACCTCGCAAGGCTGGTTGAGGAAGGCGGCAGCGATGTTTTCCTGTGTGGCTGTCAGCAGGAAGCGTTGCAGGGTTCTGCCCAGGCCGATCCATTCTCCGACGGTGTTGTTGGGGACTGTGAAAAGAACCAGATGGGAGGATGAGGCGATTTTCTTCCTGTCTCCTTTGTTCTGGGTGGAGCTGTTGAGGAATGAACCCATGATTGCTTTCGACAGGAATGCCGGCAGGTTCGGGGCGCCGAAGACGGCATAACTCAGTCCGTTGCGTGTCGCTTCCGAATGTTTTTTGTTGTAACGCATCCAGGCTTGCAGTTCCTCCTTGAAGGCAGGGTCGTTCATCTGGCTGTCGTTTCCTTTCGAGATAAGTGCTTTCAGGGTGTTAAACTCTTCGGAACCGTTCTTCCAGAGATGAAAGCGGATGCCCGATTCAGTTGCGATGGCAGTCAATGCTTCGAGGCTTTTCTCCGGGACTACCTGTCCGTTGTAGACGCTTCGGTTTGTCTGCCGTTTCTTTATGGCCGGATAAAGCGGGGAGGGAAGGACGTCTGCCGACTTCTCAAGGCTGATATGGATGGCGGCAGGTTGTTCGGCCGGTGCTTCTATGCTGGCTTCCGTCTGGTAACCGGAGACCGAGGCTGCTATGCAAAGGTTCTCTGTGGCGCATCCTAAGCTGATGTATAACTCCCGGCGATCGTTGTCGACAACAGGAAGTTCTTTTGTCAGGTCCGGCAGGATTGTAATTTCTTTTTCGCCGATGCGGAAAAGCCAGGGCTGGGTGTTATGTCCCGAGGGAGCCCGGGTGGCAAGCTCTACGAGCTGAAGGTAGTCGGTATTCATTGTATTCATTTTTAAGACAAACGTAAAGAACTAAATGGTAACATCCAAATAATCCTTCCTCTCTTCAAAGATTATTCTTATTTTTGTTCCTGAAAGGAAACCGGCTGTCGCCTCCCGAAAATAGAAAATTATGGATGATAAAGTGCTCGAGAAACTGAAAGTGCTGGCGGAGTCGGCCAAGTACGATGTATCCTGCGCTTCCAGTGGAACGTCGCGCAAGAGTAAGAGCGGCGCGATAGGAAGTGCGGCGGGATGGGGCATTTGCCATAGCTTTGCCGAAGACGGCCGTTGCATCTCGCTCCTGAAGATCATGCTGACGAACTACTGCATCTTCGACTGTGCCTACTGCATCAACCGCCGCAGCAACGATATTCCCCGCGCTACGCTTTCGGTTACCGAGTTGGTGAATCTCACCATCGAGTTCTACCGCCGTAATTATATCGAAGGACTTTTCCTGAGTTCGGGGGTGGTGCGCAATGCCGACTATACGATGGAACGCCTGGTGCGCGTCGTGAAAGACTTGCGGACGGTCTACCGTTTCAACGGCTATATCCATCTGAAAAGTATTCCCGGAGCCAGTCAGGAACTAGTGAACGAAGCCGGCCTTTACGCTGACCGTATGAGCGTAAACATCGAGATCCCGAACGAGAAAAGCCTCCGTTTGCTGGCTCCCGAAAAAGATTTTCAGAGTGTTTTCCAGCCGATGCGCTACATCCAGCAGGGAGTCTTGCAGAGTGCCGAAGAGCGGAAGCGTTTTCGGCACGCACCGCGTTTTGTACCGGCCGGACAGAGCACGCAGATGATTGTCGGCGCTACGTCCGATTCGGACAAAGACATCCTCCGCCTCTCGTCCGCCCTCTATCAGCGTCCGACGATGAAGCGCGTGTACTACTCCGGCTTCATCCCCGTCAACGAATATGACAACCGGCTGCCGGCCCTGAAACAACCGCCGCTGGTGCGTGAGAACCGTCTTTATCAGGCGGACTGGCTGCTCCGCTTCTATCAGTTCAAGGTGGATGAGATCGTGAACGATGCCTATCCCGACCTGGACCTGGAGGTCGACCCGAAACTCGGCTGGGCATTGCGTCATCCGGAACAGTTCCCGGTCGATATCAACAAGGCGGACTACGAGATGCTGCTCCGTGTGCCCGGCATCGGTGTGAAGTCGGCAAAACTGATCGTTGTCTCCCGCCGCTATTCCCGCCTGGGAACGGAACAGTTGAAGAAGATCGGTGTCGTGATGAAGAAAGCCCAGTATTTCATCACCTGCCACGAGCTGCCGATACGGACAATCAACGAAGTGTCGCCCGAAGCCGTCCGCCAACTCCTTGTCCGGAAAGCAGGACGGAAGAAGACGGACGACCGCCAGCTTATCCTTCAATTCCAGGATGAACCATGACAATCTTTGTGTACGATAAAACATTCGAAGGGCTGCTAACTGCCGTCTTCGATGCCTATTCCCGCCGCAGTTTCCCGGATATGTTGCTGGCGGAGGGGGAGCCTTTTCCCTTGTTCTACGATGAGGCGGTGACAATCTATACGGACGATGCCAAGGTCGACCGCGTCTGGAAAGGGTTGCAAAAGAAGATATCTGCGACAGCCTTGTCCGTGATAACTGTCACGTGGCTGTCCGAATTGCCGGAGGCGGACCTGCTACTTTTTCGCTATATCCGGAAAGCGATCGACGCTCCCCGCACGATCGAGCTGAACTTTGGCGATCCCGATGTGCTGGAAGTCGCTAAAATCTGGAAGAAGGTGACGAATGAGCGCCTACGTGTCATGCAGTTCCTGCGTTTCCAGAAAGCGGCGGATGGTACTTTCTTTGCTGCCGTCAAACCAATATACAACGTCCTGCCACTTACGCTCAGCCACTTGACGGACCGCTTTGCCGACCAGTGCTGGCTGATCTATGACCTGCAACGTGAGTACGGCTACTATTACGACTTGAAGGAAACGACGGAAGTGCGTTTTGAAGAAAAGGAAGCTCACCTGCTTTCCGGCCTGCTCAGCGAAGAACTCATGGATGCCGACGAAAAACTGTTCCAGCAGATGTGGAAAACCTACTTCAAATCCATCGCCATAAAGGAACGCCTTAACCCGAAGCTCCACCGTCAACACATGCCCGCTCGCTTCTGGAAGTATATGCCGGAGAAGCTATAAGCAGCGTCCCTGCCGGATACAGTCCAGAGCAAATTCCAGCTGTGTGTCTCGTCCTTCCATATAATCCGATACCGTTTGCTTGACGATATAATTGGGCTCGATGCCTATTCCCTCCAGCGGAAAACCTTTGGGGGAAACGTCGGGACGGGCAGTCGGGATACGGAAGCTGGTGCCATGGGACGTCTTGAACGTCCGGGGATTGTTACCTGTGTCTCCGGCTGTCGGTTCACCAATCAGGAGGGCATTGCCGCTCTCCTTCATGTCGATAACGAAACTTTCGGCGGCGGAACAGGTGAAGGTGCTTGTCAATAAGAGGATCTTCCCTTGATAAGCATCTTCCATCGGAATCATCGGATGACGTCCCAGGCAGTGAGGTTGTTCCTTTCGTATCAGGTAGCGGCAAAGATCCCGTCCGTTACCGCTGTTCCCACCACCGTTTCGGCGGACGTCGACAATCAGGTAAGGCCGGTGTCTTACTTTCGGGTAATCTTCGGCGAAGTCCTCCATCACTCCGTTCATCATGGAGTTTATTTCCAGATATCCGATGCTGTCGTTCAGGATTTTCCAGGATGTTTTCCGCCGGTCGGCAACCGGAATGTTATCTTGGGGCTGCAGGACGAGTTGCAGATTAAGCGTGTCGGCTCCCCGGCAAACGGTGTAGGTCTTTACCGTGTCGGTGAAACTTTTGAAGAGGCTGCGGGCTGTGAATAAACGTTTGTATTCCGGTGTCGAGGCCGATATATACTTCTCGTTCCGGTCCATCCACTCCTTGATTGGCGTCCCGTCGACAGCGATGATCCGGTCTTTATCGTTGAATCCTGACCGTTGCAGGTACGTGTCCGGCTTATCCACGAAAAGTGTGTCGTCGATATAAGCCGGGAAAGCCCTTGTCCGGTACTCTTTAAAGTAAACATAGGCATGTGCGACGCGTAAATCCGCGAAGTATTCCCACAGCGTTTTCCCATATTCTTCTCCGGTGGATAACTTCCCGATCCGTTCGGCATAGGAGGCGGAAAGGGCGTCGATATCGATATGCTTGGACTCGTAGAGGGAGTAGTTCCTTTTTACTATTTGGCTGATCTCGGCGAAGTCTTCTGGATATTGATCTGGCGAAAGCGGCAGTTCGGACATATAATGCCTTTCTATTTCCACCTCGGAAGAATAGAAATACTTGGTGTAAACGATCAGTCCGATAAATGCCAGACCTATAAGGATGACAATAACTGCTACTATTCGACCGATGAGTTTTAGTGCTTTCATAAGATATTATATTGCATGAATTTCAGCAAATGTATAGATTTGTTCATTCCCCTGCAATAAACCGCGAATCTTTTCATTGCAGTCTGCGAATTTTAAGATTTGGATGTTGCCGGGGAGCGATGCCTATTCCTTTCAAAAGCGATGCCGACCTTTTCCGAAAGCGATGCTTACGTTTTTTAGAACGCCGGCAGCTCTTTTTCCAGATATTCGGCAGTGACGGAACGCCTGCACGCGAGCATCTCCCGGGGAGTGCCGGAGTACAGCAGCTCACCGCCCATTTGTCCGCCTCTGGGACCTAACTCGATGACGTAGTCGGCGGCTTTCAGGACGTCCAGGTTATGCTCTATCAGGAAGACGGAGTTGCCCTGTTCGACCATAGAATCGAAGAGGCCGATGATCTGGCGGATGTCTTTTACGTGAAGGCCGTCGGTGGGTTCGTCGAGGATAAATATCTTGCCGTTGCTGTCCAGGTAGGAGGCCAGCTTGACGCGCTGCAATTCTCCGCCGGAGAGGGTGGATAGGGCCTGGTTGAGATGCAGGTAGCCCAGTCCGACTTGCATCAGTGGGCGTAGTTTCTGCTCGATCTCACTCCCGGCAAAACGCAGGGAGGCTTTCCGTACGGTCAGGTCCATCACTTCGGCGATATTCAGTCCGTCTACTTTGTACTGCAGGGCTTCCGGTGAATAGCGCAAACCGCCGCAGGCTTCACAGACCGTTTCTATTGAATCCATAAAAGCCATGTCCGAGACAATGACGCCTTTCCCTCCGCATACCGGACAGCCTCCTTTGCCGTTAAAGGTGAACATGCTGAGTCCGGCTTTGCTCTTCTGGGCGAATAGTTTGCGTATGTCGTCAGCCACGCCGATGTAGGTGGCTGGGGTGGAGCGCAGACTGATTCCGATATTCTTCTGGCTGATGTAGATAACCTCTTCCTCGCAGGTGTTGCGGAAACATTCCATCAGGGAACTTTTCCCCGAACCGGCCACGCCCGCTATGACGGCGAAGACACCTAAGGGGAAACGGACGGTCAGGTCTTTCAGGTTATGTTCCTTTGCGTGTTCGAGGGTAAACCAACCGGAAGGAGTGCGGCTTTCCGATTTTAACGGCGACTTTTCCGCGATCATCAGTCCGGTCTGCGTACCGCTTTTCATCAGTCCTTCATAACTGCCTTCATACAGGATGTTACCGCCGTCCATACCGGAGCCGGGCCCCATGTCGACGATGTGGTCGGCTATCTGGATCATCTCCTTATGATGTTCGACAAGGAGCACTGTGTTACCGTGGTCCCGCAGTTTCCGAACGGAGGCTTTCAACAGGCGGATGTCGTGGCTATGCAGACCGACACTGGGCTCGTCGAGCACATACAGCATGTCGCATAAGGCGGAGTTGATATATTTGGCGATCTTGCAACGCTGCGCCTCGCCGCCGGAAAGAGTTCCCATATTGCGGTCGAGTGTGAGGTATCCTAAGCCGATTTCCTCGAGGGCGGACAGGCGGTTGGTGATGGCCTGTTTCAGGTCGCCGGCCAGCGGGTCGTCGATTTCCTGCAACCAGTTCAGGATGTCGGGAATAGCTAAGCGCGTGACTTCCGCAATATTCTTTCCTCCAATGCGGCAGGAGAGTACTGTCCGGTTCAGCCGCGTGCCTTCGCAATCCGGGCAGATACCCATTGTCACCATAGGCTCCAGCAGCTTTTGATGCAGCTTCCCTTCTTCGGAATTGATGATACTCCGGTACATACGGTTGACTAATCCTTCGTACTTGGCGGTACGCGGCCAGTCAGCCGGCGGGTTCTTGAGCCGGATTTGCGGGGAATAGAGAAACAGTTGCAGTTCTTCCGGCGTGTAATCCTTAATCTTTTTGTCCAAGTCGAACAGACCGCTACAGGCATAACGGATCCATCTCCATCCGCCACGGTGGAAGGCCACGTAGTGGATCGTGTCTTCATCGTTCAGCGATTTGTTGAAGTCGACCAGCTTGTGGACATCCAGTTCGCGCACCTCGCCCAATCCGTCGCAACGCGGGCATCGCCCCTGCGGATGATTGAAAGAGAAGGTGTCGGAGTATCCGACAAACGGTTTGCCGACCCTCGAGAACAGCAGGCGGAGCAGCGAATAGATGTCCGTATAGGTCCCGACCGTCGAACGGGCGTTCGGGGCGGGCTTCTTCTGGTCTATCACGATAGCTACCGGGAGATGCTCTATCCGGTCCACATGTGGCCGGCCGTATTTGGGCAGGTATTGCTGGACGAAACTGGGAAACGTCTCGTTCAGTTCCCGGCGTGAGCTGGCCGCGATTGTGTCCAATACTAAAGAAGATTTCCCGGAACCGGAAACCCCGGTGAAGATGGTGATCTGCTTCTTGGGTATTTCTAATGATATATGTTTGAGGTTGTTTTCGTAAGCACCTGTGACTTTGATGTTTTCCATATCTGTTATTATACTTTCTCGTCCGCATCCAAAAGTAATCATATAATTCGGAACCGGAAGCGGACGGGCACAAAAAAGGCTGACGAATCATATTCATCAGCCTCCCCTGTATTTTTCGATTAATAGTTAAAACATTCCTTTTTCTAAATCAGCTGCCTTTACACGGAAAATGTATCCGTTGCGCGAGAAGACTAATTCGCCGTCTTCTTTCTTTTTCTGGTTTACTAATCGCTGGAAAGCGATGTTGGCACCTTTAACTATATTCTCTTCAAATTCTCTAACCTCTTGTTCACTCATGATGCTCAAGTTTTGTATAAATATCCGAATTATATATCTCTTTTTTATCACTCTTGAAGCCTTTAGCGATTACTTCCATCGGCGACATCGAGTTGTCTGCAATCATCCAATAGTCACAAATGGGGATATATAGTTCAAAGAGATTGTGTATACCCGCTTCGTAACGACGGCGGATAGTACTCTCCGGAATGTTATGCCCTCCGGCGGCCACTCTCATTTTAACCCGTTCCACTGCCAGATCCGGCGTATTCAGCCAGAAATACAACAATGTCACATAATACCCTTCCCTTTGTGCTTCCCTGATCAGGTTTGCGCCTGAACGGGTGGCCAGTGTAGTTTCCATCGCAAATGTTTCGCCTGCGGCGATTAGTTCCTTAATACGCTTATACATAATCCGACTGGCTTCTACGGCTACCGCGATACTATCAGAATTAAAAGGGGAAAGCCCCTTGGCAATCTCGTCGGAATTGACAAACTCCTTACATTTCAACATCTCTGGAAGAATTGTAAAGGAGGCGGTCGTTTTTCCTGCCCCGTTGCACCCCGATATCATGTATAAATATGGCACTACTTACTGTCTTTTGTTGGGGCAAATATAGAGAATAGTTTAATATGTTGGTTAATTTTATTCTCAAAAATAGTAAAAATGTGCAGAAAATGTACGCATAACCCTCCAGTTCGTTGTAAAAACAGGCGGTTTGGTGTAATTTAATGGCTTTGTCAATTGGCTGCAATATACCGTCATACCCATAAAAGATCGCTCATGATGCCGTCGGAAATGAAGATCCCTTCTTTCGAGAGGGTCAGGGTGTCGTTTTCGCGGATAATCAGTCCCCGGCGCAGATAAGCGGCGGCCTGGCGCTCGAGGTAGGCCTGTTTTTCTTCTCCGAACTGCTCCCGGATGTCGTCAAGGCGGATGCCCCACATGGTACGCAGTCCGGTAATGATGAAATCGTTGTACCGGGTGTTGAGGTCCAACTTTTCTATCTCGACGTCGGGCGTACCGGAGGCGATCGCTTTCAGGTAGAGCGGGAGGGAGGAGACATTCCACTGCCGGCTTTCCCCGTTATAGGAATGGGCGGAGGGACCGATGCCCAGATATTTCTTGCCTGTCCAGTAGGAACTGTTGTGTCGGGAGAAGCAGCCGGGCCGTGCGAAATTGGAAATCTCGTAATGGAGGTAGCCGGCATCGGTCAGCTTATTTATTAATGTAGAGAAAAGGGATACGCTCAGTTCTTCTTCCGCCGGGGTGACTTTTCCGGCTTCCAGCAGTTTGTAGAGGGCTGTCCCTTCTTCATATATTAAATGGTAAGCGGAGATGTGCGGGATGTCCAGCCGGATGGCTTCGTCCAGGTTGCTTTCCCATTCGTCCGGAGTCTGTCCCGGCAGGCCGTATATGAGGTCGATGCTGATATTCCGGATACCGTTCTCTTTACAGCGATCGACGGCACGGAGCGCCTGCTCGCGGTCGTGGCGGCGGTTCAGGAAGCGGAGGTCTTTCTCCTGAAAGCTCTGGACGCCCATGCTGACGCGGTTGAACGGAAGGTCGCGGAGAGAGGCTACATATTCCGGTGTCATGTCGTCCGGGTTGGCTTCGATGGTGATTTCCCGGCAACCGGTCGTGTCGAACAGGCGGGCGGCTGCATCAAATATCCGTTTGAAGTCGCCGGCTTGCAGTTGCGAAGGCGTGCCGCCCCCGAAATAGATAGTTTCGACCGGTTCCTGTCCGATGTATTCCTGCCGCAGCTCCATTTCCCGGATAACGGCATCGACATACGGCTCCCTGAACTTCATGTCCGTGTTGGAAAAGAAGTCGCAATACAGGCACCGTTTGGCGCAGAAGGGAATGTGAATGTATAAACCTGCCACTTATAATTCTATACTTAGTTTTATTTTACCGCCTAATCCTTTTTCAACGATATCAAAAAGAGTTTTGAGGGTTATATTGCTTGTGTCGTTTTCTATACGTGAAATATAACTGCGTTTTTTGTTTAGTATATGTGCCAGATCTTCCTGAGTCATCGTCTTTTTTAAACGGGCTTCTCTAAGTAGCAACCCTATTTTTAAGGTTTCCACTTCCCTGTCGAGCTCATCTCTGCGTGTCGTACCTTTTTTACCGAATACGTCATCTTTTATTTCATTCCATGATTTTATGTTATTTTCCATCTGTCATTCTCCTTTCTTTAAAGTATTCCTTCATTAGTCGTTTTGCTTTTTCTATCTCTGATGTAGGAGTCTTTTGTGATTTCTTTTGAAATCCGTTTAAGAGGATAATGAGCTTGTCATTCTCAAAAAAACAAAAAACTCTCCATATATTACTGCCTAATTGAATGCGAGCTTCGTATAAACCTTGCGTACCTTTAATATATTTGAGGTATTGCGAAGGTATGTATTGCTGCATTTCTATGATCTCTAATATTTTATAGATCTTATTTTGGACTTTCTCGTCCTGAGACCTTAGAAAGTCTTCAAAATAGTTTTTGTAAACAGTTATTGATCTAAATCTTTCCATAGTTGTATGGTTTTTAGTTTGGACAAAGGTAACTTAAAAGTAACATATGGACAAACATATTCTCCTTTTTCTTAAGAGTAAGTTTTTATTATCTCCTTTTCTTTCCGCTTGTTATCTTCGAACTGCTAAACAACATAGTTCTCAAACACCGGGCCTTGAATTGCTTTTCTCCTTTACAATATCTAATTTGCGGTCCCGTGAATAAAGGGTTTGCGGGAGCAATCTTTATTGTTAAACACAAATTTATACCTTGATATCATGAAAGTATACCAAACAAACGAAATTAAGAACATCTCTATCTTGGGAAGTTCGGGCTCTGGGAAAACCACTCTCGCTGAAGCGATGCTTTACGAGGGTGGAGTTATAAAACGTCGCGGAAGTGTTGATTCCGGAAACACTGTGAGCGATTATTTCCCGGTTGAGAAGGAGTATGGTTACTCGGTGTTCTCGACCGTTTTCAGTGTAGAATGGCAGGATAGAAAGCTGAATTTTATTGATTGTCCGGGTTCGGATGATTTTGTCGGCGGGGCGGTTTCCGCTTTGAATGTGACAGATACCGCTCTGATGGTGCTGAATGCACAGTACGGAGTGGAAGTCGGAACAATCAACCAGTTCCGGTATACAGAACAATTCCATAAGCCGGTTATCTTCGTGGTGAACCAGTTGGATAACGACAAGGCTGATTATGACGGGACAATCTCTCAATTGCGTGACCAGTGGGGCGGCAAGATTGTTCCGATCCAGTATCCTGTATCTACGGGAGCATCTTTCAATGCAGTCGTAGACGTGCTGAAGATGAAGATGTATCGCTGGAAACCCGAAGGCGGTGTTCCTGAAGTATTGGACATCCCGGCGGAAGAAATGGATAAAGCGATGGAACTTCACCGCGCATTGGTAGAGTCGGCCGCAGAGCACGACGATATGCTGATGGAGAAGTTCTTTGAAGAAGGTACATTGAGCGAAGACGATATGCGTGCCGGTATCCGTGCAGGATTGGTGATCCGTGGAATGTTCCCGGTCTTCTGTGTGTGTGCAGGTCGCGATATGTGCGTGCGCCGTACGCTTGAGTTCTTGGGTAATGTTGTTCCGTGTACGGATAAAATGCCGCGTCCGGTTACAACTGAAGGAGTGGAAGTGACACCGGATTCTAACGGCCCGACAAGCCTGTTCTTCTTCAAAACGACCGTAGAGCCGCATATCGGCCAGGTTTCTTATTTTAAAGTGATATCAGGTAAAGTAAAAGCAGGAGACGATTTGCTGAACGCCGACCGTGGTTCGAAAGAACGTATCGCACAGTTGTTCTCGGTTGCCGGACAGACCCGTAACGAGGTGTCGGAAATGGTTGCCGGCGATATCGGAGCGACGGTGAAACTGAAAGAAGTACGCCGTGGCAATACCTTGAACGGCAAAGGATGTGACTATCGTTTTGACTTCATTAAATATCCCGAACCGAAATTCCGCCGCGCTGTCAAGCCGGTGAATGAGTCGGATGCGGAAAAGATGATGGAAATCCTGATGCGTATGCGTGAAGAAGATCCGACATGGGTAATCGAACAGTCCAAAGAGCTGAAGCAGACGATTATTTCCGGTCAGGGAGAATTCCACCTCCGCACATTGAAATGGAGAATCGAGAACAATGATAAATTGCCGATCGAGTTCTTCGAACCGAAGATCCCGTATCGTGAAACGATTACGAAAGCCGCCCGTGCAGACTACCGCCATAAGAAACAATCCGGTGGTGCAGGCCAGTTCGGTGAAGTACATCTGATTGTCGAGCCTTATTACGAAGGCATGCCGGCACCGGATATGTATCGTTTCGGCGGACAAGAGTTTAAAATCAGCGTACGTGATACGCAAGTGGTAGATTTGGATTGGGGTGGAAAGTTAGTATTTATAAACAGTATCGTCGGTGGAGCCATCGACGCCCGTTTCCTCCCGGCTATCCTGAAAGGTATTATGGCCCGTATGGAGCAGGGACCGTTGACTGGTTCGTATGCCCGTGACGTGCGCATCATCGTTTACGACGGAAAGATGCACCCGGTAGACAGTAATGAAATTTCCTTCATGCTGGCCGGCCGTAATGCTTTTAGCACTGCCTTTAAAGAAGCCGGTCCCAAGATCCTGGAACCCGTTTATGATGTAGAGGTTTCAGTGCCGGCTGATTATCTGGGCGACGTGATGAGTGATTTACAGGGACGTCGCGCCATTATCATGGGTATGAATAGCGAAAAAGGCTACGAAAAGCTGTTGGCTAAAGTGCCTTTGAAAGAGATGTCTACGTACTCGACATCCTTGAGTTCCATCACAGGTGGACGTGCTTCGTTTACGATGAAGTTCGCTAACTATGAACTGGTTCCGTCGGATGTTCAGGATAAGCTGTTAAAAGCTTACGAGGCAACTCAGGCGGAAGATTGATTTGGATTTTCTATAAATTGTATGAAGGCTGCCCCTGTGAAGGAGTGGCCTTCATTGTTTTTTAATAGCTCTGTTGTCGTGCTGTAACAGGAAGTGGCTTTTTTTGTATCGTGTTAATAAAGACAACATGAAACTAAGAAAGTACTATCCAACTATTGTCCTGTCGGACATTCACCTGGGTTCCGAGCATTCCCGGACTACAGAAGTGACTAATTTCCTTAAACACGTCAATTGTGACCGCCTGATACTGAATGGAGACATCATCGACGGCTGGCAGCTTCAGAAGCCCGGACGCCGTTGGAAACAACAGCATACCGATTTCTTCAAAGTCCTGATGAAGATGATGGAGAAGCAGGGAACGGAGATCATTTACGTTCGCGGCAACCATGACGACTTCCTGGATAACCTGGTTCCTTTCTCATTCTCGAATCTTATTATCGTAAAAGATTATATCCTGAACAGCCACGGAAAGCGTTACTTAGTGACACACGGCGATATCTTCGATACGATCACGACCAATATGCGCTGGTTAGCTATGCTCGGCGATATGGGTTATACGTTCCTGCTCTGGCTGAACCGGATCTACAACCAGCGGAGGGAAAAGGCGGGAAAGCCTTACTTCTCGCTTTCGCAGCATGTCAAACACCGGGTGAAAAGCGCCGTCTCTTATATCTCCGACTTTGAGAAAGAACTGGTCAAGCTGGCTGAAGTGAAGAAGCTGGACGGCATTATTTGCGGACATATCCACCAGGCTGCAAACGTATGGTACGGCAATATCCATTATCTGAACTCCGGCGATTGGGTCGAAAGCCTTACGGCTCTTGTCGAGAATGAGCAGGGAGAATGGAATATTGTTTCCTACAGCAAGGAGGAATATGGACAGGAAGAAACACAATCCTCTAACCTGCTTTATGCCGAAGTAATATGAAGATACTATTTATCATACAAGGTGAAGGGCGCGGCCATCTGACCCAGGCGCTTTCTCTTCGTCAGAAGTTAATAGGTGAAGGTCATCAGATTGTTGGCGTCCTGGTAGGCAAAAGCCCGGTCCGCCGCCTTCCCGACTTTTTCTTTGAAAAGATTGAAGCTCCTGTCTATTTGTTCGAAAGCCCCAACTTCCTGCCTTCCGCAAAGAATAAACAGGTCAATTTGGCAAAGAGCGTGATTTATAATGTGCTCCGGTCACATCGGTATATGTCCGGCATCCGCTATATCAACCGGATGATAAAAGAGACCGAAGCGGATGTCGTCGTAAACTTCTACGAGCTGCTAACCGGACTGACTTATCTCTTCTTCCGTCCGAAAGCCCTGATGGTCTGCATCGCGCACCAGTATTTATTCCTGCATCCTGATTTCGTCTTCCCGAAAGAAAGCCGGTTGTCGCTTGCCTCGTTAAAGTTCTTTACCCGGATTACGGCTATCGGGGCGGCGAAGAAACTGGCCCTGTCTTTCCGCAAAATGTGCGAAGTTCCGTCCGAAGGCATCGTCGTTGTCCCTCCTCTTTTGCGTAAAGAGGTTTTAGAAGTGACACCGACAAACGGGGATTATTTGCATGGCTATCTGCTGAATAGCGGGTTTAGCGAAGAGATACGATCCTGGCACAAGGCCCATCCTGCCGTCAAATTGCATATATTCTGGGATAAAAAGGATGTCCGCCCCGAAGTGAAAGTGGATAACCACCTTTCTTTCCACCAATTAAACGATACTCTGTTTGTCCGTTATATGGCAGGCGCGAAAGCCTATGCCACGACCGCCGGTTTCGAGTCTGTCTGCGAAGCCATGTATTTAGGCAAACCTGTCCTGATGGTCCCGACGCATATCGAACAGGCTTGCAACGCATACGATGCCACTCTGTCCGGAGCTGGCGTCGTCTCAGAACAGTTCGACCTGGATGCTCTGCTCCGCCTTTCCCAAACTCATCAGCCGAATACCTCTTTTGCCCATTGGGTCAAACAGGCCGACTGGCTGATCTTGCGCGAATTCCGTGCAGATGTGCTTCTGGAAGAAACTCCCTCTTCCCTGTGGCATCGCTTGTCGACAGGCTGGATCTACCGGCTGGGTAAATCGTTGCCGATTTGACGATAAATCGTTTGCCCGCGCTGGCTGATCGTCCACTGTCCGTCGACAAGGCGCAGGTTCTTTGTGTCGTCGTCTTCTACGTTCCAGGCATATCCGCCGGCCGGAAGTGAGCGTCTGTCCAATATCTCGTTCTTGTCCCCGGAAGAGAAAAACAATTCTACTTTGGAAGAGTCCGGGCTGAAGACGATAAAAACGGACCGGTCGCCCTCGACCGCTTGCAGCCGTGTCCCCTTCTCGAAAATACGGATGCAATCCTGCAATACCTCGCTCCACTGGTAGCCAGCCGAGCCGATGCAACCATGTTCGTCCCGGTCGCCGCCGACCTTGTTCCTCTCTTTAGGTACGACAACAATCTTTTGCGCACTCATCCCGAAGCTATATTTTCCCTGGAAATAGACAGTTGCCGTGTCGTCGAGCAAAATCCCGTCCGTTACTTCTCTTTTGGCGTCCAGTGTACTGAAAGACAGGGTGTCGCCTTCCCCTGAAACGATCGTCAGCGTGTTCATCGTAGCATCGGTAATGACACCTTTGACTTCCGATATTCCGGGTGAACAGGAAAAGGCAATACCCGCACAGAGAGCTATTGCGGCCCACTTTGATTTGTTCATATTACTTGTTCGCTTATTTGAAATAGTACAGGAAGATCGCAATGCCTTCTAATGCTTTCTTCGGCTGGTCCTTGATTTCGATGGCAAATTTAATTTCTGCCTTGGCAACCCCGCGGAGGTCGGATAACGTCTGGAGCTTGGCGGTCAGGCGGATGCTCTGGCCGGTCAGGACGGGCTGGCCGAACTTCATCTTGTCCATACCGTAATTAATCATCATCTTCAGGTTATTCACCTCGATAATCTGGTCCCACAAGTGCGGAAGAAGCGACAATGTCAGATAGCCATGCGCAATTGTGCTGTGAAACGGACTTTCCACTTTGGCGCGTTCCGCATCGACATGAATCCATTGGTGGTCCAGTGTCGCGTCGGCAAAAAGGTTGATACGTTCCTGTGTCAATTCGATATAATCGGATGTCCCGATCTGCTGGCCTACCAGCTTTTCAAAGTCTGCATACGAGTTGATAACTACTTTTCCCATTATTCTTTTGTTTAGTAAATTACAATCTTATCGGTTCTCTTGGGTGCCACTGCGGTAAGTTTTTACCGGCAGTAACAAAATGCTCCTGCAATTTTCGCGATAATTCCTGGAATAAACAAATATTTTGGCAAGATTGGATGACGCGCAGTCCATATAGATTGTCTATATTTGTTGAGCCAGGGAGGAAATGTAAGCTTGCCTCCGGTTGAACAAAAGGGGCGCTTAATAGCGTCTGTGTCCTGGCGGGCTTGACCCGCCATCTCATGCTATTGTTAATCAGATTAGTGTGAGATTGCGGATCAAGCCCGCAATGACACAAAGAGGCTTTCAGTATTAAAGTAGATAAACCATTAAAGTTAATTGTCATGGAAAAGAAGTTTTGTCAGAGTTGTGGTATGCCACTGCAAACCCCCGAAGAGATGGGGACGAATAGCGACGGGAGCAAGAACGACGAGTATTGCTGCTATTGCTATAAGGACGGTGCCTTCACTTCGGATTGCACGATGGATGAGATGATCATGCACTGCGCGGAGTTTGTAAGCGAGTTCAATAAAGGCTCAGGCCTTGCCCTTACAAAAGAACAGGCGATTGCAGGCATGAAAGAGTTCTTCCCGACTTTGAAGCGGTGGGCTGCGCAGTAAATTTGCGTGAGTAGGGATGAAAAATAGCATCCACTCGGACGTAATATAGATTTAGTTCCATATAATCCTTGTTCGACGAAGGTCGGACAGTTGTTTGACCCTCGTCGAACAGCTGTTTGACTCCCGTCGGACAGCTGTCCGACCCGGGTCGAACAAGGATTGCATGGGCGCTTCCTGTAAACGGAAGCAGGGTGAGCAAAATCAGGAAGCAGGAAAAACAAAAAAACACAGCAGATGACGGCACAATACAGCCTATTTAAAAATCCCGGCGAAGAAGGAAAAAAAGGAAAACCCACCTTACACGCCCGTTTAGTGAACCAACGTATCATTCGCACGGAAGAACTGGCCGAATACATATCGGACAGTTGCTCTTTCAGTACGGCTGACGTGAAAGGAATGTTGGAAGCCTTGAAGAATCGTCTGGCAACCGGCTTGAAGCACGGAGCGATTATCGAGTTGGAAGGGCTCGGCACGTTTACGGTCTCGATGAAATGCCCGGCACTTATGGAGGAGAAGGACATCAAGCCGAAACACGTACAGTTTAACAAAGTGGTGTTCCGCTGCGCCAAAGAGTTGCGTAGGGAATTGAAGCACATGGAAGTGGAGCGTTCCGGAGAGAAAAGCCGCCTGAAAGGTTTATCCGCCGACAAGCGGAAAGCGAATATCCTGAACTACCTGCAGGCGAACGAGACGATCTCGTCTTCATCCTGCCGTGGCTTGAACGGTTGTTCCAAATATATGGCCTTGAAAGACCTCGGGGAGTTGCGGGAAGAAGGGATAATTGTACGGTTAGGCTATCGCTCGAACGCACAATACGGGTTGGCGAAACAGAAAGAAAGCGAGGCGGCAAATGGAGAATGAAGATAAAAACAAGAAGTTGCAGATCCGTAACAGCACGGCGGAGTTCCTGATATTCCAGCTTCAGAATAAAGAAGAAGGCGTTGAGGTGCTTTACCGGGATGAGATGCTTTGGTTGACGCAGAAGGCGATGGCTATGTTGTTTGAAGTGGACAGGACGGTAATAACCAAACATTTAAAGTCTATTTTTGATTCGGAAGAACTGGATAAGGATTCAGTATGTGCAATTTTTGCACATACTGCCCAAGATGGGAAAGAATATCAAACCAATCATTACAATCTGGATGCCGTCATCTCCGTCGGCTACCGCGTCAACTCTATCCGTGCCACCCAGTTCCGCCAATGGTGCACTTCCGTACTCCGCCAATTTGCCATTCGCGGCTATGTGGTAGATAAGAAACGGATGGAGAACGGCTCTTTTATCGGGGAAGATTACTTCGAGCATCTGCTGGCCGAGATCCGGGAGATTCGTTTGAGCGAACGGCGTTTCTATCAGAAGGTGACCGATATCTATGCGACCAGTATCGACTACAACAGGGATGCGCCGACCACCCGTATGTTCTTTAAGAAGGTACAGAACAAACTGCATTATGCCATCCATCAGCATACAGCAGCCGAACTAATCATGTCGCGCGCAGACGCCGGCAAGGAACACATGGGATTGACTACGTGGGAAAACAGCCCGAATGGAAAGATTGTGAAGACCGATGTCAGTATTGCAAAGAACTATCTTCGGGAAAATGAGCTGGACGAAATGGGGCATCTGGTCAACGCCTTTCTTGACTTGGCGGAAAGCCGCGCGAAACGGCATATTCCCATGACGATGGAGGATTGGGCGACGCATATCGACCGCTTCCTGCAATTAGACGACCGGCAGCTTCTGACTGACGGTGGACATATCAGTGCGGAGGCGGCGAAGATGCATGCAGAAGCAGAGTTCGAGAAGTATCGTATCGTTCAGGATCGCCTGTTCGAATCGGACTTCGATAAGGAGATAAAAGGCTTGTTTGAAGACTGAAAGGTAATTGCAGCCTTTTGCAACTTAACTCTGTTTATTTTGTTGATTTTATATAGACAGAGTTAAATTGCAGTTTTATGGGGAAGACGAAGAAAGTTATAGGGTATACATTGGGAGGTGTGTTATTGCTGGCCGCCGGCTTGTTCCTGCTTAACCTTCATCTGACAAAACGGCTTGAACGTTACCTGCGTAAAGAACTGATCCACCGGACGGCGGAGGCGACGGATGGCTTTTATACCCTTTCCTTCGATAATCTTTCCATCAGTTTTTTCAAAGGAGAGTTGAAGCTCGAAGGGGTGAAGCTGTTTCCCGAACCGGCAGTCTTCCGGAATTGGGAAAAGAAGGACAGCCTGCCTTCTGTCTATGTAATGGCACAGGTTGGCATGATTGACTTTAAAGGGGTGAACCTGACTTGGCGGTGGAGTTACAAACAGTTGCATTTCGATTCGTTTGAAATCCGGCAACCGGACATACAGGTGTTCAGCCCGTATTATTCGACGCGTACCGGAGTGAAGGTGAAGCAAGAGCCGAAAGCCAAGACTTTGTATGAGGTGATCTCTCCTTATATCAATGAATTGACGGTCCGCAGGCTCGATCTGGAAAACGCCAGCGTCTCCTATTCTGTTCAGAATCCCGCCTTACCTATAATATATGCATTGACGAATGTGAGTTTCCATGCGTATGGTTTCCGGCTGGATGAGAACTCGTCCGAAAGCGGGAAACTTCTTTATTGCGATAACTTCGACTTTATCACCAACCAGCCCCAGACGTTGCTGACGAACAATGATTTCCGCCTGCAAACGGAGCGTATCTTGTTGAGCACGGAAGATTCGGTTATCTCTATTTCCGATATCCGTCTTACCCCGCAAGGCGAATTGTGGGAGAAAAGCCGGCGGCGGCCGGACAGCTACCTGGATGCCCTGATCAGGGCAGTCGAGGTGCGGGGGATACAATTCCGGCGCGAAAATGCACTGAACTACCTGACTGCACGCTCCTTCGATATCACTTCTTCGGATATACAGGCCTTTAATCTGGCTGGTGAAAGCCGTCCCGTGCAAACGGATTCCCTGGTAAGTTCTCTGTCGCTATATGATGTGATCTCGCCGGTCCTGCATTCTGTTTCCATCGGGACGATCGGGATCGAGAAGGCGAAGCTGCAATATTCCCTTGCCGTAAAAGATAAAGTAGAGGTCTATAAACTGGCAAACTTCGACTTTCATGCGTACGATTTTCAGGTGGACTCTGCCTCGGAAGCCCGGCATGGCCTCTGGTACTCGCGCAACTTTTCGTTCGAGGCGAATGATATTGAGGGCATGATGACAGCCCGTAATCATCGGTTTACGGTGAAACGCATGGCGCTGGATACGGAAAGCGGGGACTTTAATCTGGAACAGGTTCGTTTGCACCCGCTGTCGGTCCGGAGCCGTAACGATTATATGTCCGGGAGTATCGATACGGTTGGCATTCGTGGTTTGCTGTATGACAAAGGGATTAGTGCCCGGTTGTTGAAGGTCGATCGGCCGGATTTTCATTATGTGGTGGCTCCTTCTTACAGGAAGAAGGATGTGAAAACAGCGGCCCCTGCGAATAGCCGGGTGGATGTGGAGGCGATTCTGAATCCGTTCCTGCGCTATCTATCCGTTAAACGGGTGAGCCTGAATAACGGAAATGTGGCGGTGGAAGACAAGAGCGCTGCCGAGCCGGTCACTTACAGGCTGAATGACTTTAACTTCTTTGCCACGGACATATTAGTGGATCAGGAGACGGGGAAGGGTAAAGGGCTGTTCTTCGATTATCAGGACATGGGCTTTAGTTTCAGCAATTTTGATAATTACCTGCCGGGAAAAGAGTATCGTCTCTCGGTTCGGAAAGGACAGTTCTCTACCGTAAAAGGTGTTTTGCAATTGCAGGATATTAAACTGCTTCCGGAGGAAACGGACAGGCAGAAGGGGAAAACATTCGTCCGGTTTTCGTCTCCCGAACTCCGTATAAGCGGGTTGAAACGCATACCGGAACGTCCGGAGCGGAACATACGGCTGACTTCATTTCAGGTGGATTCGCCCGATATCCGGGTGTTCAAACCGGATGGCGGCGGATTGTCGGCTTCGCTCGAACGTTTAGCGTTGGATGGCATTTCCTGGGACAGCACGTCGTTGAAGTTGGGGACAATCCGGTTGGAAAGTCCGGTTGCGGATATCTATCCCGGCCGTTATCCGGATACCTTGTCCCGTAAGGCGAAGAAGGAGCCGGTGGATTTATATGCGACGTTAGGAAAGATTGCCGGAGAGATATCTTTGGACAGGTTCAGCCTGACCGATGCGAATATACAGTATGCTTATTATGGTAAAAGCGATTCGTTGCAGCATCAGAAGCTGGATACGACGAACCTGTTTGTGGAAGGATTGACGGTGGACAACCGCCGGCGTTCCTATAAACTGGATGATATACGCTTCTCCACCCGCAACTTGGCGTTTCCGTTAGATAATGGTTTCTACACTTTGCAGGTGGGCGGTGTGGACTTGACTAAATCGAGTGCGCTTGTCGAGCATATCCGTCTTGTCTCTCCCTACCCGAAGATGGAGTTTGCCTATTTGCAGCCGCGTCATGCGGATTGGTTTGATGTGAGTGTCGGAAGCGTTTCCCTGACCGGTATCGACCTGCCTTCCTATTTCACGGATAAAGTGCTCCGGATCGACGATGTGCAAGTGTCGGACGCAGTGTTGCAGAACTTCAAGAACCAGCAGATTCCGGGACCCCGGCATATCGTTCCGATGATCTATTCCGGCCTCCAGAAGGCGCCTGTCAAACTGGATTTCAAAAGGGTGGGAGTGAAGAACTTCTCTGTTGTTTATGAAGAGTTGGCAAAGAAGGGGACGACGCCCGGCAAGCTCTTCTTTACGGATATGAACGGTACGTTTTCCGGCTTCACGAACCTTGTTTCCCGTCCGGACCAATACATCCGGCTGGATGCTGGCGGCAAGCTGATGGGGCAGGGGGTGTTTACCGCGACATGGAAATTACCTGTCGATTCGCTGAACGACCGTTTTCTGTTGAATGCCCGCCTGGATAGTTTTGACCTGACGGCCTTGAATGAGTTGATTGTCCCCTTGGCTTCGGCCGAGGTCCAGAGCGGGCATGTCCGGGGAATGACATTCAGCACGGAAGCCTCCAGCAAAGGTGCGACCGTAGAGATGCTTTTCCTGTATAATGATCTGAAAGCAGCCCTGTTGAAGGAGAAGGACGGGGAACTGACGGACAAGAAGTTCCTGACAAGCCTTGTCAACCTTATTTTAAAAAATGATAATCCGGATAAAACAAAGAATGGTTATAACAATCCGCGTCATTCGAATGTTTCAATAATAAGAGATCCTTATCATTCCACCTTCAACTATTTGTGGCAGATATTGAGGCCGCCGCTGATCGAGTCGGTCGGTGTCTCCAAAAAGAAACAGGATGCGGCTACACATGTCGTGACTTTCTTTACAAAGGTGAAGA
Source organism: Parabacteroides acidifaciens (assembly GCF_003363715.1). GTDB lineage: Bacteria > Bacteroidota > Bacteroidia > Bacteroidales > Tannerellaceae > Parabacteroides > Parabacteroides acidifaciens. Next base: position 98,406 of record NZ_QREV01000003.1, read on the forward strand.
ACTTCTTCCGCGGTAAAAAGAAAGTGGAGGAGAAAGCCGTTCCGGAAGGAAATGAAGAAGATACTTTATCATTGGAATTTGAACCGGTAAATAATTAAGAATATGGATTATACAATTACTCATTATCCCGAAAAGAATCGTTTCGAAACGAAGTTGGATGGCGTAACGGCCTTTGTACAGTATCGTCTGTCCGGCGACAAACTGGATATTATCCACACAATCGTTCCCCCGGCCATTGAAGGCCGTGGAGTGGCTGCCGCTTTAGTGAAATACGCTTATGATTATGCAATCGAACACGGAATGAAGCCGTTGGCTACCTGCTCGTATGCCGTTGCCTGGTTGCACCGCCATCCGGAGTATGCCGGATAAAGAGGTCAGTCCTTTATCTCGACACCCAGCATCCGCACTAAATCCAGTGCTTGCAGGGAAGAGACGGAAGCGCCCCGTAGTTCGCTACCGGCAAGGCTGCTGATACGGATGCCGGATATTTCGGAATCCGACAGGTCGATCCCTTTCAGGGAAGTCCGGTAGAACTCGGCCTCGATCAGGTTGCAGGCCTCAAAAGCGACGCTTGTAAGTTGGCAACCTTCTATTCCGGCTCCCCGGAGGTTGCAGCGGATGAATTGTATATAGCGCAGCTTGCTCATCGAAAGATTCATATATTCTCCCCGGCATTCGTCAAACGTGATATGATTGAATATCCCGTCTGCCATATTGGTCCCCATTAGTTTGCACCCGAGAAACTCCACCCGGTGGAAGCCGCAGCCGGTAAAGTTGACGTTCGACAGGTCGCAGTTCTTGAAAACCACGTCGCTGAACTGTGATTTCCTAAAGCTGCACTCCCCGAAGCTGCAGTTGGCAAAAACGCAGGACTGTACCGAAAGATTATCTTTCTTCAGCCCTTCTATGCGCAGGCTCTTGAAAGCATACTCGGTTAAATCTTCGTCGTTCTTCTCTAACGCAGTCTGTATGTCTATATCTTCGTGCAGTGTGCTTGCCAAACGGGGTTGTGTAATTTTCATATAATGTCTGTTTTTTTGAATGTCCGGGTAAAGATTTTTGAATGTTCCGGTAAAGATACTTACTACCGGGGTAAATGGATAAAAAAAGAGGACATATCTTTCGATATATCCTCTTTTGTAGTCGGGATGAGAAGACTCGAACTTCCGACCTCCACGTCCCGAACGTGGCGCGCTAGCCAACTGTGCTACATCCCGTTTTTGATTACGGCTGCAAAGGTACAACTAATTTTTAAACGACAAATACTTTTGCTGTTTTTTTTTCATTCTTGCCGTGATTTTTTCGCCCCACCACCCAATCTCCAATTTCTTTGAATATTTTTCATCAAATAATTTGGACTGTAACAAATAATGTTTACCTTTGCACCCGTTAAACAAAACAACGGTGCCATAGCTCAGTTGGTAGAGCAAAGGACTGAAAATCCTTGTGTCCCCGGTTCGATTCCTGGTGGCACCACTTTTAAGAAAAGAAAAACGATGTAAATCCCTGAATTTCAAAGAAGTTCAGGGATTTTCCATTTCCAAGAATAGGCAAAATAAGTGGGATTAAAGCAAACTATACGTTCTTATTCGGGGGACGGTTTTAGAAAGCCCTGAATGTTCCACTAATCAATAGTTACTTCATTCTTTTACAGCACGTTGCGCTATTTTACATAACAGAGTCCTCGGTTCGATTTCCTAACTTTGTATCATTAAAAATTGAGCAGTATGGAAAGAAAAAGATTCAGTGTTTTGTTCTTCATCAAGAGAAGCAAACTGTTAAAAAACGGAGAAGCTCCCGTGCGTGTGCGTGTCACTTATGACCGCTTGTATGTGGAACTTCAACTAAAACGAAGCGTAAAAGTCCCACTTTGGTCGCAGGACAAAGAGAAATCAATAGGCAAAGACCGCAATTCCGTAGAACTAAACCATTACATTGATGCCTTGCGTGTGAAATTCTATCAAATCTACCAAGATTTAGAACTGGAGGGAAAGATTATTTCTGCCCGTGCCATAGTAAACCGCTATCAGGGAAAGGACGAAACTTTCAAGACATTATATAATGTATTCAAGGAGCATAACGACAACTGCCGGAAGCTAATCGGAACGGATTATGCCGACATTACCGTAAGACGTTACGATAATTGCCTTAAATATCTTATGGAACTGGTGAAACGGGATTATAAGGTAGATGATATTCTACTACGTGAAGTAAACGGGGAATTGGTGCGCAACTTTGATTTATACCTGAAAACGGAAAAGCATTGCGCACAGAATACCGTTATCCGTTATATGAAGTGTTTCAAGAAAGTGATAAACCTTGCCATTGCAAACGAATGGATAACAAAAAATCCGTTTGCCGGAATCAAGTTTCACGAGGTGGAAGTAAACAAACAGTTCCTTAGCCAAGCCGAAATAAATAAGATATGGCAGAAAGAGTTTAAGATAGAACGGCTGGAACTGGTACGGGATGTATTCATTTTCTGTGTGTACACCGGATTGGCGTTTATAGACGTATATAATTTACGCCCCGAACATATTTCCGAAGATAGTAACGGTAATTTATGGATAGTAAAAGCCCGTGAAAAAACAAATAACCTTTGTAATATTCCACTTTTGAGCATTCCGAAACAGATACTTGACAAATACAAGGACAATCCGTATTGCCTTGACAAAGGCGTAATGCTGCCTGTCCCTTGTAATCAGAAGATGAACAGTTATTTGAAAGAAATTGCCGACCTATGCGGAATTAGAAAAAATCTGACCACGCATACCGCAAGACATGTGATTTCTTCTTTCTGATTGAAATACAAGGAATTATAGAAGACCTATTTGATAACAGGTAACGATTTAGAAACGAGCGAACTACTCTAATTCGCTATGTTTTGCATTAAGTCAAAAGAACACTTCATTACTTTGCAAAGATAGTATTTTTTTGTTTATCTGCTATCTTTTCTTGCCGTAATTTTATAGCCAAATTCCTATAAACTTTATAGTTGTCGAATTTTTCTCTCTTTTTATTATAACAGATGGCGGACTCCGGCCCGAGCTGCTCGCTGGCGGAAGCGTTGAGCAAGCAGGATTTGTTCATCAACTCCACGCTGGCGCAACTCGGCTACAACATACTGTGGAAGATGTTCCGAAACGGAATGATCGAGCATCAAGGGCTGTTCCTGAATTTAGAGACATTAAAGGTCAATCCGATAAATGTATAAGATTTGAACCTATTAATATTTTTCTAATTTTTAAGCCTATATTGACTTGGGGTTATCCCCTCGTATCTCTTAAAGAAGCGAACAAAGTGCTGTGGATATTGAAACCCCAGTTTGTTGGCAACTTGCGTAATGCTCTTTTCCGGATATAACAACGCTTCTTTGGCTATGTCAAGCATCTTCAACTGTATATATTCCTTGGCAGATTTTCCCGTTTCTTTTTTAACCAAATCCCCGAAATAGTTAGGAGACAAACATATTTTATCCGCGAAATACTGGACGGAAGGAACGCCGTTTTGCAACGCGGATTCAGAATTAAGGTATTCGTCGATTAACTTCTCGAATCGGCTCAGCACATCCAGATTCATATCCTGACGGGTAATGAATTGTCGCTCGTAGAACCGCATACAATAATCCAGAAGTAACTCGATATTAGTACATATCAGGCTTTTAGTGTGTTTATCAATGGCGTGTTGCAATTCCGCCCGGACAATGGCCAAGCAATTATGAACAACCATACGTTCTTCTGCGGAAAGATGGAGTGCTTCATTTGCCTCATAGGAAAAGAACGTATATTTCTTAATTTTCTGTCCCAATGACGTTCCTCGAATGAAATCAGGATGGAACAATAATCCGATGGATTTGGGTAATGTTCCTTCAATGCGTGTATAACCGACCGTCTGTCCTGGAGCAAAACTAACTACAGTTTTATCATCGAAGTCATAATGATTTTTTCCGTAATTGATAATACACCCTTTGGTCTCTTTTAGAAAGATCCCGTAAAAACCGACAGTCATCCGATAGTTTCCCTGACTTTCGGGCCTGTCGAAATCGACCATATTTACTAATGGATGACGAGTTTGAAACCCGAACAATTCGTTATATTGTTCAACGGTGTCTATTTTCATTATTTCTTCCATACAACTTCTGCTTATTGATTTCACTACAAAAATAGTGATTATTTTATCATTTGGGTTCATCCCAATCTATGAAAAAGTAATCGGGGTAAATATTTGCACAAATTCCGTAATTTCGGTAATACGCTTGCTGTTCAATAAAATACGGGGACTTCAAAATCAGTAATCGGGGTAAATTCTTCCTTGGTTTCGGTACATCGGTTCTTGTAAGTTCCCTGTAATTTTGCCACCATAAATCATAAGGGTATTGAATCAAAAAACAATAAACTCAATAATTATGAAACGTATTTTATTTTTAGCAATTATGGCAATAACCGTTTTTACAGCATCTTGCAACGGGCAGTCTCGTAAAACAGATGGTTCTTCTTCCCAATCTAAGAAAGTGCTGATTATTTCATCGAGTCCCAGCAAGGGCGGTAATTCAGATTTACTGTGCGACGAGTTTCTCCGAGGTGCCAAAGACGCAGGGCATGAAGCGGAGAAGGTATTTCTGAATGATTTGGACATCCAATTCCTGCGGATAAAAGACGATTATACGGACCGCAATCTTGAAATCAATGATGACGCTCCAAAAGTCGTGGCAAAGATGATAGAGGCCGATGTTATCGTGATGGCTACTCCTATTTATAACGACAATATGTGTGGCCAGATGAAAACGATGATGGACCGGGTTTTCGAGAGGGAGAGTGAAGTAAAGAACAAGGAGTTTTATTTTATCATGACTGCCGGAGGTTCCAATACGGGATGTGCATTGTTAGGTTTCCGCAATTTTATTCGGTATCTGCCCGGTTCCAAGGAGAAAGGGGTTATTCAAGGAACGGGGATACATTTGAAAGGGACCGTGAAAGGAAAGCCTGTGATGAAGGAAGCCTACGAAATGGGGAAAAACGTATAAATAAACCAAATAGAGAATTTTAAAGACAAGTTGTTATGAACAAGATTGTTATCGCTGCGCTTATTGCCTGTATGCCGATAATCGGTCAGGCACAATCAATCAGCCAAATGGAACAAAAAAACATTAGAAATATGGAAAATCTGACATTGACAAAAGAATGGGATAAGACATTCCCGCAAAGCGACAAAGTGAATCACACGAAAGTGACTTTCATCAACCGTTACGGCATCACGCTGGCAGCTGACATGTATGTACCGAAGAATGTTACCGGAAAACTATCCGCCATCGCCGTCTGCGGGCCGTTCGGAGCTGTCAAGGAGCAGGCCGCCGGACTTTATGCACAGACAATGGCCGAGCGAGGTTTTCTGACTATCGCTTTTGACCCCTCCTACACCGGAGAGAGTGGCGGCGAACCCCGTTACGTGGTATCGCCCGACATCAATACCGAGGATTTTTCGGCAGCCGTCGATTTCCTTGCCACCAACGACAAAGTAGATTCCGAACGGATCGGCATTATCGGTATCTGCGGCTGGGGCGGATTGGCCATCAATGCCGCAGCAGCCGACCCGCGTATCAAGGCGACCGTGGCCTCCACGATGTACGACATGAGCCGGGTGAATGCCAACGGTTATTTCGATGCGGACGATAGTGCTGAAGCCCGTAACATTCTCCGTAAAAAGCTTGCCGCACAACGTACCGAGGATTTCCGCAACGGTTTCCCGAAACCGGGTGGTGGCGTTCCCGACGAATTGCCGGCTGATGCTCCGCAGTTCTTCAAGGACTATCATGCCTATTACAAGACTTCACGGGGCTATCATCCGCGTTCGCTCAACTCCAATCAGGGACGGAATGCGACGGAAGCCATTCCGTTCATCAACTTCCCGCTTATGAGCCGTGCGGACGAAATCGAAAATGCCGTGCTTGTCATCCATGGCGAAAAGGCACATTCCCGTTACTTCGGGGAAGATGCGTTCAAGAAGCTGCAAGGCGACAACAAGGAACTGATGATTATCCCCGGAGCCAGCCACACCGACCTATATGACAGGACAGAGACCATTCCTTTCGACAAAATAGAAACATTCTTTATCAATAACTTCAAATGAACAAAATGATGAAACAGACTTTGATTATCCTTCTTGTGTTGATTTTCGGTTATGGAATCACACAAGCCCAAGAAAACGACCGTATCCCGGCCAAAGGTTTTGCAGTATTTTCGGCAGATGACACTTTCCATCCTCACGAGTTTACCCGTCACGCAATCGGTGCCAACGACATACTGATCGAAACGATGTATGCGGGAATCTGCCACAGCGACCTGCATGCGGCATGGGATGAACACAAGGCTCATGGCATTTCCGGTATTTATCCTATGATTCCCGGACATGAAATAGCCGGACGCGTGGTAAAGGTTGGAAAGAATGTGACTAAATTCAAGGTCGGTGACTATGCCGGTGTGGGATGTATGGTAAATTCCTGCGGACATTGTACTTTCTGCGACATGGATAAAGAACAGTTCTGCGAGAACGGAACGACATTCACCTACAACAGTATCGACCGTTATCATGAGAACGAACCGGCGATGGGCGGATATTCCAACAATATGGTGGTAAACGAGAGATTCGCCATCCGTATCCCTGAAACAGCAGACATGAAACGGGTCGCCCCGCTGCTTTGTGCCGGAGTAACCATCTGGTCCCCTATTCATTTCAGCAAGGTAGGGAAAGGGGACAAAGTAGGCGTAGCCGGTTTTGGAGGCTTGGGACACATGGCCGTGCAATATCTTGTGAACCTCGGTGCGGACGTTACGGTTTTCGACATCACGGAAGAAAAACGTGCAGATGCAGCCCGTATGGGAGCATCTCGCTATGTGAATGTGAACAATGAGGCGGAGATGAAAGGCCTGAACAATGCGTTCGACTTCATAATCAGCACCATACCGGCGCAATACAACCCGCTTATGTATGCCCGGATGCTGAAATACGGGAAAGGAGAGATGGCCATAGTCGGACTGCCTGAAACCGCGACAATCAATGTGGCAGATTTGGCTATGGGCGGAGCTGCCAACCGTAAAGTGTACGGCTCGCTGATAGGCGGCATCAAGGAAACGCAAGAGATGATGGACTATTTCGTGGCACACGATATCTACCCGGAAGTTGAAGTCATTTCGGCCAATGCCGCCGAGATCGACAAGGCTTACCGCAATGTGCAGGATGGGAAAGTCAAATTCCGTTATGTGATTGACATGAATACATTGAAATAACCGGTAGAATCCATCCGCTATGGAAAGGCAAAATAGATATTGTCCAAAGAAATGGCTTGTATTGATCCTGACATTCGGGGTGTTCGGTATCATCAATACCGAGATGGGGGTCGTGGGTATCATTCCTCAGATTGCCGAAACCTTCGGAGTGACAATTCCACAGGCCGGATGGACGGTGAGCGTATTTGCGCTCATCGTCGCCATTTCCGCTCCAATAATGCCGCTCCTGTTTTCAGGGGTGAACCGACGGACAGTCATGTTGTTGGCATTGGGCCTTTTTACCGCAAGCAATCTGATTTCCATTTTTACCGAATCATTTGCCGTGCTGCTTGTCGCCCGTGCGTTACCTGCTTTTCTGCATCCGGTTTATGTTTCTATGGCCTTCACGGTCGCGGCTCAGTCTGCCCTCAAAGAAGATGCATCGAAGGCCGTATCAAGAGTATTCATTGGAGTGTCGGCCGGAATGGTGTTGGGTGTCCCCGTAACGAGTTTCATCGCCAGCCACACTTCATTCGCCGTAGCGATGGGCTTTTTCGCCACTATCAATGCTCTCGTGTTGCTGGCTACTTTATTTTGTGTGCCCTCAATGCCTGTTCGTGAAAGGCTTTCATACGGGACCCAGTTATGTGTATTGCAAAAACCGGATGTATGGTACTCGGTTCTGTCCTTTACGCTGATTAACGGCGCAATGTTCGGATTCTTCAGTTTCATGTCCGATTATCTGAACCGTGTAACAGGACTCGCATCCGATACGGTCAGTGTGCTGTTGTTGGTTTACGGTATTGCGAATATCATAGGAAATGTACTTGCCGGCAAGATGTTTCCCCTACATAGACAACGGTATATGATTGTAATGCCCATGGTCATGTTTGCCGGATATCTGCTGTTGTTCCTTTTCGGAGCGCACAACATCATTGCAGGCGTTTTGATTCTGCTTGCCGGATTATTGGCGGGCTTTGTCAATATCGTCGGGCAGTATATGATTTCCAGCTCGGCCGCCGAAGCCCCCGATTTCGCAAACGGGCTCTTCCTTACCGCTGCCAACTTCGGCACAATGGCCGGAACCGCTCTTTGCGGGGCATTCATCACGGTAGCAGGTACTCGTTATTCGTTGATGGGAACTTTATTGTTCCTCGTATCGAGCCTGTTGTTCGTAGGGCTCCGCTATCGTACAACCCATAAATTGAATAAGAAATTAAAAACAATCGAATTATGAAAAAGTGGTTATAACCTATGATTCTTCTGTCAGGATTGACCCTGACGACAAGTGCCTGCTCTCCAGTTGATGAACCGGACAAAACGGAAACCCCAACTCCGACACCTGATCCCGATCCGAACCCTGATCCGCAACCTACGGATGGACGGGCATTGGTGGTCTATTTCTCCTGCACGAACACGACCAAAGGCATTGCCGACCGGATTGTCGAGGCGACAGATGCGGCGACTTGGCGCATAGTGCCCGAAGTGGCTTACACGTCCGAGGACTTGAATTACAACAATTCATCATCCCGTGCCAACCGAGAGCAAAACGACCCATTGGCACGCCCTGCCCTCAAGGGCAAATGCGAGAACCTTGCCGACTACGATGTGATTTTCCTCGGTTATCCTATCTGGTGGGGTAAAGCTCCGAAAGTCATTTTCACTTTCCTCGAAAGCCATGACCTCACGGGCAAGACCATCGTGCCGTTCTGCACATCGCACTCCAGCGGCATCGGTTCGAGCGATACCGACTTGCACCGTCTGGCGACCGGAGCAGAATGGAAACAAGGACGGCGGTTCAGCGGAAACGAATCGGAAGAAACTATTAAAAATTGGATTGAAAGTATGAACCTGAATTTTAATAATGATACGAATGCAGGGGCATTCGACCTCTCGAAAGGTACGAACGGCAACGCCCCGACAGTGAAGTTAAGCAGCGGTTACGATATGCCGATTCTCGGATTGGGTACTTACAGCCTGCACGGAGCCACTTGCGTCAATTCCGTAAAAGCCGCGCTTGCCTCCGGTTTCCGCAAATTCGATACAGCATCCATCTATGGCAACGAGGAGGAAGTGGGGCAAGGTGTCCGCGAATCGGGTGTACCGCGTGAGGAAATTTTCGTGGCGACCAAGCTCTATCCCAACCAGTATTCCAATCCAGAAGCCGCCATCGAAGAGTGCCTGCGCAAACTCGACATCGGGTACATCGACCTTATGCTGCTTCATCATCCCGGTACGAATGACGTGAAGGCATACAAGGCAATGGAAAAATATGTGGCGGCAGGCAAAATCCGTTCGATAGGCGTATCGTGCTACTATGTCAAGGAGATAAACGAATTTCTGCCTAAAGTGAATATCAAGCCGGTATTGGTTCAAAATGAGGTTCACCCCTATTATCAGGACAAAGAGGTGGTGAAACATCTTCACGACCTCGGCATTATTGTCGAAGCATGGTATCCTCTCGGTGGCCGTGGACATCAAAAGGAACTGTTAAGCGACCCTGTTTTGTCCGAGATTGCAACCAGACACAATAAATCGGTAGTCCAAGTGATCCTACGATGGGACTTGCAACGGGGCGTGGTCGCCATTCCCGGTTCGAGCAACCCCGACCATATCAAGGAGAACATCTCGATTTTCGACTTCTCGCTGACCGACGACGAAATGGCACGAATCGCCGCACTTGACCGTAACGAGAAACATGACTGGTATTAAACAGAAGTGGAATTGCCTCAGAAATAAGAAAGATAAAATGAGATGAACAAACAATGGCTTTTATCCTTTTCTTTCCGTTGCAATCCTGTGCTTCGTCAGATAGCAAATCGGATGAAGCACAGACTTTACCACGGGATGATTTGAATGAGAATCTGGATAAGAATGCCGTTTTTCCTTATCAGTCACCCCTTCCAAAGAGAAAAATACAGCCTCAATTTCGAAAAATCGGAAAGTGTCGAATTAGTCCTAATAGACAATAATTAAGAAAAACAATTATGGTACATATAGCAAAAATAACGGTAGATCCTTTAAAGCTTGAAGAATACAAGAAAATTTTACAGGAAGAAATGGAAGCATCGCTCCGTCTGGAAAAAGATGTGCATGTACTGTATGCAGTTTGGGATAAAGAATATCCCAACCAGTTCACGATACTTGAAGTGTATAAGGACAAGGAAGCTTATGACAGGCATTTCAATTCACCCCATCTACAAAAGTATTTTGCAGAGACAAAGGAGATGGTAAAAAAACTCGAAATATCCGAAGTATTCCCTCTTATCGAGGGTATTCAGATGAAATGCATTTAATATCTCAAATAAAATCCAATAATTATGTTAGTAGAAACAAAAGCAAGAGTAGGCGTATTCTCCATTGCATTGGGTGCCTACTTGCCCCAATTCCCATCGTTAGTGCCTGAATTTGAGGTCCAGTATGAATCATTCAAAAAGATGATACCTGACACGGTGGAAGTTATTGACGGAGGTCTGGTTACGACCAAAGAGCAATCGCAGGCGGCGGGAAATAAGTTCCGTGCCGCAGACGTGGACATCGTAATTATGCAACTTCTGACTTATGCAACATCTTACAACATGCTCCCTGCTGTAAAAGACCTTGATGTCCCTGTCGTGTTGGTAAACATCCAGAAGTTGAAATCCTTGGATTACGTTCATACAGACATTGCATCCTGGCTGGGAGAGGGATATGCTTGTGGTGCAGTGGGCGAGATGGTTGCCGACCTTGAACGCTTTGGCAAGCGACATGCCGTTATTACAGGCGTTGCTGAGGGTGGAGACCCTGAAGTTCAAATACAAATCAAGGAATGGTGCCGTGCCGCACAAGTCAGAAGAAGATTCCGAGATACCAATATTGCTCAGATAGGACGTCCTTATCCAGGCATGATGGACTTGTACATCGATGAATCTAATCTTTATCGCCGTATGCATCTTTACACCAAACAATTTGATTGGGAGAAGATGTGGGCCATAGCGGATAATGTCACTGACGAGAAAGCTATCCGCATCAAGGCACAAGAGATTCTCGACACCTTCAATATAGAAGAAGGCGGTAACATAGAGGAAATGAGGGAAATGGCAAAATATGTCATTGCTTTTGAACAATGGGTCAAAGATGAAAAACTCGGTCTCATTGCCTCTCATTATGATGGTTATGCCCAAGGTAAGGCCGGAGTTCTCGACAGCATGCTTATTCCGGCATTCTCCATGCTTATCAAACAGGGTACTGCCTGTGCTGTTGAAGGCGATATGAAAGTTGCAATGGCTATGAGTATCATGAAGACCATTTCAGGAACGGGACAGCTTGCAGAGATGTACTCCATAGATTTCAACGATGACATAGCCATCATTGGACATAGCGGATCGGGAGATGCAGACATTTCGGCGAAAAAACCGACTATGAAGATTGTGAAAGTTTTTCATGGTAAAACAGGCGGAGGATATCTGACACAATTTTATCCTTATACGGGTCCCGTTACATATCTCGCCATTACCCAGAACGGAGAGGGATATTTCAAGTTCGTTGTTGCAGAAGGAGTAAATGAGGAAGGACCCATCCTTTCTTTCGGCGATACAAATATGAGAACTCGTTTTACTTGTGGTGCCAGGGAGTTTATGAATCGCTGGAGCGAATGCGGACCTACCCATCATTTTGCGGCAGCTACAGGAAGACATATCAATACGATATTGAAAGTTGCCCATATTTTCAATATTCCAGTTGATATTGTGACACGATAGATAACAATAATAGGAAACAGATAAAAATAAAAACAAAATGAATACTCAAATGAATTTCAATTTTTTCAACCCTACCCGAATCCTTTTTGGAGCGGGTCAGTTGAATAACCTGCATGAACAGATTATGCCGGGCAAAAAAGCCCTGCTGTTGATTTCTAACGGTAAATCGACACGAATAAACGGTTCGCTTAACCGCACCATCGAACAACTCGAAAAGGCGGGTATAGAGTACGCACTTTTCGCTAAAATCATGGAGAATCCTTATAAGGAGGTTATTATGGAGGGAGCAGCTTTCGCTCGTGAAAATGGTTGTGACTTTATCGTAGCACTGGGTGGTGGGGCCGTGCTTGACTCGTCGATTGCGATTGCGGCAATGGCCACCAATCCCGGTGACTTGTGGGATTATGTATGGGGAGGTACGGGCAAAGGCCAACCACTTCTGCATCCCGGTTTACCAATCGTGACCATAGCGACGACTGCCGGTACGGGGTCTGAAGTGAATTGCTGGGGTGTTATTTCCAACGAGGCGACAAATGAGAAAATCGGATTCGGGGCGGTCGAACTCAATCCCGTACTTGCCATTGTCGATCCCGAACTGATGCTGACCGTCCCTGCCAAGTACACGGCTTACCAGGGATTCGATGCCTTGTTCCATAATACGGAAGTAATGATCAGTAACGGGGTCAATGTTTGCAGTGAGGCCATCGCTCTTTCGGCCATCGAACATATTACCCGATACCTACCGCGAGCCGTGAAGGACGGGAACGACATCGAAGCCCGAGAACATGTGGCATACGGAAGTACTATGGCAGGTATCACGATGCAATTGACGAATACGACTGCCGAACATTCGATGGAACACTCGATGAGTGCCTATCATCATAATCTGCCGCACGGCGCGGGGCTGATTATGATCTCAAAAGCTTTTTACGAATTTTTCATCGAGCGTCATGCCTGTGATGGGCAATTTATCAAGATGGCACGTGCGATGGGAATCAAGGAAGCCGACAAACCCGAGGATTTCATTACGGCACTCGTTCGTCTGCAAGAGGAGTGCGGTGTAGCCGATCTCAGGATGAGTGATTACGGTTTCCGCCCCGACGAATCCATGACACTCGCCAAAGGAGCCCGTTCCATGCAGGGCGGATTATTTGCTGCCAATCCATGCGAGATGACTGACGAGGATTGCGCCGCCATATTTGATAAATCCTACCGTTGATGATGAAAACCGGACAAATAAGTTTTTCTGATGGGAGTAGCATGTGCGCTATCGGGCAAGGCACATGGAATATCGGACGTAATCCATTGAAACGCAAGGAGGAGACGGCTGCCTTACTCGCGGGAGTCGAGTTGGGCATGACGATGATCGATACGGCTGAGATGTACGACAACGAAGCCTTTATCGGCAAGGTTATCGCCGGTATCCGTAATAAGGTTTTTCTTGTCAGCAAGGTTCATCCTTCACACGCCGATTACCGGGGAACAATTGCAGCATGCGAAAAAAGTTTGCGGAAACTGGATACGGACTATCTCGACCTCTATCTGTTGCATTGGAAAAGCAGCTATCCATTTATCGAGACCATCGAAGCGATGAACGACTTGCAACGAAGCGGTAAGATACGGATGTGGGGCGTGAGCAACATAGATCTGCCGGATATGGAATTGATTGAGAATCTTCTGGGAGGATGCGCCTGCGATGCCAATCAAGTTCTTTATAACTTGCAAGAAAGAGGTGTGGAATACGATCTTATCCCGTGGTCAAGACAGTATGAAATGCCGATTATTGCCTATTCACCTATCGGAGAAGGTAAATTGATCAAGCAATCTGTATTGCAACGTATCGCAGAAAAGCATGAAGCGACGGCGGCGCAAATAGCGTTGGCATGGACGATTCGTCACCCAGGTGTTATGGCAATTCCGAAAGCGGCAAATGTCCGACACGTCGAAGAGAATTTCCACAGTCTATCGATTCGACTTGATGCAGAGGATCTGAAGCAACTGGATGCGACGTTTCCTCCGCCAACACACAAGGTTCCGCTTGCGGGATGGTAAATAATTGAGTTATAATAGTTAGTTTAATTGAAAATGATATGCAAGAAATTAAACAATGGACGATGAGAGCATGGCGGCAATTGCCATTTTGGACGGGGCAAAAGCCTTTTCTTCTCACATTACGACCCTGAATAAGTTCGTTTTTTACTGACTTTCAAAGTAGATTGACGATATGGAAAAGACTATTTTACTATTAGCCGTAATGTTTGCGGCATTTAACAATACTATGCTTATGGCTCAAAATAAAATTACACAGACCGCAGGACGCAGTATCCTCGGAGAGTTCGCTCCGAAATTCGCGGAGCTGAACGACGACGTTCTTTTCGGCGATGCCGTCTGGAATGATTCGACTCTTTCGCTTCATGACCACAGTATGGTCACTATCTCTATTCTCCTGGGGAAAGGGTTGATTGATTCCTCATTCCGCTCGCATTTGGAAATGGGTAAAAAGCACGGCATTACCCGCAAGGAGATTGCCGCCCTCCTGACGCAGGCCGCTTTTTATGCCGGCTGGCCCAACGCATGGGCGGGATTCCGTGTGGCGAAAGAAGTTTGGGCAGATGATACGGTTGGAGAGGATGCCAGAGCGACTTTCCAACGTGAGATGATCTTCCCCATCGGCGAACCGAACACGGCGTATGCCAAGTATTTCACCGGCAACAGTTACCTTGCGCCGGTTTCACGGGAGCAGGTGAACACATCCAATGTTACGTTTGAGCCTCGTTGTCGTAACAACTGGCACATCCATAAAGCCACGAAAGGCGGCGGACAGATGCTTATCGGTGTGGCCGGACGTGGCTGGTATCAGGAGGAAGGCAAACCTGCTGTGGAGATTTTGCCCGGCACGGTAATCCATATTCCGACTAATGTAAAACACTGGCACGGTGCAGCCGCAGACAGTTGGTTTGCACACCTTGCCTTCGAGATTTCCGGTGAAAACACCTCCAACGAATGGCTGGAACCCGTTACGGATAAAGAGTATGACAAACTTCAAGAATAAAACGTGTTCTTATGTATAAAATCCTTTTGATATTGCTTTCGGTCATCGGTATGGCGACTGAAACTTACGCACAACAAAAACAGGATATGAACAACAAACAATCAAACCATAAAATCCTTATTGCCTATTTTTCGGCGACAGGAACGACTACTCATATAGCAGAAAGACTGGCAGACGTTACGGGCGGAGAACTTTATGCGATTACGCCTGCCAAACCTTATACAAGTGCTGACCTTGACTGGCACGACAAACAATCGCGTAGTTCGGTTGAGATGAACAATGCGAAAGTGCGGCCGTCAATCAAAAGCAAAAAGGAAAATATCGCTGATTACGATGTTCTTTTTATCGGTTATCCTATCTGGCGGAATCTCGCTCCGCGAATAGTCAATACGTTTATCGAGAGCCACGACCTGAAGGGCAAGACCGTAATTCCATTTGCCACATCAGGTGGAAACAGTATTGAAAATAGTGTAGTGATATTGAAAAAATCCTATCCCAGTCTGAATTGGAAAGAAGGGAGGTTGCTCAATCGTACCAATGAGAAGAATATCCATGAATGGATCAGCAACTTGAAATATTGACCGCTTAAAATGAAAGAATAATGATGATTTCCCTATGCTTGTCATGATGTGTCTTGCGATGGGGCTTGTTTTTGAAATTTTCATGCTTTCGTGGCTCTTTGCCAAATTAGGATTTCTTTCGGACAGTTTCATGCGCCGATGCCGGAAACATGCCGTTGTGATCATTCTTGTCATGTCGGCAATCATTACTCCGACTTCGGATGTCTTCACACTATCGCTTGTCGCATTGCCGATGTGGATATTGTATGAAGTGAGTATTTTAATTGTGAAAAGAACTGTTACACATAAATGACAGGAATAAAATGGCGAGATTTTTACTGCAATATAAGATTCTTTTTGGCTACATACTCCTAATGATAATAATCGGCTGCATGGCAGCCGTTTTATTTCATGAACGTCATCGGATACGTGAGATAGAGGAGGATGCCAATGCCATCCGTCTGGTACGCCGTGAAATCAATAATATCCATCGCCATATAACAGACCTCGCCCTGTCCGGTGAATCGGTTATGGCATGGGAACAGGCTGATTACGAATCCTACCACGAAGACAGGCTGGATGTGGATATACTGTTACAAAATCTGCAACGGAGCCACGGCGACTTTGTCCTGTCGGATCAGATAGATACCTTGCGTAACCTGTTGGAGGATAAAGAAACGCATTTGTTACATATCATGGAGGCATACCACCGCCAGGAAATCGCCGACAGCCTGCTGCTTCACCGTCTGCCAGTCGAAACCGAACGTGTGACAAGTCCCCGTACCATTACCCAAAAGAAAAAAGGGATTGCAGGATTTTTCGGAAAGAAGGAGACCGTACAGGTTCCGCCTTCGGCTGATGCCATACGTTCTCTGAACGAACAGCTGATAACCATACAGGAGGAGCGCATACGCAACATAGATGCATATTCGGACAGTCTCCGGCTCCAAAACAAGGAACTGAACCGCAAACTGCACATGCTGATTAACACCCTGAACAATCATACACAAGAGGTTTTTCAGTATAGGGAAAAACATATCGAGGCATCACACGAACTTTCCACCCGAATCATAACCGGATTGATTATAGCCGCACTTATCCTGCTGGCAATCTTTTATATGGTTATCCAGCAGGACCTGAAACGCGACACGAGGCTCAGGCTGAAAATGGAGGAAATAATAAACAGGAACCACGAACTGCTGGAGACACGCAAGAATATCATCCTTACCATCTCACATGATATACGCGCCCCGCTGAATATCATCAACGGCAGCGCGGAACTGGCGGCAGATACCCGTGACAGGAAAAGGCGGAACCGCCATCTGGCCAATATCGGAATAGTAAGCAGGCATATCCTGCACCTGCTGAACAACCTGTTGGACGTGTACCGCCTGAACGAGTCCAAGGAGACCTGCAACAACGTACCGTTCAGCCTGAATGATTTGTTGGAGCGTATCTCTACTGGTTTTTCCAATGTGGTGAACAACAAAGGCATCCTTTTCCTTTGTGATTTCAAGGATACGGATGTCGTGCTGCACGGTGACGTGGACCGCATCGAACAAATCATAGACAACCTGCTGGCAAATGCCGTCAAGTTCACGGATACCGGAACTATACATTTCAATGCCTCCTATAAAGACGGAAATCTCTCCCTGGAGATAAAAGACACGGGAATAGGTATGGATGAGAATACCCTTTCACGCATATTCCGCCCGTTCGAGCGTCTGGCCTCGGAAACGAACGCCGACGGCTTCGGGCTGGGACTCCCTATCACGCAAGGATTGGTCAATCTTTTAGGCGGGAAAATAGATGTCGAAAGTGAAATCGGATGCGGTTCTACCTTCCGGGTATCATTGCCATTGCCGCTTTCCGACGAGAGGATAGAACACGAGGTATCGGCATTGCCGGCAACATTGTCGTTGCCCCAGAGCGTCCTTGTCATCGACAACGACCGTCTGCAACTGGAAATCGTCAAGGAGATGCTGGAGCGTAACGGGGTGTCCTGTACTGCCTGTTCCAACGCCAGGGAACTCGTGAAGGAGATGCGCAAGCGGGATTACGACCTGCTGCTGTCCGACATACAGATGCCGGGCACCAACGGTTTCGAGATATTGAATCTGCTGCGCAATTCCAATATCGGCAACTCACGCACGATTCCCGTCATAGCCATGACGGCAAGGGGTGACCGGGAAAAGGAAGCGTTCACCGGCAGCGGTTTTGCCGACTGCATTTACAAGCCCTTTTCGATGAATGAACTGCTGAATACCATATCCGCAGCCATGCCCCATAAAGAACCGGAAGGACCCTGCACTCCCGATTTCGACACGTTCACGGCGGATGTCCGGGACAAGCGGAAACTGCTCAGGACGTTCATTTCCCAATCTCGTCAGGATATAGAAGATCTTAGTTCTGCCATGGAAGCCGGAGACAGAGCCGGATTACGGGAAATCGCCCACAAGATACAGCCCTCATTGGAACTGTTGCAAGCGGAAGGACCTTTATCCGATTTTCGCGCTGCCCTGAAAAGCGAGCCTGTCAATCAAGGGACTGTCAATGACTACACGAAACGGATTATAGAACATATCTCCATGCTGGTAACGGAAGCGGAGAACACTATAAACAGAATGACCCATGAAACGGAAAATACTGATAGTTGAAGACAATGTAAGCCTTTCTCAGCGGCAGAAAGACTGGTTCGAGCAGGCAGGCTATGATACAATGACCGCCATGAACGAACCGGCAGCCCGCGCGTTGATACGCAGACACCAGTTCGACCTGATATTGTCGGATGTCCGGCTGCCGGAAGGCGACGGAATATCCCTGCTGGAATGGCTTAAAAAAGAGAAAAGGGACATACCCTTCATCATAACCACGGAATACGTGTCGGTGCCGGACGTGGTACGCACCATCAAATTGGGAGCGAAGGACTACCTGCCCAAGCCAGTACACCGGGAACATCTGCTGGAACTGGCGGAAGAGATATTCCGTCCGCTCGCGACTGTCCGCACGAAACCGAAGGACCTGTTCAAGCGTACCTGTCCCAGAATACTTGAGGTGGAACGATTCGCAAGATTAGTCGCCCC
The DNA here is from genome assembly GCF_003363715.1 of Parabacteroides acidifaciens. Taxonomy (GTDB): domain Bacteria; phylum Bacteroidota; class Bacteroidia; order Bacteroidales; family Tannerellaceae; genus Parabacteroides; species Parabacteroides acidifaciens. The sequence goes on from NZ_QREV01000003.1 coordinate 117,102, forward strand.
TTCGGACATGTCGGTGTTGATACTCGGTGCCAACGGGACGGGCAAGGAGTCTGTGGCCCAAAGCATCCACGAGAACAGCGAGCGTGTGGGAATGCCGTTCGTGGCAGTCAATTGTAGTATTCTGCCACGTGATCTTGCCCCTTCCATGCTGTTCGGGCACGAGAAAGGGGCTTTCACGGGTGCGGATGCGGCCAAACCCGGTTTCTTCGACATGGCGAAAGGCGGTACGCTGTTCCTGGACGAAATCGGAACGATGTCGTTCGAGATACAATCCATGCTACTGCGGGTATTGCAGGAGAACGTCTATATGCCTATAGGCGGTCAAAAGGAAAAATTTGCGGACGTGAGAGTGGTAGCCGCCACGAATGAGAACATGGAACGGGCGATTAAAGAAGGAAAGTTTCGGGAAGACCTCTACCATCGCCTATGCGAGTTTGAGATACGACAACCATCTCTGGCTGAATGTCCGGGCGACATCCTGCCTTTGGCCGAATTTTTCCGTGAACGCTTCTCGAAGGAGCTCAAACGGGACACACGCGGCTTTTCCGACGATGCCATATACCGCCTGCGCTCCTATTCATGGCCGGGCAATGTCAGGGAGTTGCAGAACATGGTAAAGAGAGCCGTGCTGCTCGCGGAAAACCCGTTGCTGGATATGAAAAATTTGGTGCCTGGAAATCCATCCGACGATTCGGGGAAGGATACAATGCCGGTCATAGTCCCGTTGAAAAACGAAGATGTAGAGAAAGAATCCATCAGCAATGCCCTGCAAGCGTGTAACGGACACCGCGAACAAGCGGCACGATTGCTGAAAATAAATCCCGCTACATTGTACCGAAAGATGAAAAAATACGGGCTGAGATAGATTAAAAACACAAATAAAGCTCATTCCCTTTTCCAATAGTGGCCATTTTCTGAGAGGCGGTCTGTATATTACGGCAGTCATTTTTCAAGTTTCTGTTCCTGTTTTTCCGCTTTCAGGCGCAACGACTTCGGAGTGGAGCCCGTCCCGAGCCTTCAGGCGAGCGGCAAGTTGTTTTGGGGTGCCGGAAATAATTTCTGGCAGCCGAAAACACAACTTGCCATGTTCGCTTGAACATGAATTTTTCATCCGAAAAATTGTAATATGGCGGATCATCCTCTTCCCTTCAGGAAAATCTGTTCTCCGCCTTCTTTTTCACTCCTTGGATACCACTAATAGGAACCATCGGGACACCGGAACGGTGTAACAGGATGACACACGGTGTCACAGACCGTCAGCAGGCCGCCATGATAGTGGAAATCCGGGAATTTTATCGTTATTTTGCCGCATGTCCGAGTGCGTCCGGTCGCACAAGTATCCATGTGTTCGTCAGGTACGGGATGTATGGTCACCTCAAACCGTTCGGTAATGTGTGAATGGGGGCATATAAGGACATAATAATGTAACCGTTCCCCCATGTGTGAATGCGTGAATGGCTTAATGGCAGACGGAACATGTGGGGGATTGGGCATATGACCGACTTACCTGATGGATGTACATACCCATCAGATATTGTAAACAGGTATGAATGGTCGTATCCCTATGTTCACAACGTGGGGAAAATGCAGGAGTGACGGAAAAGAATTGTTCAACTATCTAAAATATGGAATTATGGTAAAGAGAAAAGAAGTCAAGATCGACGAGGAGCAGATACGCCGCGTAATGGCCGGGGATATTCCCGCCTCTGTCCTGGAAAATCGTTATGGGAGCAACGCTGCCGAATCCCAAAAAGAAGATGACAAGGAACCGGAAACGGAAAACCGGTCCGGGATTCCTGCCGAACCCGACAAGGTGGAAGCTCCCGGTTCCGGTGTGTCCGGCAGTGAGGAAGAAACGCCGTCCCCGGTCATCCGGGAGAAAACACGCCGGAAAAAGAACATCCTTCAGGAGTATCCCGGACATCTGTTTGACAACAACGTTGTGAAAGAACGCCGCCAGACCTATGTCAGCAGCGACAACTACGAACGGGTGCGTACCCTGCTTTCCGTGATCGCACCCACACTCAGCATCTCGTGCTATATCGACAATATCCTTTCGGCCCATCTGGAGCAGTACCGTGACGAGCTGAACGCCATCTACAGCAGCCGTATCAACCTGAAACCGTTATGATTCCGCGTGTGGCCGCATGAAAAAAGGGACACCCGAAGGTCGGAATCTCTTCCTTCCTCCGGATGTCCCTCGCTTTTTCTTCCCTGTATTGGGCTTATCTTACACAGTTAGCTCTCAACCCTTTCGGTATCGGGTTGTCAAGGATTATCCTGTAGCAGAGCTTGCCGTCCACTTTTACCGGTTCTCTTGCTACCATGAAACCCGCGGATTTCTCGACCTTCGCCGCATCGAGTATCATGCCGGCTATGAAGCTGTTCGAGAAACGGGCGCAACGCGGGTCGTTCCATATCGTGAAGCCGTTCTCGTCGTCCGAGACGAACATGTACCAGTCTTTCGGCCTGTCGTCGTCCCTTGCGATGCACAGCCTGTTTCCTGCGTGCAGGCTCAGCTCCCTGCTCAGTATCCTGCTCAGGTACATGCTGCCGTCGCGGCATACCGTGATGATCCGTTTCCCCTTGTAGGTCAGTGCCGGATGGGAATTGCTCTTGTCATAAACTGTCAGTCTCATAATCATTCGTATTTTATAGTTATACATTGTCTGCCATTATACTTGTCATGCCGCCTCTCCGGCCATTATCAGCCTTCTTCTGGCGATGAACTTCCGGTTTGCCCTAAGGGATTCCATCATCGCCTGTGCCCGGCGTGTCACCACCGATGTTTTCTCGCCTATGTGTCTGGCAATGGTGCGGAACGAACTGCCGGTCTCGTAGAACCGCAGCATGAATATCCTGTAATCCTCGTATGAGAAGTGCCGCCTGAGGAAATTCTGTATGTCCCTTACCAGCCTGTCACATCCGGTAAGCACCTCTTCCCGTTTCTCCGGCTCTTCCGCGTCGTCGGTCTCCTCCAGTTTCACGAAATATTCGTCCCCGGGAAAGTCGTAGCGGCTGCTGTCCCTCGTTCCCGCCTGTAGCATTCTCCGGTAACACCCGAAGAAGTAGGATTCCCAATCTTCTATTCCATCGGAGAACATCACCTGCTTCCTGACTGCCAGGTAAGCGTCATGGAATATGTCCTCATCGACCTTTCCATAGAGTGACAGTCTCTCTTTCAGCCTCGCGTATGAACGGTTGAACCATTCGTTGAATTCTTTTACCTCTTTTGTTGCCATATCCTTTTGGTTTTATCTGTTAGACATCCGGCCCGTGGTACGGGCACTCTTGTTTCTTTGTATGCCTTACAGCCGTTCTCCCGCCGGAAAGGCGTCAAGGCTCGGCAGGAAAAAATACCGGAGCGCGAAGCGTGAGGATGATTTTTTCCCCGCCGACCCGTAGGGCCCCGGCCTTGCGCCCCGGTGGGGAACGGCTACCTTTGCTTCAAAGAAATGAGGGTGCCTTTTCTTGTTTCCCACCTTTGGAATTATCACCTGCCGATGAAAAGGAATGTCTGCCGGTGACACCTCTCGTCCGGTTTGCGGCCCGTCTTGATTTTTTTATTTTCTTCGCACAGGAAACGGTTGGGACAGCATTATTCCACCGTTCCGTTTCACAGTAAAAATCAATGTCAAACTTAAATTTGCAGGAATATGGAAGTAGTGGTCATAGAGAAGTCGACTTTCGAGAGGATGCTCTCGGGGTTCGAGAATTTAGCGGAAAAGGTGGAACGGCTCTGCCGGGAACATGAGGACTTGGGAGAAAGGGAGTGGCTTGACAGCGGGGACGTGTGCAGGCTGCTCGGCATCAGCCCGAGAACCCTACAGACGATGCGGGAGAACGGAACGCTGGCTTACACGAAGATAAGCCACAAGGTGTACTACAGACCGGAGGACGTGAAGGCCGTCTTTCCCGCAGCAGGAATGAAACGGCGTATGACCGTCGGTAAGGGAAGAGAATGTAATGTAATATAATCAACCAATAAATATCAGACTTATGAACGACAATGAAAATATCCGGCTGCTGACACCGGAAAACGACATGCGCGTGAGATCCTTTTTTTCGTCGCTTGAAAACCTTTCAAAGAAGGTGGAAAAAATACGCAAAGACAATAAACCCTCGCTGGACGGGGAACGCTATTATACCGACAAGGAACTGGCAGTGATGCTTAAAGTCAGCCGCAGGAGCCTCCAAGACTACCGCAACAACGGCATACTGCCATATACCCAGATCGGTGGCAGAATCCTGTATAGGGCTTCCGACATAGAACGCACCTTGACGGACGGGTACAAGGAGGCATACCGTCTGAATAGATGAAATTAACTTTAATATAACTCCCTGTCATGGATATCCGTTAAGTTCAACACTTTATTTCTAAATCTGCATCATAGGTTCACAAAATGATGCGGATTTATTATGTAATATATTGTATATATAACACAAATACACCCTTTATTGTGTATATCTTAATATTACAACCTTTTTAAGGTATATTTCTTGGCAATCTTATGAATACTTTGCCTATATTGAGATTTCAATTTTATCATTTTTTGAGTTTTGGGGTTCTTGAATCTGGTTTCCTCGTTGGAGCATTGATTTTCATAATGAGAGGCATTGGAAAATCAACTCCAACGATTAAAGCTTCTCCCTCTCCCAATATTGGAAGGAAAGAGAGAATATTTCTATTTGCTGCAGATGCGGCACTTTCAACGGCTTTTTTATCTTGCTCATTAATTAACCTATGAACCAGAAATGTTCCCATTTGGCTTAATGTTCCTAGGGGTATATCACGAGGCATTTGTGTTGCAATACATAAAAACAAGCCATATTTACGTGCTTCTTTTGATATTTGTTCAAAAGCATCAAGAGGTTTGGCTGAAAAATATTCGTCCGCAATACTCTTATTTAGGAATTGATGTGCTTCATCTATAAAAACAACAATTGGATTATCTTTATATTTACCTTCTCTTGCTTCATTTAATAAATAGCTTCCAATGGCATTTACGAGTATTTCCCGTACTTGGTAATCAAAACTCACTTTGGAAAAATCCAATCTTAATACGCTCTTATCACTCTCTAAGAATTCGTTAATTCCAATTTTTAAATCTTTTGCGTCTTGAATAGATTGTCTTCTAAATCCGAAAATCTTATTATATTCCGAGGTGGACATTACGTTATTGACACGGGATATAAGGCTTATGCAATTTGACACGTCTGTATCGTTCCTACCTCCCCATAATATTGAATTACTTTTATCAGTATCCCAAATACATTCATTTGTTATTTGGAAAGCTAACATATTGAAATCAAAATTGCAGAATTTATCTTCAATTTCTACTATATGTTTGTAATAGAATACTTCAAATGTCCTTTTTTCTTTGCCGGCTTTTACAATATTACCCTTAATTTGCTTTCCATTTTTATCTGTTTTATAATACAGAGATAATTCCAAATTATCATCAATTGCAACCATTTTTAACGATCTGATTGCTTCCATTAATTTTGGAACTTGTGTTTTTGAAGATGGATGTAATAAATAATACAACTCATCAATAGACAAATTCTTATAATCGAATATATATTTCCCCGTGCCCAATTCTATACTTTCCATACTTTCGCAGACACTGCTATATTCACCAGTTGCATCAATAAGAATACATTTATTGGAGGTTTGAGAAGAAAGAAGTTCTAATAATTTTGCTATTGTCCAACTTTTTCCACCCCCAGTAGTTCCTAATACTGCACAATGACGGCCAAACAATGAATTTAAAGAAATATTGCACAATGAATCATTTGAAGTCAACTTTCCCAAGGGAGCTAAAGGTGCATCAAGTTCATCTTTTTTGACACCAAATTTTGAAATATACATCCCCATTTGTTCATCAGAGCAAGAATAAACTTTTGCACCGACAGATGGGTACCGAGATACAGTTTTGTTAATCACTTCCGGCTTATAAACATCAAATAAAGCAAGTAATTCAATTTTTGCTATAGGATGAAACATTGTGTCCTTTTCGTTAATGTTTTTATCCGTTATTTCTGTTCTTTCACCTTGAGGAAGGCTTTGCTCAAAAATTCGACCAAGAAATCCATATTCTTGACCTTCAATAACAACAAAACTTCCAACAGATCCACCGAAATATATTTCCCCATTAAAATAAAATGAGTGTAAAAGTCTAGCTGAAGGAATTTGCATGCGGACATGTTGTGGAGTTACTTCACAAATGTATCCTACAAACTTATTATGATCAAATGGTTTCATCTTGATTTGGCAGGTTAATGTTATATGAATCGTTGTATGGATAATTCTCTACAAAGGCTTTGAACTTTGAGAAAAGGACTGTAACATTAGGCATAACCTTTCCGTCTTCAGAAACATATTCAGGTACTAACTGATGAGTTATCCCACTATCAATCCATTCTTCTTTTTCGTTTTCTTCTTTCTTTGTTCTTTTTTTCATTCCATAGCATACTATGAGCAAGTGGAAATTGGGATTTTGAAATACAGCTTCTTTTATTGCATTCTGAATATGTTTATCTTGAAATCCAAAGCCGGCAACTATCAATAATGTCCCCTCTTTTCGCAATGTAGTTTGTAAATGAGACATCATTTCAAAATAAGGTTGCTCGTAACTACTTTCATACTTTTCGCTCGCCGGGTAGATAATGCAAGGATGTTCTGTACTTTCTTTTTGGTATATATTATCACCTGCTTTTTCCCAATCTATGCTTCCGTGTAACTTAAATAATTGTATTACATTAGGAATAAAACTTTCTTCTTGTTTAACCCTTGTATGTTCTCTAAATACAATGTCATGGTTAAAATTAGCTCCATTGAATATACGAGGATAAGAAAATGAGAACCCGTCAATTATTGTATAATTCATTTTTTGCGCAGCTTGTTCAAACAGTGTGTCATAGTTTGTTGTATATAACTGCACTCGTGGCTCCGAAGGCTTGCGGGCTGTCAACTTCCTAATAAAGTCTTGATGATGCTTGTTTGTTACATCTAATTTCAGCCGACAAGCGTCTGCAATTTTCTTCTCCAATTTATTCCTTAAAGAATCTCCATTTTTATCTTTTATTTCTCCATTCAATTTTTCATATAAGATTGTGAATGATAAAAAATCCTCTATATTTTTAGATTGAATTATCGAAGAACATTTTTCTTTTAAGCACCCTTCTGTTGCCATAAGGACATTTCCTATCGCTTCTATTTCCTCCTTATAGCTATCCCATAGTTCTGTTCTTGTTTTTCCTCCATTCTCCCCATTTTCCATAGATGTCCCTGCCGCCGTTAAGACGGCGACATTTTTAAAGTGGCTTGTGTAACGAACAATATCATTCGCTATTATACGGAAAGACTCAGCACTTGCATTTGACTTAAATTCAGCGATTCCATCACCATCCTTTTGAGGTTGCGGTTCATCGTTTATATACCAATGAGTTTCATCATATGAAACAGACTTTACAGCAGTTTTATATAAATAAATTTTATCCATACTATAATTCACCATTTAGTAGTTTTATAACCTTATGAATCTCAGAGTACGCCTTCAAATCCTCTGGCGATTCCTTACAGAGCTGACACAACTTTTCGGAATTTGACATCGCCCGTTCCATGTCTCCATTCTCTGTCAGGTATTTATAGAGGTTGGTGCGTATGAAATATCGTTTTGTCTTTTCATAGCCCGGCATATATTTCTGCAATTCGGGAAGTAGCTGTTCGTAACTATCATATCGCCGACAAACCATATTAGGCAAAAAGTGGAGCAAAAACCAAAATTCCGTACATGGATTCGTTTCTACAAACATTATCCTTTTGGCATATTTCTTTGCACCATATTTCTTCTTTGCCCGTTGATACAACTGCATTTCAGATGGAAACTGAAACAGCCTATCCATATCAAACAAGCAGACGATATAATCATACTGCTTGTTTAGATAGGACTCTACCAGTTTCAGAATATGATTGATGTCGCTGTGCTGTGGAAAATCAGGCGCAACCTTGAAAGGATAGCGGCACGCAATCCTCAACGAATCGAAATAGAACCATTCTGTTTCTCCCTCGCCTATGATGGCAATGCTTTTTGTTACTGTTCGCCCCATATCATTAGTCATTTAAGTTGATATACTGACTACCCAAGAACGGCAACTTCACTAATTTCCCCTGCTTGTAGGCATTATATGGGGAAAGATTCTTATGCAGCCCAAGAGAAGAAAGACGCACTATTTTTGTTTCGCCTAGTTCGTCTTTATCAGTGAACCATATCGTATCACGGCGAATGAAATCCTCGTTGAGAAGATTGATGTCATGGGTTGTCAGAAGCATCTGGGACGTTCCATTGCTGTTTGCCAAAAACACTTTTATGAAATAAGCTAATAGCTCATAATGAATACTCGTTTCCACTTCATCTATAGACACAAACCGATTGGTCTTTAACAGGAAATTCAGTATCACCGCCATTCCCAAGAACCTTATGGTGCCATTGGATTCGTATTCTTCCGACAAATCATATACTTTATCGCCAGCCTTATGCTTGAAGGTCAGTTCCGTATTTGTAATTTTACCCTTTCTTAGCATTTCTGCCTTTGCGTCCTTATCAATAGGGGCATTCTGAATTAATTGTTCCAATTCAGGAGTAATCAGTTCTTCCTCTTTGTGTAATACCACATCTTCTATGTTGAAATCGGACGCTTTCAGGAAGTTTAAAATAAATTTCTTCAAATCTCCTGTTTCGTCTTTATCCAATCTTGATTTGACATATCCCGAAAGCAGCATACCGGGAGCCAACACATCTTTTACCTGTTTGGCAAAGTAATCGTACACATCATTCAGCTTGGTACGTTCCACGTTGCTTTTACCAAATGCGGCAAGCACACTGCAATTATTGATAGTATTGCCTGAAATCACATCTTGGCTTTTCTTTGTCATTTTCAGATTTACGCCAAAGTCGATGGCCGTGGAATCTCTTGCGGCATCATAACTTCGGTTATACAACCTAGTAGGACGAATGGAATCATAAACAATCAATGTCTCGGAATAGATATGCTTGGCATCCAACTCAAAACTAAGGATATACTTCGATTGATTGATATAAAAAACCATAGACATCTTCGTTATTTCACTCCTCGAAATGTCATCCAGCATGAAAGGAACCACTCCGGTTTTCTCATTCCGGTCTTTAGGCATTCTTAAAACCAGCATCTTGAAGAATTCGATGGCATTTAATATATTTGTTTTGCCGGAAGCATTGGCACCATAGATAATGCCCACTTTCAGCAATCTTACCCCCTCTTTAACTTCATACGAATACTCATCAGACATAAAAGTATCTACTGATGGCTCAAAACTGATTTTCTGAGCCGATTTAATAGAGAAAAAATTCTCAATGCTGAACTCTGCTATCATAATTGTTAAATTTATCTGTTATATAGCACAAAGGTAGAAATAAAATTCCATATAATAAATTATAATCCATATTATCGTAATAAAATTACGAAATACGCAACAAAAATAAATCTATCTGCTTATTTGGACTGTTTTTAGAAGTATTGATAGTTTTGAGATTTTCTCAAAATGCCAGGGATTATTCATAAAGGTCGTACCAAAATTATCGTTATGCTCATGTGTCATAGACAAATCTACTATTTGGTACGGTAGCGTCAGTATTCTTGGCTTCCAACAGAAGAAGATAGTATTATAAAAATTACAGACATCAAACTTGCAAACGAACTTTTGGATGTCATTTACAACAATAGAGAAAAGTAATATGAAAAACTCAAGAAGTAAGGAGAAACCGGCAAAAGATATGAAGAAGAAATGAAAAGTAAGGAGAAAATCATCACTATGCTTTCTAAGAACAACACACCAAGCGCAACAGTTTTTGCCGAACAACGCTGTAGAAAAGCAGATAGCCGGACTGAATACCGACAACGTGACGGAGTGCGTCGGAGTGGACAAAGGCGGATATTCGCAGGCACGAAAAATCTTGGTTGATTTTTCTGGAGGGAGCGCAGTTTGCCGCCTGCCCGCTTTATTCAACTTTCAAAAAATATCCCTCCTATGGAATATCAGAACAGCATACGGACCGGTAGTATTCTACTGACTGTACGCTGTTTCTCTTTTGTTTTTTGTTCCGACTTTTCCGTCGGTCGCTTGTTTCCGCTGCCGTCGGCGTCCATTGTACAGACGTGAAAGGGAAAAAGTTTTCGGGCAGAATACGCTCCGAAGGAGGAAGATTCTGCCCGAAACGGCCTGCCGCCCGACTTTTTCACTTTCAATGAAGTCTGTACTAACTTCCATGGGCGGCGAGGAAGCGGGCGACCACGAAACGGTAGTCCTATTGTGAACATGTGCCGTTCCCACTTCTTCTTGCCATCAGCTTATCCATATCCTCGGAGATTTTGTCATCGGTCACTTTGGCATAGCCTTGCGTGGTCCTGATATTCGTGTGCCCCATCATCTTGCTGATGCTCTCGATTGGCACACCTGCCGAAAGCGTCAAGGTTCCGAACGAATGTCTGCTTGCGTGGTAGCTGAGATTCTCTTTCACACCGGTCAATATGCCTATCTCGTGGATGCAGTACCAAAGTCTGTTCCGGTTGGGCAAAGGGAATACCGGCCTGCCGTCATCGGTTGTATTGTACAGGGACAGTATCTGTTCGGCTACGGGGTGTAACGGTATAAAGGACTCCACGTCGGTCTTTTTCCGATTAATACGAATGAACCGCCTTCCGTCCGCGGTCGTTCCGATATGCGAGGGGTAAAGCCGTTTTACATCGACATATGACAGCCCCGTGAAGGCGGAAAAGATGAACACTCTACGGGTAAGTTCCTGCAACCTCTCCGGCATGGGCTGTTCCATGATCCGTTGCAGTTCCACCCTGCTGATATGCCTCAACTTATAGTCGGGCTTCTTTTCGTATGGGACATCCGCGAGCGGGTTGAAGCGGATAACCTCCCTGTCCACGGCAATATAGATAAGCCTGTTCAGCCATGTAAGGCAGTGGTTGATGTGTCCCGCCCCGCAATCTTTGGATTTCAGATAAAGCTTATAGCCCCAGCCGAAGTCTTCGGTAATGTCCTCAAAGGCGATGTCACGCATACCCAAAGACAGCAGATACTCGTGCAGGTATGCCTGAGAGGATTTGGACTGGCGGTAAGAGGAAGTGGAATTTATCACTTCGGAACGGATTCTCAACCTTTCCCGTTCCTCTTCCCCGGCTTTCAGCAATGTGACCGGAACGGTGGCCACGCAGATAATCTCGTTCTTCAACATTTCTGCTGTGACCATGCCCGCATCTTTCAACAGATTATCATATGAGGTCTCTATTCTGGATCGGAGTTCTTCAAGGAGGCTATTTGTCCTTGCGTCCCTTACCTCTCCGGTCTTGGCTTTCCAGTCTTTTGGATTGCAGTAGCAACCCGTGGCAAACACGCTGTTCTTGCCGTCAATGGTGACACGGCACATGATGGCGGTAGTCCCGTCCGCTTTGACCTTGCCGCGGTTGATGTAGTATAGAATATTGAATGTACTTCGCATGATTGAATCGTTTTTTAAGGGTTAGAGAACAAGTTTCAGATCCTTTGTCGCCTCGATGTATTTGTCCATGTCCTCGAAAAGTTTCTTAGGGGTTACACGGGCATACACCTGGGTGGTTCTTATATCCGCGTGGCCTAACATTTTACTGACAGTCTCGATGGGGACACCGTTTTCAAGGGTCATGAGGGTCGAGAACGAGTGCCGTCCCATGTGGTAGGACAGATGCCCCTTGATACCCGCTTTCATTTTTATACTCGTCAGGCACCATTTCAGGGCCTGGTACGGGATTACGGGAAACAATGTAGCCCGTGTATCGTCATGGTATTTCTCAATAAGGGCTACCGCTTCAGGCAGCAGTTTCACCCGGCTCAGTTGTCCGTTCTTGCCCCTACGGTATTTTAGCCATAGCGCACCGTTATCGTCCCTTGAGAGATTATCGGGCGTAATAGCTACAACATCCACATATGAGGTTCCGGCATAACAGGCGAAAAGGAACATGTCCCTGGCGATTGTATGTTCTATGCGGCATCCGGTAAGTTCTATATCCCGTATCTTCTCGAAATCCTCCTTGCTTAACGCCCTTGGAGGTGTTTCCTTCTGTTTGGGTAATTTGTAGTGTTCAAAATAGAACTTGTCCGAGTGCCCCTCCTTGAATGCCATGCGGCAAATCTTCTTCAGTATAGCCAGGTAGTGACGTACCGTCTGGACGCCCAAGCCTTTCTCTATCACGACATACTCCTGAAATTCCCGGATGAACAGTTCGTTGAGCTGGCAGAAAGCAAGGTCGGATACCTTGAACCTGCTGCTGACGAAATCAGCGAGGCGGTTGCGGGTATAGAGGTAGTTGGGCAAGGTGCGGTGAGACACATCGATGCCTACACGTGCCCTGATTTCCTCAATATGTCTGTCGAAGAGTTTGAACAATGTCATCTGTGTGTCCTTGCTGCCTTGAAAGGTGTCTTTGACATCCGTCGCATCAAAATCGGTCTTTCGTTCCAGAAGGGAATCGAAAGCGGAATTCACCGCTAACAGCAACTTGTCGATTTTCGCGTTGACTTCCACCGCCTCCTTGCTCTTGCCGTTCAGACGGCTTTCACGGGGATTCCACAGTCCGGGAGTGCAGGAGAGTTTGCAACTGAATTGCGCCATCGTCCGGTTCACGGTGATACGTCCCATTATCGGGGCTTTACCCGACTTGTCCAGTCCGCTCTTTTTGAGGTAGAGCAACACCTTGAATTTTTCTACTTTCATACGCTCATAATTTTAGTGGCAAATTTACCTGTTTTATAAGCGTTCTTTGATATGCAAAACTATGACAATCAGTGCAATATATCGCTGTTTCAAATTATTTGATCCGCTCTGCGTTACCTTATCCCCACAGGTAACAGCTCTGCTAACGATTTGGTAACTGAATATCCTCAACAAGCCTCGCTTTTTTGCTTTTTCCTCATGTGGAAGAATATAGAGAAATAGCTAATTACCAACAAATTGCGTTATGATTTCTTTTCGTTTCCATTATTCATATTACTTCTTTCTTTCCATACCGCCCGGCACAGCTTTGCAAGCGTCATCGCACTGGCTAACAATGTATCACTTCCAAATGTGTCTAAAATGTTGGGACATTCATCTACGAGAATGACACAGCATTATGCTAAGGTATTAGACCAAACGATATTAAGGGATATGCAAGAAGTTGAGAAACAACTTTCCGTATAGCAATGAATAAAGTCAGCAATACTGTTTTCAATAAAACAAGATTGCTGACTTTCAATCAACCAAGACATCACAAGATAGTAATATTTCAAGTTCTCCAGTTTTATCTATTTTCGTATATATCCAAATAATCTGCTTGATAAAATCGTTGCAGTAGGATTTAATGTATCAACCAAAGATTCAATAATTATTTTATCTGCATCATTACAGCAAGGACTCATGGTGATTTCCATTCGTCCCAATGCTTCTTCAGATAATTTTAAGTCATAATACATCATTGATAAATCTATTCCATGTTGCATAGCTTGAATAATTTCAAAATGATGAGTAATTGGGTTTATCTGCATTGGGACAATTGTTAATGCAAAGCGTACCTCTTCTTGAAATGCCCATCTTTTATTTTTATATTTTCCAACTTTAGATGTATCTACATTTAATTTGTATTCACCGTTAATCAATTCAAACTGAATCGCCTCTTTTCCTGAATCCACACAAGTGTCAACATATTCAATTGCTCGAAAGAAATTAGGGTCATTTCTCCCTTGAAATAAAATACCATACTGCTCATTGAACTGTTCTTCAGGAGAAAATAATGATTCTAATTCTCCCTCAATATTAAGAGTTCCTATTGGCGTTTGATATGTACCCGTTTGTATTTTTTTCATTAAGAACATATCAGAATCCATAGTAATTCGGACTCCTTTCATTTGTGGTGTATACATTTTCCACAAAGGTATACTTTCTTCGTCACTATTTGTCCAACAAGACACAAATGTATATTTTCCCATTGGCACAGTCTGCTCATACATAGAAGCCTCTTCTATATCATCAACTCTATCAAGCCGACTAAAGCGTATAGTTCTATTTTTCAGGATAAGAGCTAAATTTTCTATTGATGTGTAGTGATGTAGTTTCATTTATAATTTGCTTAAATTACAGCAAAAATACAGATAAAATCTATTAGCCACAATCAAAACAGATATTATATAGAGCTGAATTTTCGATAATATTTTAGCAGCATTCTTTCTATATCCGACTCTTTATAAATGATTTTTCCCGGAAGCTGTACATATCCCAGCAATCCCGTATCTCTGTAATCCTGCAAAGTCCGCTTACTGATACACAGTTTTTGGCAGACTTCCTCACTTGTCAAGTAATGTTCGCCACCCAGTACCGGACGATAATTCGTTATCATGTATTCCACATTCTCCAACACCCGGTCAAGGGATGAAAACAATACTTGTGTTGTATTGGAATCTTTTGTTATCAAATCCATAGGTTCTATTTTTTAGAGTTATTCTTCACGTGATTTTGCATAAAGGTTTCCACATCCGAAATCTTATAATAAATCTTGTTATTGATTTGCGAATAAGGTAATTTGCCCGTATCACGATAGGTTTGCATCGTCCGGGCAGACACATTCAGCAAACGGCAGGTTTCGCAGTTATCCAGCCACTTATCCTGTTTTCTCCGCAAAGGAATACACAGGGCATCCATACGATTGATAAAGTGGTTAAACTTTTCCTGCCAAAGTTCGAATGTTTTCTTTTCAATGGTTACTATTTCCATATTTCATTATGTTTTGATATTACTTCTTTTTTCTTGTTTGATGCAAATATATAGCCTTGAATAATAACTTGTTTCGGACTGTCCGCAGATGTCCTTATATGTCCTCACTTGTCCCACTTGCATAGAGAAAAGAATAAGAAAAACCGAAAAAGGTAAGCGATATAAAGAACTTCGTTCACGTTCCATTCCCTATTATAATAAGGTGAAGAACACAAACGAACTTTCACGGTCTGATAGTATTTTGAAGCAGAGCCGAGCAAAGCAATTCCAAACGCCTGACACTTTGTTTTTTACCATTTTTTCTTATTTTATTTGTGGTGCTAATTCAAAAAACAAAGCACCATGAACAATCCTTTTGAAGAAATTTTCAAGCGGCTGGAAAACATCGAAAAGATGATTTCCCCCGTAATCAGTTCTTCATCCGAAGAACCGGACAGCAACCAGTCCGTTTTAGTCAAAATATCCGTAGCCAGCCGGATAACCGGATATTCAGTTAATTACCTCTACCACTTAGCCAGCAGCGGAGCAATACCATGTGTCAAACGTGGACGCTCCTTACGTTTCGATGTGGACGAGTTGCAGCGGTGGATGCAGCAGCAATATGTACCAGCTTCCAACAAACTATCCGATGAAAGAGAAAAGGGATAACGAAGCGGAACACATCGAGGGCAGGCTATCCAAGAACGAGCGCATTGAAAGGCAGCTTAATTCCTTGTACGACTTCCGGTTTAATATTGTGAAAAGCAGGACAGAATACCGGGCTGCAAATACTTCCGGTTTGTATCAGCCAGTCACAAAGTTTGCTTTGAACTCTTTCAGGCGCAAACTGGATGTTACCGCAGGTGTTGCCACCTCTGCCGAAAACATCCGTATGATATTGGAAAGCGATTTCGCAAATAAGGTGCATCCCATACGGGAATACCTTACTGCTCTACCCTTGTTGAATCCTGCCGGACATGGATATATCAAAAGACTGTTGAACACGGTGCAAGTAGCCAATCCCGGCAAGTGGGAGGAGTATTTTACGAAATGGCTTGTCGGTATGGTAGCTAATGCCATGAATGATACAGGCTGTCAAAACCATACTTGTTTAGTCCTTACTGGCGACAAGCAGGGACAGTTCAAAACATGGTGGCTGGATAACCTTTGCCCGTCACCGCTAAAAAATTATCTCTTTACCGGGAAGATAGACCCACAAAGTAAAGACATCCTGACACTGATAGCCGAATATCTGTTTATCAATATTGACGACCAGCTAAAAGAACTCAACAAGCAGAATGAAAACGCACTAAAGAACCTGATAACCACCCCGGCAGTCAAATACCGTAGACCGTATGATATTTACATAGAGGAATATCCGCATTTAGCCAGCTTCATGGCTTCGGTGAACGGAAACGAGTTCTTGACAGACCCGACAGGGAACAGACGATTTCTGCCCTTTGAAGTCCTGCACATTGATAAACCGACAGCAGAAAGTATCAACATGGATAATGTCTACTCCGAAATCATGTACTTGTATCGGCAAGGTGTACGCTATTGGTTTAATGATGCGGAGATTGAAGAACTGCACCTGACAAATGCGGAATTTGAGGTGCAAACAGTTGAGTTTGAAATGCTGATGCAGTATTTTGAAAAGCCCACAGAGGAAGAAGAAAGTCTGTTCTTTATGACAACAGCGCAAATCCTCACTTGTTTACGGGACGTATGCCCTATGCAGTTATCTGAAAAACGGTTGGGGGAAGCATTGCGGAAAGCCGGATTCAAACGGGTACAAAAGCGTATCAGCAACTGCAATTATTCGGTATATGGGTACAGAATAAAACCTATTTCCATACCCTACACCGATAATGATTACGGTTAACACACAGCCGTTTTATAATTGGCAGTTACTCCCATGCAGTAACTACCGCAAAACATCTTACTGTGTTTTATTTACTGAATACCAATCATTTGCACAATGCGCAGTAAGGAGTAAGATAAAACCCTGAACTTTCAGGAAATTTGAGAAAAAAGAAAAGTCAGAAAACAACATAGGTAATATTTCTATCTCTTTTGTATAGAATAACTTACTTATCTTACTGCATAGAGTATAATCCGTTGAAAGGAAAAGAGATAGGTGCAGAAAGTTGGCTGTTTTTCTTCTTACTCGCTTCTTACTTCATTACTGCAATTTATAAACATTCAAAAATAAAGATTATGACTTATCAGGAAGCCAACCATATCAGTATCAAAGATTATCTGAAATCATTGGGCATTCTGCCCGCAGTGGATAAATATTATTACGGCATGTATCACAGCCCGTTCCGTCAGGATGATACGCCCAGTTTCAAGGTAGATTACGGTGTAAACCTGTGGTGTGACTTCGGTACGGGTGAGGGCGGCTCGCTCATCGACCTTGTTATGAAGCAGCACGGGTGCAACGCCTACGGTGCTATCTGTCGGCTGGAACAGCATTCAACCGGAAATTCTTTTTCTTTTCAAGGGAAAGATGTTTCAGAAAGGAATCAGCATGAAAGGAAACAACCGACCAGCCCGATAGAAATCCGTAAAATCCAGCCGTTGCAGAATCCGGCACTCATGGATTATTTGAGAAGCAGGAACATTCCACCTCAAATGGCAGCACACTATGTGCAAGAAATGTATTACCGTATCGGTGACAAGCCTTATTTTGCGCTTGCTTTCAAGAACGATGCCGGAGGTTACGAGCTTCGCAATCCACGTTTCAAAGGTAGTACATCACCCAAAGACATCACACATATACGGCAGTCAGGCAAAAAGAACGATAGCTGTTTTGTTTTCGAGGGAGTTATGGACTATCTTTCTTTTATCGCCATCCGGCAGAAAACAAATCCCACCTATCCTTGTCTTGACTGGCAGGATTACGTTATCCTGAACTCAACCACAAATGTAGATAAAGCCCTATACCCGTTAGCCGATTACGAGCATATCCACTGCCTTTTGGATAATGACGAAGCAGGACGTAAAGCCACCCAAACCATACAAAAGGAATATCGTTGGCATGTACGTGATTCATCACATCTGTACAGTGAATACAAGGACTTGAACGATTATCTGTGTGGGAAGAAGTTTAACCAAACAGAGGAAAGGCAACGGTCAATCCAACAAATGCAGCCGGAGAAACAAAAACAGTCTGCCAAGCAACAACAGCCGGAAGAGAAAAATAGACAAACTCCCGGTGAAAAAAGAAAAAGGGGCAGACGATTATAATCCGTAAAACAGGCAGAGCATAGCAACGGCAAGCGGTGTGATTTTGGGGAGCAAGGTTATGTTTCGGTAGACCGAAACCCCTTGCTTTGCTCATCGCAAAGGGAAATTTCTCCCGTTGGTCGCAATTTCTAAGATACCACCTAAAAAGCAAAAACGTATGACAGAGATAAGAAACAAGTCAGGAGGTCGCCCGGCAAAGAACCGGATAGACAAACAAAAACGGGTAGTCAGTACAAAGCTGACAGAGTTACAGTATTACGCTATCAAGAAGCGAGCCGGAGAATCCGGTCTGCCTATTAGCGAATACGTCCGGCAAGCGGTTGTTTCGGCAGAGGTAACGCCCCGGCTCAATAGACAGGATGCAGACACTATCCGCAAATTAGCAGGAGAAGCGAACAACCTCAACCAGCTTGCACACCGAGCCAATGCAGGAGGTTTTGCGCTCGTGGCTGTGGAGCTTGTGAAACTGAAAAACAGGATTATTGAAATCATAAACCAGTTAACGGATGATTGGAAAAATAAAAAAGGGAAGCGGATTTAAAGGCTGTGTGAACTATGTACTCGGCAAGGAACAGGCAGCTTTGCTTCATGCGGAGGGAGTGTTAGCCGAAAGCAAGCAGGACATAATCCGTAGCTTCTGCATGCAAACAGAAATGAATCCCGGTTTGAAGAAGCCAGTCGGACATATTGCGCTAAGTTATTCAGTAGTGGATGCCCCAAAACTAACAGACGAGAAAATGATACAGTTGGCACAGGAGTACATGCGTGAAATGAAAATCACCGATACGCAGTATATCATCGTGCGGCATCAAGACCGGGAGCATCCGCATGTACATATTGTATTCAACCGGATAAATAATAACGGCAAAACCATTTCAGACAGCAACGATATGTACCGGAACGAGCAAGTTTGCAAAAAGCTGAAAGAAAAACACGGACTGTATTTTGCCAAAGGGAAAGAACAGGTGAAACAACACCGTCTAAGAGAGCCGGACAAAACGAGATACGAGATTTACACGGCTGTAAAGAATGAAATCGGAAAATCAAGGAACTGGCAGCAGTTACAGGAACAGTTAACGAAAAAGGGTATCGGCATCCAGTTTAAACACAAAGGGCAGACGGATGAGATACAGGGCATTTCCTTTTCTAAAGGTGAATACACGTTCAAAGGCTCGGAGATTGACCGCGGTTTCAGTTTTTCCAAACTGGATAAATATTTTGGGGATGCAGGATTGACAACAGCCGGAAGCAACAAGCAAACGATTACCGCACAAACACAGGAGCCAGCAATAAACAAAAGCGATAATTCGTTACTGGCAGGTTTAGGCGGTTTGTTTTCCGTTTCGTCCTCTCCGGTTGATGAAACGCCTGAAAATTCCGATTTGAGAAAGAAGAAGAAAAAGAAACGACAATTTAAGTTATAAGCGTATGGAAGAAAATTTGATTTTAGAGGGGCTTCTCTCTATGGTTACAGAACTGAAAGAAAAGCAGGAACAACAGGTGACACCAGCCAGTCGGGAGGAAACGATAAACCGACTGGATGTTATCGAGCAGCGTATTTTGGAATTACAGAGGAAACCTACTATTCCAGAAAACATAGTGCAGGAGATTTTAAGTCAAATCGCCAGTATCAAGCAAGGACAGTCCGAGAACCAAAAACAAGACCTTGAAGATATAAAGGGGCTTATCGTAGCTTCACACAGATATTTCAAGGAGAAACTAAAGATATTGTTTCCGGCTGACACGCAACAATCGGAAAAGGCAGAACCCGGTTCTTTATATGACAAAATTCTAAACCGGATTACTCCCTATCTACAACCGAAGTTCTTTCTTTTTTCAGCAGGAATACTCATTTGCCTTGTATCGTTAGTCCTGAATATCCGTTTTGCTGAACGGATGCAGCAGTTACAGGACAATGATATAAAATACCGTTATCTCTTGATGAAAGGAAAGGCAGACGGTCGCAGTTTAGATTTGCTGGAAATGAATTTCAGCCGGAAACGGGATAATGCTTTTATTCAAAGCGTAACAGATACGGTTATAGATTTTGAATATCGTAGCCATAAGCAAGCGGAAGCGTTGGAACGTGCAAGGCTGTTGGACGAGCAAGCCAAACAGTTAAAAAAGGAAGCAGATAAGTTAGGAAAACCATAGAAAAGAGAGAGCCGGAGTAAGTGATACCCACCACTCCGGCTTATCTGTCTTACTTCTTTTCCCCAAACTGCTTTTCAAAGTTACGGAGCATGACCGCATTAAACCGTTCCTTGATGAACTTCCGGACATCCGAAGCCCGGTAATAGACTTTTCCGCTAATCAACATATAGGGAAGCTCGTTTTTGCTTCGCAGCCGTTGTAAAGTTCTGATGCTAACTTTGAACAACAGGCATAAATCCTGATTATCCAGTAGGTTATCATCTTCGGACAGCACTTTATCTGCATTGCGCAATACCCGTACATCCTTGCAAAGCTCATCCAATTTGTCAAATAGCTTTTGCATCCATTCCTTGAAATCATAGTTTTCTATATACATATTTGCTTCATTTTTCAGATTATACATTCTTGTTTGTCAATCGATTGATGAAGCAAAGTTCAGAAAACCAGTGCAAAGAAATTACGGGGTAGCACATGGAATCCCCTATAAATTAAAGCTAAGTTATTGATTATCTATATCCTTTTTTATCATGTTCATTTCGGATAAGGTCAGATAGTCCATTAAGAAATTCGGTTATTTTGCCCGGCTTGCGCTTTATTACATCCTCATGCTTTTGGTGATAGTCTTTTAGTTGGACGTTAAACACCCATTCAAAGGCTTTAGATAAATCAGACAAGAAAGCTGGTTTGCCATTTTTATAGACGATACGTTTGGAAAGGAATAAACCGCTGATAATTTCCATTATATCAATCAGGTTTGTTTTGTCTGCCAAATAAAGAGGGGAAAAAGGTTGTTTGTTAAAGTGTGATTTGAATTGCTCCGGGTACTTGATACGCCATTCCACAAGGCGTATTTCATTGTTTAGTAGCCCAATCGCTTCATCAATGAGATACAAATAAGGCATTTTTTTCTTGCTCAAACCGCACATGATACGATTTAAGTCTATACAATCCGAAAGAAAGGTAGCGTAGTAAAACGCTATTATTCTGTTCATTAATACTAAAATCAGCCAAGTGAATAGCCAATTCCTCAATAGCTTCCATAAATTCTGATACGGAAACTTTACGTTGTGAGCATTCCGATAATAATCGAAAGAAACTCAAATCTGATATTCTGTTCATACAATAGAAATACTAAATGTTTCTTTATTAAGCATATATATTTGTCATCCCATTAAATAGCATTCAAGTGAAGCTATTGAATAAAAAACATTCCCAGCATTGTGAGCTTCTAATTTTTGTGCATCTAAGCAAGAAGTTACCCATGAAGCAGATAAACATCGTATTCCAACTTCCCTACAAGACACAATATCTGAAACTGTATCACCTATATATATCATTTCATCCGGTTGTAACTTATAATCTGCGAGCAATTCCCTAAAATTCTCTGCTTTATTATTTTTGAAAGGATTTCCAGTTTTTACTTTATCAAAACACGTGTCCATATTAAATTGACGTAATGTTATCGCACAGCTCTTTTCTCCTTTTCCTGTAACCAAAGCAATAAGAATAGATTTCTTTTTTAACTTCTCAATCAGTTCTGTTATACCGTCAAAAGGACGAGGGCACATTATATGCATTTGTTCGTATATCACGTAGAAGTCATCCAAAGCATTTTCCCAATTATAACCAACAAGTTTTTTTATCATCCCTTTTTCATTTAACCCAAAAGTTTCTAAAATATCATTTTCGGATACATCATTAAGAGTAACATAAGGAGTTACTGCCTTTCTTAAGGCTTTGAGGCACATGGGAATTGTATCTCCGATTGTACCGTCTAAATCAAAGGCTACTAATTTAATCATAGCCCTACATTTGATTGATTTTCCGTATCACCCGGCAAGGATTTCCTACCGCCAAGCTATTTGCCGGAATATCTTTGGTTACAACACTTCCTGCACCAATCACACTTTTTTGCCCTATTGTCACACCCGGTAAAATAATCACTCCACCCCCAATCCAGCAGCCATCCTCTATCATGACAGGGAGTGCAAAAGTTCGACGGACATATTTACAGCCATCCGGGGTTTCTGTCCATACAAGCCGTTCATTAAACTCTACCGGGTGGGTTGCCGTATAGATTTGCACATTAGGTGCTACCAGCACATTGTTCCCTATGGTAATCTTATTGCAATCGACAAATGTACAACCAGTATTTACGGTGACATTATCACCGATATGTATATTGCATCCATAATCACATATAAACGAATGACCGACAGAAACATTTGCGCCTATACTTCCAAACATTTCCTTTAGTACGGCATATTTTTCAGTCTTTTGTTCATACGGCAAAGAATTATATTTCATCAACAAGTGATGAGCTTTACTTTTCAAATCCATAAAAAACGGGTCGTGGCAATCATACCATTCACCTGCCAAACATTTTTCCATTTCAGTTTTCATAAGCTATGATTTTAAATATATTGCAAAGTTATACCGATTTTTCGGCTAATTTCAGGTATTATTTTTCGTTATTTTGGTATTAATCCGTTTTTTAGGGCTATATTTATGGCATGAAAAGAGAAAACCTACATCAACCATTCGAAATTAGTTTTAGCGAGCTTGACGAATCCTTGCTAAAAGAGCATGAACATACCTTTTTTGAATTAGTATATATTCTTTCAGGAACAGGCATCCAATGGATTAACAACAATATGTTTCCTTATCATGACGGACATTTGTTTATGATTACTCCCGGAGATACGCATTCTTTCGAAATCCATACAACAACTAAGTTTGTCGACATCAAGTTTAACGACATATATATACATTCTTCTGTTTTCGGTGCTGAAAATATCCAAAGACTGGAGTTTATTCTTCAACATGCTAATCATCAACCCGGTTGTATACTAAGAAATAAAGTAGATAAGTTACTGGTGAAACCTATGATTGAAGCGATTATCAGGGAATATATTAACCGAAATTTATACAGCAAGGAGATTATAACACAAATAATTAATACGATTATTATTGTGGTAGCACGCAATATCGCAATGTTCTTGCCTGAACAGGTGGATGAATGCTCTGAGGACAAATCACTTGACATATTGCAGTATATTCAAGCAAACATCTATAAAACAGGTAAAATCAGAGCAAAAGATATTAGCCAACATTTTGG
The DNA here is from genome assembly GCF_003363715.1 of Parabacteroides acidifaciens. Taxonomy (GTDB): domain Bacteria; phylum Bacteroidota; class Bacteroidia; order Bacteroidales; family Tannerellaceae; genus Parabacteroides; species Parabacteroides acidifaciens. Next base: position 140,433 of record NZ_QREV01000003.1, read on the forward strand.
CATTTCGGAGAATTATTTAGGACGATATATCAAAAAACATACTAATGAAACTATGCAGCAATACATTTTAAACTACAAACTAAAGTTAGTAGAAAATAGATTATTGCATAGTCAAATGAGAATTTGTGAAATCGTTGAAGAATTGGGATTTACCGATGAGAGCCATCTTAATAAGTTTTTCAAAAAGTATAGAGGATGCAGCCCCTCTAATTTCAGAAAGAACAATTTGAAGTAAACCATATACATATCCTTGTTTTTAGAGTTATTGAAACAATAGAAATGACTATTTTTGCATTATATTTATAGATGTCTATGACAAATACAGAAACCATACAATCACTCATCAATAGCGGAGAAGGCTATAATGTAGAATTTAAAGTTCGTGTTCCTTCAAAAGTTCGTGAACTAACAGAGGAAATTTGCGCTTTTGCTAATGCCGACGGAGGATATTTACTCATTGGTGTAGATGATAACGGTCAGATTATTGGCACAGATTTAGAGAATGACAAACGTTCAGCCATTCAAGGCTCTATCAGTGAAATATCCCCGGTTCTTCATTGTGAGATGTATGCGGTAAGTATAGAAGATAAGACAGTTTGGGTAATTGATGTTCCGTCAGGTAAAGATAAACCTTATATATTTTCTGGCTCTATCTTTGTGCGTGAGGGAGCAAACTCACAGAAACTTCGCACTATCGAAGAAATGCGCAGCTTTTTTCAAGAATGCAACAAAATCTTTTTTGATGCTATCCCTTGCTCATGGTTCAACATCTATACAGATGCAGACGAACAAGCGATAAAAGACTTTCGCACGGAAGCAAAGTTAAGCCCATCGACTGCCAACAAACAGATTTTTGAGAATTTGGAACTGTTTACTGATAAAGGAGTAGCCAAGAACGGTGCAGCCATGTTCTTTGGAAAACAACCTGAACGAAAATTTCCACACGCAGTAACAAGATGTGTCCTTTTCAAAGGAACTACTAAGGTATATATCATAGATGATAAAACCTTTGGCGGTCCACTATATCAGCAATATTTGCAGGCTATGGCATGGCTGGAAAGCAAACTGCAAGTAGCTTATAAAATTGAGGGAGCAGGACCAAGAGAAGAAATTTGGGAAATTCCTCTTACTGTGTTCAAAGAAGCCATTATTAACGCTCTCTCACATCGTGATTATTACGAACAGGGAGCAACCATTACAATAGAAATGTTTGATGACCGGGTAGAGGTTTCTAATCCCGGAGGGCTTTTGCCTATCGTAGCTAAAGATTTCGGGCACAAGAGTATGACACGTAACCCCTTAATCTTTGGATTATTTACCCGCATGCATTTGGTTGAAAGGGTAGCATCTGGCATTCCCCGTATGCAGGAAGCTATGAAAGAAGCCAATCTTCCTGAGCCTGAATTTCATACGGACGGGATGTTTACGGTTATATTCAAAAGAGGTATCAGTATCAAGAATGATACTGTAAATGATACTGTAAATGATACTGTAAACTCAAAAGAACAAGAAGTTCTAAATATCATCAAGCAATATCCGGGACTTAATTCGTCTAAGATAGCAGAGTTAATAAACAAAAGTATACCTACGGCTAAACGCTACTTAAATTCTTTAGTAAAATTAGGATTGATAGAGTTTAAAGGGGCTCAAAAGACAGGTGGGTATTTCACAAAATATAATACAAAAATATGACGAAAGACGAATTATCAAAATACATCAATACTGCTATTTCAAATGTTGACTTTATAAGCAATATTTGCGCTGAACTAAAGATTAACGATAAAAATGTCGAGTTTTTTCAGAATGTATTAATAGCTAAGAACTATCTATCAATAGTTTTTACGGATTTAGCAAATAATATAATACCTGTTCTATTTTACGATAAAATTTTTCATAACATAGAAGAATTGAAACTTGATGTGCTACTCTCTAATCAAATGTTTAGGCAAAAAGATAAAACCACTATTGATATTTCAAGACTTAAAAATTTATTAGCTCAATGTGATTTAAAAAAATCGTATAGCTTTTTCTCTACATATAAATTCTATAGTAGTCTTCATTTTTTTCAGGATAATATTGTTATAGTAGGAGCTAATGGATGTGGAAAATCCACTTTATCATCAATGCTAAAAGACACAATTGATGAAAGAGATGGTGTAGTCATTCCAGCACAAAAGCTACTGATTGTTCCAACATTTGATAATACACCCAATTTTAATAGTTCATCCAAAGAGTATGAAGAATTTGAGAAAAATTACACAGATAGTAAAACAACATATAATGCTTCTCAAAGTAATGATATTCCCTATAATGACACACAACGATATGGTCGAGAATATAAGGTCGTACTAAAAAAATTATTAGCAGATAGAGGCTACATCAGAAATATTTTTTGCAATAAAATACAAAGAGGAGAGTCTCCTAGTAGTAATGATTTGTATAGTAAGTTAGATAAAGCTATTGATATATGGAATTCTTTGATTGAACATCGAACTATGTTTTGCGATGACAATAATCAAATACAACTAAAAACAAAAGATACTGATGAAATATATCCTGCTTACAAAATGAGCGATGGGGAAAAAATCATACTCTATTTAATAGGACGTGTCTTATTGGCTCATGCTAATGCGCTAATTATTATTGATGAGCCCGAGATATATCTTCACAAAGCAATTGTAAACAAGCTATGGGATAAACTGGAAGCTGAAAGAAATGATTGCTTATTTGTCTATTTAACACATGATTTAGATTTTGCTTCAACAAGAGAAGCTTACAAATACTGGATTAGTTCTTTTAGACATCCTATGTTTTGGACATTTGACCCCATTCCTAAAAATGGCATACCAGAAAATCTTTTGATGAAATTATTAGGGAGTAGAAAAAAAATATTATTCTGTGAGGGGAAAAAAGGAAGTTGGGATAAACAAATATACGAAATATTATTCCCGGAATATACTATAACTCCATTAGAAACATGCAGCGATGTTATCAATTATACGCGGGCATTTAATAAGATACCCAATAAAGATAGTGAAGCATTCGGAATAATAGACCGAGATTTTAGAGTTGAAGAACAAATAGAAAAACTAAAGATTGAAAATATATATTCATATTTTGTAGCAGAAATTGAAAATCTTTTCTTATCAGAGCAATTTATTATAGAATACGAAAAGTTCAAAAACGAAGAAAACAAAGTAGAAAAAATTAAAGAAAAAATATTTTCTCTGCTTGAGAAGCATAAAAAATTGCAAATTTCAAATTACGTATCATCGTATATTAATTATTGTTTTAAAGAGTCCCATATAAAAAAAGGAAACACAAAAGAGGATGTTATTTCTAACTATAATATTTTTAATGAGAAAATAAAAATTGAAGAATGGTTTAGTGATAGAGAAGCTTTAATTGATAAAGTAATTCGTGAAAAAGATTACAAGAAAGCCATTTTGCTATACAATAACAAAGGGCTGCATTCAGCAGTTGAAGATGTACACGGACTAAAACCAAATACATATAGAGAAAAGGCTCTATCTTTTTTGAGAAATAGTGAAGTAGCAAAACAAATTCTCAAAGCCTATTTTCCAGATATTGTATAATAATTAACCATTCTCAAATATCATATATTCGCTAAAAAATTATTTGTTTTTAAATATAGTCTTATCTTTGTCCTCAGAAATCGTACTCAAGATACAAACTTGTGTTGAACGGTGCAAAGCTGTGAAAACCTTATTCAAGGGACTTACATCGTAGCAAAGATATAACTTACTGAAAGATAGTGCCATATCAATCCGTTTTCGGTTGCTGGTGGCACCACCTTTAAAAGACTTCAAATTTGGTAAATCCCTGAAAATTAAACATTTCAGGGATTTTCTTTTTCTCCCAATCCGCATATTTTTGGCAAAATAACGCACTTCCGCAGTGCTAAATCGTGGACAATTTTAGTCTCGAAAAAATGCCCACGATTTGTGCTGTAAGTCGTTGATTGTATTATCGTTTGATATCAGATATAGAAGATTCACGCTGTGAGTATTCTATTCTGCATTCTTTTTTAGCCATTCCAGCCTACGATGGTCAGGTAGATGTTTTACTTTGAAGTGTTCAAAGGTAACATTAAATCCTTTTCCGTCCGGACAAGCCGCCATCAGTCCTACTTGCACAGGCGTATTGTCCTGCAACCAGGCATTGCGCATAAGCGTGTACTCCTTATCATCAAACGAATAGAAGATTTCCACAGCATCCAATCGTCTGATGGCCTTTATCCATACATATGGAACAGCTTTTTCTAATGTAATTACGCTCCAATCCGATGTTTTATGGGTAACAACGGTACTCAAATTGAATTTACCGTCTACGAACTCGATACCTGCTTTGATGTAGTTTTCATGGTTAATACGAAGCATTAAACCTGCTTGGTCGAAACGTACTTTATAGTCTCCTGTAACCTTAACTTTTACTTCAAATTCTCCTCCATAGGTGGTGTAATAAAAAGGTGCATCATCAACAGTAAAACCATAATGAGAAATCCGCCAATAGTCACTTTGAGGCGTGACAAACATAGAAAGAGATTTGTCACTGATTTTCCATTGCTCTGGCTCATTGAACCATTGCATTTTTTCTAATGACTGTGCCATACAAAGTTGTGATGACATAAGAATTGCTAAGAAAAAAAACGACTTTTTCATTTTACTTTTTATCATAATTAAAAATGAATCAATAACCGATTGTGAAACGTTCCTGATGATGTTTTTCCTGTTCCAACTCGTCCACCATTGCCATAGCATAGTCTTCTACAGAAATGAAACTTTCACCCTTTTCATCTACAATCAGGTCGTCTTTCCCTAAGCGGAACTTACCAGTGCGTACACCGGCTGTCAAATTACCAAGATTTGCCGCCGGAGAGAAGAATACCCAATCAAGCTCTTTTTCATTGACTAATGTTTCAAGAAAGAACTTCGCCATAGACTTAACACCGGGCAACCACGCATCCGGCAAAGTTCCCGTATCAACCAAACGCAGGCCGGGTTTAACAAACAGACTACCTGCGCCACCCACAACCTGAAAGCGTTTTACACCCGATGCTTTCACCTCATCCAAAATCTTTGGATAGACACGTAGTGTGTCCTCATACATATTTGGATTTGACCACCCCGGATTATATGCACTTATAATCGCATCCTTACCTTTTAATGTCTCAATCATTGCGGAAGTATTTTCCACATCAATTTCTTTAATCTCCAAATTTGGAGAACTTACTTTCATTTTGGCGGCATTGCGTACAATAGCCGTTACATAATGCCCTCTGTTCAACAATTCATTCAGAATTGCGTTACCTACAAAACCACTTGCACCGATTAATGCTACATTCTTCATGACAAATATTTTTTTAATGAATACGACGTTGTTCTTTGATGATGCAAAGTTCTATACTTTAAAAAACAAATACAAGTAGATACTGAACTCTCATATACTTACCATACAGAAACTAATACTGAACCTGAATGAATTACATTTTCTACTTTAACCTACTTTGACACAATAAATAAGGTGTATTTGCATCTAATTAGTTTTTAAGTTACTTTTGTATAGCAATTAAAGCACAATACCTTATGGAAGCAGATAAATTAAAAGATGAAATATTCATTCAGAATTGCCCGATAAGAAACATTCTTTCCCGCATTAGTGATAAATGGTCGATATTGACTATATTTACATTGGAACAAATTCCCGTCATGAGATTTGGAGAACTCCAAAGAACAATACCCGACATCTCACAAAAGATGCTAACTGTAACATTACGTACCTTGGAACAGGACGGCATTGTAAAACGTCAAGTCTATGCACAAATCCCTCCAAAAGTGGAATACTCTTTAACCCCACGAGGATTGTCATTATTACCCCATTTGAACTCTCTTATCTATTGGGCTAAAGACCAAATGGATAGTATAATGAAAGACCGAAAACGAAATGAATCGAAAGACTAACCATAATACTACATCATGTTCGTGGTTCAATATCTACACAGATGCAGACAACGAGCGATAAAAGACTTCCGCATGGAAGCAAAGCCATCGCTTCTCATATTGACAAAGCATTTATTGTCCAAAGTCTGGATAGCAGCTTCAATGTACGCAGAATCGAACGCTTTATGCTGCAACTCTCACCGGAGAATATTCAACCCGTAGGGAGATGGTGCTATTGCCGGATTCAGGTGTACTGATTGATACGCCAGGGGTAAAGCTATTCGGTGTTACCAATGACAACACGGATAATTTGTCGGAAATCTTGGATATATCCGATTATGAGGGAAAATGCAGAGATATAAAGGCAAAGCAACTGTCATATACGATATTAAAGGCCTGCATTATCCATATAATCAGGAAAAGTTCCGCTCCTCTCAAGCAACTGTTTCTGTCACGATAGACGACAACCAGCCTTAACCTCCGGGCTATGCCTATGAATAGAACTAATTCAGAGTAGATCAGTAATATTGGAGGCATAAAAAGAATGGAAGATATGATGTAATTGTGTCATACTGCTAAAGAATGACATACTAAAACTATTTTATCTCCCGTTAATTCTTTACATTTGCCACAAAATTACAGCGATTATGACAGAATGCAAGGATGAACACATATTAAGTTCCATTGATTACCCGGAGGATTTGCGGAAATTGTCCCCCGATAAACTGGAAGAGGTATGTGCAGAGTTGCGTCAATATATAATAGATATACTCTCTGAAACCCCCGGGCATTTGGGGGCAAGCCTCGGTACAGTAGAACTGACAGTCGCTTTACATTATGTATTTAATACCCCTTACGATCGTATTGTCTGGGACGTGGGGCATCAGGCTTATGGCCATAAAATACTGACCGGCCGGCGGGAAGCATTTCATACTTTACGGAAGTTTAAAGGCATCAGCGGTTTCCCCAATCCGCAGGAAAGCCCGTATGATGCGTTTATTGCCGGCCATGCCTCAAACTCTATTTCGGCAGCAATGGGTATGTCGGTCGCTTCGGCATTAAAAAATGAAGCGAACAGGCATGTGATTGCAGTAATCGGTGATGGAGCCATGACGGGCGGATTGGCATTTGAGGGGCTGAACAATGCATCGGCCAATCCGAACAACCTGTTGATTATCCTTAATGATAACGACATGGCGATAGACCGCGCTGTCGGTGGCTTGAGCCAATATTTAGTTGATATTACGACCAGCCAGGCATATAATAAGATGCGCTATGACGTCTATCGCGGCTTGCGTAAGATGAAGCTGATCAATAATGACCGGCGGGAGAATATCCTGCGTTTTAACAATAGCCTGAAGGCATTGCTTACACAGCAGCATAATTTGTTCGAGGGATTCAGCATCCGCTACTTTGGTCCTATTGACGGGCATGATGTCGGGTATCTGACTAAGGTTCTGAATGACATAAAGGATATGCAAGGCCCCAAGCTGTTGCATATCAAAACGAAGAAAGGCAAAGGCTTCAGACCTGCCGAAGAATCGGCAACGGAATGGCATGCCCCCGGTCTTTTTAATAAGGAAACGGGCGAGCGTATTATCGTCCACAAGCTGAATGAGCCCCAACTCTATCAGGATGTCTTCGGGCATACCCTCGTCGAGCTGGCGGAACAGGACGAACGGATCGTCGGGATCACTCCCGCCATGCCAACCGGTTGTTCTATGACCTATATGATGAAAGCATTCCCCAAACGTGCCTTTGATGTCGGCATTGCGGAAGGCCATGCGGTGACCTTCTCTGCCGGGCTTGCCAAAGAGGGAATGATTCCTTTCTGCAACATCTATTCCTCTTTCATGCAGCGGGCCTACGACATGGTGATACACGACGTTGCCCTGCAGAACCTGCATATGGTGATTTGTCTGGATCGTGCCGGTCTGGTCGGTGAAGACGGAGCCACCCATCACGGGGTGTTCGACCTGGCCTATTTGCGTCCGGTTCCGAACCTGATTATATCGTCTCCGCTGAACGAACTGGATTTGCGGAACCTGATGTACACCGGATATAAGGAAAACAACGGCCCGTTTGTGATCCGTTATCCCCGGGGGAAAGGCGAGATGGCCGACTGGAGGAATGAAATGCACGTCCTGCCGATTGGAAAGGGGAAGAAGCTCCGCGATGGGGATGATATTGCAATCCTTTCGCTTGGCCCTATCGGAAACGAAGTGATAAAGGCAATAAAGATGGTTGAGGGTGAAGGTCTGTCGGTCGCCCACTACGATATGATATATTTGAAACCGATAGACGAAGACCTGTTGCATGAAGTTGGCAAGAAGTTCGATCGTATCATCACCGTCGAGAACGGTGTGATCAAAGGCGGACTTGGCAGTGCTGTCCTGGAGTTTATGGCGGATAACGGCTATACTCCGCGAGTAAAAAGAATCGGTGTGCCGGATGAATTTATCGAACATGGCCCGATACCCGAACAGTACAAACTATGTGGCATGGATGCCCAAAGCATCACTGATGAAATAAAGAAGATGGTTATCAGGGGGAAGGCAACTCCCCATACATTAATCACTATATAAAATGAAAATTATTATAGCCGGAGCCGGTGAAGTAGGAACCCACCTGGCAAAGATGTTATCACAGGAAAAGCAGGATATTATCCTGATGGACCCGAATGAGGAACGTTTGAATTTCACAAATTCAAGCATGGAGATCCTGCCTATGGTTGGGAATCCGACTTCTATCCGGGACCTGGAAGAAGCCGGTATCAGAAAGGCCGACCTGTTCGTAAGCGTCACTCCGGAAGAAACGACCAATGTAGCAGCCAGTATCCTGGCCTCCAAATTAGGCGCTCGTAAGACGTTGACGCGCATCAATAACTACGAATACCTCTTACCCAAGAATAAGGAACTGTTTGAAAAGATGGGGATCAACTCCATGATCTATCCCGAGATGCTGGCAGCCAGGGAGATTGTGACAGCCGTAAAACGTCCCTGGACCCGTCAGTATTGGGAGCTGTTCGGAGGCGCATTGATCCTGCTCGGCGTGAAAGTGCGCGACAATTCCCGGCTTGTGAACAAGCATCTATATGAATTGCTGAACGAACAGAAGCTCTATCATATTGTTGCCATCAAGCGGCAGAACGAAACAATCATTCCGCGTGGTACCGACCGGATAGAATCCGGCGATATCGTTTTCTTTACCACGACTAAAAGTCATATAGAAGATGTCCGTTTGCACGCAGGTAAGCGGGACCCGGAAGTGAAGAAAGTGATCATCATGGGAGGGAGCCGTATCGCCATCCGCACCAGCCAGTATTTGCCGAACAATATCCGCGTGAAAGTGATCGAAACGAACAAGGACAAGAGCCACCGCATAGCAGAGGTCGTCCCCGGAAACGTACTGATCATAAACGGAGACGGGCGCGATACCGACCTGCTGATGCAGGAAGGCATCAAAGATGCGCAGGCCTTCATCGCACTGACGGAAAACTCGAGTACAAATATCCTGGCCTGTCTCGCCGCCAAACGTGCCGGCGTGTTCAAGACGATTGCCAAGATTGAAAATATAGATTATATACCACTGGCAGAGAGTATGGATATCGGTTCGGTTATCAACAAGAAGTTGATTGCCGCCAGCTATATTTACCAGTTCCTGCTGGATGCGGACGTGTCGAACGTGAAATGCCTAACCTTTGCCAATGCTGATGTGGCAGAACTCGTTGCCCGTCCCGATTCCAAAATCACCCGCAAACAGGTCAAGGACCTGAACTTGCCGAAAGATATGACGTTAGGAGGACTGATCCGTGACGGCGAGCCGATGATGATTAAAGGTGATACGCAGATCCAGGCCTACGACCACGTCGTCGTCTTCTGCTTAGATACGGCAATGCGCAAATTGGAGGATTACTTTAATTGATATGCTGAACATCCGTTTTATAATCAAGATGCTGGGGATGATGTTTATCCTCGAGACATTGTTTATGCTGGCAGCTACGGCAGTCGCTTTCCTGTATAAAGGCAGTGACTTCTATCCGCTACTGCAATCGAGCGGTATCATGTTCGGAACAGGCGTCCTTTTTACCTTGATCGGGTTGCGGGCCAACGAGCATACCGCCGGACGTCGCGAAGGGATGCTGACCGTCAGCCTGACATGGGCTCTTTTCTCCCTGTTGGGGATGCTGCCTTTCTATCTGGGCGGCTATATCGACAACATCACGGATGCCTACTTTGAAACTATGTCCGGTTTCACCACGACGGGCTCTACCATACTGACCGACATCGAGACGCTCCCCCACGGCATTCTTTTCTGGCGAAGCCTCACCCAGTGGCAGGGCGGTATCGGAATGATTGTCTTTACCGTAGCCCTGATGCCTATCATCGGCGGGGGAGCTACGCAGATGTTCAATGCCGAGACGCCGGGTATTACACACGAACGCTTCCGTCCGCGTGTGACGCAGGTCGCCAAACGTCTTTGGGGTGTCTATCTTTTCCTGACGATTGTCCTGATCGGTATGCTGTGGGCAGGTCCCATGAACTTGTACGATGCCGTCAACCACGCGCTCACTTGTATCTCGACGGGTGGATATTCGACCAAGAATGCCAGTATAGCTTATTGGGATTCCGCCTACATCGAATATGTCATAACAGCCTTCATGTTTATCGGGGCAACCAATATCACGCTGATTTATTTCTTCTTCAACGGCAACCCAAAGCGGTTGTTTAAAGACGAGGAGATGCGTTGGTTCTTTTGGTTCGTATTGATCATCACGGCTATGACGACAGCCTGGATCATGTACCGGGGGATCGTGGATGATTTCGGCACAGCTTTCCGGGAATCCATCTTCCAGGTTGTGACGCTGGTTTCCACCTGCGGTTTTGCAACGGCGGACTATATCCCCTGGGGGCCGTTCTTCTGGTTGCTGGCACTCGTCCTGATGGTGGTCTGCGGCTGTGCAGGGTCAACCTGCGGCGGGTTGAAGATGGGGCGTTTCGTAATCCTTGCCAAAAATCTGTTCAATGAGTTTAAGAAACAAACCCATCCCCATGCGATTATCCCGGTACGGATGAACGGACATGCGATTTCCGGTGATATCGTCCACCGGGTTCTGGCTTTTGCTTTTGCCTATATCGCTTTGATCTTCGTCAGTTGCATGGTGCTGATGCTCGACGGAATGGGGTTTGAGGAGACCATCGGGGCGACGATTTCCTCTATCAGCAATGTCGGTCCGGGACTTGGCAGCCTGGGGCCTGTCGGCAACTATGCCGATGTCCCGACGGTATCGAAATGGTTCCTGTCGTTCCTGATGATGGTAGGTCGTCTGGAGATATTCACGGTGCTGACGATTCTGTTGCCGGGGTTCTGGAAACAATAGTCGGATATCGGTCTGTTTGCATAGGCATTCTGTCTAAAACCGATAAGCATCGGATAATAAACGAATAGGCATTGGTTTCTTAACCGGTGCCTATTCGTTTTTATTTCGGAGAAGCAGGTCTGAATTTTATTTAGGAGATATATACGCTTTTGCGTATTTTTGCGTTATAATAGGTGCGAATCATTAATAAGATGTGAGATAAGATGATAGAATATATCAAGGGGGAAATAGTGGAACTGACACCGGCCCGGATCGTGGTGGAATGCGCGGGGATCGGTTACGAACTCAATATTTCCCTGAATACATATAGCTTTTACAACGGGAAACAGACGGGGAAGATTTACGTGTACGAGGTGATACGTGAAGACGCCCACCTGCTCTTCGGCTTTGCCGGACGGGAGGAAAGGGAGCTGTTTCTGATGCTTACCAGCGTTTCGGGGGTAGGCCCTAATACGGCGCGGATGATCCTGTCGTCGCTCTCGCCGGCCGAACTGGTGCGGGTGATAGCCGACAAGAACGAGACGGCCCTGACAGGTGTGAAAGGCATCGGGCTGAAGACGGCCCAACGTATCCTTGTCGACCTCAAAAACAAGGTGAAACCGATCGAGGGGATGGCGGCTGCAAAAGGGACTTCGTCTGCTCTGGCCGGTAGTGCCGTGTCGGAGGAGGCTGTTGCTGCATTGGTGATGTTGGGTTTCCAGAAGACTGCTTCGCAAAAGGCTGTCAATACGATCCTGAAAGGGTCGCCTGCATTGGCTGTTGAACAAGTAATTAAAACTGCATTACGAATGCTTTAGGAAATAGCCACTCTGTCATGGCGGGCTTGCCCCGCCATCCCATCCTAATAACAGGAAATCAGTATAGGATGAGGTTGCGGGTCAAGCCCGCAATGACACGACGGGGCATAGATGATTATTGGGTCAACCCATTATCAATTAAAAATGAGAAGGACACTAAAATATATACTCTGGATAACAATTCTACTGTTTGGCGTGGGGCTGTATTCGTTGAATGCGGACTTCAATGCCTACACGGCTTCGTTGCCGGAGGTGGAGCCGCTTGCAGCGCCGGATGATACGGTGCCGAAGGTGCAGACCCGTTTCCCGGTAGCTAAGACCATCCCCGAAGAATACGAGGAGATCGGCAAGCAGTCGCCCGCCGACCTGAAGACGCCGGACAATGTCAAGACGACCATCGAATATGACTTGAAAACCGGTACTTACGTGGTCCGTACCCGCTTGGGAGATGCCGATCTGACCACTCCTTTCTCGCTGACACCGGAGGAATACCAGGACTACAGTTTCCAGAAATCCCTGCAGTCTTACTATCGCCAGAAGAACGAAGAAGAGTTCCAGAAGGCAGCCGAGAAGCAGTTCAACCTGACCGATATGCAGTTTGGCATCGGTGCGGCCGAGCGTATCTTCGGTCCGGGCGGTGTGAGGGTGAGGACGCAGGGATCGGCTGAGGTGGAAATGGGCTTGAAACAGAGCAAGACCAAGAACCCGTCACTGCCGGAAAGGGCGCGTAACCGTACCTTCTTCAACTTCGACGAGAGCGTGCAACTCAATGTGCAGGCTTCGGTCGGCAGCAAGGTGAACTTCGATATGAACTATAACACCGAGACCTCTTTCGACTTCGACTCGAAGAAGCTGAAGCTTGCCTATACCGGTGAGGAAGATGAGATTATCAAATCCCTCGAGGCCGGTAATGTCAGCATGACGACCAGTAACTCGCTGATCAATGGCGGGGCGGCGCTGTTCGGTATGAAAGCCGACCTTCAATTCGGGAAGCTGCGGGTTAACACCTTGTTTGCCCAGCAGGAATCGGAATCCAAAACGGTCAGTTCCAAAGGGGGCGTGCAGACGAAGCCTTTCGAGCTGACGATCGACCAGTACGACGAGAACCGCCACTTCTTCCTCTCGCACTACTTCCGCGACCGGTACGACGAGGCGGTCAGAAGCCTGCCGTCCGTATCTTCGCCTGTCAAGATCAGTAAGGTGGAGGTCTGGATTACCAACAAACGGAGCAATTACGACCAGTCGCGTAACATCGTCGCTTTCTCCGACTTGGCCGAACACAAACATATTTATAATACATCCTTAGTTAGCAGTAGCGGTGCTTTGGCCATACCTTATAACAACAGCAACACATTATACGGTACCTTGAACCAGCAGTTTACCGGTGCCCGCGACATCAGTACCGTGAACCAGGCGATCAGCGGCACCTTTGTGAACGGTACCGAATATGAGAAAGTCGAGAGTGCCCGCCTGTTGGACGCATCGGAATATACGGTGAACACGCAATTGGGATACATCTCGCTGAAAACACAATTGCAGGCGGATGAGGTGTTGGGTGTGGCTTACAACTTTACCTATTCGGACGGGCAGACCTACCAGGTCGGTGAGTTCTCGACGGATAATCCCGCTTCGACAAACTCCTGCCTGTATGTGAAGTTGTTGAAGGGGACAGCCATGTCGCCTGGTTTGCCGTTCTGGGATCTGATGATGAAGAACGTCTATTCGTTAGGGGCTTATTCGGTGCAGAAGGAGAAGTTTAAACTGAACATCATGTACCAGAGCGATACGACCGGTACATACGTGAACTACTTGCCGGAAGGGGCGATTGCCAACCAAATCCTGCTCAGGGTCCTGAACCTGGATAACCTCGACTCGAACAATGAACGCCATCCGGATGGTATCTTCGACTTTGTAGACGGCTACACTGTCTTGTCGGAGAATGGGAAGATCATCTTCCCCAGCGTGGAGCCGTTCGGTTCTTACCTGAGGAAGCAGATTAATAATGATGCGATTGCCGATAAATATGTGTTCCAGGAACTGTACGACTCGACGCTTACCGTCGCCCGCCAGATTGCCGAGAAAAACAAGTTCCGCCTGGAAGGTGAGTACAAGGCTTCTTCGGGTGCGGAGATACAGTTGGGGGCATCCAATGTGGCGCGCGGTTCCGTGAAGGTGACGGCGGGAGGTGCTATCCTGACGGAGAATGTGGATTATACGGTAGACTATACATCGGGTGTCGTCACCATCCTGAACGAGAGTATTATTTCGTCCGGAACGCCGGTCAGTGTGTCGTTGGAGAACCAGACAGCCTATAATATGCAGCGCAAGACGATGATGGGGTTGGACCTGAACTACCAGTTCAGCCCGAACCTGATGCTGGGTGCAACCATCATGCATATGTCCGAAATGCCGCTTACCACCAAGACGGCGATGGGGGATGAGGCCATCAAGAATACGCTGTGGGGTGTGAATATGGCCTATAAGGGGGAAAGCCAGTGGTTGACCAATATGTTCGACAAACTGCCGTTGCTGAACCTGAGCAAGCCGAGCCAGATAGCCTTCAATGCAGAGTTTGCACACCTGATAGCCGGTCATTATGAGAATAAGAACACGGGCGGCTATTCCTATCTGGATGATTTCGAGTCGACGCAGAGCAACTTCGATTTGTCGGACCCTTATCCCTGGCAGCTGTCGAGTGTCCCTTATGACGACGCAACGCCGATGAAGTTCCCGGAGGCGGGTCTGGTCAATAACATCGACTACGGGAAAAGCCGTGCCCTGTTGGCTTGGTACACGATCGACGGGCTGTTCACACGCCAGAATTCATCTTTGCGTCCGAAGCATATCACCCGGGATGATATCTCCGACCATTATGTGCGTGCCATACAGACGGACGAGTTGTTCCCTGAACGGCAACAGACCATCAGCGAGAGCAATACGCTGAACGTCCTGAACCTTGCCTATTACCCACAGGAACGTGGCCCGTATAACCTGGATGCCGATAACATCAATCCGGACGGTACGTTGCAGAACCCGGAAAAGCGGTTCGGAGGTATGATGCGTAAGATAGACCAGAGTGACTTCGAGACGGCTAACGTGGAGTATATCGAGTTCTGGATGCTTGATCCGTTTATCAAGAATCGCCAGTCGTCAGGAGGTGAGTTATACTTCAATCTCGGCGAGATATCAGAAGATATATTGAAGGATGAAAAGAAATTCTTTGAGAACGGACTTCCCATCGACGGTGATACGACCAAAGTCGATTTTACTGTTTGGGGTAAGGTGCCAAAACAGCAGAGTACGGTTTATGCATTCGATAACACAGCAGGTGCGCGTCAGTTGCAGGATGTCGGCTTGAACGGTCTGTCGTCGGAGGAAGAACAGGTATATCCGACCTATCAAGAGTATCTGAATAAATTGCGCCAGAAGTTGAGTGCGGAAACGTTGGCTAATATGGAAACCGACCCATTGCAGTTATCCCCGTTCTTTGACCCTGCCGGCGATAAGTTCCATTACTTCCGTGGGTCGGACTATGACCAAAATGATGTCGATATCTTAACCCGCTACAAACGCTATAACGGTACGGAAGGTAACTCGAAAGATATCAATGATTCGCCGGAGCGTTACAGCACATCTTCCAAAACCATACCGGATGTGGAAGATATCAACCAGGATAATACGCTGAATGAAAACGAGAAGTATTTCGAGTATAAAGTGGCTATTACTCCTAAAGATACAGTGGTAGGTTCTAACTTCATTGCAGACAAGCGTACGAGCACGGTTCGTCTGGCGAATAATAAGCAAGAGACTGTTACCTGGTACCAGTTTAAGATACCTATCAAGAAATACCAACGTCGTGTCGGTGCGATCAACGACTTCAAGACGATCCGTTTCATGCGTATGTATATGACCGGATTCCGGGAATCCGTCGTGTTGCGTTTCGGTACGTTGCAGTTGGTTCGCGGTGAATGGCGTAGCTATGAGCAAGACTTGTCCGACCCTAAAATGCCGCCGGCTGTCAAAGGTACACTGGAAGTTTCGACTGTCAATATAGAAGAAAACAGCGATCGCGATCCGGTCAACTACGTCCTGCCTCCGGGTATTACTCGCGTATTGGACCCGAGCCAGCCGCAAATACGCCAGGAGAACGAACAGTCTCTTTCTCTGAAAGTAACAGATCTGGCAGCGATGGATGCACGCGCCGTCTATAAGAATACGAACTACGACCTGCGTCAGTATAAACGCTTGCAACTGTTTACGCATGCTGAGGCTCCGAAGTTCGATGTCAATAACCTTGCCAACGGTGACTTGTCTGTTTTCATCCGTTTGGGGTCGGATTATAAGAATAACTATTATGAGTATGAAGTTCCGCTGACATTGACTCAGCATGGGGAGATAGATCCAAAGATGGTTTGGCCAACAGAGAACACACTGGACTTCCAGTTGGAGGTATTGACAAACCTGAAGTTGGAACGTAACCGGCAGAAACGTTCGGGCGAGAATGGCGTGAACTTTCAAACTGAATTTACCGGCAGGGACGGAACTAATATGATCCGTGTCAAAGGTAACCCCAGTCTTGCCGAAGTAAAGACGATTATGATCGGTGTCCGCAATAACTCGAAAGATATCAAGAGCGGGGAAGTCTGGGTGAACGAATTACGCCTGACGGACTTCAATGAAGAAGGCGGATGGGCTGCCAATGCCAACCTGAATGTTGCGCTGTCCGACCTGGGTACGGTGAACGTAGGCGGACGTATCGAGACGTCCGGTTTCGGAGCCCTCGACCAGTCGCTGAACGAGCGCAGGATGGAAGACTTCAAGCAGTATAACGTCGCCACTTCCATCGAGCTGGGTAAACTGTTCCCGGAAAAGGCACAGGTCAGCATTCCGTTCTACTATGCTTATTCAAAGGAAACATACGATCCGAAGTATAATCCGTTGGATCAGGATATCAAATTGAAGGATGCTATCGACAGGGCGGACACGAAAGCGGAGAAAGATTCGATCCGCAGTTATTCGCAGGATAAGACTGTGATCAAAAGCGTGTCTTTCAATAATGTGCGTGTGAATATCAAGAGCAAGAACCCGATGCCTTACGATCCGGCGAACTTTACGCTCGGATATTCGTACAGCATCAACGACAAGAAGAATCCGGAGACGGAATATGAGACGACAAAAGACTATCGGGCGAACTTCGCATACAGCTATGTCCCGTATATGAAGCCGATCAAGCCGTTCGACAAGATGTTGAAGAAGAACAACGGCTATACCCGCTATGCCAAGCAGTTAGCGTTGAATCTGGCGCCGTCTATCAATTTCCAGACGGCGATGATGCGTAACTACTATGAGATCAAGCTGCGCGACCTGACAGGGGCGACTACGGGTGTCACGAACGATATCCCGGTCACGTTCAGCCAGAACTTCTATTGGGACCGTGCGTTCAGTCTGAACTGGGCGTTTACCAATAACCTGAACCTCTCGTTCAGTTCCGGTACGAATGCCCGTATCGAGGAACCGTATGTACAGGTGAACAAAGAGCTTAATCCGGACGATTACCAATTGTGGAAAGACTCCGTAAAGAAGAGTATTGCCGACCTCGGAACTCCGATGAAGTACGACCAGCAGTTTATGGTGACCTGGCAGCTGCCGTTGCAAATGATTCCGGTACTCGACTGGACAAACGCTTCCTTAAGCTACAACGCAACCTACAACTGGGATCGCGGCGCTACGGTGAGCGAAGGTTTCGAGTTGGGTAACACGATCAAGAACCAGCGCCAGTTCGACCTGCAGGCGAATCTGAACCTGCTGTCGCTTTACAACAAAAACAAGTATCTGAAGAAGGTAAACCAGAAGTTCAATAATACCCGTAACACCACGGCGAAAAAGCCGGAGAAGAAGAAAAAACCGAAGCTGGAGAAGGAAATAACCCTGAATCCGGACAGCGGTACAGTTGTGGAACACGGAATGTTTACGAAGAAGGTCCAGATCACAGCCCGTGGTGCGGACGGACGCGTTTACAGGATCAAGTACAAACCGCTCAACTTTGCACAGGTAATGATTCTGAACCAGGATACGGCGCATCTTAAACTGACGATCATACCGGGGCCTGCGCCTACGGAAGACTTCCTTTATAAGGCGGTCGAACATAGCGCCCGGTTCCTGATGATGGTACGGCGTTTCAATATCCAGTTTACCAACTCGGCCGGTATGATGTTGCCCGGTTTCCGTCCGGAGATCGGTGACATATTCGGGCAGGGGCATTCTTCATTCGGTCTTACACCGGGACTTGGATTTGCCTTTGGTAGCGTCCGCCGCAGTTATATCGATGAGGCTTCCGATAGGGGCTGGTTGGTAGATAATACGGAAAGCAACCTCAGTTCTGCCGTTATGACCAGCACGAAGAATCTGAACATACGGGCGAACCTTGAACCGATAACCGGTTTGAAGATCGACCTGAACGCCCTTCGCAACGATACCCGCAATACGGAAATACAATATATGTATGCCGGTATGCCGGAAATTATGGGAGGTAACTTCACCATGACGACAATCGCGTTAGGGAGTGCTTTCGGTGGCAGTGGCAATGCGATGAACAACTACTCCTCCAAAGCATTCGACAAGTTCGTGGCGAACCGTGAAATTATCGCGCAGCGGCTGGAGAATATGTATTCCTCCATGAGATATCCGAATGCTGGCTTTATTGCGGAAAAAGGTATGGGAGGGATGCCATACAACCCGGGAGAAGACAATGTGAACGGCGTGAATCCGAACTCGGCAGATGTCCTGATCCCGGCATTCCTGGCTGCTTATACAGGGAAAGACCCGAAGAAGGTGGGATTGTCTCCTTTCCCGTCCCTGAAGAGTATGCTGCCGAACTGGCGTGTGACATACGACGGATTAGTCCGCATACCGGCTGTCAAGAAATATTTCAAGAGCGTGACGTTGAGCCATCAGTATCGTTGTTCTTATACGGTCGGCGCTTTCACCTCTTTCCTGAACTGGGTGGATGCCGGACAGGACGGATTGGGATATATACAGTCGATCCTGAATGATAACCCGACGCCGTCGTCTCCTTATTCGATCTCGTCTGTCAGCATCACGGAAGCATTCAGTCCGCTGTTGGGAGCCGATGCGACTTTGCTGAATAATGTCACGGTCCGTGCCGACTATTCGACGACCCGCAATCTGAGCTTGAATACGACCTCTTACCAGTTGGTAGAAGCTCTTTCCAATAAAATAACGATTGGTTTGGGGTATAAGTTAGCCGAGTTCAACAAGGTGTTGAAGATGAAGAAGACACGCGACTTCAGCAACGACCTGACTGTCCGCCTGGACTTCTCGTACAACAAGATGCAGTCGTTGATCCGGAAAATCGATACGCAGTTGACGCAGGCTACCAGCGGTAACATCGCCAAGACAGTGTCGTTCTCTGCCGATTACGGTCTGAGCCGGGCATTGACGATCCGTGCTTTCTACGATATCCAGATCAACGAACCTCTTATCTCGAGCGCTTCCTATCCGACGTCCAACTCGAACTACGGAATCAGCCTGCGGTTCTCGCTTGCACAGTAAGTGAGAACCGCCCAAAAGCGTGTATCATTTATGGTTTCTAAATACGTCCCATCTAACTTTCAACTCTTAACTTTCAACTTTCAACTATCCCGGGGGCTTATTGTATAAAACGCTTTTTTCTGACATAAAAGAGGTCCGAAATTAAACGAATGTTAATCCACTTTTCCGCCGCCAGAAAAGAGCTTTTTCCCCTTTTCCGGGAGTTTATTGCCGGGAAGTCAACCTTTATTTCATTTTTCCGGCACTTTATCGCCCTGAAGACGGTCGTCATACCCTATGAAGACGGTCGCCATTCAAATGAAGACGGTCGCGACGGCGATGAAGACGGTCGTCATGGCGACAAGGCCCTAAAACTTCCTTTGCATATTTGGAACGCAGTCCGTCTTCGTTTTGCTACAGGCGATTCTCCGGGAGTTAAGCTTTATCACTTTGCCGGTGTTTCTGTTTTTCGGCAATCAAATTGCACGCTTTCCGGAACGGGCTGCGCACTTCATCTCCTCTGTTGTCAGTCGAACAGGTTAAAACCATGAAAAAAGTCAATTCAAAATCGATCAACTTTTCGGACGAAATAGAAAAACATCCCGGGAAGGGGGTTATTGTCAATTTTAATATATTTGGAATGAAGATTTATTGTTCCCCTTCTATAGAATTTTAAATAAATACATCTTTCTTTACCCTTTATGTAAATATAATGTCTACATTTGGGCACGTCTACGAATGGACCGTTTACCCGAAGAACTGAACAACCAGCTGTTCCGCAAGCTGAAAAGCATCGTGGAAATCGAGCGGATGTCAGCCAACGAACGTTTGGAATACGAACTGAGTTTGGCTGTCGAGCGCGATATGCTCTCCGCTCTTGACGCCAGTCGCGAAGAAGGCTTGGCGGAAGGAGTACGTCAAACAGCCATGAACATGAAACGTACGGGGCTGGATATAGGAACCATTGCCGATTGTACCGGTTTATCTAAAGAGACAATTCAGGCACTATAAGCCTATGGCATGGGGTAACGCCTCATTTCCTATTTTTACATTATTTTTCCCTTTTTCTTTGTTTATTGAAAACTAAGGCCTACTTTTGCCTCCATGTACACCTGCATGGCGTTGTGGGTCAATGCATTTTATTAGATAAACGAGAAGCGTTTTTAAGATATTATCTATTGAAACTTCGACAATTTCATAGAAGATGGATAATAGACAACAAAACGCTCGCGTTCCTTTTCTTGTTATATACACATGTGCCAGCATGTACGCGTATACAAGCTAAAAGGGCGTGGGCTGTTGTTTATATCATCTTCTAGGGCAGTCGAAGGCCTCAATATAAGATATATCAACAGTTCCCACGCCTCTTTTTATGAAAAAATCATTCAGTCCGGGAATTGCTGAATACCTAATTTACTATTATTATGAACAAAACGGAAACGTTTAAAAGGCTGCATCTGTCTATGTTAGTCTTTTTGTTTTGTGTGTGTACGACCACGCTCTCCTATGCCCAGCATATGGTTTCAGGCGTTGTCAAGGATGTGACTGGTGAGCCTATCATCGGTGCAAACGTAGTCGAAAAAGGGACTACGAACGGATCTATTACCGATATTGACGGTAAATTCTCCTTTACTATTTCTAAACCGGCTGTGACACTGGCCGTTTCCTACATCGGTTATCAACCACAGGACTATTCTTACAAAGGACAGGAAAATGTGATTATTACATTGAAAGAAGATTTGCAAAATCTGGATGAAGTAGTTGTTGTCGGCTATGGTGTTGCCAAGAAGCGTGACCTGACAGGCTCTGTCGCCTCTGTCAAAGGGGAGAAGTTACAGGAGACTGCTTCGCTGAGCGCGGTGCAGGCCATGCAGGGACGAGCAGCCGGCGTAACCATTATACAGACGAGTGCAAAGCCGGGTGAAGAAGCGAATATACGTGTTCGTGGAAACCGTTCGTTAAAGGCGACAAACGATCCGCTATATGTGGTGGATGGTATTCCTATCGTTGTCGGTTTGAATGAGATGAGTCCTTCGGATATTGAATCCATAGAGGTCCTGAAAGATGCGTCGGCTACTGCTATTTACGGTTCACGCGGTGCCAATGGCGTTATTTTGGTGACGACCAAAAAAGGTAAGGAAGGAAAAGTCCAGATCGATTATAACGGCTATGTCGGAGTGCAGCAGGCCGCCCGTACGATAGATATGTTTGATGGAGCCGAATGGGTTGACTTGGTGCGCGAAGCAAACCGGGCAACGTCGAAAACAACTCCATACCCGCTTGTCCCGACTTTGGATTGGGATAGGAAAATCGGTTATTTCAATGCCGACCCGAATGTAATTGGAAAAATAGAACAAGCTTATGATGAAAATGGGAACTGGTGTCCTGACCGTTTGCCTTACAATAGCTGGACGGACGAGGCATTACGGATTGCTCCTATTCATAATCATGAAGTCAGTGTACGAGGGGGAACAGAGAAGTTGAAGATGCTGGCTTCTGCCACTTATTTCGGACAGGATGGTATTGTGAAAGGGCAGGATTACCGCCGTTATTCGGTTCGTGTCAATTTTGACTGGACACTGAATAAGTATGTCAAAGTGGGTGGTTCGACTTCATTTTCCCATATTGACCGGAATAATGGAGGAAACCTGTATAGTGATGTGAAAAACGTTTATCCTTTAGCGGATATCTATGATGCGGATGGGAATATAATCACCTCGCGTCCGGGAAATGACCCGCAGCTTTGGAATCAGTTCCTGAATTTGGAACATCAAAAGAAGGAGATTAAAAAGGATCGTTTTTTGGGTAGTTACTATTTGGAAGTGAAATTGCCTTTCGATATTAACTACCGTTCCAATGTGGGTATAGATATCGGTCCCTGGTATGGTAATGAATTTTATGGAGCACTCAGTGCAGACCGTTCCGGCAGTGCAGCCCGCGCTGTCAATGCTCGTGATAATCGCCGCATGTACACGTGGGAAAACCTTTTGTTCTATAACAAAACATTCCATAAAGACCATACCCTCGGCCTGACATTCCTGCAATCTATCCAGCAGGAGACATATGAAAAGTCTGAAATTAAAGTGAAAGATTTGCCTTACGAGAATCAACAGTGGAATAACGTGGGATCGGCACAGACGATCGAATCCGTATCAAGCGACTATCAGCGTTGGAACTTAGCCTCTTTTATGGGACGCATCAACTATAACTTTAAGGATCGCTACTTGTTGACTGTTTCAGCCCGTTACGATGGCTCTTCCCGCCTGGCTCCGGGGCATAAGTGGGTATTATTCCCTTCTGCCGCTCTTGCATGGCGTATCAAAGAAGAGTCGTTCTTGAAAGATGTCGATGTATTGAGTAACCTGAAGTTGCGAGTTGGTTGGGGTATCACCGGTAACACAGCCATCGATCCGTATAAGACACAAGGTAGCCTGGAATACGGTCGCTATAGCTATGGTTCGAATGGTGTCTTGGCCTTTTATCAGAAAGAAATGCCGAATCCGAACTTGTCATGGGAAAAAACAGAACAGTGGAATGCCGGTCTCGATTTTGGCTTTTTGAACGGACGTATCGGGGGTAGTGTAGACCTTTATCTCCAGAATACGAAAGATCTGTTGATGGACCGCCAGTTACCAATCGTATCCGGTTTCGGTAATGTTACGACCAATATCGGACATATCCGTAACAAAGGTTTGGAAGTCACCTTGAATACCGTAAATATCGAAGCGAAGGATTTTAAATGGACGACCGACTTGATGTTTTCCGTAAATAAGGAAGAGATCGTTGAACTATATAATGGTAAAGTTGATGATGAAGGTAATAAATGGTTTATAGGACAGCCTGTAAAGGTCTTTTATGACTATAAGGCTGATGGTATCTGGCAATTGGAAGATGCCGCCGAACTGGAAAAATGGGGAGGAGTTTTTAAACCGGGTGATATCAAGATTGTCGATCGTAACGGAGATTATAAGATCACTTCTGAAGATCGCTTTATCCTGGGACATGAAGATCCGACTGTGAACTTAAGCATGAGCAACTATTTTAATTATAAGGATTTTGATTTTAACTTTTTCCTGAATGGAGCCTTCGGACAAACAAAATCTTTTGATCGGGGATGGAGTTTGAACGGACGTTATAACGGTGCAAAGGTCAATTATTGGCGTATTATTGGTGAAGACGAAAACGGTAATCCGATCAGTAATCGCAGTAATGAGGCTCCGCGTCCGAATATTGATTACGAAAATCCGAACTACATATCCTCTCTTTATAAAGAAGATGCATCTTTCCTTAGAATCGGGCAGGTGACTTTAGGATATACGTTGCCGAAGACTTTGTTGCAGAGTATGGGTGTCCAGAAACTTCGTGTGTATGCCACCGTGCAGAACGCCTACGTGTTTACAAGCTATTCAGGTACGGACCCGGAAAGTGGCGGTGACTTCAACGAGCCGATGCCGAGAACTTATCTTTTTGGCGTAAACCTTAGTTTCTAATAGTACTAACATTAATAAATAGACGATATTATGAAGAATATAATAAAATATAGTGTGTTGTCTTTATTGGCAGTAGCCGGTGTGTCGTGCGAATCGTTCCTGAACGAAAAGGTTGTCAGCGGCGTTTCGTATGACTATCTGGAAACAAAGACAGGTATTGAAACAGCTGTGAATGGCGTTTATTCGACCATGCGTTGGTATGTCGGGGGCGAACGTTATTATTGCTTGACCGAATATGGTGTGGATTATGTATGGGAAGGTGCCGATGGCGGCAATAAGGATGCTTTTAACAAGTATAGTAACCAGTTGAATTCTTCTTTCGGGATGTTATATGAATTCTGGGAAAATGCATTTAAAGGGATCACACGTGCCAATACGGCTTTGATGTATCTGCCGGAAGTGGGAGATATGACGGATGCCGAGAAAGTGTCCCGTGAAGGTGAATTGCGTTTTATGCGTGCTTATTTCTATTTTGACCTGGTTCAGCAGTTCGGACGTGTCCCTTTATTGAGCGAGGGAAATGTTTCCCAGATTATAACTGATTTTCCACGTGCTTCGGTTGCCGATCTGTATGCATTTATCATTAACGATCTGCGTTATTCATTTGATGTCTTACCCGATGTTGCCATGCAGCCGGATCGTGGTCGTGCCACTAAATGGGCAGCAGCCAATTTGCTCTCAAAGGTTTATCTGACAAGAGGGAGTGCCGTAAAAGACCAACGTGGACAACAGCCCACCGATATGGATAGCACGGCTTATTTTGCCGAAGCGGTAATCAACTCCGGAAAGTTTGCATTGGAAGCCGATTATCTGTCTACTATCGACCAGGACAGGCAGAAAGTATCATCTGAAACAATCTGGGGTGTCGAGTTTACAAACGATGTGTTGTTTAATGGCTCTGAAGGAAACAAGATGCACTTGTATTGGGTTCCGACTTATGAAAAGTTACCGGGATTACAGCGTGACCTTCAACAGGGACGTGCTTGGAAACGTGTGAAGCCGACTCCTTATTTACAGACCGAACTGTTCGATCACCTGAACGATTCCCGTATGTATAAAATGTTCAGCTGGGTATTCTATGCAAATAAAGAATCCTCTATCCCTGTATGGGAAGATAAATATTATTATGTGGATGAAAACGGTAAGACCACCAACGATTTGTTGTATGAAACTCCTGCTGAATTAGTTGGTAAACCGAAGTTCACATTGGGTGATACAGCTGCTTATTTTATTCCGAAATATTATGGAGCAAAGGATTATAAAGGTGCTGTGATTGACAAGGCAAAAGATCGTCTAATGCAGTTGGATATTGCCAAGTGCCGTTATACCCTGATTCCGGTGGATGAGAATACGAACCACTATTTCCCTTGCCTGAAAAAATGGTTGGATACGCAACGTCCGGATATGAACTATGAACAGGGAGGGCGTAACTTTGTTCGTATGCGTCTGGGTGAAACTTATCTGATTGCAGCCGAGGCTTATGGCCGTAAGGGGAACTTTGAGAAAGCTGCAGAATTGATAAATGTCGTTCGCAAGCGTGCCGCCTATAAGGAAGGTGAAGCAAAACCGCAGGAATGGTGGCAGGTCGACGGTGGCAATATGGCTGATGTAGCCGGTTCAACCGAAAAGGCTATGCTGGTAACTTCTGCTGATTTGAGTAATGATTTTATCAATTTCATGCTGGATGAACGTGCCCGTGAGACTTATGGCGAAATGAACCGTTGGGAAGATTTGGTACGTACGGAGACTTTGTACGAACGTGTGAAGAAATTTAATCCGGATGCCGCTCCTAACATAAAGGAATATCACAAACTTCGTCCGATCCCGCAGAATCATATCGACCGCCTGTCGCCAAAACCATCTCCAGAGGAGGCTCAAAATGAAGGGTATTATTAATACTGCCATATAGGCAGGCCGTATCGGCAATTCTAAGATTTTAAGAAAGGGGGATGTGTCACGCTATAAATGGGGCTTTTGACGCATCCCCCTACAAATCTGGGTACTTTGACAAACACACCGAAATCATCATGACAGGTTCGCATTCTTTGGACGAACTCTGCAGTTTATCACAAATAGCATCTATTCTGCAACTTTTCATAAAGCATACATCTATATGTCATGATAATTTGTTAGTTTTGCAGCTCAATATAAAAAAGGGAGCAACAATGGATGTCGCCATTATCAAATATAATGCCGGAAATATCTACTCCGTAAGTTATGCACTGAAAAGGCTGGGAGTCGAAGCAACTGTCACGGCAGATCCGGAACTGCTATGTAAAGCGGATAAAGTAATCTTTCCGGGCGTTGGTGAAGCCCAGACTACAATGGATCACCTGAAAGAACATAAACTGGATGCGATCATAAAAGGATTGAAGCAGCCGGTTTTAGGCATTTGCCTGGGTATGCAGTTGATGTGTCGCCATTCGGAAGAAGGAGACGCCGATTGCCTGGGCATTTTCGATACGGAGGTCAAGCGTTTTATTCCGCAAAAACATACGGACAAGGTTCCGCACATGGGATGGAATACGATTACGGATGTTAAAGACGGGCTGTTCAACAAGCAATTGGAGAACAAATTTGTTTACTTCGTACATAGTTTCTATGTACCTGTGAATGATTATACCGCAGCTACGACCGAATATATCCTTCCGTTCAGTGCATCTCTGCATAAAGATAATTTCTATGCGACCCAGTTTCACCCGGAAAAGAGCGGTTCGGTTGGTGAGGTTATATTGAGTAACTTTTTAAAACTGTAAGCTGATATGATAGAGTTGATTCCGGCTATAGATATGATCGACGGCAAATGCGTTCGTCTCACGCAGGGTGATTACGACACCAAGAAAGTGTATAACGAAGATCCCTTGGAGGTTGCCAAGATGTTTGAAGATCATGGCATCCGCCGTTTGCATATGGTAGACCTTGACGGCGCGCGCCAGGGACGGATCATCAATTACCGGACACTGGAACGCGTGGCGACCCGCACATCGCTGATTATCGATTTCGGCGGCGGACTGAAGCAGGATGGCGACCTCGAGATCGCTTTCGAGAGCGGCGCACAGATGGTTACGGGCGGAAGCATCGCTGTAAAGAACCCGGAAGTGTTCGCTTCCTGGATCACGAAGTTCGGTCCGGAGAAGATTATCCTCGGAGCGGATGCCAAAGATAAAAAGATCGCAATAAGCGGGTGGGAGGAAACGACCGACAAGGAGTTGATCCCCTTTATCCGGGATTATTACGACAAAGGAATCACGAAAGCGATCTGTACGGACATCAGCCGCGACGGCATGTTGCAAGGTCCTGCGATCGACCTTTATAAAGAAATACGGGAACAAATACCTTTTCTCTGTCTGATAGCCAGCGGAGGGGTCAGTTCCATACAAGATATTGAGAAACTGGCTGAGGCGGGTATTCCGGCTGTTATCTTCGGTAAAGCGATTTACGAAGGGAAGATACAGCTGAAAGATCTGATCCGCTTCACCTGATAAAAACAACGATTATATATGCTTGCCAAAAGAATAGTCCCCTGTTTGGACATAAAAGATGGAAAGACTGTCAAAGGAATCAATTTCGTAAACTTCCGCGATGCCGGCGACCCGGTCGAACTGGGCGCACAATACAGCCGCGAGGGAGCCGACGAATTGGTTTATCTGGATATAACCGCCTCGCACGAAGGACGTAAAACGTTTACGGAATTGGTGAAAAAGGTAGCGGCTAATATCAGCATTCCTTTTACGGTTGGCGGCGGCATCAACGAGATGAAAGATGTGGACCGGCTGTTGAGTGCCGGAGCTGATAAGGTTTCCATTAACTCGGCTGCGCTGCGTAACCCGAAACTGATCGAAGAGATTGCAAAAAACTTCGGCAGCCAGGTATGCGTAGTTGCCATCGATGCCAATTTCGAGAACGGCGACTGGCTTTGTTACCTGAACGGAGGACGCATCCCGACGGAGAAGCATTTGTTCCAATGGGCTGCCGAAGCGGAAAGTTTGGGGGCGGGCGAAATCTTGTTCACCAGCATGACGCACGACGGCGTGAAAGACGGTTACGCCAACGAGGCGCTGTCGACGCTGGCCGACAACCTGCATATCCCGGTCATTGCTTCGGGTGGAGCAGGAAAGATGGAACATTTCCGTGACACTTTCGCTCTCGGAAAGGCGGATGCAGCATTGGCGGCAAGCGTTTTCCATTTCGGGGAGATCGGAATAGGCACTTTGAAGCAGTATCTCCGTGAGGAGGGAATCAACGTCCGTCTCTGAAGCCCACGGCTGGGAATGCCTGTTTCATATAGAAGAAACTTTTGTTCCATGCCCGTGAAACTTTAGTTTCATGCCCATGAAACTGGAAACGGATGCCCAGGGACAGGGAGACGCACACGAATGAATTAAGAACAATATAATAGTCAGATAAAAGATGAAATTAGATTTTGAAAAAATGGGCGGGCTGATTCCCGCCATCGTTCAGGACAACAACACAAACAAAGTATTGATGTTGGGCTTTATGAACGAAGAAGCTTACGAAGAAACAAAGGCTACCGGTAAAGTAACATTCTTCAGCCGTACGAAAAACCGTCTCTGGATGAAGGGTGAAACAAGCGGAAACACACTCCAGGTAGTCAACATCGCAGTCGATTGCGACAACGACACCTTGCTGATCAAGGCCATTCCGGCCGGTCCTGTATGCCATACAGGCGCCGATACTTGTTTTGGTGAGAAGAATGTGGAAGACATCATGTTCCTCAAATATCTGCAGAACTTCATCGAACAGCGCCGCCAGGAAATGCCGGAAGGTTCCTACACGACAACCCTGTTCCAGAAAGGCATCAACCGCATGGCACAGAAAGTCGGCGAAGAAGCGGTGGAAACCGTTATCGAAGCGACCAACGGAACTGACGACAGGCTTGTTTACGAGGCTGCCGACATGATCTATCACCTGATCGTATTATTGACGAGCAAAGGACTTCGCATCGAAGACCTCGCACGCGAACTGAAAAGCAGACATAAAGGATAACAGCAATGGAAGAGACAACCCTGCTCAAACTGGATAATGTGGAAATCTGCCGTGAAGAGAATGTGATCCTTCACGACGCCTCCTTCACGCTCCATAACGGAGAATTTGTGTATGTGATCGGAAAAGTAGGTTCCGGCAAGAGCAGCCTGTTGAAATCCTTGTACTGCGAAATTCCCATTGAACGCGGGGATGCATGGCTGCTGGACTATAACCTCTGCAAGATGAAGCGGAAAGACATTCCTTACCTTCGCAGGAAGTTAGGCATCGTCTTTCAGGATTTCCAATTGCTGACCGACCGTTCGGTAAACAAAAACCTCGAATTTGTCCTGAAGGCTACCGGATGGAAAAAGAAGAGCGAGATAACCGAACGGATCAATGACGTGCTGTCTCAGGTCGGCATGCAGGACAAAGGCTATAAGATGCCGCACGAACTTTCGGGTGGCGAGCAGCAGCGTATCGTGATCGCCCGCGCCCTGCTGAACGATCCGGTCTTGATTCTGGCCGACGAGCCTACCGGTAATCTGGACCCGGAAACAAGCGGACAGATCGTACAGCTTCTGCACGACATCTGCCGAAAAGGAACGGCTGTCATTATGACGACTCACAACTATACGTTAGTACATAATTATCCCGCGCGTATAGTAAAATGCGAGAATGCCTGCCTGAGTGATGTGGGAGAATAATTTTTTATGTAACTTTGCACACGCATTTAAAGCGAAGAAGAACAAATTAATATAGTAAAAGAAAATGAAAGTTTTAAAGTTTGGCGGTACTTCTGTGGGATCTGCACAGAGAATAAAAGGTGTAGCAAAACTGATTACGGGAGAGCGTAACATTGTAGTATTGTCTGCCATGTCCGGTACAACCAACTCATTGGTTGAAATTTCGGATTACTTGTACAAGAAAAACCCTGACGGAGCGAACGAGGTCATCAATAAACTGGCTCAGAAATACTACGGCCATATTGAAGAACTCTACAGCACCGACGAATATAAGCAGAAGGCCAAAGAACTGATAAAAACTCATTTCGATCATATCCGTACATTCACAAAGGACCTGTTCACGCTGTTTGAAGAAAAGGTTGTCCTGGCTCAGGGCGAACTGATCTCTACAGGCATGATGAACCTCTACCTGAACGAATGCGGAGTAAACTCCGTCCTGATTCCGGCATTGGACTATATGCGCACGGACAAGAATGCAGAACCGGATCCCGTATATATCAAAGAAAAGCTCGTCAAACTGCTGAACGAACATAAGGATGCCGACCTGTTTATCACACAAGGTTACATCTGCCGCAATGCTTACGGCGAAATCGACAACCTGCAACGTGGCGGTAGCGACTACAGTGCTTCCCTGATCGGTGCGGCTATCGGCGCTGAAGAGATCCAGATCTGGACAGATATTGATGGCATGCACAATAATGATCCGCGTATCGTCGAGAAAACATCTCCGGTGCGTCACCTGCACTTTGAAGAAGCGGCAGAATTAGCTTATTTCGGCGCCAAGATCCTGCACCCGACTTGCATCCTGCCGGCCAAGTTGAACAACATCCCTGTCCGCCTGCTGAACACCATGCAACCGGAAGCTCCGGGAACCATGATCTCCAACGCGACGGAAAAAGGTAAAATCAAAGCGGTTGCCGCAAAAGACAATATCACTTCCATCAAGATCAAGAGCGGCCGTATGCTGTTGGCAACAGGCTTCCTGCGTAAGGTATTCGAAATCTTCGAAAATTACCAGACTCCGATCGACATGGTGACGACTTCCGAAGTGGGTGTTTCCGTAACAATCGACAGTCGCAAACATCTGGAAGAAATCGTGGACGATCTGAAGAAATACGGAACGGTTACCGTAGACGAAGATATGGTGATCGTCTGTGTTGTCGGCGACCTGGAATGGGACAACGTCGGTTTCGAAGCCCGCATCGTTCAGGCAATGAAAGATGTTCCGGTACGAATGATTTCGTACGGCGGCAGTAACTACAACGTCTCGCTCCTTGTTAAAGCCTCCGACAAGAAGAGAGCACTGCAAGCGTTAAGCGATCATTTATTCAACAACTAAATATTTCTATAAGGGCGGCCTATTCAGACTGCCCTTATTTATCTTTATATAATTTATATCATAATATGCTCAAAGGAACATTCCCAATAGACCAGTTCAAGGCGCTTACGACGCCTTTCTATTATTATAATATTGATCTGTTGAAAGAGACGCTCAATATGGTGACAACCGAAGCCGGAAAGTATGGCTATCATGTCCACTATGCAGTGAAGGCAAATGCCAATCCCCGCATCCTCTCTGTTATTGCAGAGCATGGACTGGGAGCGGATTGCGTCAGTGGCGGTGAAATACAGGCTGCATTGGATGCAGGTTTTCCGGCCGGCAAGATCGTTTATGCCGGTGTCGGTAAGGCAGACTGGGAAATCAACTTAGGATTGGACAATGATATTTACTGCTTCAATGTTGAGTCGGCTGCCGAATTGGAGGTTCTGGATGAACTGGCAGCTGCCAAGAACAAAGTCGCCTCTATCGCCCTCCGTATCAATCCGGAAGTGGACGCCCATACGCATGCCAAAATCACGACCGGGATGAAGGAGAATAAGTTCGGTATCAACCTGAGCCAACTCGGACAAGTGCTGGATTTGGTAGCCCAGTTGAAACACGTCAAACTGATCGGTATCCATTGCCATATCGGTTCACAGATCACAGATATGGCTGCTTTCCGTGGCCTGGCGATTCGTGTCAACGAGATACAGGAGGAGCTGGAAGCACGTGGCTTGAAGGTCGAAAACCTGAACTTCGGTGGCGGCCTCGGTATCGACTACTATCATCCGAACCATTTGCCTGTTCCTGCTTTCGACAACTATTTTGCCGTATTCAACAAACTGTTGCAACTCCGTCCCGGACAGCAGGTTCATTTCGAGCCGGGCCGTTCGATCGTGGCGCAGTGCGGTTCGCTGATATCCAAAGTATTGTATGTTAAGGTGGGCGAAACGAAGAAGTTCTGCATCCTGGATGCCGGTTTTACCGAACTGATCCGTCCGGCCATGTACGACGCGTATCACCGCATGGAAAACATCACTAACGATGAAGAGATAGAAGTTTACGATGTTGTAGGCCCTATCTGCGAATCATCCGATGTATTCGGCAAAGATGTCGAACTGAACCGTGCGCATCGCGGCGACCTGATCGCCCTGCGTTCTGCCGGCGCTTACGGCGAAGTAATGGCTTCCCAATACAACTGTCGGAAACTGCCGAAAGCGTACTATTCGGATACGTTGTAAAAGTATTTCTATTACCTTTGCACAAATTCCGGATAAATGATAAAAGAGTTATTTACATTTAATTATATAGAACTAAGCCTGGTCGGAATAACGGCCGGGCTGTTTCTTATCCAGTTACTTTATTATCTGGTCACATACGCGCGTCCGTTGCGGGCGGCAAAGAAAGCGGAAAGGGAAGAACGGGTGACGACGGATCGGGAAGTCGAGCCTGTTTCCGTCATTGTCTATGCACATGGCGAGCCGGAGAATTTACGTAAGAACCTGCCTGTTTTGCTGACGCAGGACTATCCGGATTATGAAGTGGTCGTGGTTAACGACGGTTCCGACGCAGACAGTGAAGATATCCTGAAACTCTTCTCCAACGAATATAAACATCTCTATTATACATATGTTCCTGTCGATACCCACTACCTGAGCCATAAGAAACTGGCGCTTACAATGGGGATAAAGGCAGCCCGTCACGACATCCTGCTTTTTACCGAAGCCGATTGTCGTCCGCTTAGTTCGAAATGGATCAAAACAATGGCGGGCACTTATAACCGGGAAACCGAGATCGTGTTAGGCTTTTGTGCTTACCGCCATACAGAAGGGCTGCTTCATAAACTTATTGCTTATGATAACCTGACAAGCGGTCTGCAAATGCTGTCTTCCGCCCTTGCCCGACATCCTTTTACCGGAAACGGACGGAATCTTTCCTACCGCAAGGAGCTGTTCTTTGCCCATAAAGGCTATTCGAAATCCTTGAACCTCCATGCCGGAGCCGATGATCTGTTTATCAATGAAGCGGCTACCAGGACCAACACACAGGTGCAATACAAAGCAGATTCCATCACGGAAATGGAAAAAATAGAAGACATCGGCATCTGGAAAGAGATGAAAGTGTCCCGCGCCGCCACACAGCGCTACTACAAAGGGACTTCTTTGGCCTTTTACAGGATGGAGAATTATAGTAATCTGCTTTTCATTGCTGCGACTGCCGCCACATTCATCATCGGGCTTTTAGGAAACTGGCTGATCTCGGTGTTGGCCGGCTTGCTGTTGCTTCTCCGATTCACTACAAAAGCTGTCGTCATGCGGAAAGCAGCTCTGTTATTACAGCAAAAAACGTTGACTGCCTGGTTGCCGATATTGGAAATTATCCAACCGGCTTACAACATCTATGTCCGCATTTATCGTATGTTCAAAGGGAAGAGAGATTTTACTTCCAAAATATAATAACCGGCCGAGGCATTGGCAATCATTGGCTCTCATCTCAATGATTGCCAGTTGCGATATTTGAAACCTTATTTCTGACAAACACACGAATACTGCAAATAGTCGCTTTGTTTTTACCCTATTGTTTACATTTAGCGAAACAACTATTTCTTTACAACATAATTAGTCGTATTTTGAAAAAAACGTTTTCAGCATCAGAAATATATATCCTTTTTTATTCTACTCTATTTATGGATATTTGCAGTGTGATGAATGATTTCAATTTACTTTAGGATACATTGTTGTTTTAGGGGAGATCGGGGAAATAATTCCGTAACATCATCAAGTATTATTAATATTTCACCTGCCGTATAGGTAGCAGGTGTGGAGTCCTTTTGACTAATGTGTAGAGTATATGGTGTATAAAAACATAATTGGCATTTTATTCTTATTTGTACTATTTTCCTGTGTGGATGAAAGTCTCATCGATCGCAAGGCTAACGGTTCGTTTATAGAGATTCAGGGGATGGGAAGCCAGAGTGCTACACATGCAGGCAGTCCAGAAGATTATACGATTGAAACACTCCGTATCCTGACTTTCGATATTAATACGCAAGATTGCATCTCGAACATACGTTATAATACATCGGAGGGGGATATTATCCGGCATCCTGTTATC
The DNA here is from genome assembly GCF_003363715.1 of Parabacteroides acidifaciens. Taxonomy (GTDB): domain Bacteria; phylum Bacteroidota; class Bacteroidia; order Bacteroidales; family Tannerellaceae; genus Parabacteroides; species Parabacteroides acidifaciens. Next base: position 174,775 of record NZ_QREV01000003.1, read on the forward strand.
GCCGGGAAGTATGATTTTGTCTTTTTGGCCAATGAACCGGACGATAATATTATCGGAATCCGGTTGGATGGAATCTCCAAGTATGCCGATTTGAACAGTATCGCTTATCCGGAACGCTTCTTTACTTCCGACCGGATCATTCCTATGATACAGGAAATCAAGAATGTTACGATTCTGCCAGAAAACCAAGGGGCGAAATTGAGTGACGGGACATCTGTCTCCTTGCTTCAATTGAAGCTTGACCGGCTCGGCGTGCGGTTTGACGCCGTCTTGGTGGCAGTGGAAGCCGAAGCTGATTTCGACAATTATTTCGAGGGCGTAACCTTTAGCGGAGTACCGGATTTAGTGCCGCTGACCGCTCATTATAACGGGCCGTCCGTCAACCATTCCGTTACCCGTAAGTTCTCCCGGGATACAAAATATATTGCGGATACGACTTCTTCTGTCACAGGAGCGACATGGGCGAAGCGGGTAAGCCGCGTTATTTTGCCGGCCAATGAGCTGGAAACGAAAGATGACGAAATGCAGGCGGTGACTTTCACCATCAATATGAAAGAGAAGTATCCGCCTTCTGCCAAATTGAAGATATCTTCTTCTCCTGTGAATTACAGTCTTCCGATCAATACGAAACTGGATCTGACTGGCATTATCCGCGAGTCTTTGGATGTCAATATCGAAGCTTCGGAGTGGGGCTCGACCGATAACGAGTGGGATATAGCAGGCAACCGGATATTGAATGTCTCGGAAACAGATGTCCGCATCACCGATTTTAACGGCGCGCGTATCTCCTTCTGGTCCAATATGCCGGTGGTGAGGGTGGAAAACACAGTGAGAAATGTAGATTCAGGGGAGAATTTGGATGCAAATACCATTTTCAACGCTTTATCCACCCAGTCGTGGAGCCCGAACAAGGATGAGCGGTTTTTATACAATCCGGTTACGGGGGCCGGCTATATGGATATCCTGCTGGACCGTCCCAATACGATAGGCGAAACAACGTATGAGGTTCGTCTGACAGCAGCCGACAGCTATTCCCTGAATGCGGACAGCGTATTGGAGATGAAGAATCCGCTGACAAGGACAATCTTTGTCCACGTCAAGCAGGAAGGGAAGCGCCCCGATTTTGTCGTAAATAGTGAGAAAAGCCAATGGTCACATCCGTATGTCGGAGCTTTTTTTGCCGATAACGAGACTGGTGAGCGGGTGATTAGCGGGAACCGCTATAGTTACTGGAATACGTGGAAGGCTACCGTTCCGGAGAAATACAGGGACTTTATCATTATAAGTTCGACTCCCAGTTTTGACCCGACAATAGGGACAGACTCTCCGGGTGATGCAGAGGATTATCCTGTCATACCGAATGCTTATAAAGAGGAAAACGGATATGAGGTAACAGGAAAAAGTCGTATCTACTTCCGGATTGGACTCAAAAAGGAAAACACCACTGGCGTTCCCAGATATGGAGCGGTGGAAGTTACCTATGTAGATAGCGGAAATGATGTGAAGACCAGGCTGTATGTGAGGCAGGGTGGAGAAGCGGATTATCTGATGCGGAGCGGAAGTTCCGGAAGTGGGTATGGGGCGAAGTTTTCTCCTTATAACCTGACGGCAAAAGTTTTCAGGGATAATCCGGAGACGAAGCAGCCTTGGATCAGCATTGATAAAGAAAATCTGGGAACTTCGGTTGATTTTGTCAAATATCCGACCCAGGTGGGAGCGCATTTCCAATGGGGCTTACCGGTTAGCAATCCGGAATTGGCCCTCCGTGCCTATTATCCGGTGAATAGTAGTTCTGTCCCGCCCTGGATTATAGATGGCTGGAGTATATCCTATATATCATCGCCTCCTTTATGGAGCCCTAAGGAGGGGATAAAGTTTGAAGATTATTACGAAATCTGTCCTGATGGCTATCGTCGTCCTACGGATGGACCGGTCGATCGGATTGCGGTGAATAGTAACACGTATGCAGACCAGGTAAACCAGTCTGATTGGCGAATGTCTCTTTTTCAGGAACCGATGCAGGGGGATGGCAGTTCATATACTTCTACAATGCCTTACGATGTGAGCATGAGGACAGTACTGTATAAACCCCAAATCCTGGAGAATGTGAAGTATGGATATTATGCCGATGGCTTCTTCGACCGGCGACCGATTAAAACTGGAACGATGCTTAACGGAAGTGAAAGGGGAACTGGCAAGACAATTGCTTATAATGGTGTTTCTCTGTATAATGCGAATGCCGCTTTCGGGGGTACGCTGTTGTTTAATCCTACGACCGATGCTTCCGTCTTTTTCCCGGCGGCGGGGAGAAGGTGGCACCAAGACGGCAGTCTGGAATATGCCGGCGAAACCGGATATTACTGGTCTTCGTCCGTCGCACCCGGGTGGACAAACATAGTAATGGTTGAAAACGTTCCAAGAGAGACCGGTACGCCATTCGGCAATATTTGGAGTATGGAACTCAACTACGCGTCGCCAGCGCCTAAATCAATGAGTGCCCATTTCGGCTATTCAATCAGATGTGTAAGAAAATGAGAAAAAAGACAAAACATATTATCAACCTTCTCTGCATGATGTTACTCGTGCTGATGGCGGCTTGCGAAAACGAGGTCTTGTCATCCGGGCGTCCGGATGGCGGGGAGACGTCGGATGGCAAGGTGCGGGTTGAAATCTTTGCCCGTGCGAACTCATATCCGATTCCTTCAACCAAGGGGGTGAATGATGAAAATACGGTAGGGATGACACCTTGGGTGCTTGTCTTCAAGGGAAATGGCGGTAGTGCTACCTTTGTTGAGGCAGTGCAGGCCTATGAGTCATCAGCAGGAAAAAGATTTGTGGTGTTGACCAAACAGCCTGCCGGCAGTAAATATCAGCTGCTGATATTGGCTAATCCGCCAAGCCATTTCTGCTATGGTGACGACGCGACAGTGTATGATTTTGATGAAAGTAATTTGTCATCCCGGTTAGCTTCCGCCTCTTTGTCCCAGGTATGCCGGAATTTGCGGACTGTGCCATTGGCTTCCTCGCCGTTTTTAGGTATTCCGTATAGCGGTTTCGGTGAACTTTTTTCGATGAGTGCCTCATTGGAGGTGGACCGGATAGACGAGGACATAAAAATAGAAAACAGCGATGGTACTTCCTTGCAGCTAATCCGGGCAGTCGCTAAAATGTCGGTGGCCAATAATGCCACAAACTTTAAGTTGAAAGGGATAACGGCAATTGTCAACGTCCCCTTGCAAGGATTGTTGCACAATTTAGATGGCTCTATACTGGATAATACGGGTAACCGGACAGAATATCAGGTCGATGCGTCTTATTCTTCCCCCTTGGCAGTGGCCGAGGCGGTGTCGGGAGGACAAAGTACGGAGAAAAGTCCGGTCTACCTGTATGAGTTCGACCAACAGGGCAAACCCTATATGATTATCCAGGGAACCTATACGGACAAGGATAAGAACAGTAAGGAATTTTACTACAAGATGGCGCTTGTGGACAATGCTTTGCAGCCACTGAATATCCTTCGTAACCGTGCGTACAAGTTTATCATTAAAACGGTCAAGGGGCCGGGCTATGATACTGTGGCTGATGCCAAAGCGTCTAAAGCTTCCAATACGGATCTCAACTTCGAGATATTGGTGGACGATACGGATTCTTACGAAATCATGGCCAATAATGACTATTATCTGGCGGTGAGTAACTCTGTATTTATTGCTTATACCCGCGATTCTACGACTTTGGAGGCTTTTAAGATATCGACGGATTGCCAGGTGAACTTCCCGAATTCCAATGCCATAATGGCCAATCGGGATTCAGTCGAATATTCATTTGCCCTGGCTCCGGGCAATAGTACGATTCCGATAAAAGAAAATAATGCCTCCAGTCCCCGGATAACTCCGGTTGATGTTTTGGTTCGGAATTGGCTGCAATGGAACGAAGACAATCAATCCTTGGAGGGAGTAAAGAAGCATAATGCATACGTCACGCTGAAGTTAGGAAATCTGGAAAAACAGATTCATATCAGGCAGCGGGATATGATTTCTGCGGCAGGCGATGTGTTGCAATATATACCGGAAGAGAATACGAATGCAAAAGTTCAGATTATGAATTATTACTGTCTGTCCGGAGATGTGGAAGACGGAGCCGACTGGATAAAGCTGCGACCGGCAATTTCGGGAAGTGACCGGAATGATACGGAGCATATCGTGGTGGACAATGGAAGAATATATATTGAAGTACAGCCGAACCGCGGTGGGGCGAGAAACGGGATTGTCTATCTGACAACCGTTCACAATCCGAAAACATCGACAAGCGGCAGTACGGTAAAAAGAATAAAGATATACATCTCCCAAGCGGGGATGTCTGTGAATTAGTAGAATAGATAAGAGAGAGTTAATTAATAACATTTAAATTGTAGAAAAATGAAAACGAAGTTTTTTTTGATGTTTGCATCGGCGGCAATGCTATTAGCCGCATGTAGTAAAGACGACATCGACTCAGGGGGAGACGATAGTGGAATCGTCACAGACCCCAAAGGGGACGCGTGGGTGTCTTTAAGGGTGATCACTCCTTCAACGCGTTCGACGCGTGTATTGAATTCGGATCCGATTAAAAATGCGACGGAGGCGGAATCGACAATAAAGGAAGTCAGAGCGATTTTCTTTGACGCTGATTCAGATCCTTTAGTGACTGCTGATATTGTATTAACGCTGGATCAGGCAGGACTTGTAAATGGACAAGCTGTGGGAATTGGAGAAGCCTTTCAGGTACCGGCAACTTCCAAACGTATTTTGATAGTTGCAAATCCTTCCTCAGAATTTCCAAGTAAAGAATCTACTTCAGGGAAAACGTATAGCATTATTAATAAGGCTATAAAGGAAGACGCGTCTATAATATCAAATGAGAATGATGGCTTTATGATGACAAATGCTAAAGGAGGCCTGGAACCTTCAAAATCTGACGGCGTTGATTCGGATTTGACGCTTTATAAAACTGCTGATTTGGCTGAGAAAGCTCCATTGTCTATCAAGCTCGACCGCGTAGTTGCAAAAGTGCATGTTGAAATTAATCCGATTGCTGATGATGAGGTTAAGGCTGAGATTAAACTTGAGAATGGCGGATGGCTCTTGAATGTCACAAATAAAAAGTATTTTCCTGTTTCAAAAAGACTTCCAACATGGTTTGAAGAAAATGGAGGTGGTTTCCGTACACCGTTTGACGATTATAAATTAGGTTCTTACAGAATAGACCCTAATTATAATACGCAAGATAGTGAAGAATACAATGTCTATGCAGAAGATAAGGGCTTGGAATGGAAAGAGAGCGATACAGACGAATATTGTCTTGAAAATACACAGGATTCAATAAATAATGTGCATGCTTATACGACACATGTATTGTTCAAAATAAATTTTATCCCGAATGAATATGAATTACCGAATAAAGAGACTACAGGTCGCCAAAAAGATGATGCCGACTGGATGTACATCAATACTGGTTATTATACATTTGAGACATTAAAGGCTTGGATTGAAACAGAGTTGACAGCAAAGGTTAATGCTAATGGAGGCGTTGTTCCGATGCCACTAACCAATGCGTTTAATAAATATTTGGTAGATTTAGGCTTCAATGAAATAACTATACCTGATGACGAAGCTGGAATAGAAACTGCAATGCTGGAGTTTAATGGTAGGCAAGAAGATATACTAAATACTCCGACTCGGGCAAGAACAGTCGGCAGTTTTACTTATTATGTAGGAGGAGTCTGTTACTACAGAGCCATGATCAGACATGATGATACAAATGAGATTGTTAATGCATTAGGAGAATTTGGAGTAGTCCGTAACTCTTATTACGATATCTCAGTCAGTAAGTTTAATCACCCGGGATATCCTACGATTCCGGAGCCAAGCCCAAAAGATCCGGATGAAGATGGTGGTAACTGGCTGTCTATCCAAATCAATGTCAACCCGTGGACATGGTATAAACAAGTAGAAGAATTTTAATTTTTTGGACCTATTTGCTTGCTTTAGTTTTGTTTGAGGAGTTGTGGGAGAGCTTGTCTCCCGCAACTTCACTTTAGTATTTCCCTCAAAAATAGAAAGAATAGAAATATGAACTCAAAAAGCCTGATACGTAACATCGCTTTGCTGACTTTTTTCGCTGTCGTCAGTTTCATGACCTCATGTGTCCGGGAGGAAATGCCGGAATGTAGTTTATATGTCCAGTTTAAATACGACTATAATATGCTTTTTACGGATGCATTCTATACCCAAGTGGATAAGGTGGAGCTTTATGTTTTCGATAAAGATGGCAAATTCCTGTTCCGGCAAACGGAGGAGGGCGATGCGTTGGCTACGGGTAATTACCGGATGGAAGTCAAACTGCCTGTCGGGGAATACCAGTTTCTGGCGTGGGCAGGTGCGCATAACTCGTACGACATTGCCTCCGCAAAGGGAGAGTCTGATATTACAGAAATGAAACTGAAGCTGAAACGTGAACAGTCCCGTATTATTGACAAGGAACTGGAACCGCTTTGGCATGGCGGGATTAACCATGTAGAGTTTACCGGGAAGACAAATCAGACGGAAGTAATAAGCCTGATAAAGAATACGAACAAAGTGCGCTTCGTGTTTCAAGGATATTCCCAAGGGAAAGCAGATAACAGTTCCTCCGGAACCTGGAACTTGAATGTGAATGATTATAGCTATGAAATTGTCGAGTCGAACGGTTATATGGCGTACGACAATTCGTTGCTGGACGACGATGCCTTGAGTTACCGGCCTTATTATGAAGAACAAAAGAATACTTCGGCAGCAGTGGTCGAACTAAACACGATGCGCCTCATGGAGGACCGGCATACCCGTTTTACTGTGACCGAAAAGGCAACCGGAAAGAAGGTCTTCGATATCAACCTGATCGACTACCTTGCCATGACCGCAATGGAAGGTTACAGCCGGAAGGTACAGGAATATCTTGACCGTGAGGATGAATACAAAATCGTCTTTTTCTTTGCCGACTCTTCTTCCTCCTCCGATTTGTGGCAAGCCCTGCAGATTCAAATTAATGGTTGGACCTGGTACCTTCAAACTGAAGGCGGGATGTGATTTGGTTAAGTCAACCAGATGAAGCTTTAAAATGAAAATAATACAATAACCCCCTTTTTTGACCCTTTTTCTATTTCATCCGAAAAGTCAGTCCATTTTGAATTGACTTTTTTCAAGTATTTAGCCTTCTTTTCCGACAATAGTCCGGATGAGCTGCGGAGGTCTTTCTTAAAAGTGTCCTTTTTGATTGCCGAAAACCGGAAACACTGGCAAAGTGATAAAGCTTAACTCCCGGAGAATCGAATATTTGAAAATAAAACGGACGGCGTTCCGAATATCTCAAGGAAATTAGGGGTCTTTTTTGCCCTTACAACGGTCCTTTTTCCAATTACGACCGTCCAAATCGCCATTACGACCGTGCTAATCTTCGCGAGGTGCCGAGTGCACTACACATTAGCACGGTCACAATGGCAAAGAGGACGGTCGTAATTGTTGAAAACGCTCCAAAAAGCGGAAAAAGTCCCTTTTTGAGGCCAAAAAAGTGGATTAACATTTGTTCTGTTTTGGATGTCTTTCGAATCTGAAAAAGGAGTTTTTTACAATAAGCCCTATGCATTATCTACTTTTTTAGAGACTGAATGGATCCTTTAAGTCTGATTATATGATAATATAAATATAGGCTGTTGATTCTGCAAAAGTGAATAAGATTTTCTCCCTGTCTCGTACATTATATAGTAATAGGAATCCTTGATTTTCCAGCCGTTTCGATAGTCGAAAAAAGTTTCCCCCGTAACTCTCAGCATT